>CAXXSM010000104.1:0-65511 GCA_963663405.2 bacterium | reverse complement strand
CTTGTATTACCAACACGATCCAGAAATTATGAAAATACTTCTAACGAATCCAGATCTGATCATCGAAGCCCAATCCGTGATTCTGCGATGGCAGCCCATACTCCAAGAATATTTCAGTGAACAAGGAGGAACGACAATCATTCCACCTGATTTACTTACACAATCAAACGCGTATTTAAAAAAACTGCACGATCTTGGAAGCCCTGAATTACAGCAAGCCATTGATCAAGAACTGAACAACTATGATAACCTTCAAGTCTTCGAAGGCAAAAACCGCCAATCAAACCACTTCAAATCATCGGCGAAAAAGAAACCGCCAGTAAAAACTTATCGATTATACAAATAAACAAAGTGAACGACACTCATCATAGTTCCTCATTTCGTCACCAGGCAGCCTTTTCCCATCCCGCGCCGCATTCAAATCTACAGTCTCCAACACAGCGCAGATGCGTTCCGCCGCGTTTCCATCGCCATAGGGATTGGGTGTTTTTTTCGCTTTGTTGATAAACTTGGTGTCGGTCAACGCGCGGTTCAGGGCGGGTTCAATCTCCTCGCGGCAGGGGCGGCGTCGATCACGTTATTTCCCCCGCTCGCGTCCCGCCTGCCGTTCACCCACGTTGATAAAGGGGACGCCGTACGCAGGTGTGTCGATGATGCCGGAACTGGTATTCCCGACCATCACGGCGGCGCGCCGCAGCAGATTGCAGTATAACACGCGAGGCAAAGAGACAAATGTTGTCAGCCAGTCTTCCTGTTCGAATTTACGGATTATCTCCATTATATCGTGACTACCCGCGTCCGCATTGGGATAAATGAGGAATGCGGGGATCCCCGAATATTTGATTTGCGGTCAACGTCTCAGCGATCTCTTCACAAGCGGTCTCAGGACGTGTCGAAAGGGGGTGTTGAACGATCAAGGCGTAACGCTTGGGAATCGGCGCGCCGAGATGTTTGGACAATTCATCATCACTCATTTTTGGAAATTTCAAAATCGCGTCCAATCCCGGCGTTCCCACACAATGCACAAATTCGGGATTCCTCTCCCAGGCGCAGGATGCGCTTCCGGCCTTTTCTCTGTCGCGGGAAAGTGAAGATGCGCCAATTTAGTGATCGAATGCCGCTATAATTCATCCAAACCGCCTTGTGTGATTTCCCCCCCATGCAGGGTGCGCCACCAACGCTCCGCTGAAGAGTCCGGCGATTGCCCCTGCGAGCGCTTCGATCCGGTCGCCTAATACGATAACGATATCGGGTTTGAGACGCTCCATCTCCTGGGTCAGCCATATATACCGATCCCCATCCCTTTCGCCATTGCGGAGGGAGTATCACTGCTCAAGAGCATATCTACGCGGGCGTCGATGGGAATTCCATCCGTTTCAATCTCACGCACAGTCGATCCGAATTCCGGGGAAAGGTGCATCCCGTAACCAGCAGCGCAAGTTCCAACCGGTTCGATTCATGGATGCGCTCGATGACCGGCTTCAGGATTCCATATTCCGCGCGGGTTCCGGTAACAACGGCGCGCGTCTCATCGGGATGAATCCGCTTTCTCTTTTAGGAATAGTTCGGCTCTCTGGAAATCCAGATAGTCGTTGATATCAATTGAACTGGGCGCGTCCATCTCATAGGCCGCTAAGGAATTCCAATCAAAGATCGCCGCGCTGGGCGATAGATTGTGGTAATAGGAGGCGCTGTGAGATATATAAGGCGCCGTTGATCCGGTAGTATGATGGAAGGTCTTGCCGCCGGAGAGGACGTTCCTCCATCGCAAAGAGCGGAGTCAGGTGGTTGGCCTCATTCATTTGGAACATGAATAGGGATGAAATTCCTGTACATCAGTCACAGAGATCAAGGAACGTTTTCCACTGCGCAAGAAAACATCCAGCGCCTCATCAATATGCCGGGTCACCCGAAACGGTGATGTTGGTTGGAGAAAGATGACGTAATCGAGAGTGAATCCAGCCTGTTCTTCCATAAATTCCAATGCGTGAAGAAGAACAGAAAGAGACGTTGACGAATCTTGTGAGTATTCCGCCGGCCGGCGGAAGGGGATCTCCGCTCCCCAGTCACGGGAGACCTCCGCGATTTCATCATCGTCCGTGGAGACGATGACACGCTCGATCCGGCTTTCCACGGCGGCGCGGATCGTATGCGCGATCAATGGTATCCCCCCCAGAGAACGAACATTCTTCCGGGGGAGTCCTTTCGAGCCGCCGCGAGCGGGGATGATTGCGATCGAATTGGATACGGGATCGTTCAATATTTAAACTACCTTTGGCGTACTCTCAAATTTATAATATTCTTAATATTATGGTGTGGTTTGTTAATTTGAACGCATTGGATTCAAACCTGGACTCGATTCTTTTAAGATATCTCCATCGCTGTTGAGTCCATTCGATATTTCATATTGGAGGAACTTTGCGGCGTTGGGATAATCGGAAATCTGAATTGTGTCGTCGTCATGATCGGCGCCGAGGCTGCGAGAATATAATTATCCGTGGTTCCTCCCCCTTTCGATATTTTTCATCGCAGTATGTCCTTTACAGGCGGAATATTCATACCAGTGATGCTCGTTGACGTACAGTTTCCTCATGCAGGGGTTGAAAAACATCTATCGGAACGAGTGACATATAGGCGATCGGCGTTGTAAACCGTCCCCAACTCTGCGCCCAGCCCAATAGATTCCAACGGGGTAGATCCCCCTGGTCCAAGCGGTACATTTCAAAAGCGTGCTGATCGTTTTAAAATCCCCTTCAACACGCGCAATCTTTGCGCGCAATTGAGCGTTTAGGAAATTGGGAACCGCGATCGCCGCCAAGATTCCAATGATCGCAACCACAATCAATAGCTCAATCAACGTAAAACCAGAACGTTTCTTCATCATGCCGCTTTTTCTCCATCTAAGAATTTATGTTCAATGAATGTAAAATCATACTTGTTTTTTTCTTTTTTTCATATAGAAGAGATAAACGCCAAATGATTCATACTCTCAAACTGCCATCTCATTCTGTAAAAGTATTTGAAACAAAGAAGAAATAGAATCGTAATAGCAAGATAAGACTAAAAAAGAAGCGCAGAGGGTCGTTTATTTATAACGGAGCAACGATATGAATTCAATCGCAGTTAAGACACAAGGACTGACCTGTGATTTCAAAACCGTCCGGGCCGTTGATAATCTTTCCTTGGAAATTCCTTCTGGAATCGTCTTTGGATTCTTAGGGCCGAATGGCGCGGGGAAAACCACTACAATCCGGATGCTTTTAGGATTGATCGAACCTACTCATGGACACGCGTCGGTAATGGGACACGATGTGCGCAACGAAGGGAATGAAATTCGCACACGTGTCGGCGCGCTGCTCGAACATCCCGGCCTTTATGAGCGTATGCCGGCGGAAGACAATCTGCAATTCTATGGCCGCGTCTGGCGCCTCTCCTCTAAGGAACGGGAAGAGCGGATTGAAGAATTATTGACCCACCTGGGATTATGGGAACGCCGGAAAGAGATCGTGAACGGCTGGAGCCGGGGCATGAAACAGAAACTGGCTCTCGCCCGTGTTCTGCTTCATCGCCCATCGATGATCTTTCTCGACGAGCCAACCGCCGGTCTCGATCCTGTCGCCGCCGCGGCTATTCGTGACGACTTGGCGGCGTTGGTTGAAAATGAGGGGACGACGGTTTTTCTCACGACTCACAACTTAACGGAAGCGGAAAAACTCTGCCATCAAGTCGCCATGATCCGCAAGGGAAAACTGTTGGATGTAGGCCCCCCCGATGAAATCCGCGGCAAGATGGGATCAAGAAAAGCGTCTGTCGCTGGACGAGGTTTCAACGAGGCGGTCTTAGAATCACTTCGATCGCGGGACGATGTCACCAACGCCGAAATCCAAGACGATAATCTGATGATTGAATTGCAAGGAGAGGGCGGTATGGCGCCGATTGTGAAAATGCTGGTCGAGAACGGTATGGAGATCGAAGAAGTTCATAAAGGATCCGCCAGCTTGGAAGAAGCGTTCCTGACACTGATGGAAGAGGAGGAGACGGAAGAATGATTGCGGATATTCGAACAATGATTTGGAAAGAACTCAAAGAAATCTACTCAATTGTAATGGGGACCAAAGGAGCGAAAGTCGGCATTGGAATCACCTTCTTGATTTTCGCGGTTTTTTTTCCGATTAATTTTGGCGCGGATTTGGGATCGGACAATCCATTTATCATGTTCTTCGCGATTTGGCTTCCCCTTGTGTGGGTTTCCACAATCATCGCTGATTCCTTCGCGGGCGAACGGGAACGAAAAACCTTAGAAACTCTACTCGCAAGCCGCTTGTCAGACCAGGCTATCTTATTTGGGAAAATCGGCGCCGCTTTGCTCTACGGTTGGTGTATGATGGTGACGCTTTATCTGACGTCGCTGCTGGTATGCAATCTGACGAATTTAGAAGAGGCGCCCATCTTTCCTTCTCTTTCCTTCTTTGCTGGAACACTGATTATGGGATTGTTAGGATCGCTTCTCGCGTCGGCGATGGGTGTGCTGTTCTCTCTGCGGGCCACAACGGTCAAACAGGCGCAGCAATCAATGAGCCTTGTCGTTATGGGATTCTATTTCCTCCCCTTTCTGGGAGGTATGCTTCTCCCCGAATCATGGCGGAAACCGGTCTTCGAAACGTTAAAAACGATGGACGCGGCAACGATCGTGATTTGCGTGATTGTCTTCTTGGCGCTCGTCAATTGTGTGTTAATCGCCGCCGCCATAGCGCGCTTTAAACGGCCCCGCTTGTTGGATAACGAGTAAAAATCGCCGCTGTTAATGGGATAACTCCCAAAGGATGGACTTGTTTGTCTATACCCAAGTTCTTTCTATTTAATTTTCCGTCAACGCATAGTCAATGGACTGGAATAATTTTCGGATAATCGTTAGGATTCGTTTCCGCATTTTATTCAACGCGTTAAAATCCCGGTCCGTCAGATCCATTTCAATCCCCATAAAGGTCTTCGTTTCCCACCCACGTTTGCCGCTGTGGGCGGGTTGAAAGTAGACAATAAATTCAGGCGCTTTCACTCCATATTCATACTGCGCGTGCGCGTTCATGGATTCAACGATTTTCCGGGGATCTTTTCCTGTGACATCATCGGTGATTTCGATATCCAACGAGATCCGGATCCGGTCGGATAATTCCGCGCGTTGGATAACAAAGCCCAATCCTGCGCGTTTCACATCACGTTTCCGGCTCATTTTAGAAAGATAAAACTTCGCCTCCGGGCTGGTTCCGATATATTTAAAAATCCCCCGGTCTCCATCCGGAGCCGAGAGCACTTCATCTTCCTCATTTAATTCCTGGTAGATATCCGTAATCACATCCAGTAACTGTTTTTCTTCAAGTTCTTTAGACTGTTCAATCATGAAGGATCAAGACTCCCTTATACGAATTCGTTATCAAGAAGTGTATCCCAATTATTGGATGAAGAAGAGGGAGAAACAGGATCGGTGGGCGCCAATGAGAAGGTTTTGTTTATCGATTGATAGTCACGTATACCCATCTCTAAGTGAAGCAATTTGATTGTTTGGGATGAGAAATTTCAATACGTCTATAATTATTATTGCTGATATAACAGGATTCCTTAACAGAATGGGTGTAAGAGGATATATACCTTGCCCTTGTCTACCGCCTATGCCTATTTGATAATAGTACGCTGTTTTTAGCTAAACTATGTTCTGGGAAGGAAAGTGATCATGAAAATCCGTGTCCCTATTCTCGTTCTAAGTTTTTTGGTTTGCGGATACGCGCAGGCGTTGGAGAAGGCGGCTGATTCATTATTCAAAACACAGGTCATATCCGATCAGGCTGATATGTGGTGGGCGCGCGCGATGACTGATCTGAATGATGATGGGCTGCTTGATATCGCCTTGCAGAATAATAACGCGCATGGCGGTTGGCTGGGCTGGTTGGAGACGCGAGGCGATCTGAAATCATGGAAAACGCATGTGATTGCGGAGAACGCTCCTAATGGCGAGACGTTCGCCTGCGGTGATCTGGATGCGGGAGATATCGACAATGATGGAGACATGGATATTTTCGCTTTCGCGCATCCAGGTGAATGGGACGAAGGAGGCGCGCCAACCACTGTCTATTGGTACGAAAATCCATCCTGGACCGCTCATGAAATTGGTAAAGCCCCCGCGTTTATCAAAGATGTCAACGCGGCTGATTTCAATAATGATGGAAAACTCGACTTGGTGGTTACGACCTTCGAACAGAACTCGATAACTATTTTCCGCCAAGATTCGCCCACCGTGTGGACGGCAGCGCAGAACCTGACCGTAAAAAACCTGCATGAAGGCATGGATGTGGGGGATATTGATGGGGATGGGGATATCGATATCGCCGCCAATGGGTATTGGATGGAAAATCCCGGTGGCGATCTGAAAGGAGAATGGGAGATTCACATCATTGATGAAAAATGGAATAACCAAACGGGAGATTGGTCGCGGAACGCGACTAAGGTGTTCTGCCGGGATATAGATGGAGATCAAAAAGCGGAAGTCTTTATTTCGCATTCGGAGCGCAAAGACTATCCCGCCGCGATGTATCAGTCCAAGAATCCTCGATCCGGATCGTGGAACGAGACGATTATTTGTGAAGAACTGACCGCCGCGCATACCCTGCAGGTTTTTGATTTTGACGGCGATGGCGATTTTGATGTTCTGACCGGCGTCAATACAAACCGCGCGAAAGGTCTGGAAGAAACATCTTTCCCCGTCTTTCTATTTCTCAATCAAGGCGGCGATCATCATTGGACCAAAATAACATTAACCAATGAAGGGATATACAATGGACAGGCCGGGGATCTGGATGGCGACGGGGATATCGATCTGCTGCGCCTCCCCACTCATGATGGGACTGTCTTTGAATGTTGGATCAACCAGACGCGCTCTCGCGCCATTGGCCTTGGCGTTCCAGCGCCGGAAGGCGCGGAGGTCTTACTCGATGGGACACGCGAAACGCTGGATGAGAAATGGACCTATTGGGAAGGGCCGCGGTTTGCTTCTTCTCTGCCGATCAAATGGAAACTCGTCGAAGATCCGGTGGATGGGGGCGCCGTTCTGATGACATCCGATCCCGCCGCGGATGGTGGGCTGTATGGGGCGGCGGACATTGTAACGAAAAAGAAATACCGTGATTTCCGGCTGCATGTTGAATTCATGATTCCTCATAAAGGGGGGAACAGCGGCGTCTATTTGCAAAACCGCTATGAGATTCAGGTCTTGGATGGGGATGATACCAAACATGGCATGGCCGCGGTGATCAACGAAGCGGAAGGTCCCTATCACGCCTATCGCGGGACAGGAAAATGGAACGCGTATGATATCCAATTCCGCGCCGCCCGGTTTACGGATGGAAAACTCACAGAAAAAGCCTTGATCTCAATGTATTTCAATGGCATGAAGGCGCACACGAATCAACGGATTCAACAAGTTTGGGGCGGCCCGAATTCCGGCATCGACGGCGGCAACCAAGGGGGCAAAGGAATCACGGACCGTCCCGGCGGCCTTAAGTTGCAGTGTGAAGGCCATGAAGTGTTGTATAGAAATATCTGGATTCAAGAACTTGATCTGGAAGAAGCGGATACGGATTTTTAGAGAGTGACAATTCTCATATCATCTTCGCGATAGATGGATTATTGGAATATAAGTGAATTGTGTACAGTAGGATTTAAAATGTTTTGCATGTATTGGATAATCGAAAAGCAATCGACATTTTGGTCGTAATTGATCCCCTCAATACGTGAATCCCTCAATCATTCCATTGTAAAAGAATCGTGTTTACAATATCCATTCTTAATCCGTTCGTGAGAATTCTATTGTTTTAACGTTTTTACTTTTTTAAGCGTGACGTAAATCCGGTTTAGCCGTTTTGTTTTATAAAGTTAATGAAATCACAAAGTAAAGGATATCATACATCATGCTGGATTGGTTTAAGCAACTCGATCAGATTCTTCGTGGAGACGGCGCGCGGTTACAAGATCTTCGTGAGAACAAATGGGAAATTCAATCCTTGCAGTTGATTTTTGTAATCTTGCTGCTTGCGGTTGTCTATGGGTTTTGCGTAGGATCCTATTCATTAATCCAGTCGGGAGGAGCGAATTATTGGCAGATTATCGCGAGTTCGATCAAGATGCCTTTACTCTTTGCGCTTACTTTATTTGTCACTTTTCCTTCACTATATGTGTTTAGCGCGTTGGTAGGCTCTCGATTATCCATCCATTCGATTTTCAACTCTTACTCGCTTCGATGGGAGTTCTTCTTGCCGTTCTCGCCTCATTGGGGCCAATTGTTTTTTTCTTCTCACTCAGCACATCAAGTTATTCTTTCATGGTTCTGTTAAACACCGCCGCGGGAACCGTGTCCGGCTGCTTTGGTCTTTCGTTTTTAATCCAAATCATACAACGGTTCATACAGGCGCAGAATGACGTTTCTCAATCATCGGAAACGGAGGAAGATCGAAAGCGGACGGAAGAGCGTCCTTTATCAACAAGAGAATCTAGAATACAACGCGAAGAAAGGTCCTCACTATTTGGACTTGGAGTGAATCGAAAAGCGTTTGAAGTCTTCCGTATCTGGTTATTTGTGTTCGCTCTTGTGGGAGCGCAGATGAGCTGGGTATTGCGTCCCTTCATTGGTCATCCCGATATCCCCTTTACTTGGTTTCGCGCGCGGGAGGGAAATTTCTTTTTGGCTGTTTGGAAAACGATTATCAGTTTTTTTGCCGGCTGATGAGAAGTCGGGAATGGTTGGTCAAGATTAGACGCGCCTATTAACCAATTATAACAAACCAACAATTTTTTCACCGGGCAAGAAGAATTGTTATTGGTTTTCACGATTATATCCTGACTGAATTGATAAGAAGGAATGAATATGATAGCGTGGCTGCGTAAAGTGGATCGTATCCTGAAAGGGCACACCTCCATCCAGGATGATAGCCGGTTCTGGGAAACAGCGTTCAGCCTGATTGGATTTGTTTTTGTATTTGGGATGACGTATGGGGCCGGGATGGGAAGTTTTGGAGGAGTAACTGGAACTCGTTTCTATCAAGCGCTTTATTCCGCTTTGAAGGTCCCTCTATTACTTCTTGTGACTTTTGGATTAAGTGTCCCCAGTTTCTTTGTTATCAATACATTGTTGGGACTGCGGACGGATTTAGCTTATGCGATCCGTTCACTTATAGCGTCTCAAGCGGTCTTGACAATTATTTTGGCTTCCTTAACGCCTTTTACGATTCTTTGGTATGTGTCCTTTTCCAGTTATCAGATGGCGCTTCTATTCAATGGATTCATGTTTGGAATCGCCAGTGTTTCGTCACAGCTCGTGAATCGAAAATTCTATGAACCACTCATTCAACGAAATAAGCTTCACCGAGTGACTCTTCACTGCTGGATTGTTATTTATACCTTCGTCGGCATACAGATGGCATGGATCCTCCGCCCTTTTGTAGGAAATCCAGGCAGTCCAATCAGTTTCTTCCGGGAAGACACATGGGGAAACGCTTATGTTATTCTTTTCATGATGATTTGGAGACTGATTACAGGTTGAAAAGTATGTCAATATCAAGAGATTTTGATGCTGTTCATGACGCTTTTCTGTGTTTCATTCATGATATCTTTGACGATCGTATCGGCGTTTTCGGAATCGATGGTCAGTCCCTGGTCGTTTTTGTAAATTGCGATGCGGGCGTTCGTTTTTTCATTGATGAATCCGTAGGTCTCCCCGACTTCCGTCATATCCATCGCTTGGAAACCGCGCGCGTGACTGATTTTTGAGAATTGTTCGATCCAAACGTCCCGCAGTGAACCGCTCAAGTTATCGAAAAGGATGTTCTTTTTAGTATCCAGTTTGGCCGCCGAACTTAGTTTTTTCAGCAGGGAAGGGGTTGGAATAGTGGTGACGAGAATGACGATGATCGCCACAGCCAGCATAGCGCTGTCGAACACACCCTTGGCGAAACCAATACCGGCGACGATCAAGCCGACTTCACCTCGGTTATTCATGCCGACGCCGATGCGAAAACTTTCCATTTGGCTGAAGCCGGACCATTTCGCCGGTAGTCCGCAGCCGACCACCTTACCGATAATCGCGATTACGCTCATGACTAACGCCATGATGACGATCCCGATGTTGGAGATGCTGCTAAGGTCAACCAACATCCCCATGACGACGAAAAAGATTGGAGCGAGCAGCTGTTCGGGGTGGCTGAGAAATTCTTCAAGCCGATGGCCGATCTTTGTGCCGGAGAAGACCATGCCCGTCGCCGCCGCGCCGACGATCATGGCGAGTTGAAATTCCGCCTCTGCGATCGCCGCGATGATAAAACAGATTGAAGTGACCGCGACCACCGCCGTCTGTTTACCAAGCGCTTTAATAATGGCGTCGGATATTTTGGGGGCGAAGGTTTTGCCCAATCCGACAATCAAGCCAAGGAAGACAAGGGCTTTAACTCCGATGATCATGACCGTCATGAAAATCGAAGCCGATCCCGCGTCACCGCCGCCCATCGTCGCCGCCGCGATCGCCGCGACGCCGGAAAGCACCAATAGGCCGCCCACGTCATCCACAATGCCCGCAATGAGAACCGCCAAGCCTTCCTCTGAATCGAGCATCCCCAGTTCGGAATACACTTTTGCGGAGATACCGACGCTGGTAGCGGTAAAAACGGCGCCCATGAAGAGCGCTACGATCATGGATTTGTCATAAAGATAGTACATGGCAAGCGCGGCGCCTACAAATGGCAGGATAATACCGCCAATGGCGATGCCGGTGGCTTTCATCCCCACTTTCATGACTTTATCGAAATCCACTTCACAGCCGATCAAGAAGAGCAGGATAATCGCGCCCAGCTGGGCGAGCGCCCAGAGGGCTTCGCTCACCACAAGATTGGTATTTGGATCACGATCGAAAAAAAAGTTTAATCCGGGGACGATAGGAAATACATTCGTGATAAATATCCCTACGAGAATAAAACCGATCACACTAGGTTGATCGATCGCTTCACAGAGCCGTTTTGCGATCATGGCCAGCAGCAGGAGCACACCAATCTGCAGGGCGGTATGAGCCGCGACGTGAACGTAATGCTCCATTGGCGCGTCGTGTTGACCATCCGCTTCTGTGTCATGTCCTTCAATCTTCTCCAGATGAGGTTGATCTGCTTGAACTGGTTGTTCGGCGGCCCAGGCGCCGGGTGTGTGGATGAGAAAGAGAAAAATCGGAAGACTGAACAGCAGGATTAAACCACGATACTGTTTCATAACGGTTCCCCTTTTACAGAGATTTTTCTGAGAATGTGATTATTCTTAAAAGCTTATTCACCAGAGAGTTTCCGGTCAACTATAGGTGAAACAGCAAACCGCAAAAAAAGTGAAATAATTCAGCTGAATAGATCGTTGGAATCCAGGACAAGAATCGTTTATTTTTATCGGTAAGAACTGTTAGATATCGTGGAATCAATTAAATATATGAAAATCTTTCATCCTTTTCACCCTAACGATTATATCAAGAGAATTGAGAATGTTGACAAAGAGGATGTACGGCGGGTAGAGTGAGGGAGAAAAATGGGAGAAAAACGATCGATTTTCGATCCCAGATTTTTACTGAAAAAGGAGAAACGGTATCATGAAACGGGTGGGAGTGATTCTCTCAGGTTGTGGTGTGTTCGATGGAGCGGAGATTCATGAAGCGGTATTGACGCTGCTCTATCTGGATCGAGGCGGGGCGGAGGTCCAGTGTTTCGCGCCTGATATTCCCCAGATGCACGTTGTCAATCATTTCGCGCAGCAACCCGCCGCGGGGGAATCGCGGAATGTGTTGCTCGAATCCGCTCGAATCGCCCGTGGAGAGATTAAGCCGTTAAAGGACTTGAGCGTGGATCAGTGGGACGCGATCGTGTTTCCGGGTGGATTTGGCGCGGCGAAGAATTTATGCTCACTCGCTATTGACGGCCCGGATTGTTTTATCGATCCAGAAACGGCGCAGGTGATTCAAGACGCGGTGACCAAGGGAAAGACCATCGGCGCAATTTGTATCGCCCCAGCGATGGTGGTCCGGGCGCTGCGGGACATTGAAGGTGTGAAACCGGTTGTCACGATTGGAACCGACGCCGCCACCGCCGGCGCGATCCGGGAAATGGGCGGAGAGCATCAAGCCGCGTCGGTTAATGAAATTGTGGTCGATGAAACGAACAAGATTGTCTCGACACCCGCCTACATGCTGGGACCATCGATTTCAAATATCGCGGAAGGCATTGAAAAACTGGTAGCGAAAGTGCTCGAAATGGCGTAACGGCTCAATATGGGCAGGGCGCGTTGTTATACGCCGAATTGACGTAAGTGATGGTTCATATGAACGCCATGAATGCGGCGGTAGTAATCCAGTGTGACGGGACCGAAGAATTCATGAATCACACGCCGGTCCGGTTCCCGTTCCGCTGTTTGGAGAAAACGCTCTAACGCGGCGAAGAGCGCGTCTCGTTCCGCTTCCAGATCACCATCCGGTTCCGGGATATAGCGAGCCGGGACGTTGATTTTCCCCTTCGGCCAGTTAGTCAAGACGTGAAAGAAGAGCCAGCGTATTATTGTCCGGCTCAGGATATTGCTTTTATCCTCAACCTCCACTTCACCCAAAGACGCTTCCGTGGCGAAGCGCAGATGCCGGACCATCCGCGCTGGATTCATTGTTCCCCATAACGGTTGATCCGTCTCTTGGATGGTGTTAAGCCGTTTACAAAAATGCTCTATTGTTTCACGTGTTATCGGTATAGCAGGCATCGGTATTCCCTCCGCTGTTCATTTACCAAACAGTCCATTCCAAGATCCCGCCGCTGTATTCGGATTGAAGTTGAACTTCCAGGCGCAGGGCGGATGTTTTGACGGGATCAAAGTTTACTTGGTTAGCGCGGTTTAACTCAGTTCCATATTCCGAAGCGCCGGTGACCGGTTTCCATTCTTCTCCCGCTTTATAGAGAAGCCGCCAACTTTCCGGGATGCGGCATTCGCCTGTGTCGCGATCGTCATACCAATAGACATCCACGGTAGACACGGTTTCTGGATTTTTAAAATTATACTGCGCCCATTCCTGCGTTCCTTTGTGATTCCACCATGTGAAGCGGGGAATTGATTTGTCGTTGGACGCGCGTGGTTCAATCTGATCGTTAAGCGCTGCGATTCCTCCGCCCGATGGCAGGTAGGACGTGGAACATTGGCTCAGAGCGGCGATGGTCATCAGCGGCGCCAGAGCGGGATCTTCGGGCAGCCAAACCACCATTTCGCCCGGTTCGCGGTTATCCCAGGCGTAATAGGGAATCGCGGTGAATTGCGCTTCTTCTGGTTCCCGGGCTGGACGATAAAGCTCATTTTTCCAACCCTCTAATGGTTTAATGAAACCCGTTCCTTCAATTACTGTAATCCCACCGAGTAAATCGGATTTGTGTTTAGACGTCAGCTCAGCGCCGCGGGGAAGCGCGATGAATTTTACACCCGCTTCGTTGTCGATCTGTTCGAGGCAATAGACCAGTGGGCCACGGCGCAAAGCGATCCGGCCACGGTCTTCTTTCACGAGAGGGTGCGCTTCGATCCGTTGAATGGGCATGGGTATTCTCAATGTGATTGTATCTCCCCGCTTCCATTTGCGGGTTATACAGGCGTATCCATTGCGCATTTCGGTTTTGAGTTTTCGGCCATTGACCCGAATCCGGGCGTTCTCACACCAGCCGGGAATGCGAAGATTGAAATCGAAGGAAACCGGTTTTTCCGGATTCACAATGATTTTCACATCCCCATCCCAAGGATAGTTTGTTTTTTGAGTTAGTTTGACGGATACATCTTTGATGGAAACCATCGCTTCGTTGGTCATGTAAAGAACGGCGTAGATTCCCTCTTCATTCTTCGCGTAGACGTACTCACCGAGTTTGGGCAGAAAACGGACCACGTTGGTTGGACAGCAGGCGCAGCGGAACCAATGTTGACGGTGTTGTTTGCTATCTCCCTCTTTGCCTCCACTGGTTTGGAATGTCTCCGGTCCACTGCTGGCGAGTGGATTGCGGTAGAAGAATTTATCACCGTCCAGAGAGACACCGGATAAAAGACCATTGTAAAGCGCTTGTTCCAACACATCGGCGTACCGGCGATCCGCGTACAATAAGTTCATACGATGATTAAAAAAGGCCAGCGCGATGGACGCGCAGGTCTCGGCGTAGGCTTGTTCATTCGGAAGATCGTAACCGCCTGAAAAACCTTCGCCGTGACCGGATACGCCGATCCCACCGGTGATGTACATCTTGTGTGACACAAGATCTTCCCAGATTCGATCCATCGCCAGGCGGTAGCCTTGATCGTTGGTGAGGGCTGTCAGATCGGCGACGCCACTATAAAGGTACATCGCCCGGACCGCGTGTCCGAAGACTTCGTCCTGTTCACGGATGGGAAGGTGATCCTGGAGTTGTTTGCCGAACAGTTCCCGATCTGTGGCGCGGCCCCGTTCTTCGATGAAAAATTCTGCCAATTTGAGGTATCGTTCCTCACCTGTAAGATGGTAAAGTTTGATTAAAGCCAGTTCGATTTCCTCGTGTCCGGGCACACCGTGACGTTTGTCCGGCCCAAAGATGGAATCGATTAAATCCACAAACTTGATCGCCACATCCAGCAGCGTCCGTTTTCCCGTCGCGTTGAAATGAGCTACCGCCGCTTCGATTAAGTGACCCGCGCAGTACAATTCGTGCATACTCTTCAGGTTGGTCCAGCGTTCATCTGGTTTGACGATGGTGTAGTAGACATTGAGATAGCCATCTTCGCCCTGCGCGGCGGCGATTTTTTCAATCACATCATCCACCATTTTTTCTAACACTGGATCGGGATTGTTCGCCAGGGCGTAGGAGGCTCCTTCCAGCACTTTGTAAACATCGGAATCATTGAAATAAATCCCTTCGAATTCCCCCTCCATCAGACCGGCGGTCTTGGCGAAGTTGCTGATTCGCCCAGTCTTTTCACACCATTCAAAATTATGTGGAATGGATACTTCGTGATTGACGCGCAAACGGGGCGCCCAGAAATCATCATTGATCCGCACATTTGTAAATGGAATGGCGCTCAGATTTTTCAGGGGCTTCTCTTCCGCAGTTGCGTTTAAAGTAGTGAGAAATAAAGTGAGAACGATGATTCGAATGGGGAAATTCATTTGTTGACTCCTGTTTTGTTTGAGCGGTGAATCTGATGTTTGGGATACTCGTTTTGTAATCGATCAGCCAGTGGAAGTGATTGATTCCTCTCCCAAGAACCGGCGCTCGCGCCGGAGCAGTAAGGGGGGAGAATATCTCTTTTCATGCTTTTCAATATGATTATCTTAATCTTATCTCTTTATGCGCCTGACCTGATACAAGGAAAGAATTCCGTGGATCAACACGCATCCAAAATCTTACCGTTTCAATGAAACCAGCGCGTCCGCCAGTTCCAAAATATTCTGACAGATCACACTCGGTTTGGTTTCTTCCAGCCGCCTGCGTCCAGCGGGGCCGATCGCTCCAGAGAGAAGCCCCACGCTGGGGCAGCCGATTTCCCGGGCCGCCCACAAGTCCGCCGGCGCGTCACCGACAATTAGGACTTTCCGATAATCCGGAATTCGTTCACCGGTGTGAATAAGGTCCAGCGCCTTCTTTTCCGGATAGATAGATTGAAGAAACACAAAGGGATGCGGTTTGCCGATGTTTGTGAGATCTCCCTTCACCCGCAGTTCCTTCTCCGCCTCTTCCACCTCATCATGAGTCACGATTCGATTGAGATCGAAATAGCGATCCATCTCCCAGTGTGTAAGGGGAGTCAAAATCTCCATCCGGGGCCGTCCTGTAGCGATCCCAAGATGGTATCCAGCGTCCCGCAGGCGAGAGAGCGCGGCGTGGGTTTTCTTGCGGCCATGAAGCGGCTCTTCTTGATGGACCAATCCCGGTTTGGGGGTATAGAGCAACGGCTGTCCATACGTTTCCTCGTAAAGTTTCTCTCCTAGATACCAGCCTTGAAACAGATCCTGACATTCATCCCAAAATACGGTATTCCGCCCGAATACAGCCCAGTGATAAACTGCGTAATCTGAAAGCAGCGTGTTCAGCGCATCCAGCAATTTCAGCCCTTGCACGCCGGGAGTGAAATCGTCCATAATCCGGAATTCAACGTGATGAACCGGGGATACGATATGCCCTTGCCGCCGGAAATACGCGCCCCAATAGTGCAATTCACTCAGCCGGAGCAATTCTCCCCACTGTTTTTTCTGGATACGCCCGATCAAATCATCCCAGATTGGAGCGAGGGATTCTTGGAGCCTTTCGATGGAATCTTCACCACCGTATCGGATGGTTAACGATTCCTTCCCAGGTTTCGGCTTCTTCTCTTTCGGCGCATATTCCGAAGCGAGCAGGGCCAGTGGAGAGGCAAAGAGCGGCGCAAGATACAATCCAGCGACTAAGTACGCCAAGTCCCAGTTGCTGTTAATTCCCCTCGATTTACAATATGCGATCAATTCCGCAGGAAGGTATTTCCTCCATTCCGTCCGTGACGCTTGTGACAGGCGGCTGTAAAATATGGACGAAACCGGTTTATAATCGGGTGGGCTTAACCCCAAAAACGCGGAACTTTCCAGCAGATCGCGAATCACCAATCCCGCCGCGTCCCAATAGGCGTGCTCGCTGGTGATGACACCGTCCATATCCAGGATAATCAGTTCAATCTCTTTGAACGCAATCGGTAAATCAACCATAAAATACTCTCTCCCCCATTACCTTAACTTTCAGTTTTTTATAATTCAACAATATGGAAATGAAAACGGTATTTCCTGCATTGGTCTCCTCATTTCAAAAACTGATATTGATCGACATTAGATTGCTGTTTGATGATGTTTTGAAAATTCTTGATTCGTACGACTCTGTCTTCTTGGAGGACGCCAATCCATTGATTATCTGCTGATACATCAATCTTTTTGTATGGTGTCTCGTGGTTGAAGGCTCCGAGTTTCCTACCTGATTTTGTATCGAATACATGACCGTCTATGATGAGGTATTTTTTGTCATCCGTAATCGCTATGGCATGGGTATCTTCTAGGTTTAGTTCATCATTTAATAATACAGATTCGCCATTTAGCAAATGATAGAACGCTCCATTCTTTGTGACATACAATATCGAATTATCTTTAAAATAGGATACAAATTTGATAGATTGATCTATCTGGAGGATCGTTTCGCCTTCCATTGAATTTAGATCCCATACAATGATCTTCCCATCTTCTCCACAACTGACTAAGTTGTTTGTATCTGTACCAAAGTCAATAGCATAGACTGATCCCATATGTTCTTCGAGGACTATTTTCGTCCAATCATTCTGCCTGTCGTATAATAGAATCTGATTTTGCGCCAATGCGAGAAAGCGATTGTCTGATGAAAAAGAAATTTGAAAAGAACTGGCTGTAGCATCAGTTATATCTTTTTTTAAAAATATCCTTTCACTTGCATCCCATATCTGAAGTTCATTAATATCAGTTAGTGATGCGAATAGAGTATCATCATCGGAGAACACGCTAGGCTCAATAAATTCATACTCGGTTTCTTCTGTCGCATTGTCAATTTTGTCCTGGGAGATTACATCGAGATGTTTGAAAGGACTTTCAAGTATAAGGTGTGTGTCTGAAGCATTTTTGAAAGTTAATAAATTATTGTTGTATAAAGGTAATAACTGTCTATTGATATCCTCTATCCAAAGATATTCCCACATATATGGGGATATAGTATAACGATTATATAATATTGAATTTCTGCTTAAAGAAACTGGAGTCCCTAATTGTGAATATATCATACCACGAAATGTAGAATATTTACGTATATTTTGGAACTTGTCGTTCGTTACATCGTACGTGAATATTTGCCCAGTCCAACTACTTGCAAAAATGTTATCATCGTCGATAATAATGAACTTATTCATATAGTTTAATGTTCCCACATAATCTTGGTATAAAGTATGATATTCATAGTCTTCAATTATAATTAGATCATCGCTTGTTGTTAGTTGCTCATACATATAAAAAACATAATATGTCAATAAATAGCGCGCATTTGGAGATACATCGACTATGTATCCACGTGTTGAAACATCAGTAATTATTTCCATCGTTTGGATATCATATACATACATTTGTCTATCATGTGTTGATATCCACATATTGTTTTCATCCTCTAAAAAATCAAATGCATAAAGAAGTCTTCCATCAATAGTAAAAATGAACTCTGTTGCATCATTATTTATATTAATTCTTTTAAGATATTGATTATCCAAATAATAAAAATATTCTTCAGTCGAATCGAATGCGACGGTTTTATCCGAATGGATATTCCAGACTTTATATGCTGGTGATGGGCCAACAATATTAAATTCTAGACTATCCTCTATTATGATGATCGTTTCCAAAGAACTGGAATCAAGGATATAATTTTCTTGTGCTGACGGATTCGTGGCAGATATATAAGAAGCAAATATATAATTGTCATTTGGAGACCAATCCAGGTATTTCAAACCAAGATCAAAAAGACGATATGACAAAAGATTCATGGTCTCTGTTTCAAAAATAAATATACCTAAATCCGTCGCGACAGCAATTCTTGTAGTATCATGCGAGTGCTCCGCGTCATACACATCTTTATAACCAATAATAAGTTCAGGATCATCTGCAAAAGAGAATGATACAAACAGGAATAAAATAATGATAACGTATCTCACTATCACGATCATTCTCCTCATGTTTGTTTAGCAAATTAATTTATATCTTAGAAGATTCTCGAACTTAAAACTGCCTTAAAGAACTTCTCAACCAAATTCAATACGCCTTATGTAAGATCCACCGAAACCGGTCTGATTCTTGAAATTGGATTAAACAATGTATCCCGCTCAATCGCTTCCCTTCCCGCTTCATTGATCAAATAGCGGATGCGGTTGACGGACAGCGATTGCGGGGAATCCGCGCCCGCCATATGGCCGATTTTTTCATTGACAACGGTTCCATCAAAATCATCCGCGCCGTACCGCAGCATCGTCTGCGCGGTTTTTACGCCCAGCATGGTCCAATACGCCTTGATGTGAGGAACGTTGTCAAGATAGATCCGGGATATGGCATGGACCTTCAGGTCCTTCAATCCCGTGCAGGAAAGACCACCCAGACGGGTATTTCGCGGCCTAAAATGAAGCGGAATAAAAGTCATGAATCCCCCCGTTTCATCCTGTAGCGCGCGGATGTGAGACAGGTGATCGACAATCTCTTCCGGACGTTCGATATGACCATAAAGCATCGTCGCATTGCTGCGCAAACCCAAATTGTGCGCGGTTCGATGGACGTCCAGCCACTCGTCAACATAGAGCTTATGCGGGCAGATCTTCTCCCGCACACGCTTTGCGAACATCTCCGCGCCACCGCCCGGTATCGAACCAAGCCCCGCGTCAATCAGTACATTAAGGATCTCTTCAATTGATTTCCCGGTCAATCGCGCGAAATGAGAGATCTCCGCCGCCGTGAAGCATTTCAAATGAATGTGTGGAAACCGCGCGCGCAACGCCCGTAAGAGATCCACGTAATACGAATAGGGTAGTTCCGGATGCAGGCCGCCGACGATATGAAATTCCACGGCCCCTTCTTCCGCGCCCCGTTCAGCGAATTCCAACATATCTTCAATCGTATAAGTAAACGCGCCTTCCCGCCCCGCTTTTCGCGAATAGGCGCAGAACCAGCATGAGTCCATACAGACATTGCTGTAATTGATATGCCGGTTCACGATATAATACGCGCGGTTCTCATTCCAACGCCGGTAAACGCTTTCCGCCATACGCCCCAAAGCGTGAATGTCATTGGAGTTGAATAGGAATACAGCCTCCCCCTCCTCAATCCGGGCGCCGGAACACACTTTCTCTTCAATCATTCTTAAATCCATTATAATCGTTGTATCAGGCCGGTAATGAAATGAATAACTAGTAAAATATCATGGCGCCAATCCCCCAAAGGGAGAAGCCACAGCGGACAGCGTTTACGCAATCGATAATAACAGCAATATTACTCCTTGATCCGGATCTCATACCGGATCGCCCCATTGATCGGGAAAACATACCAACCGGATTCCTTCTTTTCCATCTTAGGAGATCCAAGCGAATGGCCTTCCACATCGAAGGCTTCAGCGGTTAAAGTAGCGGCTTTCGCGGTTCGCTCGATCGCACCCCGGACATCCCCCTCTTCATATGTTTTTTCCACCGATTGCAAAGTGATCTGATCGATACCCTCTACTGCAATAATCGACAATCCGTTCCCATCCTCCGCTGGCCGGACAGCCAGGCTTCCCGCTGAGCCAACGCCATCCGTTTCGCGATACTGCCCACGACCATCGAGGAACACGTATTCCGCCGCGCTGACAAAATCCCAGCGTTTATCATCCACGAGTAACGACGCCTCGAAGAATTCATCCGGCTTAACCGCAAGCCATCCATAAGGCCCCAATCGATAGGTTTTCCCTTCATATGTAATGTCCCACGGTTGATCCGCGTTCCCATTCACCCAGATTTGAAGATCGTTTGGATAGCGGATAAAAAGGCGTGATTCCTTCCATGCGCCTGTAAGAAACGCCTCGGACGAAGATACCAAGCCGGATTCCGTTCCGTATAGAATCTCAACCGGTTTTCGCATCACATACCGGCTCTGCAATTGCTGCAGCATATAATAACTGCGGCAGGTCTGTCGAATGCCGTGGGTTTCTTCGACCAGCCATCCAATATGCCCGTAAGCGATCGTGGCGGCGATGAATTGATCAATACTCGCTTCAATCCGGGATTTGTCGTTCCAGCCCTCCTTTCCCCGGAAAAACTGCCCCGTCCAGGGAACGCCCATATCGACGCTGAGGGGATGCATTATAAGCAGATCGAAATGCGGCAGATAGGGATACTCCCACAACTTGAGACTGCTGTACGTCAATCCATAATTCCCCGTGCAGAGCCCCGCGTAGAGCCATTGATGATTCCCTTCCGACCAGCAGTGCCCATCGTAGACGTCCTGATCGTGAAGAAGCAATTCACCATACGCGTAGAACGTCGAAGCCATCGCGCCCGCCCCCGGAACGCGGGCGTCGTAATCGTTCCGGTCCCAGGGTGAGACGGAGGTATGCACATCGGTATACGCGGCGTTGGAGTTGAATTTTTTCTGGATAACCGGAGCCAGTTTCCGGTCCATCTCGACAGCGTAGAGCGCTTTCGCCGAATAACATCGAGGCCAGGCGGTCACAAGATCGCTGTTGGAATTGCGCATGACCATATCCACGTTCCAATGCGCGTTCGTGGGTGTGAAGTCGCAGTAATTTGTATACAACCCAGACCGCCAGCCGAGGGATTTCTGCGCCGCCACGTATTGTTTCAAGGCTTCATCGCCTCCCCGCTTGGGGGCGGCTTGCGTCCTGTACGTGAAACTCTCCCCGCTGTCCCGCCAGGTAATCTCGTGATTGCACTGCGTCAGCATTTCAATGCCATACGCTCGCAGTTTTTTTGAGCGCTCATGCTCACGCTGATAATCCGATGGCCCCCAGCTTTCCTGCCAAAGACGGCGGCCCGCTTCCATCCCCTGTTTCGCGGGTGGATTGGCGATGGTGAACAGCGTTTCCTCAAACATGGGTGAGAAGGTGATGAACACTCGTTCGAAAAGATCATTCCGCTTCCCATCCGTTTTGGGTAGATACTGCGTTCCTCCATTTAATCGAATGCGATTGTCTGCAATCTCATCCACCGCGTATGGCTTTGAAGCGTTCGTTCGATACCAGTCCATCCAAACCGAGGCGAAAAACGGCTGTTCCCCGCGTGAGAGCAAAACGTTCAAGTGATGTCCGTTGTAATTCAGATAGGGAAGCAGAATCAGTTCCGGTTTTTCCACCTCTTCGATCCAACCATAGGATAATTCCTGCGCGGAACCGCCCCGGCAGATATAGTCCACAACCAAAGATTTTCCCCAGATCCGGAAATCGATCTCTATATCAACACTCTTCTCCCCCAACGTTCCCCGCCAGAGTTCATGAAGAACGGAGCCTTCGCGAATCTCTCTTTTGACCGGTTGAATATTTTCTAATTCACGTTCAAACACAGGGCCCGCCCCGGCCAACGTTTTTGCGATGAATTCACCGTTCCGTTTCACCATAACCGGGTTATTAAATGAATCCCCCGCTTGCCGTTCATATTCCAAAACCGTATCAGAGCCAGTATACCGAAAACAAAACCCTTTATCCGTCTTCACCAGTTCATTCTTATAATCAGCTGTCAAATTATCAGGAAGAATCGTCTTTTCCCGTGTTGGGAATGGCAGGCGCCCAGGCCCTGTATTGGCGCCGGGAGACTGTCCGGGAAAAGGATCGATCCCCCGCTTGGGCCGGGATTCAAACGAGATCGGTTCTAACGATTCCTGAAAGAAGACCAAATCCTCAAAATACAATTCCCGGTCCTCTTGGTTGGCGGCGCCCGTCACGCGAATCCCAACGAGAAAAAGTGACTCACTTGTCCGCAATTCTTCCGGCAGAACCTTATGTACCAGCCACCACTCTTTCCAACGCACACGGGTAATGGGAAGATCGGTTTCTTTTCCCTTCCCATCTTGGACCAATAGACTGACGTCAACTTGCGGCGTTGTGGGATCAGGTACCCACGACCAGTTGTTGCCATACATCCAAACAGTCACCGCTGACGCTGGCAAAGGGATCGCGATTGGTTCAGGAGCCCGCAAAACAAGAGCGCTTTCTTTGGACACGCCTCTATACACCAACCGGGCCACGGGAGACTCCCACACACGCTGCTTCCGGGAAACAAAAAGATCCCCCACGGCGCCGTGAGCGCATTCAAGCGTCCATCCCTCTAACGAATCGAAGTTGATCAAAGGAGTCCTAAGGGGTTTGCGGTCCGCCCAAACCATCTCATATGGACGTTCTCCTACAACCTCATCAGCAGGAGCCGGTTTCGCGTCAACTATGGTTGGAGACAATTCATTCGAAGAAACCACCCTGGAAATCGGAAAGATCGAGAAGATAACAAACAAAAATATGTGGATTCGTGAAATCATCAGCGATTCTCCTTATGTTCGGAAAGATGAAGCATGAATGGAAAAAACGAAGGCGGGAGAATTCCCGCCATAAGCCATAGAAATATCTATCGAAAAGCAAAAACTACTCATCAATCGCGGTCCATCTTTCTCCCGCGTGGATCAATTCGATTACACTTCGCGAAATCGGTTCAATAATTTCACACAGGCTTTAACGCCTTCCGATTCACTCAATCGACGACCCTCATATTCGACGCCGACGTATCCATGATACCCCGCGTCGAATACGATTTTCATCATCCGCTCGAAATCATAACTGACATGATCCCCGTTTTCATCGAAATCATAGCATTTCGCACTGACGGCTTTGGCGTAGGGCATAGTCAATTTGAGCGCGTCGTATTTATTCACGCTTTCCGGATAATTGCCAAAGTCTGGAAGCGTACCGAAATTATCGGAGCCAACCATTTTGACCAGATCCACCAGCCATTGGGGATTTTCCGTACGCTGCCAGTGGTTTTCGATAATCACGTTGATCGAATACTGACGGGCGTATTCACAAAGTTCCCAAAAACTGTCGGCGGCGGCTTTCATATCCTCTTCCGGGGAGACGTTCTTCACGCCCGAATTGACACGGATGGAATGACACCCCAACACGGAGGCGATATCCAGCCATTTGCGATGATTCACAACCGCCTGTCTCCGTTCTTTGAAATTGGGAGAGGACATATCTCCTTCATCATCGCACATAATCAAGAGAATCTTGATTCCCTCATTATCCGCAACTTTCATGAGATTCTTCAAATAGCTGTATTGGGGGGAGGGGAAGAACGAATTGACCAGTTCAAGCCCGGTCGCTCCCGCCTCACGGGCCAATCGGGGTTGATCGATCTGCTTAATGGCGCCTTCAAAGAACATCCGGTGCCAGGACCAAGCGGCGATGGAGATTTCGAATTTTCCTTTCACAATAGCCTCACTCGCTTCGGCGGCTCCCATTATAGCGCTCGTAGCCAGAAGAGCGCCGCCGGTTGTTTTGATGAAGTCTCTTCGCTTCATGATTTTCCTCATACAATCATTATTTTACACAGGAGTTCATATCAAACGAACATCGATGTATTAACAATGACTGATCTTCCAATCTATGTCAAGAAAGCATGATAGAAATGGAACCGCTTGGTCAGGGATTTTGTGGAACGTTCATTGAATCCGGCCGGAACGACTGTTCAACCACGGCGTCAAAACGGGCAGGGGAATGCAGCGCGCCTAAGACTTGTTTTGCGAACAGATACGCCCGTTCATCCAGTGTATCCAGTTTGCCGAACAAGCGCTGAAACCAACTCCGTTCGATTTCATACAAGCCGTACATCTCCAGATGATAATAAAACCGGAACGCGACGTGCAGGCAATACCAAGGCCCATAATACCCCACATGATGCTGACACATCAGATTGAGCCATTCTTCCATAGGAAGATAGCGGTAGACGCGGATCGTGGGGGGATCATACTGGTATTCAGAAAACAGAAGGGGGCGGGTGGGATACCGGCCGCGTTCTTCCATCACCAAAGTGACACCCGTCTCTTTCACCCATTCCAAGAGACTCTCCGGCGTCTCGATATCCCGGTCATAGAGCAGCTGCATGGTTTACGATTCAGATTCTACCGCGAGAGGCGCCCCTTCGCTCTCCTGGGAAGGGATCTCCTCGCGCACGTGACTGATCTCCCGAAACGAGATTCCCATAATCAAAAGACTCACAAATCCTAAAATGATCACCGGCGGCACTTGAGAGAACCACATGACCAAAGCGACGGCCCCGGCGATATCCTTGTCGACTAAAAATGCGCTCGTTAAAAGTAAAACAGCGGCGCCTTGATACACGCCAATGTAACCGGGGAGCTGAGGAAACATCACAGCGAAACACAAACCAACCATGAAAAATAGAGCGCCGTTGAAACCCACCTCCGTCACACCAAACGCCCATAAAATCAGCAATTCACTATAGGCGATCGTCAACCATAGCAACAACGTCAGTGCGAGACAAAAAAGAAACGAAAGGGGACGCCGGAGAGTGGACGCGCCGTCTTCAAATGACTTGATCATGTGCAGCAACTTTGACGAAAATGAGACAGGTAATGGCTTCAGCATCCAGGCGGACACTTTTAGACTCCAATTAGGCGCGTATGTTAATACGCCAATCGCCGAAAATAAAATGATAAAAGCGAAAACTCCATATTTCGCAAATTCTTTCACATAGAGAATCACATTACTTTGTTCCGTTCCCGCCAACGCGGCGATTTCCTCTGACACTGTATTACTGGCGGGATCAATGGGAAAAGGGAATACATAAAACACATACGCCAGAATCACTAATAATCCTAATAAATCAAAGATTCGCTCAACCACAATTGTCGCAAGCGCTTTGGAAAACCGGTGATCAGTATACCGGCCCGCTAAAAAAGGCCGTATCAATTCCCCCATTCGCGCGGGAAACACTCCATTTCCCATAAAGCCAATATTCATAATCAGAAATAATTTACCAATTGTGACCTTCGGATCGCCTAAAAACGACTGCCAGCGGATCGCGCGGATCAGCATAGATAAATAACCAATAAACACAGCGGCCAATACCCATCCATAATTCGCCCCGGCGATAGCCGCGATCACTTCCTTCCAGTCCATGCCACATATAAACAGGACCAAACAAGTCACGCCGATCAAAACGGCGAGCAGAATCTGTACTTTTCTCGATTTCATTAATCAGACCTTTTGTAAGGATAAATGGAATTTCATAGTAAGCCGGTACTATTACGCATGCAGAATTATAATTCACAATTGACAAAACGGCAAAAAGTCAAAACGAATACATAAATTCATAGATATAGATGTTGGCAAGATTACTATACACAATATACGGGAAAGTTTAGACTTGCAGGATCTTTTTTTCTCCCATTTAACAGTTTATTTGTTTTATGTAAATTTTGTTAATCCAAAGTAAAAATCCCATTTTTGATCCGAATTGACAGATAATTATCTCTACCCTTCAATTCATCCCCTCATTTTCGAAAATATTTTATCCGAAGGCCAAAGGTTTTGAGAACTAACCTTCAACCTTCAGTTTAAATCCCTAAGAAACACTGAATAGCTTCCCGGTACACTTCGGCGATGGGGATATTTTTTTTACGATGAATGCGTTTACAATCCTCATACTCCGGTGTAAACCGTTTCTCGATTCCTTCACCCCAACAGACTTTTCCCTTCACCACGCCCCATTTGGTCTGGACTTCATACAATTCACGCTGCAGCGTCCGCCGTTCGCATTCGTAAAAGCGGACACCAATAGTCGTGCTGTCCCGCAATAGAATCCGCGCCGCCGTTTCCTTCAAAGCGGGGGGAACAAGGATGGAAATCAGTGTGCCGGGCCGGTTCTTTTTCATCATCAGCGGAGTAAACGTCACATCGAGCGCGCCCGCATTGAAAAGATTTTCCATCAACGGTTCAAAAAATTCAGGATTCATATCATCGATATTCGCTTCGATCATCACAGCGCGATCAATAATCCCGGCGCCCGTTGTCTCCCCTAAAAACACGCGCAGCATACCGGGGACCTCTTTCGGATCCCGCGTCCCCGCTCCATAGCCGGTTGTATCGAGACGCATCACCGGCATCGGCGAAGATCCCCCCGCCAACACATGCAGCAGAGCCGCGCCTGTCGGCGTAATCATCTCCATCGGAATCCCTAAAGAATACACCTCAAATCCCTGGATGAGATGCGCCGTCGCGGGAACGGGAAGCGGCAGCCGGCCATGCCGCGTCTTCACAAATCCTTCCCCTACGTGCAGTTTCGAACAGAAACACGATTCAACACCCAACAAATTCAGCCCTAGCAGCGTTCCACAAATATCAACGATCGCGTCGTAACAACCAACTTCGTGAAAATGAATCTGATCGTACGCTTTCCCGTGCACGCGCCCTTCCGCTTTAGCCAAAGCCGTGAACGCGTCTTCAATCTGATCACGCACGGCGCCCGGCCATTGAACGCGGTCCACAATTTTCAATACATCCATTAATTTTCGATGAGAATGCGGCTCTTCCTGTACTTCTACATGAACTTTAGTTCCGGAAAGCGGACCGCGAAGAGCGGGTTCTTTACACAGATCGAAAGAGGGAATATCCATACCCGCCAAGACGGTTTTTATGGCGTCTAACGGACACCCAGCGTCCACTAGGGCGCCTAGGCACATATCTCCACTAATTCCAGCGAATGCGTCAAAATAAAGGATCTTCATAAACGGCGCTCCGGTTAAATCAGCCTCTGCAGGTGGCTTTCATGTGGAAATGTATAATAAAAGGGTAAAAACCCTCCCATAACCAACCACATCACATGGGACGGCCTGTAATAATGAATCGTATCTCGATAAGAAATACTAATTTCCTCCCTGCGACACGTCCAGTCCTGAACCTTATTTTGTTTTTTCCTTTATAGATATAAAATGAACAACAATTCGGCGCCGTTCGTTCTTTTTTCGTTAGGGAATGAGAATGAATGGATTCTTCTCATTGACAAATCACAGAATCGATTGAAGAGTAGAAAACTGGAATTTTTCATGATGACACGAAAAATCCGGAAACTCTCCCAATTCCACAGCAGCTGCTGAAAGGATAAAACGTTATGACCGGCAAATGGATTCTGTTTCTTGTCGGATGCCTCTATCTCATTCTGTGTTCAATACCCACATTCGCCCAAGAAGATTCGTGGGACACATTAATGCAAAGCGCTGGGAACGCGTTCGAAAAAGAAGATTATCAAGGAGCGGAAAGAATTTTACTGGAAGCGCTTAAAGAGGCGGAAAACTTCGATCCATACGATCAACGCTTAGGTCCATTGTTGAACAACCTTGGTTTACTCTACTACCAGAAGGGCAATCTTGACCGTGCTTTGTTCTATTACAAACAAGCTTTAACCCACCGGGAAAGGACGATGGGGAAAGACCATCCAGATCTCGCGAAAACCATCAATAATATGGCGGCGTTGCTGTATCAAGCGAGAAAAATGGATGAGGCGGAAGTTTTTTATAAGCGGTCACTCGATATTCTCTTGAAAGCCAATAGCCAGGAATCAGCAGAAACGGCGGATTGTTATACCAATTTAGCGGGCCTCTATTTCTACCAGGAACGGTATGAGGAAGCGGAGCCGCTCTTCCAAAAAGCGTTAAAAATCCGGAAAGGACTCTACGGTGAAGATAATCCTGAAGTGGCGCAAAGCCTCAGCAACCTTGCCGTTCTCTATGAAAAAACAGGTAAAGAAAAACAGGCCGAATCGCTCCTCCAACGCGCTACGGAAATCTACAAAAACAAACTGGGGCCGGCGCATTCTCTTGTTGGCCAGAGTCTCAGCAATCTCGCGGGGCTGTATTTTCATTTAAAAGAATACGAAAAAGCGGAACAATTTTATAATAAAGCCCTCGCTATTTTCAAGACACAACCCACTTCCCAATATTCACTTCTCACGGAAACTCTTTATAACCTCGGAAAAACCAAACAATTCCAAAAAGAATATAGCGAAGCGGAAGACCTTTTCAATCAAGCGATGTCTATTTTAGAAGGCCATGCCGGATTCAATCACCCCGCTGTCGCGGAACTCCTCAACAACGCCGCCGCTCTCTATGTCGAACAGAATAAATTCGAGAAGGCCGAATCGTATTACAAACGATCCCTATCGATTATGGAAAAAACCTTCGGCCCCGATCATAGCAACTTAATCGATACGCTAACCAACTATTCCTCCCTTCTTGAAAAAATGGGACGAAAGAAAGAAGCGAATCAGTTCAGAGAACGATTGAACGCCATTCAATCGGGAAATGATAAAAAAAGCGCCAACGAATCATGAGAATTTCCCATTCATCGAAGCGGGAGCAAGAAACACAAACATTGCAAAGCATAACTACATGACAATTTTTCTCGAATAAAAAAATAAGCCCAGTGAAGAATTGAACGCCTCCTAAATACAGCAATATGAGGTACAATTTAATATTGAGACAATATTCGGCCTTCAAGAACGCATAACTGATATCCCATAGACGATAATCCGGATTGCAACAGAATTGGCTCCAGTATAATGCGTCTATACACTAAACGCAGAAATCATGAAATCCGTTTTCAATCTGTTAATACTATGATACACTTTAGAAAGAGCCGAAAATAAACCCAAATGTAAAAAAAGCGGTTCAATGAATACAAGAGAAAAGGGTAAATACGCTTGATGTCAGATCCATTCAACATCGTTAATATAGTGCTTTCGATGACAATTCTCTTTTTCCTGCGTCATTTTCTCTCGTTTCAGGAAATCGCGCAGCGAACATCGATCACTACGTTTATTCCTCTTCTCAATATACGCCAATCCTATCTGTTTATCATGGGATTCCTTTTCTGGGCGCTTTCTTTGATTATCACTCCAATTAATCAATTTCTCTCCCCTCAAGTATTTTTACTTGACATCTTACGAATATCATTCCTAATCGCATCGACGATGTATATCGCTCACGCGTTGATGTACTTTGCGATCCTGCCCATTCGTAAAAAAAGAAAACCCCCGGATATGGTTTTAATCGACCGGTTCCGCTGGGCCGGAATCGCAGTGATGATCGGATTGAGCCTTTTTCTGATTCGAATGGGCGATAATTCGGCGATATCGAATGTGATCGCGCATTGGATTTTCCCCGTGTGGCAGCTTACAATCATTGCGCATACGTTCTGGATCCTCTTGTCCAGCGAGCACCCGATGAGTTGGTTTATTCTAATCATTCTCGTCAGCTGGTCGGCGAGTATCCCGGCGGAACTCAACCAAGTCCATTCCATCACCTGTATCACTCTGGTTCTCTTTCTGTTACTACTCTTACGCGCGAATTTCCTGTACGTGGAAGAAACGTTCAAACATGCGAATTCCTTTAAATTACAAAAAGACGCGATGATCTCGTTTCTCAAGAAACTGAGTGGGAGCGAGGAATCCCAACCGGAGAAGAATCTGGGACAGACGCCAGCGGCGCATGAAAGAGAATCCTATTTTATGGGCGGTTTCGATCTGAACCGCCTTCTACAACAAACCCTGCGTTATGGGATGGACCTAACCAACGCCTCAGCCGGCGCGATCTTTGTCTGGGACGACATCGAACAACTCTTCATGAAATCCAAAAATGAGCCTGGGAAGGGTAGATTACTATCCGCCCGTGTCGTCGAGGGCCCTTACCCCCCTGAATTAGAAATGGGGTATCAGCCCAATCTCGCTTCCCGGATTAGCTATATTCATGAAGTGGTCTGCTCGGAAAAAATCCCCATCGGGAAAGGGATTGTTGGGCTCGCCGCCAAAAATGGCATCTCGATCCGGATCACCGACGCCGGTCACGACAAGCGAATTCAGCAGCAATACGAACCATTCCTGCAGATTAAGTCCATGCTGGTCGTGCCGCTCAAAGTTGATGACCAAACTGTCGCCGCGCTTTCAGTCGTCAATCCTAAAAACGAAGATGCCCGGTTTTCCCCTTCGGACGAGGCGACTCTCTCCGCCATGGCCGAACAAGCCGCCCACACCCTGGGCAGCGCGATCATGCACAATAGTTTGCAGGCAATCGAACGGTTGGAACGCGACATGGAACTGGCCAAAGAAGTGCAGCAATTACTGCTCCCGAAAACCTGCCCTCATCTGGAAGGCTATGATATCGCCGCAGCGAGTGTGCCCGCCCAGGAAGTCGGCGGCGATTATTACGATTTTTTCCTTTTGGATGAGGACCGGTTGGGCATCGCGATCGCCGATGTTTCCGGCAAAGGCATCCCCGGCGCGTTAACCATGGCTACTGTCCGCAGCGCCCTGCGCGCCCTTTCGAAACAGGATAAAACCGCGCGCGAAATGATCATTGAACTGAACCGCTTCATCCGGCCCGACATGCGGCAGGGTACATTCATCAGCATGTCGCTGGCGGTTCTGCGCTTGTCCACAGGCGAGCTTCAGTTGGCCCGCGCCGGTCACGAACCGCTTCTTCTGTTGAAAGACGGCCAATCCCAATTCGATCAAATTACCCCACCCGGCATCGTTTTAGGTCTTGTAAATGGGGACATCTTCGCGAAAAACACCGAAATACAATCCGTGCAATTGAACGAGGGAGACACGGTGGTTCTCTACACAGACGGAATCACCGAAGCGATGAACCGTTCGCTGGAAGAGTTCACCCTTGAGCGCTTCCTCTATTCCCTAAAACAAAACCGGAATCGCAACGCAAAAGACACTGTGAAAGCGATCCGTGATAAAATCACCGAATTCTCCGGAAACATCCCTCAACACGATGACCTGACACTTGTTGTTATTAAACGGCGCCCCCAGAAAGCGAATCCAGCAAATCGCAATTAAATTCCATGAATTTCAAATTCTTCAGAGTGATCCACGTCAATGCTCATAAGGATAAAATCTAATGCTTGGTTAAGCGTCTCTAGAAATATATTACGTGTGCGATAATCACTGGACGTTTGATCTCCTGCTCGTATTTAGTAGGATAAACTGACAGGAGATAAGAGATATGAAGATTTTACAAGACATCAAACCAATTACCTACTTAAAATCCACACCCCCAAATTACTCAAACAAATCAACGAATCCCATCGGCCTGTCATCATCACACAAAACGGTGAACCGAAGGCGGTTTTGCAGGATCCCGAAAGCTATGAAAAAATGCGGAACGCGATCGGCATCATAAAATTAATCGCTATAGGGGAAGAGGATGTAAAAGCAGAACGCTTTAAGCCTCAGAATGATGTTTTTGATACGATAGAAAGAAGACTAAAAGAACAATCCTGATGAGCGCTTCGTATAAGGTACTATGAAATGCAAGGAGAAAAATTTATTTAGGCTCTTCCGGAAAGTGAGTACGTTACTCAACAATCCATTCACTTTTTGTTGGAAATTTTGAAGCCCAGCGCTGCCATGCAGGATTCTTATTGTCTGAACCTTGATTAAAAAGCCAGCCAGCTGGCGCTGTCTTACTTGATTCGCATGATTTTCTTGTTTTTGAAATCATGGTAATCCTATAATCCTTAGAATCATGGTTCAGACGATTAAGTCATCCTGAACAAAGATCGCAATTCCCCAAAATGATTTTATGCACTCAATTACCGGATGAACCTTAATTTCGTCTCAAATCATTCTCTCAAGTAATCAAACATTCAAAATTCATTAACCAACTCTCTCCCCCTCCCATTAACGATTCAACTCATGCTATAAATATCTAACAAATCACTCTAACAAAGGAACATCGATGACACCCACAATTCAACGAAGAATATTCATTCGAGTCACTCTTATTCTGTGCGCTTTCCTAATTGCCCCCGCTGTTTGGCCGCAGGTACTCACCGTTCCATCAAACGAAATGTACACCCGCGAAAAGGCGGATGGCTTCTGGCGTACGGCGAGCGGCGCGTTGAATCCGGTTTATGCCCCCTTGGCTGAGTGGATCGTTCAGGAATTCGACCTTGTGAACAAAGCTGGTATCGGGATCGACCTTGGTGGCGGTCCTGGAAACCTGGTTGTCGAACTCGCCAAACGATCCCCAAAAATGTACTGGATCGACGCAGACATCAATCCCTACTTTTTTACCTACCTGTTTCAACTGGCGGAACAAGCCCACGTGATCGGCCAAGTTGGAGCCGTCTTCGCGGACGCTCAATCGCTGCCTTTCCGCGATGAATACGCCGATATCATCACCTCGCGCGGTTCGTTTCAATTCTGGAAAGACCAAACGAAAGCCTTTTCCGAAATCTACCGGGTTTTGAAGCCGGGTGGAGTTGCGTATATCGGACGGGGCTTCTCCAAAAACCTGCCGTTGGAAACCGCCTCTCAAATTCGAAACCGGCAGGGGAAAGGACGCGGTATGCCGAAATACAGTATCGAAAAAACACGGGAAGAATTGACACAAATCATGAAAACACTCAAGATCGAAAATTACCGGATTCACACCCCCACTCTAAGTGGACAGAACGTCAATTATGGGATATGGTTGGAAATCCATAAAGAAGCCGGTGGGATAGAATCACAATAATCACCGGTATCATTTCTTGAAATCCAATACTCACAAATGAGAGGAGAACACGATCGTGCGTAAATTAACGTTCTTATTCATCGCCATTGGAATCCTCGCTGGCTCATACACCCAGGCCTCCGACAACGGAAAAAAATTCCGCCGCCTGCCGGTCAAAGAATACCGCGATAAGATGAAAGCCGGTTGGATCGGACAAATGGCCGGCGTCGGCTGGGGCGCTCCAACCGAGTTCAAATGGAACGGCAAGATCATCCCGGAAGACAAAATGCCCGCATGGAAACCCGAAACAATCAATCAATTCAGCCAGGACGACATCTATGTGGAAATGACCTTTCTACGAACATTGGAACTCTATGGGATGAACGTCTCAATCCGGCAAGCGGGGATCGATTTCGCCAACAGCGGTTACCGGCTCTGGCACGCCAACCGGGCGGGACGCGATAACCTGCGCGCCGGCATCGCGCCCCCCGATTCGGGCCATCCGGAATTCAACAAACACGCCGACGATATCGATTACCAGATCGAAGCCGACTACTCCGGCTTGATCGCGCCCGGCCTTCCGAATGTCGCCATTCAACTCGGTGAAGTCTTTGGACGATTAATGAACTATGGAGACGGCTTGTACGGCGGGCAATTCGTCGGCGGCATGTACGCTGAAGCCTTTTTCGAAACCGATATCCTGAAAATCATTGACGCTGGTTTACAATGTATCCCAGCCCAAAGCCAATACGCTGAAGCAATCCGCGACACAGTCAAATGGTACAAGGAAAATCCGGACGACTGGGTGAAAACCTGGAATTGTATCAATGAAAAATACCACCTCAATCCCGAATACCGCCGCTTCTCCTGCTCCGGACCGGAAAGCGCGTTCAACATCGACGCCAAAATCAACGGCGCATACATCGTTATGGGACTGGTATATGGAGAAGGCGATCCGGATAAGACCATCGTCATCTCCACACGCTGTGGACAGGATTCCGACTGTAATCCCTCCAACGCGGGCGGCGTCCTCTTCACGACTCTTGGTTTTTCAAACCTTCCGGAACGGTTTACCTCCGCTTTGAATGAGGATAACCATTTCTCCCACACCGCCTACAATTTCCCCAAACTGATCGCCGTATCCGAAAAACTTGTGCGGCAGTCTGTCTTGCAGGCCGGTGGGCGTATCGAGAAAGACGACAATGGTGAAGAGGTTTTTGTTATCCCTGTCCTTGAACCGAAACCAAGCCAATTCGAACAATGCTGGGAACCCGGCCCCAGCGCTGGAAGCCGCTTCACCGAAGAAGAGATGGAAAAAATCACAGAAGCGTTTGGATATCAAATCGAGAAATTCGCGCCGGGATGGAAGATGACTCATTGCGGCGATGATATGGATCCGGGATTGCATGAAGAAGCGCTTGGTAAAGAAAATGTTTTCGTCACTCATCCACTCAACCAAAACACTCCCTGCGTTTTAAGCAAAAAATTGGAAATCCCACATGGGGAAAAAACCAGCCTGCTCCTTACCGTAGGCCATCACCCGCAAGGCGATTGGAATCTCATCGTCAAAGTAGACGGAGCCACGATCTATTATTCACCCATCGGGAAGAACACCGCGAAAGAAGGCTGGACAAACATCAAAATTGATCTCTCCACCTTCGCGGGCAATACCATCAACCTTGAACTTCTTAATCAACCCACTGGTTGGGCCTATGAAGCTGGATATTGGAAGAAAATTCAGATCGTGAGTGATTAATAGAACAGATTCAATCAGCGATTCAACGCAAATCCTTCACACAGACATGCGAACCAAGTGGCGCCCATAGCCGTGGCTCTGACGCGGTAAAAAATACGGTTGTGGGTTTTCCAAGCGCCGCCGCGATATGCGCTACACCGCTGTCGTTTCCCGCGAAGTCATTACAAAAATCCAGACATGCGGCGATTTCCCGCAACGAAAGATCCTTGAGGACAATCACATCCACCGATTGAGGAAGCGCCCATCGAAGAGCGTCAACCGACTCCTCATCCGCCGGGCCTTGTATAATGACTGGCCTTACAATTGGAAAACGATCCATTTTCAATCGGACAAATTGGATAAATAGATCGATTGGAGCGCGTTTCTCAAAATTCCCCGCCCCAGGATGCATGGCGGACAGATAGGATCCGGTCTGAACGCCCCATTCAAGCACCAACCGGTGCAGGGCCGCATCAAGTTCATTATCTCTCAAGACAATTCGAGGAGATGGACAACCACATTTTGGAAAAATTTCATAAAGAGCGTTCAAGTAATGCTGTGTGATATGAATCGGTTGTCCAGGTTCCGGAAGAGCAGGATGAACATGTACGAATTGGGTATCCCGCATTCGCAGCCGCTGTTCCAAACGCGCGTGGTCTTTCCCCGCGTAATAAATAATCGCATCGAAAGAGGTTAAATATTCCCGCAATTCACCAGCGACAGGCTCATTTCCAGCAAACAGTGTCTCAATACCAGGACGTTCAAAGGAGACAGCGCGGTTAGCTAATCCAGGCCCCACCAGCAATTCCACCCGTTCCTGAATACCCATCAATTCGATCCAGGAGTCCGGTTTTTGTAAACGGACCGCTTGCACAGTAGAGGAAAGAAGAACAGTATCGCCAATCCCGCCGTTCCTAATGAAAAGCCATCGGTTCATCTCCATGAAAAAAACCGTTATGAGGGACGCTTCACTGGGGCTTTACGCAGGATATACACTGTCGTTTCGCGGTAGTTGAATACCGGTGTCAACCAGTTTTCTTCCAGCTGAGAAAAATCTACTGTATCTGATACTTTTAAATACGGTTTAGCGATATGAGTTACTCCGTTTTTAAGAAGTATCTGGGCGAGTTTTTCCGGCGGGAGAGGAGCGTCAATCGATTCAAGAAAAGGAATGTACCCAAATTTGATCCCAGAAATATGATTGCGCCGGAGCGGGTAACCAAGTCCAAGGACAAACGCGTCCGGTGGAAGATTTTCATTGGCCCATTGAATAACAGGATATCCGGGGAAACGATGCCGCAGCCAATCATCTCTCTGATGATCACTCAAAATGGGAACAAGTGTTTCTCGCAGTGAATCCAACTGCGCATACCGGTAGGAGAGTCCATTAACAAAGAAAACTGTGATCAAAAACGGAAGGATGTACGGGCCAAGTGGAGAGCGATCTTTCATTCTCCAATCCAGCAGCAGCAGAAGAGCGGTGGTTGGAATCACTAAAAGACAAAGCGCGCTAAAACAGAACCGGCCATCGTCATTATCAGTTCCTAATGCGAACAATCCCAGCGAAAGGCTGATCGAAACCGCAAGCCCGATACAAACGGGCCGTGAAAAGCGCCGCCCTATATTCGTAGTTCGAAACCAGGGAAGAGCCACCAAACCAGCCAAGCCGACCAACGCTACCGCGTTGCCATCTAGAATCAATCGTTTACACCGGGTTATTAAATACACAAGGCAATTTCTAATACCGCTTAGATCGGCTGAAGGAGTATGGCGAAGAAAGAATTCATACGCTTCCCGCGCCGGAGGAATATGCATCCCAAAAACGGAAGGGAGCAATGGATAAATAGGATTTCCTGTCCATACTGCGTTCAACGTCAGCCAGGGAATTACTGGAAATGACGTTAATAAAACCATAAAAGGAATCAACGTTAATCGGTTTCCTAACCGAACGAGAAACAGCGTGAACAGCAGACAAATCCCATAAGGTGGATAGAACACAAACCAGGAAACGTATTTTGTCCCCAGCGCCATCCCTGCGAATAAGCAGGAAAAAAGAATCCATTTCCGGGTTTCGGAGACCTGCTCCCGGTTCTCCCAGCAACACCACAAGCAGTAATAAGCCAGTAATTCCCAAAATGCACGGATCAAATCCACATAAGCCGATGTGGCGAGGAATCCAAAAAGCGGCAGTGTCACAACCAAAACCGCCATCAAGAATCCCATCAGTTTTCCGCCAATTCGCAAACCAAATGAATAGAGGGTAAAAACACAAAATAAACCAAAAAGATAGTGAATCAATTTGGCGAATGAATCGTTGTCAATTCCCAAGGCGAGCCCATACAGAATCTCCCCATTCTTCGGCATATAGGTAAACACGTGCCAGGGAATTTCGACGATGCTTTCCTGGGCAAGATACAACGCTGGGATCGTTAGATGATAGTCATATGGATCATGGCGGGTTTCCGGAGTCATTACGGTAGAAAAACAGAGGAGCAACATGACAACCAGATACAGCCGGAAAATTAAAAACAGCCATTCCACCTCTTTTTTCAGGAACGATTCGCTGGGAGGACAATGGAGATAAAGAAGCGCCGACCGGACACCTGCGGCCACGATCCAGACGAAAAAGATTCCCCACATCGTGGCGGTGTTATAACAATGTAACAATCCAGCCAGGATTAATATCAGTGTGAGCCAGACCAATCCAAGACCGCATGTAGTGATGGAGAAACTCCGGGGCCGCTCCAAACGGAAAAGCCACAGGAAACAACATCCCCACCCCTCGCTTCCAAGGGTGACCGCCCAAGTAAAAAGAAATAAAAAGATTAGTCGCGCCAAAGTTCTTTGAAATTTTTTTTGAGATAAAAGAATCCAAACAACAAACCGATTCCACAAATTCAGCTTGTTCAGGCAGCCCCCGGAACACCCCGCCTCCAAAGAATGTAAATGGAAAACAGAAAAAGGGAAAGGGGCAAGACTTATTAATTCATAGATTGATTAGTCTTCTATCTCCCCGCAATCATCCTTATTTCGTCTTCATTCATTGATCCGCGACTTCCAACCATCCGCGTCTGGATCGAAAAAAATGTCGAATCGAAGCTCGGCGTCTCGATTCATACTTACGCTGATTCTCTTGAGTATATTAACAATAACTGAATATATCCGATATCCGGCTATTATGTATATAACGTTTATCTGAAAATGAGTTTCTAAGACTTACTCCTTCCAGATTTCTTTCGCAACTCATTTTCATTTGCAGATTGCGATCTCAATCATGATGTTTTTTATAACGGCTATCTTGAACTGGATAAAAAGAGCGGCCGTTTATACACTATATAAAAAGAAAGAATTTGAATGAGAATAGATAAAAGCTGTTGTTGGTGAGGTGAGTTGTATGCATGTAACATTTGTATTCGTCCAGGATATCCTGAGTCATCAACCACTGGGAGCGTCTTATATTTCGGCGTTATTGAAAGAGGCGGGTCACACGGTGACGGCGATTAATGTCGATGACGGATCGGATTATGTTCAAACGATCAAAGAATTAAATCCGGACATGCTGGCGTACTCGGCCGCAACCAGTTTTGCCGAAAGATATTATGAAATCAACCGGGCGATCAAAAATGAACACAAATGCTTCTCCCTCTTCGGCGGCCCTCACCCGACATTCTTTCCCCAAACCATCGAAGAAGAAGGGATTGACGCGATCTGCATCGGTGAAGGCGAATACCCTATGCTGGAACTGGCAAATGCGATGGAGGAGGGCAAAGATTTTACAAGAATCGAGAATCTAGCGTTTAAACAAAACGGTACGATTATTAAAAATTCCATCCGTCCATTCATTGATAAGAATGGGCTTAACGACCTTCCCTTTCCCGACCGGGAGTTGGTTCGGGGATTCGATTCCGTCTGGCGAACGCGCACTGGATTCGTCGCGGCGGGACGAGGTTGCCCGTACGACTGTTCGTACTGCTTTAATCACATCTCCCGGACCATACAGAAAGGCCGCTGGACCCGTCATCGAAGCGTCGATAACGTACTCGCTGAAATCCGCTGGCTTAAAGAGCAGTTCAAAGTCGTCTACATTGCGTTTCAAGATGACACCTTCATCCTGAACCGCCGCTGGCTGCAAGAGTTTTTGCCCCGCTATAAAGACGAAATCGGATTACCATTCATTTGTAATGTCCGCAGCGATCTGACGAATGAAGAAGATGTCCAGTTGCTGGCTGAAGCGGGTTGTATTCGCGCCGCGATGGGCATCGAAAGCGGGAATGAGGAAATCCGCCGCACCATACTCGCTAAAAATATCTCCAACGAGCAATATCTTCGCGCCTGCGATCTCTATTACGAACATGGGATTCGCATCGTAGGTCAGAACATGTTCGGCGTGCCGGGTGAAACGATCGAAACAGCGCTTTCTACGATTGAATTAAACATTCGCTGCCGGACCCATACGAACACGTTTTCTTTCTTCGCCCCCTTTCCTGGCACGAAACTGGGCGAATTGGCGCGCGAATATGGTTTCAGCGGCGATCTCTCTGAAATTCCCAGCGAATTTCAAGAAGGATTATGTGGCAGCATTCAATTTGAAAACAAGGAACTTATCGAACGAATCGGACAATGCGCCCATCTTTTCGTCAGTTATCCAAAACTATTCTGGTTTTCCAAGAAACTGCTGAAATGGCTGCCCACATATAAATTGAAATTGATGTACATGGATTGGCTAATCCAGATCAAGAACGAACTCCTCAAGCGGGGCAAACGGGGCCTGCCCTCAATCTGGCATCCACCCGAATTCATCATCAAAGCCATCCACGGCGAACAACCGGACATCCCCATCCAAGGAATCGCGCGGGAACGAACCAGGAAAGCCGCGTGAGTTTCTATTTTAATCACTTCTCAAACTGTATGCAGGTTATTATAGAATCCTCATTTCGAATGTCTATTCACGCGGTTTCGCATTCTATACTACAGAAAGGAGTATTAATGAATGAAAATTTCCGCATGGAGTCAAAGACCTTCTCTCCTCTACAGCATTTTTCTCATATCAATTCATACAATCGTGGGAGGCGATTCGCTAATGGCGGACGAAATATTGACTGAATTTATCGCAAAGGAAGAGCCTGCGTATCAATGGACGCTCAAAGAAATAACTACAATTGAAGAACAAAAGATTTACGAAATCCTTCTTACTTCCCAGACCTGGAAAGAGTATACCTGGACCCATCAGCTAAGCGTCGTTATCCCGGATCAATGGACCAATACCAAACATGCGCTTCTTTTTATTTCCGGCGGTGTCAATGAGAACGGGAATCCAAAATGGCATGATGGAAAAAATGATGACCTCTTGGCGATGTTTTCAAAGATCGCCAACGCGTGTGGAACGCCGGTGGCGGTTCTGCGGCAAGTGCCCAATCAGCCTCTCTATGGAGATAAAACCGAAGATACGCTGATCGCCTACACCTTCCAGCGGTTTTTTGAAACCAAGGACAACAGCTGGCCGCTCCTGCTTCCAATGGTAAAAAGCGCGGTAAAAGGTATGGATACGATTCAAGAATTCTGCTGGAAAGAATTCGGCCGGAAAATAGACAAATTTGTCGTATCGGGGGGCTCCAAACGCGGTTGGACCACATGGTTGACCGGCGCGGCGGACAGCCGGGTTTCCGCCATCGCCCCGATGGTGATCGATGTTCTCAACATGAGCCCTCAGATGGATTATCAGCTGGAAGCATGGGGGGAATACAGCGAACAGATTAATGATTATACCGAACTCGATCTCCCGAAACGAATGAAAGAGCCGGAAGGCCAGCCGCTGCTCGCCATCGTCGATCCCTATTCGTACCGGTCAAAATTAACCATGCCGAAACTGATTTTTATTGGTACCAACGATCCCTATTGGCCTGTGGACGCCGTGAAATGGTATTTTAAGGATCTTGTGGGAGAAAGTTACATTCACTACGTTCCCAACGTGGGTCACGGTTTGGGAGACGGCAAACAGGCGGTTCGCGCTCTCGCCGCGTTTTTCGCCCTATCGGCGAATGGTTCAAAGCATCCGTCCATCCACTGGTCGGTATCAGAAAAAGAGAGCCACGTCCAATTCCGTGTTACAGGGGATAAAAATGTGAAAAGCGTGAACCTATGGAACGCCACATCCCCCATACGAGATTTCCGGGAAGCGGTATGGACAAGCAAGCTTTTAGAAGACAATGGTACACAGGAATTCATTGCGGATATTGAACTACCGAAACAAGGATACAAAGCCTTCTACGCGGAAACCATTTATCCCAGCCCATTAGGTGATGAATACTCTAAATGCACACGAATGTATGTCGTAGATTCAACAGGCGTTCTGGAGTGATCCATAGTCAGTTAAACGTCATTCAAAGAAAAGCGTTCTACTTGTAGATGGGTAGAACGTTTTCTTTTTCTAAGGATAAATAAAATGAAAGATTCTCTCGGCGGTTGTATAAATAATAGTAAGATTCAACGAGTGGATTTCAAAATAAATGGGAGATAAAAGGATTGCGTTTCCTTCAAGAATGCCGATGATATGGAGATACGTAGAGGACAGGGGCGGAACGTAAGATTTGGAATGATCGGAAGGAAACGTGCAAGCGACCAATCCAGAGCGGCAAAAAGAGATCAATGAAGGATTTCACCGTGGCGAACGCTGGGCGTACGACGCGGCGGCTCGACAGCATTTTGCCCATATCGTCAATTTTATCAACCATTTATTGCGAGACCACGACCGGGCGTCCGAGTTGGCTCAAGAAGCGTTTTTTTTAGCGTGCCGCGCACATAAAAAATTCGATCCTAAACGAAAACTGATGCCTTGGCTATTTCAGATCGCCCGGAATCTCGCTTATAAGGAACTGAATCAGCGTAAAAAACACGACATCGTTTCCTTGGAACAAATTATGGAAGAATCATATGTGGAGTTAAAAACGCGGGAAATGAATCCCCGTCAGGAGTTGGTTCGACTCGAAACGATGGAGCGAATCCATCGTGCGATAGACCGATTGAAACCAAAACAAAAAGATATCCTGATCCTGCGGATCATACAGGGGCTGCCGAGTGAAACGGTGGCGGATCTCTTGAATATTCCCATATCGACCGTCAATACGCGCACACACAGAGCACTCAAGCAACTGCGGCGGCTATCGGGTCAGGAAGGGCTAAAAGAGAGCGAGGTGTTCTTATGAGATGCAAAGTGATCCTTTCCGAATTACTCGCTCTGACAATTGACGGCAAATCCGACGCGATTCCCGAAGCGTATCAAAACCATCTGGATACCTGCGAAGAATGCCGGAAGGAGTGGCGTAAGATTCAGGGATGGGTGGAAGCGCTGCAGCCGGAAGAGGAATGGATACCGGATGAGAAATTTTACGACCGCCTGGTCGAAACCGCCGTTCGCGAATCGCACAGAGCGGCGTTGACGGAATCCACCCGGCTGGATCTGCAATTGGAATCCTCCTCGTGGAAGAACATTTTCTACCGACCGCTCTCGATTCCCCGCTTTGCCCTGGGCGCGCTGCTTGTAGTGGTTCTCCTCCCGGCTTTGTGGTTTTCGTATCACGAGATGCAAACTGTGGGTAATTTTGACTATCATTCCGGAGCCGTGATCGCGTTTGGCGCGGCGCCGGTTCACCTGGAAAAAGGCGCGGAGATTACAAAACAAACTTCGATCCAAACCGCGCGCGACGCGGAAAGTATACTCAACCTTGAAGGCGGCGCCGAGATATCAATTGGATCGCAAAGCGACGTTGTTATCGAAAACGCGCGAACCGTCCGCATCAACCGGGGCCGTGTGTTTTTCAACATCGCCAAAGGGAAAGGGAAATTCCGGGCGCTCCTGCCCGAAGGGGAAGCGCTTGTCTTGGGCACATCTTTCGCCGTGGATGTAGAGCAAGGGCAAAGCGTCGTTACGGTGCTGGAAGGCTTGGTCCAAGTCTCGAACGGGAACCAGCAAACGCTGGTCAAGCCAGGTTTTGAAGGTATATTGAAACACCAAAGCTGCCCTATCGCCCAACAGGCTCAACGGATCAAGGCGACCGCCCGGTGGATTTCCGCTTTGAAAATACGGCGGAACAAAGAAGAACTCCGGACGTATTTTCCTTCCCTCGCCGCCCCCGAAAAGAAAAATGAGGCGCCATGATGAATCGAAACGGATTTACTTTGATCGAGTTGCTAATCGTTATCGCTATCCTCGGCGTGCTGGCCGCGATCGCGGTACCGAATTACCAGGACGCCATGATGAAAAGCCGCGTGCTCTCAGCAAAGATGGACCTGCGCGCCCTTGGCCAGGCGCTCGACAGTTATCGAATCGATCATAATATTTACCCCCGGCGGAATCAGGAACTTTTCTTTTTCGCTCAGTATCTTCTACCGGATCTCACCAGTCCCGTCGCCTATCTCAATCCCGTTAAAGTCACCGATCCCTTCGGCCCCGTTGCGGAATACGAAGAAGTGTTAGCAGCAGAAGATGAGGTTTTCGCGCCGCCGGGAGTGGATGGAACCGATTTAAGAAATATGATGGCCGTAGTAAAAAATTCCTATACGTATACTCCCTACGTTAATTTCTCATACATCCAAAGCAATCCCAACCTCCGCCGCGAAGGATTCGCTGTATCCAGCGTGGGGCCCGATCAAAATGATTCTTATTTAGTTGATTATCCATTCCCTGATTTCTACCGTTTTTCGGGAAGACCTGTGCGGGATTCGGTCTATAATCCCAGCAATGGATTGATCAGTCCGGGAGATATCGGGTACTTTGGTGGAAATTTATCGGTGCAAGGTCTTATCGGTGGTTGATTCATCATTCAAGTCAACATCTTCCCTATATATTCATCGTCCTTTCAAATCCCTGTTTTTTCCACTTTCCTCTTGTGTAATATTCATCGCGTCACGATAATGCGATAAGATCACATGTATTCAAACGGGAACAAAGAAAAAGAGTATTCCAGCGCATTGAAATGCGGTAAACAATACGCACAGAACAAACAACGCGCAAAATGAATGGATTCAAGACAATGTCCGAAAACCGATTCTTGCAATTACTTGAAAAGAAAACCTTACTCGTTGGTGATGGCGGGATGGGAACCATGCTTCAACAAGCGGGATTGAGCCAGGGGACCTGTGGAGAACTCTGGAACATGGACCAACCGGAAACCGTGACGGAAATACAACGGCGCTACGTAGACGCGGGGAGCGATTTCATCATCACGAATACATTCGGCGGCTCGCCGCCGAAATTGAAAGCATATGGTCTCGACGGACGAACCGAAAAACTAAACGAAGCGGGAGCGAGAGTGGCGAAAGCGGCCGCGGGGGATTCATGTTTGGTGTTAGGTGACGTCGGCCCAACCGGCGAGATTCTCGAACCGTATGGAACCGTCTCTCCCGATACGTTGCGAAACGAATTTATCCGTCAGGTCAACGGGCTTGTCCAGGGGGGAGCCGACGCGATTATCATCGAAACCATGATGGATCTGAATGAACTGCGTTGCGCGTGTGAAGCTGTACTGGAAGTCTGCGATCTACCGGTAATTACCTCCATGTGTTTCAAGGAAGCGGGGGATTCCTACCGGAGCATGTTCGGACAAAGCGCGGCGGAAGCGGCGAAAGAGATGCAGGCGATGGGCGCTTGTGTCGCCGCCTCCAACTGCATGGTCAGTTTTGATGAATACGTTCCCATCGTCCAGCAAATGCGTGAGGGAACGGATCTCCCCATTATGGCCCAACCCAACGCCGGCAATCCACGGGTCGAGAACGGTTCGACGATCTATGATCAAACGCCGGAAGAGATGCTTCAAAAAATTCCTGCGATCGTCAAAGCGGGCGCGCGAATCGTGGGCGGCTGCTGTGGAACAAATCCAGAATATATCCGTTTACTGCGGGAATGGATTGATGGGCAATAAATCAAAAACCGCCGATTAAAACCACGGATAAAGGAGGGACGAATCGATCACGAACCGGAAATCGTTACGTGGAGGTACTAATGATCCAGCGTTCAAATTCCGTACAAATCGTTGAAACCAGTCAAACGGACGCGTCTTTATCACAGGATACACAGAATCCCAAACCGCGCGTGAAAACGCGCCGGTTCAGACCTCCCCGCTTCCGGCGGAAACCAAAAGAGATCAAACTCGTTCACCTGCTTCCAAACGCGTTGACGTCGTTGAATGTAGCCTGTGGAATCAGCGCGATTTTGCTGGGCGTAGATGGACAATACGAACTGTCAGCGATTTTGATCCTGCTCGCGGCGTTCTTCGACATGATCGATGGGAAAGTCGCTCGATTCATGGGATTGGATTCTCCGTTCGGCGTCCAATTGGATTCGCTGGCCGATGTTATCTCATTCGGCGTCGCGCCTCCCGTCTTGATGCATACCATTCTCTATCACGCGTACGACAAACTCGGTCTTTCCCTTGTGTTAATCTATACCCTTTGTACAGCGCTGCGTCTGGCGCGGTTCAACGTGCAAACCATTCAAAACGAGAAACCCAAGCATTTTGTAGGTTTACCGTGCCCGGCCCCAGCCTGTTTCATCGCGGCGCTGGTGTTGGTCTTATTAGATGGTTCGATGAGAGAGGCGGGTAAATTGGTCCTGCCGCTTACGCTGGACTTTTTCGGCTACCCGATTCCGATAGCGCATCCGATTCTTCAAACGGGTTTTCACATCCTATTTGTCGCACTTTCCTGTTTAATGGTCAGCACGATCCCCTATCCCGATTTTCCTTCCTGGCAGGTCGAGAAGAAGAATATCTACCAGCACACCGTCTTCATGGTGTTAATCCTCTGCGTGGCGTTTCTGATCATCAAATTCGTCATCCTGGCCTGCGCCGCCGCCTTTATCCTCTCTGGACCGGCGAAACTGATTTCCGAAATGTACAACGCCCCCGTCAAGGATTTCCCGCCGGAAGAGAAAGAGACTCATTCGACCGATATGACATTGCGCAATGAGGATTCATGAATAGGTGAATAGACTAAAGGGTGGATTAAACAGATTAAGAAAAATCACTTTTCTATTTCCTTGATTCTTTCTGAAGTATCGATTCGGTCATGGAGCGCGCGAATGAAGACAATCCCTTTTTCTTCTTTGCGATACATGATGAGATGGCAGCCTTCATGATAGCGCTGAAGCCCTTCTGAGATACTGTCACGTTTCTGGCCGAGATTCTCTTTTCATATTCCTGCGGTTATCCACTATCCAAGAAATTCCCCAAAAAAATTGTTGACATCATGTCACGTTTGGTTAAGATTTTTTATAACAAACGCACGAATTGTAATTTGAACATAAAAGAAAGATCGCGAAGATGAACGGCTGTGGGTGAACCATCCAGAGCGTGGAAGGAGACAACCATGAAAATGTTCTACAAAATCGCGGACGCTAAACGGCTCGAATTGCGGGATAATTTTGAAGAAGCCAAACAAACCGCCGCTGAATGGTACGACGATTTCGAAAACAGGCAGCCGGAAGAATGGATGCTCCCCATCAGCGGTGAAGACGAAGCGTACGCTGAAAGTTTCGAGACGGCGGGTGACGCGGAACGGACAAGTTTACAAACACGGCCTCTGCCCGCTAAACCCGATAATCTCGATCAATGCAAGACACTCTCCAGCCTGCGGGAATGGATTTTCGAATGGGAGAAGCGGCTCACGGAAGATTTCTTTGAAGAAATCGGTCTGCCTTGGGAGGAAATCCAGAACCATCTCAGTCTCTCAATCGAGGAATACACGGAGGAAGAAATCGCCCAGCGGTTGAGCCGGTAACCATTGGAGCGAATCGAAACAGAATTTAGCGTAAAGAAAAGGCGGCCCATTGGACCGCCTTCTATATTCGCTTGAATCATATAACTAATGATCAAAGCGTGATATTGGGATTATATTCCTGGTTGGATTGAATCATTTCATCCCAAGTCACCTCGCGGTTTTCGTAGGAGGCCATCCGTCCGAGAATGGAGGTCATCGTGCTTTCGGCGCCGATCGCAGTTTCGTTGATGTAGTTCCCGCTTATAACGCTGTCCACCAGCGCTTTCATTTTGCTGGCTTCCGTACCATCGAGAGGGCCGTCATTATCCGCCGTCCAAGCGTTGTCGCCGGTAATCTGGGGGAAGCCGTTGTAGGGTGAATCGGCGCAGCCTTTTGTCCCGAAGATCCGTTCGCGGCAGTCTCCCCATCCCCGCAGGAACTGAGTGGAACTGAAATCGATCAACACATCATCCGGATACCAGAACGTGACGATGAAATGATCCCAACAGTCACCCACATCGGTGCGCGCTTTGCGGCCGCCTGTGCCGTAAGCTTTGATGGGATGATTCTGCAGGTACCAGTTCGCGACGTCGATCACATGGATATTCTGTTCGACAATGATATCCCCCGACAGTTCCTGGTCGAATACCCAGTTTCGAAGGCGGTTTTCCTGCTCGGACGCGCCCCGGCGTCCACGGTTCCCCAATCGGCCCGTATGATAGTACACTTGCCCACAGACTGGTTTACCGATATCGCCCCGGTGGACGCGTTTGGCGATTTCTTGGAATTCTTTGCTGTGACGAATTTGGAATCCAACCGCGACGCTGACTTTACCTTCCGCCTTTTTCCCCGCCGCGATAACACGCTTGGCGCCCACGACATCTGTCGCCACTGGTTTTTCACAGTAGGCGTGTTTCCCCGCGTCGATCGCGGCTTCCAAGTGAAGAGGATGGTAGTAAGGCGGGCTGGTGATTAAGACGCCATCCACATCCGTCGCGAGCAACTCTTGATAACTGTTCATCCCTTGATATAGGCGGGATGAGTCGATTGGGGGACGATCCGCTTCTTTTAACCGGCTGTCCAACCGCTCTTTCGTACGCCCCAAGCGGTCTTCAAACATATCGGCCAAGGCGGTGACCTGAGTGTTTGAGTAGCGGATAAACACACCCGCGTCGTTATTGCCCCGGCCCCCGCAGCCGATCACCCCCAGTTGAAAGGCTGAATTGGCGGAGGAACCGAACACCAATTCGGGACGGGCGAGCGTCAAACCGGCGCCCACGGCGGTGGATTGAACGAAGTGACGTCTAGAGATTGATTGAGTGTTTGAAGGCTTGTCCATAATGGGTAAACTCCGATGGTTTGGTTTTAAAGATATTAAAAGATGATAGAGGGAAAAACGGATTTAAAGCAACCCCCAAGAGATCAAACACGCGCGAATTCCATGCAAGCGAGTCATATAAGGTTTGGATGAAATGACCCGGCGCCGCGTTGGATAAACACCGATTCCGTGGTACAATTTTTCTTACTATTACTATACGCATATGATTTATAGGTTTCTACCGGGAAGGTTTTTTCATGGCCCATCAAACTGCGCTCTACAAACAACATCAACAGGAAAATGCCCGTCTCGTCGATTTCGCCGGATGGGAGATGCCCTTGCAGTACGAGTCGATTACAGCGGAACACGAAGCGGTGCGGACCGGCGCGGGGATCTTCGATGTCGGGCACATGGGCCGGTTTTTCATTAAAGGCGGAGCCTCTTCGACAGCGGTGAAACACGTCATCGCCTCCCGGACCAAAGACATGGACCTAGGCCAGATCCGCTATACCACCGTCTGCAATCATGACGGGGGAACGAAAGACGACGTGCTGGTCACCCGTTTCGGGCCGGACCGGTTTTATATGGTGGTCAATGCGTCCAACCGGGAAAAACTCCTGGCATGGTTTAAAGAACATCTTGTCTATGAAGGAATATTCAAAGACCAAACGCTCGAAACAGGCATGGTGGCCATCCAAGGGCCGGACGCGCTGCGCATCACGGAACAAATCGCTGAATACAATCTCAAACCTCTCCAATATTACCACGCGATGGAATTTGAAGGGGATTGGATCATCTCCCGGACCGGCTACACCGGCGAAGATGGATTCGAGATCATTGCACCTAACAGCGACATTGAATCCATCTGGAAACAGGCGCGCGAGGCCGGAGCGGTTCCCTGCGGATTAGGAGCGAGAGATTCATTACGTCTGGAAATGGGGTATCCCCTATACGGGCATGAATTGAACGAAACAATCAGCCCGTTGGAAGCGGGTATCGGCTGGGTGGTCCATTTCGACAAAGACGAATTCATCGGAAAACAAGCGTTGGTCAATCAAAAAGACAAAGGAATCCCCCGCCGCCGCTTCGGTTTCATCCTCGAAGCCCCCGGCGTTCCCCGCCAGGACTACACGGTCTATCACGAAGACACCGCGATCGGAACAGTGACCAGCGGCGGTTTTTCCTCCACACTCAAAAAAGGAATCGGCCTGGCGCTTGTCAGCGCGGAATACAAGAAACTCGACCGTGTTACGATCGACATACGCGGCAAGAAAATCCCGGCAATCGTACAGAAACCACCTTTTGTGGAGAAGCATGTGAAGGGGTAAGATGCTTTGTCTGAATCTGGATACCCAGGATTTACAGGATACTCAGGATATGAATAATCAAAGCGCAAGCAATAATCGAATTGCTACGTGTATGTATAAGAGAAAAAAATCCTGACCATCCTGCATATCCTGACCATCCTGATTCTGACAGAAACAAGTTAAGAGATAAAACGTTTTTATTAATATCTGAGTTTCTTTTTGTCTGAATCTGGATACACAGGATTAACAGGATATTCAGGATAGGAATCATTAAAGCGCTAGCAACCATCGAATTTTAACGTGTATGTATGAGAGATAAATAATCCTGTTCATCCTGCTTATCCTGACCATCCTGATTCTGACAAAAATACATCCCATTATCAAGAAGAAACCCATGATAACAGAATTCGAAATTGAAGGTTTCAAAAGTTTCGGCTCACCCGCGGAAGTGATAAAACTAGGGCGTCTGAACTTCCTTGTAGGAGCGAACGCGTCGGGGAAGTCGAATCTAATTTCCGCTTTTCAATTTTTGCAAAACGCTGTAATGCAAGATGTGCAATATGCGGTTAATGAATTTGGAGGGAATGCGGAAGTACGGAATAAAATTCTTAGCCAACGAGATAAAACAAAAAAATCTGAATTCCGTTTAAAAATTGATAAAAGTTGGGATTATCAATTAATCCTTGATCTAAGAAGTAACGAAAACGAACCTGTTATCCGGTTAGAAATTTTATCTCCTCATGATGAACAATTAATATCAAAAAGGAAATTCAAATTAGAGCGTGATACAAAAAAGATTAGATTCGTAGATTCGAACTCCGGTGACGAAACAATAAAAATACCAAGTCAAGAAGCGGCTCGCTTAGCTTTGGATGTAGGATTTTATAGGATGCCTTGTTTGACATTACGTGAAGCAATTAAAAGATGGCAATTTTTTAATGTTAGCCCGGACATTGCGCGTCAACCATATCGAGAATTGCCCGATCTTAAATTGGAACCTTCCGGTAAAAACCTCGCCCCCATTCTTCATAAAATCGAAAACGATCCCGAAATGAAAGACACGTTCGAGCAGAATTTAGACGGCATTATCCCAGGATTTAAAGGAGTAAAAACTTCGCAAGAACCTTTTGAAGGAAAATGGGGATTCCAAGTTCTGGAAGATAAAATTCGGGGAGGGATCAATCCGTTTGCTGTATCAGATGGAACGATCCGTCTGCTTGTCCTTGTTGTTATTGCGACGTGGGCAGCGAAGAATTCACCTCTTATCTTGATCGAAGAACCTGAAAATGGGATTCATCCCCATCTTTTCGGATATATTGTAGAATTATTCAGAAATGCGGCGGAGCGTTATGACACTCAATTTTTAATAACCACTCACAATCCAGATTTCCTGGATCATCTCAATCCAGACGAAGTGATCCTTTGCGATAAAATCGATGGATTCACTCGAACTAAACGGGCGTCGGATGTCGAGGATATCGAAAATTTCAGAAAGAGTTTCAGTCTAGGCGAACTATGGATACAAGGCGCGTTGGGGGGGATTCCATGAAAATAGGGATCGGCGTGGAGGAACCTTCCGCGAAGAAATTTTGGGATATCGTCCTTCGAAATCATTTCTGGAATATAGATTTTGATATCCGTAATATGAAAACCCGGGAAAAATTAATACGCGAAGCCCCTAGTCTTCTCGAAACATTCCGGAATTGTCATTATGACGCAGGTTTCATTCTCGTTGATCTTCACAAGAATCCTTGTGTTTCAGCCCAAATAAACTCATTTGATACATCTGTTAAGAAAGAAGCAAGAAAACCAATTGAGGAGCGCTATCTCTTTATCTGCGTCGTGATTCGTGAATTGGAATCCTGGTTCCTGGCCGATGAAGAAGCGATTAACGCAATACTGCTCAAAGCGAATTACGAGGCGCCAAAAGATACCGGCGAAAAGGGCGCCATTGGTTTACTAAAAGAAATGTGGAAAAAAGAGAATTCATCCGCGCTCAATAAAATCGCATTCGCAAAAACAATGGCGCCAAAATTCAATCCATCCAGGGCTAAAAACCACTCCGCCTCCTTCAACTATTTCTGGACAAAAATGACAACGAAAGCGAAAAAACAATAAATTCTCCTCTCCCCCTTCGGTTCTTTCTATGAGTTAAAGATAATAAATTAGATCACATTGGATGAAAGGATAGTCAGGATGATTCCGGAAGGATTGCTTTATACGAAATCCCATGAATGGATCAAACGTGAGAACGATTCCGTTACGGTGGGGATTACGCATTACGCGCAGGAACAATTGACGGATATCGTATTCGTCGAACTACCGGAAACGGGGAGAGACGTGACGGCGGAAGAGGAATGCGGGGTGATTGAATCCTGCAAGATCGCGGCGGAATTGTACGCGCCGGTTTCCGGCACAATAAGCGCCGTCAACGAAGCGCTCCTCCAAAAACCGGAGTCGATCAACAAAGATCCATACAATGAAGGCTGGATTGTAAAGATTGAACTCTCCAATCCCGCTGAATTAGACGAATTGATGGACGCCGCGGCTTATCAAGCCTTTCTTGAGAGTGAATCTTGATTTTAAATTGTATTGTCTGAAGTTCTTTACAATTGATAGTCAATCGTATCTTTTACGGGCGAGACGCCCTCGCTCCATTGATAGTTAAAATTATCTTTCACGAGCGGGACACCCGCGCTCCATTACACCGTATTTTCCTTTTCACACTGATAGAATAGAAAGATAACATTTAGTTTCTAAATCACGGCGATGGAACACTTATTTGTTCCACCCAACTTTGATCAATTGGGAGAAACCATGGATTACATTCCTCATACGGCCGATGAGACGCAACGCATGTTGAGCGCGGTGGGGCTCAACAATCCCAGCGAACTCTTTCATATGATCCCCTCCGCCTTTCTCGATCCAGAGATCGAGATTCCCACGCCGGTCACAGAGATGGAAATCGTAGAGGAGATGGAAAAAGCCGCGCAAAAAAACGAGGGTGGATCGATGGTGTCGTTTCTCGGCGGTGGAGCCTACGATCATTTCGTTCCCCGAACCGTCAACGCCCTGATCTCCCGTGGGGATTTCTACACCGCCTATACACCCTACCAAGCGGAAGCGAGCCAGGGGACACTACAGGCGATCTATGAGTTTCAAACTCTGCTCAGCCGGTTGACGGGCATGGAAGCGGCCAACGCTTCGATGTACGATGGCGCTTCAGCTCTCGCGGAAGCGGCGTTGATGGCCTGCCGCGTCCGGCGCAAGAGTAAAATTCTTGTCAGCGCTGCGGTCAATCCACAGTATCGCCGGGTGCTGCGAACCTACTTAGAAGCGCAAGCGATCGAACTCATCGAGATTCCCCACACAGAAGGGATCACAGATCTCGGCAGCCTCAAAGAAACCATCGACGCGGACACCGCCGCGTTTTTCGTTTCTCAACCAAACTACTTTGGTATTTTCGAACCGGTCGATTCCATCGCGGAGATCGTAAACCACTCAGACGCGCTCCTTGGCGCATCCGTCTATCCGCATTCCCTAGGGCTGTTGAAATCGCCGGGAGAGTGGGGGGCGGATATCGTCTCCGGCGATCTACAATCTCTAGGGCTGGCGTTGAATTATGGAGGCCCCTACGCGGGGATTCTCGCCGCGAAACAAAAATATATCCGTCAAATGCCCGGACGTCTTGCGGGACGCGCGAAAGACCGGGATGGGAATCCAGGATTCACCTTGACCCTGCAGACCCGCGAACAACATATCCGCCGGGCGAAGGCGACATCCAACATCTGCACGAACCAGGCGCTCTGCGCCCTGGCATCGACGGTCTATCTCACATTGATGGGCTCAAAAGGTTTACGGAGCGCGGCGGAGCGCAGCGCGCGCAACGCCCATGCGTTGAAAGACCATCTCTGTAAGATCAATGGCGTCCGCCTGCGATTCGATCGTCCATTCTTTAATGAATTTGTGATTGAACTGCCCATCCCCATACAGCAATGGCTCGACAAGGCCAGTGAAGAAAACATTCTCGCCGGGATTCCCATCAGCGGAGCGGAAACTGGTTCCAAAGAAGCGTTGTTGGTCTGCGCGACGGAGAAAACGAATCCAGTGGATATCGACCGCTACAGTCATCTTCTTTCAAAGATGATTGGATAATCCACCCGCTGGAGAAAAATGGCAATTTAGAGGGAAGAAAAAAGGAGTAGATACAAACATGCCGTTGGATGCGAACGAACCGACAATATTCGAACTCGATCATGGTGGAGAAGGACGTGATTGGTTTCCGGCGCCGGAACCGGAAGAAGAACCGATCAATTCAATTCTTCCCACTGATTGCATAGCGGAACAGGCGCCCGATATTCCAAATTTAAGCGAGTTGGAAACCGTCCGCCATTTCACCCGCCTGTCGCGCAAGAATTTCAGTGTGGACAGTGGATTCTACCCGCTGGGTTCTTGCACAATGAAGTACAATCCAAAGGTTTGTGAAGCGCTCAGCGGTCTGCCGGGCTTCGCCAATCTTCATCCACTCACGGACAGTCAATTCGCACAGGGTACGCTGCGGTTAATGGACGCCCTCTCCCGTTCTCTCGCTTACCTCACGGGAATGGAAGCCGTGACGTTGAATCCCTGCGCGGGGGCGCATGGCGAATTTTGTGGAATGTTGATTGCGCGGGCATATCACAAAGATTGTGGAAACAACCGTTCCGTGGTGCTGGTACCCGATTCCGCGCATGGTACTAATCCCGCTTCCGCTGTCATGGCTGGCTTTAAAACAGTGGAAGTCAAATCGAATGCGGAAGGCTGTGTCGATCTGGAGGATCTAAAAAAGAAAATCAATGAAGACACCGCCGCTCTCATGCTGACGAATCCAAACACACTCGGTCTCTTCGAAAAAGAAATTGAAGAGATCGCGCGGCTGGTCCATGACGCGGGCGCGCTCCTTTATTACGATGGGGCCAATCTTAACGCGATAGCGGGAATCGCCCAGCCGGGGGATATGGGATTCGATATCATCCACCTCAATTTACATAAAACTTTCGCCACACCGCATGGAGGTGGCGGCCCCGGAAGCGGTCCGGTTGGAGTCAATGAAACATTAGTTCCCTATCTGCCAACGCCAGTGATCGAAAAGCGGGATGGTCTCTATCGCCTTGATTATGAAAAAGAAAAGAGCGTCGGACAGCTTTCGACGTTTTTTGGCAACGTAGGGATCGCGTTACGGGCGTATGTGTATCTCCGCCTGCATGGCCTGGAAGGCATCCGGAAAAACAGCGAGACGGCGGTTCTTAACGCGCGATATCTTAAAAAAGAGATCGAATCGATGATCCCCGCCTTTCTCCCCGCTGATTGCATGCACGAATTTGTTCTGACTCTGAAAGATAAAGACCGATTCGGTGATTTGAACGCGATGGTCTTAGCGAAGAATCTACTCGATCACGGATTTCATGCGCCAACGGTCTACTTTCCATTGATCGCAAAAGAAGCGCTAATGATCGAACCGACTGAATCAGAATCGAAACAGACTCTCGACTCATTTGTTGAAGCGATCAAAGAAATCCTGGAGGAATATAAAACCGATCCCGATCGTGTACGCAACGCGCCCCACACTACGCCAGTGAGACGATTGGACGAAGTCGCCGCCGCCCGCCAGCCCGATCTGGTTTATACCTGCCCGCTTTGTTCCGTTTAAATTTGTGGGGGATTATTCAATGATGTGCGGATTACCGTATGTGAAGGGATCATAATGGACTGGACCGATTCTCCTTTAATCACCTGATGGAGAAGTTCGACGGCGGCCCGTCCCTCTTCAGCAAGGGGTTGATGAACCGTGGTTAATCCAATGGCCTGCGAAACCGGAAGATCGTCAAATCCAGTAATTGAAATCCCATCCGCGACACGGGCCGAAATATTGCTCAGAAGACTAAAGACCTGCATGGCGATCTGATCGTTGATACACATGATCACCGTGGGTTCGTATTCAAACAGAAGGGATTGAAAATCTTCGATGCTGTTGGAGAAGGGCTTCTGGTCGCTAATGCTGATTAATTCGACAAATTCCGCTTTCGGATCTTCTTCTTTGGCCGCTTTCATCAATCCCCTGACACGGGCGTCGGTTGTCGTGCTCTGAATCTCTTCCCAGCGGACGGCGAGAATACGCCGATGTCCACGTTTCAACACTTCCCGCGTCAGATCGGCCATAATTTCTTCGTTGTTCGTTTCAACCAATAGAGTGTGTTCGACTTTTTCAATGTCACGGTCAACGAGAACGACTGGGATTTGCGCCTCTTTAAAACGATTGTACCAGCCGAGATTGCTGTTGGGATCAGGAACCCGCTCCAAGGGCACCGCAATTACTCCAGCGGCATGACGCGCGATCAACCGTTCCGCGAACGTGTCAACCTTCTCCGTGTCTTCATCTGTGCTGCAAAGAACCACTTCGAATCCGAGCTGATGCGCGCGTTCTTCGATGCTATAGAGAATTACCGTAAAGATCCCCCGGTCCGTGCCCGGTACAAGGACACCGATCAACGGGCCATGTTGCGGCGGGCGGGTCACATAAGTGCCTTTCCCCTGAACGCGGCGGAGATAGCCTTCTTGGACCAGTTCCTGCAGCGCCCGGATCACGGTCATCTTGCTGGCGCCGAACCGGTCAATCAACGCCGCTTCGGAAGGCAGTTGCTGCCCCTCACGGAGGATTCCGTCTTCGATCTCCTGACGGATCGCCTCTTTTATCTGTACGTATTTTGGAAGCCGTTCAAATAGATCTGGCATCGTTTTTTACCTGGAATGAATTATATATAAATATATCAAAATCAGAAGGGAAAACCAGTAATTTTTAGAAAAGTATTGGATATTAGATAGATTTCTTTCAATTTTGTCAATCAATCTACTAATTTTGCGTTTCTTTTTCATCTGCTGACAAAATCCGCGGAACTAGACCGGATAAGTAATCATACGCTGAGTATAGCGTAAAGGCGCAAGCCACCCCCATTAAAATATTAGCAGTCCAGAAAATGAAAGTCTTATACTCGGGATGATAAATCTCATAAATACGCAACAGCAGGATAAGTATAATCACAGTGGCTTGTGAGATCGCTTTCATTTTCCCGCTCCACCGGGCGGCTAAAACAATTCCTCGATACGCGCAGACAGTTCGCAGCGTGGCGATGATGGAATCACGGTAGAAAATCGGCAGCACAAGAAAAAGAGAAATCTGTCCATTCACCGCAAGACATAAGAAAACGGTGTCACGATAAATGCTATCCGCCATAGGATCGAGAATCTTCCCAAAATCGGTGACTTGGCCACGGATTCGGGCCATATGCCCATCAAATAGGTCGGTCAGTTCAGAAAAAATTACAATAATCAGCGCCGCATACCGGGCCGCCAGTGGTTCATCCCATAGGAGGAACACGGCCAGCACAGGGCTTAACGCCAAGCGGATAGATGTAAGAACATTGGGGAGGTTGAAGTTTGAGTTCATTGGATTCTTTGACTGAGTCATTCTCCCGTTTATTGTTTTTGATCCATGGTCAGTTGTAATCCGAGGTAGACGTAATGAGACATGGCGAACAATGTTAACATCCCTGTCAGGAATTCCAGGATCGATTTCGGAATACCGGCAGCGGGCAGCATGACGATAATAAAAACCGTAAAAAACTGCATCGCCGTCGCCGCTTTCCCGATGCCCGAAGGCTGGACTTCAGTTTTATCAAACAATAAGGCTGATGCGATCCAACCAATGGTAACCAGTATGTCTTTTGAAACAATCACAATCGTTAACCACGCGGATGTTTTATCAAAGACAGACAAGAGAACATAGGTGCTGATGACAAACAGTTTATCCGCTAGAGGATCAAGCAGGCTGCCAAAGGTAGTTACATTCCCTAATGCCCGCGCCAAATAACCATCAAAGAAATCACTGATTAAAATATACAGCAATATCCCCCGGCACCACCAACGCATGAAAGCGTAATCGATGGGATACGCCATCCAATAATACAAACACATAAAAAAAAGCGGCGCCAGCAACAGCCGCGACATAGAAAGATAATTGGGTAAGTTCTTCAATGTAGACACATTGATTGGATCGATATGATCCACCTCACGTTGCTTGATTCATACTGCCCATCTACTATACCGCTTCCCCTTCATCTGGGAAGTCTATTGACCGTATCCATGAAACAGGATTCACATTGTATGGACTTTTTTACGAAGACTGATTTTCTTTTCATCTAATTCCCCGACGTGACTTTCTTATAGGATTAATCGTTGATACAGAAATCCGGAGCCTTGATTTTTCAATCAAGTCCGCCATGCTATTTGGAAAGGAAACCGCCGTGGAATGATACAACGGCGAATTATGAATATAACAATGGTTCAACTATTTTCCCAGTTAAAATACCTTTGCATCAGCGTCGCTTTAGTGATTCTGATTTGGATGTTTTTCCATCTCTTTTTCCGGAGTATTGGAGGCCCTTTCCCCTATCGGACACGGGGGCCGTTCGCGAAAAAAGAATATTACCAACTTTCGGAATTCCCGGAATGGGAAAATGTCTTGAAAATCGAAGGATCGAATAAAACAACAGCGGAATTACTCATCGAGGGAGATCCAAACAATCCCGTACCACCAGTGACATTTGGAAAACCGGGAGAAGAAGGTCTCCCAAAAGTTGAGCATCCCCTTAAAAAATAATTGAACTTCTGTTCTTCGCGTGGACACGTAGTTCATTGAATTTCACACCTTAACATATGTATTAAACATACATTTTTCGGTCTGCTCGGTTTCGTATGAGAAATCGAATCGCAACCGGCTCCAATGGGAAAAAATGGTCAATATTTTTGAAGCGAAAAATCAAATCGTAGAAATCGGGAAGCGGATGTGGACACGGGAGTGGGTCGCCGCAAACGATGGAAATATATCCTGCAAAATTTCAGAGGATGAGTATGTCTGCACCCCCACCGGCGTCAGCAAAGGATTCATGGAGGTCAGCGATCTAATCGTCTGTGACGGGGAAGGCCGGAAGAAGTCCGGCGGCCCGTTGCAACCATCCTCTGAATTCAAAATGCACTTGTTCGTCTATAAGGAACGACCCGACGTGCAGGCCGTCTGTCACGCTCATCCACCCACAGCGACTGGATTCGCTGTGGCGGGACTCTCGCTCGATCAATGCGTTCTCCCAGAAGTCGTTCTCGTATTGGGGCAGGTCCCTAATGCGCCTTACGGTTTGCCTTCCACCGACGCGATTCCCGAAGCGATCGCTCCTTATATCCAAAAGGCCAATGCGCTCTTGCTAGCCAATCACGGCGCTCTGACCTGGGGTGGGAATCTATTGCAGGCCTACCACCGTATGGAAACGCTTGAACATTTCGCGAAAATACTCCTCGTTTCAGTTCAATTGGGGAAAGTCAACCTCTTTTCAAAAGATCAGGTTCAGGCGTTGGAAGACTTGCGGGGAAAATTTGGATTAAGCGGCCCCTTCACCGGTTGCAGCGTAAACAATCCGAGCCTGCCTTCTCAAATCCAGACGGGAACCGTGCCCGAAGGACCCAAGCGGTATTAAAAGACAACCTCCCTCCCATCATTCTCATAAAGTGGTTTTTCTCTCCAAGCGCCTCTAAAAATTTTTCTCTTCCTCATGGCGCGTATTGCTTTACGCAATCGTTATCTTATCATGTAAACAGCGCATATTCACTGAAACACGGGAAAGTAAAAGGAGTTTTTGGAATGAATAGAAGAATCCGTTGGTTTTGTATAGGATTGAATGGAATACTGATCGCAGCCGTTTTCTCTCTTGCGTGTTTTTCGGAAGAAGCGATTCCAAGAGACGACATCCCCGTCCGGATCTGCGCAGGGACACTTGGCTCTCTTTGAATGGAGAATGGGACTTTACAATCGATCCAAACAACGACGGTGGTCAGGAAGATTGGCATATCCCCGGCAATAAAGTCTGGGGCCAGAAGATTTTAGTCCCCTACCCCTGGGAAAGCAAACTCTCCGGCGTCAACCGTCCTGATTACAACGGCTACGCTTGGTATCACCGCCGATTCTCCGTCCCGGCGGAATGGGAAGGGAAAAACATTTTCCTGCGTTTTGGAGCTGTGGATTGGCGAACATGGATTTGGCTCGATGGTGTATTGATCGCTGAACATGAAGGAGGATATACGCCATTCAGCGTAAACTTGACCGATCTCCTGAGTGGAAAAGAAGAATATAGTCTGACTGTCAAAGTTCAGGATGTGACAAGTCCGGAACAACTGGTTGGCAAACAAGTCGGTTGGTATACCACAACGAGTGGGATCTGGCAGACAGTCTATCTGGAAGCGTGTGGGAAGAAGGAATATCCATTCATCGGACAATTGAAAATCGATACATGCTGTGACGGCCAAGTGAAGATTTCGGCAGTTCCGACGAGAGCGACGCCTGTTTGTCAGCTACGCGTTCTACCAGACCGGGGAACAGATAAAGTGGGATTCTCAGAGACGATCGATAAATTAGCGCCCTTTACGTTACACTCTCCCTATTCGGGTGAATTGACAATCTCCAATCCACAACTCTGGACGCCAGAATCACCCTCTCTCTATTTCGTTGAGGTACAGATGGTGACGGGAGAAGAAGTGATTGATTCCGTTCATACCTATTTCGGTGTGCGCGAAGTGACGCGGGAGAAATACGGAGAGAATCCTTACGAATACATCTACCTGAATGGGAAACCGTATTATTTCCTCTGCGCGTTGAATCAGGCGTTTCATCCGGATGGAATCTATACCTACCCAAGCGATGACGCGATCCGGCGTGATCTTGAAGATACGAAGGAATTCGGATTCAATTCCCTGCGCGTACATATCAAAGTAGACGAGCCACGGTTCTACTACTGGGCCGACCGATTGGGCGTCGCGATCTTCTACGACATGCCTTGTTTCCGCAAATACACGGATCAGTCAAAACACTATTACTTGAATACGATGAACGAAGCGATCGAACGGGATCGAAACCATCCGTCGATTGTGTCCTGGGTTCTCTTCAATGAGACTTGGGGGTTGGAGGAACACAATACACCCGAAGGACAGGCATGGGTGAAAGAGATGTATGAACACGCCAAACAGCTCGATCCCACACGCCTAATCGAAGACAATTCCCCCTGCCGGTACGATCATGTGATCACAGATGTGAATTCCTGGCATTTCTATATCTATCCACATCAAAAAGCGCGGGAACATATCGAGAAGGTCGTCAACGAAACGTATCCCGGCTCCACATTCAATTACATCGGCGGGAATAAACAGAATACAGAACCCCTCATCAACAGTGAATACGGAGGTGTTAGTTCAGGCATGGGAGACCGGGATATTTCCTGGTGCTTCCATTATCTCACACAAGAACTTCGGCGGCATCCCAAAATCTGTGGTTATATTTATACCGAATTGCAGGATATCGAGTGGGAACACAATGGATTTATGAATTACGACCGAACCCGGAAAATGTTTGGGTATAAAGATTTATTTCCGATGCCCGACGGTCATCCGCCTCTCAGCTATAGGGATTTAAACACACAGGATTTCTTGATCCTCGACGCGCCGGCCGGTGAAGATCTATCCGAACAGAGCGAAAAAACTCTGCCTGTAGCGTTAAGCCTCTACTCCGGACGGAAAGGGCGGGCCCAGTATCAGCTGGGTTGGCAGTTGTATGAATCAACCCGCCTCGCTCCCGGATGGCATTTCACACAGAACGGGGAAGGATCCATTCAAGCCGAAGCGTATACAGTCACGCAGGGCGATCCGATTGTTTTCTCCGTGCCCCCTCAGCGGTTGCTCCTGCTCTACGCCTGGGTAAAAGACCGTGGTGGCCAATTTATCGCCCGCAATTGGTGGACATTTCATAGTTTTAAAGAATCGCCTCCATCAATGGATAAACGCACTCAATGGCGCCAGCGCTGGAATCCTAAGGACTACACGGAGATCAAAGGTACGCTGGAAAAACCCAAATCAAAGAATTCCGAAATCATATCATTGAGCGGAGACGCGTCGGTGACTTACGAAGTACAGTTGCCGGTTGAATTGTATGTCTCCTCAATCAAGGATATGGTCTTCGAGTGTGAACTGTCGGGCTGTTCGGGTATCGAACGGGTAGGATGGAAAGATAGAATCCGCGCCCCCAGCACCGCAGACCGACGTGGAGCACCGTTTTCCTACAACAGTTCAAGTATACGCCAACGGCGAGTTTCTCCGGGAAGTAACCTTTGTCACCGACCCCGCCGACTATAATGGGATATTAAGCAACATATTCGATTCGGCCCCCCCCAGCAGTTATGGCTATTTACAGGAATTCGAGATTCCCGTCTCCATTCTTAAAGACGGTTGGCCGATCAAGATCGAAATTAAGACCAAAGAAGGCACAAAGGGTGGCTTGCGAATCTTCGGCGCCCGGAGTGGACGGTATCCCATCTCGCCTTCTATCAAATACACGCTGAAAAGGAACGAGGAGTAAAAGGAGAACAGGAATGAAACTGGAAGGCAAACGAGTTTTAATAACGGGAGCCAGCAGCGGGATCGGATACGCCGCAGCCAAACTGATGGCGGAAGAAGGGGCTGACATCGCTTTCACCTATTGCCAAAATCGGACGAATGCGATGAAACTCCAAGAAGAAATCGAAGGGATTGGACGCAAGGTTATTTGCTGCCAAACCGATATGACCGTCGATGAGGACGTTATCAAACTGGCGGAGATCGCCGAAAGCGAATTAGGGCCGATCGATATCCTAGTAAACAACGCGGGGAGCCTTGTCGAACGCATGCCGTTTTTTGCGATTACCCGCAAACGCTGGGATCAGATTATGGATCTGAATCTATGGAGCGTGCTGCTGCTCTCGCAACAGATCGGCGCGAAGATGAAAGAGCGGGGCGGAGGAGTCATCATCAACAACGCCTCCGTCGCGGGCCGGTTCGGCGGCGCAGGAGGCGCGCTGGCGTATGGCGTTTCCAAAGGAGCCTTAATCACCATGACGCAGGCGATGGGCAAAGAGCTGATCGCCGACGGCATCCGGGTCAACGCCCTTGCGCCGGGCGTCATCGACACCCCCTTCCACGATCAATTCACCTCCCCGGAAATGATGAAAAGCCTAATGGCCCGCATCCCCATCCAACGCGCCGGAACCGCCGAAGAAATGGCCAAAATCATCCTCTTCCTAGCCACCGAAGACAGCGCCTACCTCATCGGCGCGACGATTGACGCGAATGGGGGGATGTGGGTGATATGACCGGTGAAAGAAAATGTGAATTAGAGCATATTAAAAGAACGTATATTCATATTCTTCTCTTACACATTCCAATATTTTCGATTTCAACTTTTTTTATCGTTTTGTCATAGATCGAATAAATTGAGTTCGGAGCGCTTTGGATTCATCGTGGGATGACAACAATCGTTCGTAACATCAGGATTTTTACAGTGACAAAAACGTATGGTTATTCCATGTAAGTTCGCAACCGTTTTAACCGTTCATATCTTTCGATTCGATATGACGCTGACGGAATGACAACCGAATGATTCCCACAGTATCGCTCGATTCTATGAGTATATATATGGGACGATATATCGCGAAACGACCAATCTCCAATTACAAAGTTCATATGGCTTGAAATGACTCGCCTAAAAAAAGGTAGGACACGGAGACCGTTTTTACCCCGCATTCAGCAATACGATTGAAGAAATCCTCTATGGATTCGTCTCGATCCGTCAATCCAGGAATAAGCGGATCTACACGCGCTTCTACATTGACGCCATGTTGATAAAGCCTACTCAGTGTTTTCAAACGATCCTGAACATTCGCCGCATAGGGTTCCAATTTGAACCGAATCGTATCATCAGTTGTTGTTAATCCCATCTGAACAAACACGTTACCTGGATAGGATTGAAAGAGATCAATAAACCGCTCTGGAATATGTGATTTCGTTGAAATCAGCAATTGAATCCCACTCGCAAGGAAAAGATTCATAATTTCAAACTGAACGTTCAAAATATCGTCATAAGGCGGAAACGGTTCGCAAGCTGTACTAAAGTAAACAACTTCCGGTTTGATACGCTTGCGCGGCAATTCACGTTTCAAAAGGTCAAATGTGTTCGCATAAAAATGGATACGTTCATTTCCTGGATAGGATCGAAAACTTTTCGCATAACAATACCGGCATGAAAATGGGCATCCCGCCATCAAATTGACGGTATGCCATCGCTTCAAGCATGGCAGCGCCGGATGTTTTAATACCGGAGATTTTCGTTCTATTGGAATAACTTCGGCCATAATCGCTGTTACCCTTATGAATTGTATAAGGAAATTACTCACATTTAAAATGATTGAAATCAGTTTTAACAACGGAAATCCATTTTTAACTGGAGCCTCTAGGCTAGCCCGGATACAAGAATTTGCATTATTTTATTGCAAGGAATAGACCATGATTTCATAATACTTTTATCTTTTTTCATTCCACTTATATCCCAACCTTCCCACACTCCCGCTCAATCTCCTGCAAATCCTTCCCCACTACCCCATACATCGCATAAACCAGTTCATTCAATCGGTCCCACACCTCAATCTCTCTTGTTTGATGAAGCGATTGGCTGAGTGAAATTAATGGACTTTGATAGGCTTGGATGGTGGGAATTGGTGGAAATGGGAGTTGGTAAAGCCCTGCGATTCGGAGTTGGGCCAACATGCGGCCTTCTTGTCCCAGGGGGCCTTTTCTATATAGGAAGGTTAATAGTTTTGATCCAAGAAGGGCTTGGAGTGTCCAAATGGAGAGTTCTGGATGGCGCGGTTTGATTACATACACGTTCTGATGGGCGATGGCAAGCGCTTCGATGGGATAAACGGCGGAGATTAATTGATCGCCCGTTTTCCGGAGGAAAAGCCGCGGGCCTGTATGGAGTGTTTGACTGTATGTTTTGCAGTACCGTTCCGGCACATAGCCCAGTTCCGGCGCCCGGAACCGTCCCAGCGTCCAATCGAGAATAATCGGTACATGTGAAGGGCGTTCATCTTGAATTACATCGGTTCGTTTGAATTGAAGCGAATGCTCCCCCTCCGCCGCTTGGATGAGTGTTCCGGCTTTCACGAATTCCGGAGCGGTATTAAATCTGGAAAGCGATTGGATGTTTGCTGAAATTGAATTCACCATCCGTTGAAGTGATGGAAACGCTTCGTTTCTTGCATTCCTCATCAAGCGTCTTCGTGTTCGAGCCGTTCAAATTCCAATCATAGAGATGGGCGCAGCGTATTTCGCTGGATTGCGGATTGGAGATCAAGATAGAAACCGGGACAGCGGGATCGGGAAAGACACCGAATCCTAGATCCACAATCTGCGAGATCCCCCGTTCAATCACCATCCGGCGGATATCCTCATACCGGGGCAGCGTCATCCACGTATTCGGAACCACCATCCCCACAAGACCATTTGGTTTGCACAATTGGATGGAGAGATCAATAAACCATTTGTAGTAATCCTGACACCCCCGTGAGCTGTTGGGAAACCGGGAACGAATGCGCTTGAACACGTTCTCCAATTCGTCCGCCTCAATATCCTTACCTAAAGCGCGCAAACGAGCTATTGGACTGCTTTTCCCACTGAGAAAGAGCCAGGGTGGATTCCCAATCACAGCATCGAAGCGGCGTGGAAAACCTTCAGGCAAAGAAAAAAGCGCGTCGCAGCATTGTATGTTCCTCTTCAGCGCAGAGTAAGAAATCGGTTTCTCTATACAGAGCAACGAAAACGACGCCTGGGCAAGATTAGCCGTAAAAGGATCGATATCGATCCCATAAATGCAATGAGAAACGATTTTTTGAAGACAATGAGAGAATGGGATATCCTGTGAATCATGCAAAGCGTTTCGATACGCCTCAACGAGAAATCGTGCGGCTTCAAGCAGAAAATGGCCCGTTCCCGCAGCGGGATCGAGGATTCTCAATCGCAGGATTTCGCTCGCGGTGAGAGGCACATTAGTTTTATCTCCCCGCCGGTTTTCACCTCGGATTAATGGGCCAAGCGTGTTCTTAACAACAAATTGGATTAACGGTTGGGGAGTATAATAAGATCCTCTTCTCTTTCGTTTCGACTGTTTATGGAGTGGTACAAGCTGGTAGGATAAATAAGAACGTTCGCTCTCTTTACTGGAGGGATCAATTAAGTCCGCTGCGTGGATAAGGGGTGTATACTCTTGGATTTTCTCATAACTCGCGCC
>CAXXSM010000103.1:0-55958 GCA_963663405.2 bacterium | reverse complement strand
AATTTGGTTATACGGTAATAATGCAAAATTTAACGCTGTGAGTTTTAACCAACCTTCGTGTATAAATGGATCAATTTCACTTAAAGTAGCAGTCAAATCTATCGGTTTTGCTATGACAAATAACTTGTCACCTTGTATTTTTACTTTATAACCAAATCCGTCTAAATGTTCATCAATTGGATCAGTTGCATATACACCATTATCGAAATTACTATATGAAGGATATGTTTCTTTAAAAGCATGCTGCCTAAACATATGGTTAGTATATCCTAACTCACTAATAGTACCATCATTATTAATTTCGTATAAGCATACATATCCAACACTCGAATCACCAGTACCATAATAAGGAGCGCCAACAGCAATCTTCTTACCGCTGATATCAACTGATAAACCAAACTGTGCGCCTATCGATGAGGGTGAATTTGCAAACCATGCAGACAACGCGCCCATGTCAGAAACTCTAACTGTGTCATCCACATCAATTTCAATTTTATACACATAAGCAGATCCTGCATTTTCTTTGCCATTCACAGTCTCATGGGGTGCCCCAACGACTAGATATTTTGTATGTTCGTCTCCATCTAAAGCAATTGAGTGTCCAAATCGTGCCAAATGTTGCTTGCCAGGAATCCATGCTTTATATTCCCATCGATACTCGGAATTGATTTTATTGATAAACAATCCCCCTCTGTTTTCTCCTCCATGAGGTGGACTAGGTAACATCGGATCACTTTCAATTACTATATCACCATGAATCGCAACATCATATCCTAGTTCTTGTCTATCACTCCGAGGTGAAACAAGCATTTGGTGAACACTGTCCTTCAAGCGCCCAATCGATATCCAAAACATGCAAACGTTCAGGATTGAATCGATCCTCCTGCGAATCCGTTAGTGGAGAGAAAACCAAGAATGTAACAAAGGCAATTGTAAATTGTAGAAGTAAACTTAAACATCCTATCCTCCGTAGGCAATGTTAATAAACATATTTAATACAGACCCAACACTTAATTCATTGATATTTTTATTATGTAAATATTTTCTTTTCACTCGCCACCATTTCCCCCACTTACATTTCGATAAAAGTTTTCCCAATTCAAATCTTCGATCTCCGAAACACGCTGTAGTAAAAACATCCCCTTTGTTTCAATCGGATCGGCGCCATATTTCAATCCACCTAAAGATTCCTCGTAAATTCCCCCTATTTTTGAAATTCCCCAACCTGAAGTATTTACATTTTCAAAAATCGGATCTTCATCATCTTCGACAAAACTTAAGCGAATAAACCTATCGATGTACCAAATTTCGTCCTGCCTAGGATTATCTGCTACGTATTTATGGGCGTTGTGAAATTTATGATGAAAGGGATTTAGAGGATCTCGGTCGTAAATAGGAGTGTTAACCATCAGATACTCTGGGGCATATGGAGAAACAAAAAATTCAGGATCGATCGGATTTCCTTCCTCATTAAAATTCGAAAACATACCCGTGCTGAACCGGGTTACGTGAGGTTGCCCCGTCAATACCGAATCAGGAACCACAATACCACGCGCGATATCATCTTTCAGTGTAGGCGTGGGCGCATGCGTAACCAGCACATATTCAGGATCCGTATCAGGATCCGTATCAATTGTGTCCGCAACAACGTAAAAAGTCACTTCATTAAGGAGACGCGCTTTGGGAGGTTCATCGCCATTCACATGAATGATTATGCCGAAATTCGAATGGCGAAGATGCAGCAGTCAACTTTTTGAATGTTCCACCATATTCATCATTAATAGTTTTCACAGGATCTGAAACTTGATATACACTCACCATTCCCACCCAGAGACCAGACATCAAGGAATCAAGCGCGGAAGAACTAACTGACCGTCTTCCAACCGATTTACCCTGTGGACTCATAAGAGGCCCATCCGCAACCACAACCCAACATGCGCATGAAACCCGCTCCATCCGAAATTCTCAACAAACTCTGATACCGAGCGTTGGGATCGCTGGATTGGGGAACCATGTCCGTATAATTCACACGCATCTTGAACGCCTGACGCTCCGAACCGCCCCTGGGAGAACGCCAACTGGGCAGGGAAATCTTTATAGATCCTCTCCACCGCCATAGAGATCAAAATAGGACAACGGCACGCTCCCCGCATATGGTTGGATAGATTTTGAGAAAAGCCCATCTCCAGCCGCGGGAGGAACATCCGACGGCGCCAGTTCGATTCGCATCGATTTGGCGTGGGGAGATTTGTTATCAATCGTAAAACTGTCTTCACCGAGTGTGGAAGAAATATTGATCGTCCTTGCGCCGTTCAGATCGGCGCTCACGGGGCCTTGATAATCTGACGAGCCTTTACAATACACCCAATACGGCTTCGCGGCTTGGATGGGCGTTTGGGAAGGATCTTCCACTTTCAACCAACGCCCGGCGTTTTCGTCAAATTGCATCACATCCAATGGCTGATGCGCTGATGAGCCTTCAAACCAATCCTGCAACGAAGGCGGATTGTCCGGATCGACATACATCCCCACCATGTTGTACGCGTCCTGTTTCCATTTTTGTTCCACCCACAAAGGACGGCCAACCAGCGTTAAGGTAAAATTTTCTTTCGCTTGAATTAAATAGGTTTGGCCGCATTTCAAGAGAAATAAATCCATCTTCGAGCGCCAAAGGTGACCTTCAGGGAAATACGTGCGCCAATCGCTTTGGTCAGGCGACAGTTCGTCAGCATTCGTGACAAATTGAAACGCCGGAGGTTAGTGGTTATAATTCCAAACGCTCTCGACGGGTAAATCCGCGAAAATCGACTCGCAGTCGTTCGGATACGGTTCAACCGTTAGGAAAACACCATTCCAACCCTTCTTGATCTCGATCGTCTGCGTCATCCATTTGCGCCCCGCGCATCATGAGAAAATAAAACGAACAGACAGGCCACCCAAAAGACAACAACGTGTTTTGATTTATTCTTGTACATGGAATACTCTCCATTTATATGATTTACAATTTCAAGAGAAAAAAGGATCTACAATTGAGGCTGAACGCCCATTCCCACATTGAATTCAAAAAACATCCACAATAAAATTCATAAAATCAATAATCCACATTCACTTAGGACAATCTTATAGATCATTCAGTTTGTGTCTATCGTCAATTGTGATGATTTTGACTCGTCAAAATTGCTAGGCAAAATTAGCAGGTTTTTTGAAGTTTTTGTGAGAAACAAGAAGAATTTCGGCGTTTTAATAGGGTTCGATCCCGAATTTGAATCGATATTTGATAGGCGTGAATCACATTGATCAATCCATACATCTCAGAATACAGATATCACATAACTACCTAATACTGTATGGTTTACGTTTTGTTTCCTCTATCATTTTTATCCCGTTCACGATCCAAAATTTCTCGATAAACAGTGAAATCAATTCCTTGTTGAATGAAAAAGTCAGATTCATCGAATGGTCATCAATCCGCATAGCAAAATCAACGATGCAAAATCATTACTATTGATGATTGTAATTATTTTTTTTTCATTTATGGTTCTAGATATCCAAAGTGAAAGCAAATAGATAATCATGGTACTGAGAATAATTCTCGTTGACGATCACACCGATTTCCGGTCTACTTTTCGGCAATTACTTGAGAGAAAAGAAAACTACCAGGTTATTGCTGAAGCAGAGAATGGCGATCAAGCGATTCAATTGGTGGAGGAATTAAACCACGGATCTCATCTTTATAGATATCATGATGCCCGGAATGGATGGGATTGAAGCGTCAAAAAGAATTCTCGAAAACAATCCGAATACCAAAATCATCATCTTGACCCTGTATTCTACTAAAAACTACCGGGAAAGAGCGAAGCAGGTTGGCGTTTCCGGATATCTCTTAAAAAACAAAGCGCCCCGTGAAGTATCAACAGCCATTAAAACCGTGATGAGTGGTGAGTATTATTCATAGTCCTGGTGAGATGATAGACATCCAAATCTAAGGATAAATTCCTTTATTCGTTCTGACGATCCACCCTTCAGAAATCACTCCATTACTCGCTTGATAGATTCTTTCGTTAGGATGAAACGTGTTATAGGAATCATTGTTCGCGGCAAGTAGATGATCGGGCCAGGGGAACGCGATTTTCTGTCAATCCCGGTCCGGGGGAGAACATATACCACACAAATCCAACCTCCCACATGAAGCCGAGAGTTCCCGAACGTTCGTTTGGATTCGCATTAGTGTTGTAAACATAGTGAGCCTTGATCGTTTCAACGATAGGAATGCCAGAAGAAGGTTGGCCAAAGGGATCGGTTGGAATCGACTGAATATAGGCTATTGGCGTGGTCAAACGCAGCCAAGCAATCCGGTTATCATTCGTCCATAGACCAAGCCGCATGCCTTCTCCAGAACCGATCGGTGGACGGTCACGATCGGCTTCATACATTCCGATCGCAGTACTCAAATTGTTCATATCACCCAACACGCGGGACACTTTCGCGCGCGTCTGCGCCGCTAAAAAATTCGGAACCCGCGATCGCGGCGAGGATTCCGATAATGGCGACAACAATCAGCAATTCGATCAAAGTAAAGGCTTTATGTTTCGCAATCATCTGTTTATACGAATCCTTTCATGAGATTCTATCTGTATCTTTCACTCATTATCGTGTATATTCCATAATCATGAACATTCTACTTGAATGTATTTATTGGGATAAGGAAAATTAAAATTTACTTATTAAATCTGATTCGCATGAGAGATACTATTCTTTTCTATTTATTGATAAATTTTGGAATCTGCTTCGGATATGCCGGAAAACTCCAAGCCGACTCTTCCCCCCCTTCCTACGGTCTATTTGATAAAATCGCCGATTGGGGAACCGAGGAATTTCCTCCTAAAATAGGGAAATTCAAAGCACCCGGACACGTCGAAATTGAGCGCAAAAATGAGGATTGGCATTATACAATTTATGGAAATGGAAGTGGATTTGAAAGAGTAATGGATGAAGGAATTTTCCTTTACACAGAATACAAAGGATCGTGGAGTCTAACCGCCAGGATTGAATTGCCGGACCAAAAAAATATTAATTCTCACACCAAAAGCAGGTCTGATGATCCGCAGTCATGGCACAAAAAGCAATGCCCTCTTTTTTTTTAATTCCATTGGGGCTGCCAATCTCCTGGGTAAGAAGAAAAGTCGAAGTGATCGATCCCGGATACACGAAGGGAAAATGAGACTTATACTGCGGAGTGATGCTGTTGTTTTATTTCAATTTTTCCGCGTCACTCGAATCGCTCAAAAAAATATCTGCTTTTCTGAGTGGTCTTCTGATGGATTTAATTGGGAATTTGGAAGTTGGATTGAACTGCCCATGCCAGATCGAGTAGCCTATGGAATCGCTTTTACAACACGAGAAGATAATGAACAATTATTTTATTGCAAAGCAAGTGAAGTTACGTTGGAGTCAGCGCCTTCGTTTGCCTTTCGGAATTCCTCCTCTAGTTTTTATGAACCAGGAAAGCCTATTCAAGTTACTCTAGAAATCATACCTTCTAAGGAAACCTTAGAAACTATAACCATCACGGAATCGGCGCCACAAAACTGGATTGTTACTGATATAAGCAATGGAGGAATCAAGAAGGGAAACCAAATCGCTTGGACATTGCCTGCGTCGCCTTCACCGAAATGTGTGTCTTATACAATCATCCCCGCAACGGATTCCACCGGTTTTGTTACTTTTTCGGGCAAGATCAACAACTTGCAAGTGATGGGAACGGATACAATCGACAAAATCTTGACAGAAATAAGAAAACCAATAGAAACCCAACTGGCGTACCTGGAAAACATCGGATGGGCTCAGTCATCCGGATCCGAGTCTTCTTACAATCAGCCCAACCCAGTAACGTTCTCATCCATCACCGTCTGCATCCAGAGGTTGATCGCCTAGACGGATATACCATTCAAACAATAACGAGACCAACGGAAATCTATCCATCTAGTATGCGATCGTTTGAAGATGAGATTGGCCAGATATGGACTGTCTATATAGATAATGATCTATGTATTTGCCTGGTGAAGAAAAGTGAAGGTAAATCATGGAGTCAATACGTTATACATAAATTCAAATCGAATTGGGAAAAAGAATATTTCAGGTTTTCTGATATTGTGATCAATAGGAATCGTCTCCTATTTTGCACACGTGATTCCCTTATTGAATTTAACGCAGAAAGTGGAAAATCAACTCTCATCAAACATGTCGAGGAAACTAAATTTGATGAATTCAGGACAATTATTTTCAATAAACAACAGGATTTGGATAAGCGGCAATGGACGGCTTGCGGAAATACCCCTTATAGATGGATTCATTCAACCTGAATCTGAATGGGTCGAGTATTTATCACCTGACGATATTGAGAGTTTAGAAGAGGTAATAGATCTCGTCGAGCTCAATAACTCAGAAATTGCGGCAAAAGCGTTCATCAATGGCCGGCGCGCTATCATTCATTACGATGGAACGTTCTGGAAGACGCTTTACTTTTTTGATTATCGTCAATGGATTGGATTCTTAACGAATGATACTTCCATGTGGTTTTGGGATATCAATGATTGTTCGATTTTCCAAATCGATCGTAACAAAGAGGGAGTAAGATGTGAAAACATATATTTTATAAACTCTACAAATTACATAAAAAAAGATCCGCAAAGCGGTTTTTGGGTCTCGACTCGTGACGGATTGTTCAAACAGACTCCTTCATTATGGCAAAAACCTCCCGCTATACGTGGGATGGATCAAGCCGTATATTCCTTTCATGAAGACAATGATGGAAACCTTTTCTATGCAAGCAAAGATTCTCTGATTTCGTTTCAAAACGAAACGTGGAAAATTTAATCCATTACCAAAACAAATTATCAATTATTCTCCTTCCCCATGCCCCTATCACTCCATCGCTTCACTACCGGATGGCTCTGTCATTTTCAGCGGTTATGGTTTTATACAAACGTTTTATTCAACATACAATTTAAACCTTCTCGCATTCGATCCCAAAACAGAACGAATGAAATTGATTTACCTAGACCAAACAATTCATGGATTGTGCCCTTCAAGCAACGGAACCATTCTCCTCCGCGATTTTGACAACCGTGTCGGTGTATTCGACGGAACTGATTTTAATCCTACACTAACAATCGATGAAAAACTCGTTTATAACAATCCAGAGATCATCTATCAATCCAGCAATGGAGACATCTGGACTGGAGTGGAAAACGAATTGCGCCTATATCAAGGAGATCAGTATCAGACATTCAATTCCGAAAATGGCTATGACGGTGGCCAAGCGTGGTGCATTACGGAAATCGATAAAAACAATATTTGGGTGGGAACGCAGGATTCCATATTCGAGTACGATGGGAATCAGTGGAAAAAAATACATACATTTAATACTACCATATTTTCTATTCTCCAAAGTCAGGATCAGAGCGTTTGGGCAGCGACACAAGACGGACTCTACCGGTTGTGGAATCACAATTGGTATAGAATCACAGAAAAGCAAGGCCTGCCGAGTTCCACAGTTTATGATGTTTTCGAAGACAACCAATCCCGGATCTGGGCCGCGACGAATAAAGGGATTAGTTTATACAACCCAGACGCCGATCCCGATCCACCCAAAACATGGATTCTCGAAAAAGTGCAGCGAGATGTCATCTCGCACGATGGAACCATGCTAATCGGTTGCAGTGGTATCGATAAATGGAAACACACGCCTAAAGGCGAATTGCAGTATTCTTATCGAATCGATGAGAACGAATGGTCTCCCTTTTCAAGCGATGTTTTGATCTCTGAAACCGGTTTACGAACCGGTAAACACCAAATCGAAGTACGCTCGATCGATTGGAATTGGAACATCGATCCTACACCGGCCATATGGGAATTCACCGTTCCCCCCTATTGGTACAAACAACCACTTTTTTTGGGGAGCATGTCAGCCGCCTTGGCTATTATCTTGATCGTATTAGGACTTTACATAAAACATAATATCAATTTAGAAAAACTCGTAGATCAAAGAACGAAACTATTGCGTCAATCGAATGTCGCGCTTCTGAATTTTCAAAACCGCCTGCTCAAGACAGAAGAACGGGAGCGCAGGCAATTGGCGTCTGATTTACATGACAGCATCAGTCAATCGTTAGTCCTTTCTATAATGAAACTCAGTATGATTTCGGATTCTAATGAACGTGAGACGATCGAACAACAGATTTCTCCGATCAATAAACAATTGGAGAAGACTCTGCAGATGACCCAATCACTCACTTTCGAACTTTGCCCTCAATCACTCTACCGCGAGGGACTTGAAACAGCGCTGGACGAATTGGCGGAACGCCTAAAAAAATCATTTTGTATAGAGATAACATTCGAAGATGATGACAATCCCAAACCATTGAGTGAAGAACTGCGTTTTTTTCTCTTTCGAGCCACACGCGAGTTATTGATTAATATTAAAAAATATGCCAACGCGAGATTGGTCTTGATCCGTGTCTGGCGGGATCAGGATACGATTAAGATAATAGTGACTGATGACGGAGTCGGCTTTGATCCAATGATTCTCGAAAACAATTCGAAGAAAGAAGGAGGGTATGGACTCTTTAACATCAAAGAACAATTGAATCGCTTTCATGGAACAATTGCGATCGAATCAACACCAAATCTCGGGACGATTGTCACCATGACAGCGCCACTAGAAATGGAAAGCGTGAATTCAACTAAGGACTCCACTCCAAATGAAAATTAAAATACTATTAGTAGATGATCACGAAATCGTACTCGATGGTCTTCGATCCATTTTAGAAAAGGAACCGGATTTTACTGTCATAGCCACCGCATCCAATGGCCGGGAGGCAATCTCTATAGCTAAAAAATTGAAACCGGATGTGGTTGTGATGGATGTTAATATGCCCGGTTTAAATGGTGTCGATGCCACTACACAACTCAAAGCGTTAGAACTGGATATTAAGGTATTGACATTATCCGCACACATTCACGACAAACATATCTCACGGATGATTAAAGCGGGCGCGTCTGGCTATATTCCAAAAAGCAGCGCTGTAAAAGAACTCTCCGAAGCCATACGCACCGTGGCGAACAACAAGACATACCTTAGTCAAAAAGTGATGGATTCAGTATTTCAATATATGAAAGAAAAACCGGAACATTCGGATACTTCTTTTATGTCTCTGTCCATGAGAGAACGTGAAATCCTCCAGCTAATAGCAGAAGGAAAGATGACAAAAGAGATTTCAGATATATTGAATCTCAGTGAAAGCACAGTTAATACTCACCGGCAAAAGATTATGAAAAAACTCAATTTACACACAATTGCCGATCTCACCAAATACGCCATTAGCCAAGAACTGATATCACTAAACATCTAACATCGGCTAGTCTTATATAAAATCAATGTAACTATTCAGGTACCTATACCTGTCAACTGCGAATCGGACCACCTGTAGCTGTTATCCAAGAATCGGTCCACCGATAAGCAGTTGACAATATTGATGTTAATACATATGATCCCATTTCAATACATACTCATAAACGGGACCACTATGGACGTAATTCAAGCGGCAATTCCTTTGATTTTGAAGACTCTCGTCTTGTCAGCTCGATGGGCGGGAATTACTCGTTTCAAGCAAATGATAAATCTTGCTGAAGAGGAGAACAATCCCGAAGTCGAGAACCAATTTCTACGTGATCGCATTTTTCAATTGGAAACAGAACTGGAAATTTTGCGCAAACAAGGAAGAAATAAGAATCATAAACCACGCTATTCACTTCGAGAACGGTTGTGGATTCTTTGGTACAAGGAATATTTCCAAATTTCCACTCGGGAGATGACGAAACGACTCGGTGTGGCTCGATCAACGATAAATCGATGGCTGAAGAATATCGAAAATCAAAGTGGGAACAAAAACGAACCAACTAACAAAACTCCTATCGAAGTGGCCCTACTCGTTTGGGAAATTGCCAAAGCCAATGCGCATTGGGGACGTATTCGGATTTCTCTTCAGCTGTCGCTTCTCAACATTTTCTTGGCGGCGTCAACGGTTCGCAATATCCTGCAACGGCCTTATCCACCAGGGGAACCTTCTCTGGCGCCCAATCCGTCTGGAGAAAATAGTGAGCAGTCCTCCCAGCGGTCCATTCCGGCTTGGTATCCCAATCACGTGTGGAGTATCGATCGAACGATTGTGTTTCGGTGGGGTCTCTGGCCAACATACGTTCTTGTTGCAATTGACCATTATTCCCGGAAGGTGGTTTGCTGCTCTCCCCTGGAAGGCCCCAATGCCGGTTGGACAATAGAAACCTTGGAACAAGCAATTGAAATCCATGGCTCTCCGAAGCATATAATCTCTGATCAAGAACCGATTTTTACCAGCGACGCTTTCGCTGAATTTGTTGATAACTTTAACATGAAGCAGCGTTTTGGCGCGGTTGGAAAACATGGTTCGATCGCCGTAACCGAGCGAGTGATCAAGACGCTAAAATATGAATGGTTAAACCGGGTAGCGATTGTCAAAGGATTTGATCATCTAGAATCTCTTTGCAATTCATTTTCGGAATGGTACAACGAATGGCGGCCACATTATCGATTTGAGGGAAGAACTCCCAATGAAGTTCATGCAGAACACCAAAAAGATCCATTAAACAGAGACGCGAAAACAGTTCCCTTCCCGATTGAACGACGCCGGTTTGAAGAAACAAATACTATGGCTTTTCGTCTTTCAAAAGCAGCTTGAAATTGTATTGACCTATAATCATGTAACGATTCATCAGGGAAGGTGTATCCCCCAGACATCAAACCTAAAACGTTATTGTTAAAACAATTAAAGAACATCTGTCACTGGCTTCATTCACAACCTAAAAAACTGCTAAAATAGATAGGAGTTTTTATCGAGCGAAGCCGAGATACAAACTCTATTGGACGAAGTGCGGGGGGAATGTGAGAACCAATAACACGCCATTTATTCGCGAAACGGCTTAATTGAGGAAGAGAAGTTGATAGTTTAGAAAGAGAAAATCCTCTTGAAGCTATAGAAATCCCCTCACGGCAAGAAAAGTAAAAAATCTTCCCGCGTAAAGTTATAATTTCTTTATATTACCATCGCGATGCTTACAATCGGAATCGATCAGGGGCTTCGATTCCGATTGAGGGTTTCAATGACAATCACGTTACAGCTTTTGCAACGCGGACATTTAGGCCATTCCGGCGCCGATTCTTGGCCGGTCCGATCGAATACTGCTTTGTCGTTGGTCTCTTTTGAAACGATGGAATTCTCAACCGATTCGGGAATAGAAACGCTCTCCGCCTTGGGGGCGAGGAGCAAACGGATTCGATTGCGTGTGTCCCGATGACAGTGATGCCACAGCCCATAGTAGCGGACTTTATGGAAGCCGCGGGGGAGCACATGCATCACGAAGCGCCGCAGAAATTCTTCGCCCGGCAAGCGGAGAGTTCGCCAATGCTTCTCTTTGAAGGTCTTGTAGCGGAACGTCACGTGGGTAGCGTCCATTGCCAGAAGCCGGTGGTTGGAGATCGCGATGCGATAGACATAGCGCCCCAGGTAATTCAAGATGGCTTTCACGCCTTTGCCATACGGTTTGCAGAACGAGTTCCAGCCTCTATTCCAGACCTTGGTCTCGATGCCTTGGAAGATCTCCGGCGCCGCTTTTTCGAGCCGTTCTTTAAAGCGCCGGCGAACGAGTAAGCTGAGCGTTCCCACATGGAGAAGCCATTTCGGGTGGCGGAGTTCCATCCAAGAGTGGCCGTCCTCACTCACGGCGCCGGCGCTGACCAACAGATGGACATGTGGATGCAATTCCAGATCTCCCCGCCAAGTGTGCAGCACGGCCAGGATCGCCGGGGTCCCGCCAACGACTTGGGGATTGCGCATCAGATCCATGATACAGGAAGCAGCCGTCGTCATCAGCAACCCATAGAGAATCTTTTGATGAGCCAAGAAAGCCGCCCGGATAGACTGCGGAACTGTTACGATTACATGAAAGTAACGGCAGCCAAGCATCTGGTCTTCCCGCTTCTCGATCCATTGCCGCATCGCCTGGGAATGACAGGACGGACAGGATCGATTGCCACACCCGTGATACACCCAGAAGTCTTCGCCGCAGTCCTGACAGTGATAACGATGCCCTCCCAGTTCCGCCGTATGACAGGCCATGATATCGTGCAGCGCTTTACGCTGGGAGGGCAAAAGGCGCTTCCCTTGCTGCCGGATATAGGCCGGGCCAAACCGGCGAACCACATCGCCGAGTTCGAGGTTCGATGAAGTGCAATTCATGATTCCTCCTCACATCAGATCGGCGAACACGGCGTTGATCCGATCCTGAGCCTCGTGGCGAAGCGGCTCAGTCAAATGAGTGTAGATCTGTGTCGAACGAATACTGGAATGGCCGAGAAGAATCTGGACAACGCGCAGGCTTTCGCCGTTCTCCAGCAATCTGCTGGCAAACGAATGACGCATCGAATGCGGCTTCACATCGTCTGTCAGCCCGGTAGCGTTACAGGCCAAGCGAAACGCTTTGCCGAGTGTCGATGAGGGAATGTGGTTGGAGCCTTGTTGGTTGGGGAATAGCCAGGTGGGATGGCGATGCATCAACCAGAGTTCACGCATCGGCTCCAACAAGGTGTCCGGGAGAGGAACGATTCGCTCTTTATCGCCCTTCCCAATAATCCGTAAACTCATTTGGTTGGAATCGATCTGCCGCACCGGAAGAGAGATGACTTCACTGGTCCGAAGGCCGCACGCATACATCAACGTTAGAGCCAACCGGTAGGGCGTTTTCCTGACGGCGGCCAGGAGGGCGCGAACTTGGGAATGGGTTAATGAATGCGGCAGGCGCTTTTGGCGAGGCTTACGAATCTTTTTTTTGCAAACAACGGCCACCCCAGATCCAGCGTGGTTTGATAAAGAAATTTCAGCGCGCTGTAGTGGACCTGAAACGTTCCGAGAGCGACTTTCTTCACGTCTCGCAAATTCAGTAAATAGACCCGGACGAGTTCCTCGCTAGTGTCTGTCAGAATAATCCTAAGGGGTTGATATAATAGGGTTTAAGATGTATAATATTATGCGAAGATAACTTCAAGAAACTCAGAAATCCTAGCAATTTACACTTTACCCCCTCAATCTTCAAAGGAAACTGCCATGAGAAAGGCTTTTGAACTCCAAAAACGGTTTGATTGTCCCTCCGTACTCGAAGTCGAACTCAACCATAAATGCCGGGATGAAATCATTCCGATTCTTGAATCGTTGAAACATATTTACAGTCAACCCTCTTTACGAGATAAAATTCTTAATCGGATCGCACAGGATGTCAATGGGAAATCCAGTAGTAAACATGGCCGTCCCGGTATGGATTACTGGCAAATCTTAGTGCTGTCATCGGTTCGCTTGGGCTGCAATTTGGATTATGACAAACTGCAGGACTTGGCGGAACAACACCAAGCGTTGCGGCACATCATGGGGATCGGCGATTGGGATACCCAGACCAAGTTTGATTGGCGAAGGATCAATCAAAATCTCTGCCGTGTCAGTCCGGAGACCATTCAGGAAATCAGCGAATGGATTGCGCTGGAAGGGCAAGAATTTGTTCCGGAAGCCTTCAAGTCGATCCGTGGGGATTCCTTTGTTGTGCCGACCAATATTCACTATCCCACGGATTCCAGTTTAATTGGAGATGGCCTTCGCAAACTATTGAATATCGCTCCCGTTCTGGCGAACATAGTCAACGCAGCGGGTTGGCGTCAGCATAACCATTTACAAAAAAAACTCCGGCGGCTTTTATTTAAAATCAATAAAATCGCGCAGGCCAAAGGGAAACATTACAAAGCCAAAATGAAAGGGGCTTACCAATCGCTGTTTCATTTCGCGGATCAACTCTTGGCCAAAACCATGGAATTAATGAGCGCGTCAGTCCGCTGGATCAAGACGCAGGTTTGTCCATTGAGTGAAGCGGAAGAACTATATTCACAAGTTGTTTACTTTGCCAGCGGAACGGATCATGTGTGTGGATATGCCAAGCGGCGCGTGTTAAAAGGGGAAACGATTCCCAACGAGGAAAAACTGTTTAGTTTGTTTGAACCGCAGACGGAATTGATCAATCGTGGGAAGAGCCCGAATCCCATTGAGTTTGGCCATCGAGTCTTCATTGTGGAAAATGCAGCCGGTTTCATCTGTCACTTTAAAGTGATGGAAATTGGGGAGCAAGATCAGGAGGTTCTTATTCCCGAAATGAAGAAACTGCAGAGCCGCTTGAATCATCAAATCGAACAAGGTTCATTTGACCGGGGCTTTCATACGCCGGACAATCAAATCCAGTTAAAAAAACTACTGAAGCATCCGTGTCTCGCGGCGAAGGGGAAGTTGAAACAAGAGCGGCAAGAGAAAGAAGCCACGATCGAATTCCGCCAAGCGCGCCAAAATCATCCCGGGGTGGAATCGGCCATAGGAGCCTTGCAATCCGGCAATGGACAGGATCGATGCCGGGACCGAACGGACCTGGGTTATAAACGATATGTTGCACTGGGGATTCTGGGCAGAAATCTCCACACTCTTGGGAAACTGATCATATCCCAATCAAATGAAGAGGCGCCAGCCGCGAAATCCAAACGAAAGCAATTATAGTTTTTACATTTGACCGACTTGGTGATAGAAAGCACACTGAAAAATGGATGTGGAAGGGGATCGGTCTGCCTTAATTTAGAAAATTTTCACTTACATTTGTCGCAAGGATGATGTAAATCTTAATAGACAATTCCTACTATCAATTTTGATCTTGTAATTTTCACGCGGAAGGAAACTCTTTCTGAAAAATCGCCTTTTTCGGACGGACACTCGCTAATGCATTCTGGCGAGCAATCAAATTCTAGAGCGAATGAGGCGACGGCTCGGACGTATGCTTTTTGCGTGCCTTCGCTCAGTCCTGCTAACGTCATGTCTTCGATCATGCGTTTCCGTAATGATTTCATGATCTTTCTCCTGTAAATAAGTAGTGGTTGGCAGTCTTACAGCCACTGCCTTCTCAGAAGAAATACATGACAACTCAGGAGATTTCGCAAGGGGATTGTTCAACTAGAAAATTCGGCGTACGACACTCTGCGGCGGAGCCGCTTCGTCCAATCTCTTTTTCCAATCGGTATTTCGTGGTCCGATTCAAGCATGACAGCTACACGTGGTCCGATTCAAGCATAACAGCATCAGGTTGAGTGACAAAGCGAATCTTGCTTATCCAAAGATTCAACTTGAATCAATTAATACCCCAAAGAGAACAAAGGATTAAGGGATTTTAGAAGAAATTAGAGGGAAATTCTTTTAATTCAAAACCTTATTCTGGACTTTCGCACTTTTTTTAATCCAAATTTTTCAACAGCCCCTGCCTTTAACAATTCCATGTTTATAGTTGTCATTTCATCGATAATTCCAATAAGAGTTTTATAGTTATCAGAATATTGTCAGGCGTCTTACAGCCACTGCCTTCTCAGAAGAAATACATGACAACTCAGGAGATTTCGCAAGGGGATTGTTCAAAGCTAGAAAATTCGGCGTACGACACTCTGCGGCGGAGCCGCTTCGTCCAATCTCTTTTTCCAATCGGTATTTCGTGGTCCGATTCAAGCATGACAGCTACACGTGGTCCGATTCAAGCATAACAGCAGTCGTTTCGCGCATTCGGTTGAGTGACAAAGCGAATCTTGCTTATCCAAAGATTCAACTTGAATCAATTAATACCCCAAAGAGAACAAAGGATTAAGGGATTTTAGAAGAAATTAGAGGGAAATTCTTTTAATTCAAAGAACCTTATTATAACCTTCTAACTTCTCTAATAAGAATTTGATATTGTTGAGGTTTTCGTAAGTCTAGTTAAATCAGAGCGCGCCGGGAGGGACTCGAACCCCCAACCGCCTGATCCGAAGTCCGTACCCGCGAAGTAACTATGGGTAACAATAAGTAGATTAAAGTAAATAAATTCAAAACATTATGAGCTATTCTCCTTCTTCTGAATATCACCATTTTTACCCTTGTTTACCTATTGTTACCAGAAATTTGGGCAAAATTTGGGCAAGAATAAAAAGAGAAAGTGTTCTCGAACCGGATTTGAACGGCGCTTTTCATCCGCCATCAGCACGTAGTTTCTGATTTTTCTCTTTCGTTGGAGCCTGTAAATTTTCAATTCCGTTTCCAACCGGAAAAATCGATCATGTAAAAATCTAATCTCATCTTCCCTTTCCTCATGTTGTCCAAAGAAATTACGTAATCTTTGGATCCGATTCCTTCCTACTCAACGAGTCTATAGTATAAGAGCCTTGAAGATCAAAGGAATTGCTGCATGAATTACGTCCATAGAGTTCCCATTTACGAGTCTGTATTGAAAGGGGATCATATGATATAACATTAATAACGTCAAGCGATTAGCAGTGAACCGATTCTCCCTTGACATCTTGACACTGATCCGGAAGAAATCAAAATCCTAAGAGTAATGGATAAACTCTTGCAGAACGTATCCACGAGAGAGTTGAAATAGTCTATTTCATAACTAGCGTTGCTTGGATCAAATTGAAACGGTCTTGACCACCCGAAAAAATGAACCAAAGAGTATTGCCGTCGGCGGAGATCCATCTGGTGGGAATATTGATATACAGCATTTCTCTACGTATACCGGTTCCCTTTAGATTCAACCAGTTGTCATAATAAGCGGCTGTCGTCCAAGGTCCCCATGGCTCGGGCGCATCGAAGATGCCCAATGTTCCCTGATCTCCCCGGTGCACTGTTAACAAGTAACGATGGATCCCGGTATTGTAAATGACTTGGATTCCTTCGACGCCAGCGGGATCAGTGAAATGTGGTTTTCTATCGTTTACGTCAGACGACCAGATTGGCTTGTTCCCGGAATCCAATCCTGCAAAAAATTCATAGGCCTCTCGTGTTCTGAGTTTCTTTCGAAGAACACGTCCCATGTAACCATGTGTGCCTTTGGCTGTGGGTGTTTCATTGCGGCCGTAAAAGTAAATATAACCGTCGCGCGCTCCGGCGTAGTCTTTGCCAAACTGAAGAAATGTGTTTGGCTTAAAGTTCCCTTTTCCCTTGGACCAATACCATAAAGCGTAATTCCATGTCGCTCCGAAATCGTTTGACCAGATTAATGATTGGTTCACACTCGGCCAGTTTCCATTTTGCTGATTCAACCAGGCGTAAAGCACTCCATCGACGAAAACGATCCCGTCGGTTTTTCCTTTTTTCGGAAACGATGCGGGATGTTGGCCGTCTTTGCCTCCATTGATATTGATAACCTCAAAATGTTCTGGAAAACCTTGAATCCGTGCAAATCCCATGCTTACTCGGCCATCGGAATTGCTCCCGCCGAATCCACCACCATCTCCCCATGAAGTATAAATAGAACCGTCCGGTCCCCAAGTTACCGGCCAAAGATCACTGCCTGGTGCTGCTGACTGGAGTGTTTCCTTATGCCAAGTGATACTTTGAATCACCAGACTGGGAGGATAAGGAGTCTCGTTATCCGCAATCGTCGTGACCGATATCGACAGAGAGATAAAAGTAATCAATAGGGTTAAACACCAGATACGTGGTTTTCGACAATGTGATAAAGTTGACATATTCCTATTTTTCGTTCCTTTTCGATGAAAGTAGATGCCCATAAGATATTTTGAGAAAATGGGACAATAGAAAATCAAGCCTCTACAAAGGACTCTACAGGAGGATATGTTGCTGTGAAGAGACTTCCCCTATTTTTTATTCTGATTGGATTTTTAATTTTCTCACTCATCAGTCATAGTGCGGATTAAAGGCCCTACCAATGGGATATTTTAAGCAATCTGCATATTACCTTTTACAATCTATTCGGGAAATCCAGGTTATTGATATTTGTAAGAGCAAATCGGAAGATGATCATGGTGGGCTATACGTCGCTTTGAGCCCTACGCAATGCTAAAAAAATCCTTTATGTGAATAAAACAGACTGCAAACGTCCGACATCCACTTCACGCGGCTGGACATGCAATTTCACTGTTTCCGCTGCGGCGACTCCTGCCGCCGAACCAATCGCCATGGCGATCTGTTGCACCCTATACGAGGCATGGGCATCGTGACTGCCGCTGATACACCGTCCCGCCAGCAGCAAGCCATCTATCTCTTTCGGAACAAGACATCCGTATGGGATATCGTAAGGTTTAACATTCTGCGCCAGTCCTTCGGCTTGACCCGCTCCATTGGGATTGTGAATATCAATCACAAAAGAAGCATTGTGGACAACCGCGTCATCCGTTTTTCGTCCCAAAAGCAAATCCTCCCGCGTAAGATATTTCAATCCGACAAAGCGACGCGTCTCCCGCACGCCAATCACTGAGGGCATTCCGGAAATGAAGGCGTTTGAATAACCGGGGCCATGCTTTTTGAGAAATTTGAGAATTTGATAAGCCTGACGCCGTCCTTCCAGTTCGGCTTTAGTCAAATCATGTATATTTGTTCCATCGACATAGTTGACCTGCGTCGCGTTAATCACCGCTTCACCTGGACGACTGGTACGATAAGTGCGAACAACGCCCACGTTCTCGGGTAATTCACCCGCTTTTTGTGCCTGCAAAACGATCAATTCCCAAGTCTTATCACCGACCTTTATTTGTTTGGCTTGGCGCTCACCACTGCAATACAAGGCGCTTTCTGCATCCACCCCCGCCACGGTATACATGATTGACATGGGTTGCAAAAGTCCATCTTCAGGACGGCCCAATTCAAACACCGCTCCCGCTCCATAAGCGACATCGCCATCACCGGTCGCATCGACAACGATTTTCGCATTGACTCGGAGCTTCCCCTGTTTCGTGATAAATCGCACACCGGTTACACGATCGTTTTCAACCATGGTTTCACATGCCCAGCTGTGTAGTAACAAGTCAGCGCCCGTTTCTACGACCAGATCGGCATACTGCAAATCAAGGTATTCAGGATCAACGCGCACACCACCAATACGTTTCAAGACTTCTTGCACAAAGGGACTGTCTGACCGCCCCATCAAGGGCGCAACCCGCGCATGAACCGCCATGCCACCCAACCGGCCATAGCGTTCAACAAGCAATGTTTTGGCTCCTTGCCGCGCTGCCATCACTGCCGCCGCCATCCCCGATGGTCCACCCCCACAGATCAACACATCGGTATCCATTAATTCTTCACTTGTCTGCTTCTTTGCGCTTGGGGTTTGAACCTCTGCCTGCTCGTGCGAAGCGGCCAAAACACCTCCCGACACGGTCATCAATCCGGTTGTTTCAAGAAAATGTCTTCTCGACCAGTGTGAATCATTCATCGGTTAATCCCTCAATGTTTAATGTAAGGTATAAAAGACTGGAATTTCCCATATACTCCGAAAAAATTTTCCCATTTTCTTCATTCCATCCAATTTTCTCTTACAAGAATGCGTCATATTATCCTTCCAGGAAAATCATCCGTTTTCATGGGAAAAAAATCCAATTTCATTTGATAATTAAGCGAAATAGACACATTTTCTCAATTTTAATCTTGAATTTCTCTTGTTTCCAGTATTCTTGACATGCCTGCTGTGAGAATTCGAATCACGTTCCAAAATAGTATCATAGATGACTATTGATTGGATAAGTAGAGTATGATGATATAAAGCCAATATCGCTAAGGTAATAGCGATGCTCATATTTCCCCATAACAGTTCCATATGGTTCGATTCTCAATGTTCAAGAGGAAACCACATGGATATGTTAAAATTCGAGTTATTAGAATATGCTATTTGCAATTATTCCAATGCCGATACAAAAGCCATTCTTTTCTTCATTTTAACTGCTTGACATAAAGTTCTTTTTTGTGGGAGAATAAAATTATCAAGCAACTTGATTATGATTCTTCATTTTACGTTGTTACTAAAAAGTAGAATAAATTATGTTTGTCCATTTTATTTTGTTTTTTTCCCTTATTATATCATCGCAAGCCTTTTGTGATTCATTGGTCGGTCATTGGATCTTTGACGAGACTCATATCGATGGAAATCGAGTGCCAGATTTAACTGGTCATCATGACGCCATTATCGAAGGGCCTATGGAACTCTATGAGGAATCCGGTTGTCGTGGATTAATTATGAACACGTTGAAAATCGATGATCTCCTAGATGGTGTTATCATTCCCAGTCTTAAAGATCCTTCTGAATTACCTCAAAATCAAATAACGATTGAAGTCACCTTTTGTATTTTAGGCACAACACGAATGAATGGCCTTTTTAGTTATTTCGAGGATAAAGGGAATTTGCACAAGGGGTGGGGGTGGTGTCTTGGATATGAAGGAGAATCGTTTTATTTCGGCCTTTCTAGTCATGGAGTTGAAGATGGATTTGTAACTTACCTACGCACCAAAAGCTTTTATGAAAATAGAAAGTGGTACCATGTAGCAGGAACCTATGACGGGATTACTCAAAAAATATATGTCAATGGAAAACTTGAAAATGTTTGCCAAGAACAATCAGGACCGATCCATTATTTAAACGACTGTTCCTATGTTATGGGGCTTTATCGAGATTCTGATGAAAATCGATCCAGTGAAATTATTCTATTGGAAACACGACTACATGATCGCGCTCTTTCTCAAGAAGAATTGCTAGGTCGCTATCAGTCTTTGCCTTCGTTACCCGTTCCTAAAGTAGATCCACCTGTATGGCAACTTACTCAATCGAATCCGCAGGCAACAGGAATTTATCGTCTTTGGAAAAATAAAACTTTGAGTGCGAAATTTGGAATGATCAATTTTACGGGAAACATAACCATGAGTTCAGGTTTATATCTGGATGGATATGTTGAACGGTACTTGCCTTGGTATGCGGTACTGGATTATAAAGTGGAATATCCTGAAAAATATTTTTGGTCGACAGATTGGGATGATGAGAATGTCATCGCAACTTACGATTTAGACACTCTGGGAATCAAAGGAAAATGGATAGTTCATTCTCTACCAGTTCCCATTTCCCAATCGAATCTAGGACTCTCTTATATTCCATTAGACCGAGATCAAATTATTTATATTACGAAGAATCAAAATTTGGCTCGTTTTAATATACGAACTCAGGAATTCACTATTCTCAAACGGTGTGCGGAAACTCAGTTGAGTGAATTTTGGCAATTAACCAAAGGAATTGGTGATGCGATTCTAGTAGGAGGGACATCAGGATTCGGTATTCTTACAAATAACCAGGAATGGAAAGAACATCTTTTGGAAAAACAAAAAGGGCCTTGTATTGTTGAGCGTGAAACGGATCAAGGCTGTTTTCAAGGATTCTTGTTTGAGGGAACGATAATAGGAAGAGCAGCCAAAGGAAATCGACATCCTTTTTTGTTTGATGGACACCAATTCCAATTCGAGCCCGATCTGCATGAATCTAGTTCCCTCAATGTTACGTTTTATTTGAATGTTGTACATACCATACAAGAGAATCAAAAGCAATATTCGTTAAAGGATGAATATACGTGGTCTTCGTTTATAGGAAAGTCTAAAAACGCCCTTTGGTTATATCATAAGAATCAGGGAACCCTGCGATATGCGCCCGCACTTTGGCGTTCCGTAGACGAACTATCGACAATATCAACTGGAGGGTGTCGTATCCTCGAAGATTCCTTTAATCAAATCTGGTTTATCTGTTATGGAACCGTGGCAATATTAAAAGCAGACACCTGGGTAAAACAGCCATTTTCAAAAGATTGGTCTTTAGATCCTGCTCTTAATATGGGAACATTGCCGAACGGAAAACTGTATTTTACCTACCCTTATGGTGTTCAAACTTACGATCCAACCACACAATCATTCTCCATCTTATTCCCAAAAAGAAATGCGAAGAGAAATTCCGCCTGCTTTGGATCAATGAATAAAACCAGTCTTTGGATCTCTAATGGTTCAAAGATTGGATTATATCGTGTCGACCATTTTGAACCCAAAATCAATCTTCAAGCGCTTCCTGAAAAGAAGTTCAATTCAAAGGCTATTTGGAAAATAAGCAAGTATGATATATCAGACATCGAACAAATAAGTCCGAATGAAATATGGATTGGGGCGTCATCGGGTTTGCATCGGTATCGAAATGGATGCTTGATCAAGGAGGGGAAAAAACCACTCTTTTCTAAATCTGTCCGCGAAATATTGAAAGTGAGTGATGGAACCTATTGGATTGCAAGCCATGATTCGGTATACCGTTTTAAGGATCATCAGTGGACACTTATGAAAGATGGTTTATCTGATTCCACAAGAATGATTGAAACTAGAGATGGCGCCATATGGGTTTGTACAAGAAATGGTTTATATTGCTATCGAAAGAATTCCTGGCATTCCTTTTCGGTTGATGAAGGTTTGCAAAGCGAAGTGATATATGATATTTTGGAAGATAGCCAAGGCCGGCTCTGGGTGTCCACTAAAAAAGGAGTATGTCAATACAACAAATCTGCCGATCCTGATTGTCCAGATACGTATGTGATCCATCAAGGCAACCATATTCATGAAAACAACCAATCGGAAAATATTGCTCCGGATGGTATTGTCCGCATCGCATTTACGGGAATGGATAAATGGAAATATACAGAAACAAATCGACTACTCTATTCTTATAGGTTTGACGATAACGATTGGTCTCCATATAGTTCCGAAACAATCGTTTCCGCTACAGGAATGGTTCCCGGGAAACATGTTTTTCGAGTCAAAGCGATAGATCGCAATTGGAATGAAGATCCCACTCCGGCTTTATTCCATTTCGTCGTTCATCCATACTGGTATCAAAAACCAACAGTATTCTTTATCGTTTTAACTTCATTCATTATCATTCTAGTTCTTCTTCTTTGGCACCTTCTTCGTTTTCTCCGTCAAGAACATATCATCTCTAAAAGAACAAACACATTGAAAGAGAAAGAGAAAGAACTTTTATCCTACCAGCAGAAACTGCGCGCTATGACTTCAAAAAATTCCCGCCAAGAAGCGAAGAATCGACTCGATATGGCGACTCAGATTCATCACGAGATTGGTCATAACCTCACGCTATTTAATTTGAAAATTGACTATATGCAAAAGAAAGAACCACTGAGCGATTTTCACTATCAAAACCTTGAGGATATGAAAACTCTTGTCAAACAGCTTATTGATACAACTCGAAATCTCACCGTAGAACTAAGTCCTCCTTTGTTGCATGATATTGGTTTAGTTCAATCAATCGAACTACTCTGTAAAAATCTAAACGAAAAAAATAATATGTGTATTGAAGTCGTAGAAGAAGGGGAACCGTTTGAACTTGGCATGGACGAACGAGTAACTCTCTATCAATGCATTAAAGAATTGCTTTACAATGTCATCAAGCACGCTCAAACGTCTCAGGCGCAGATCGAAATAATCCACCAAAAAGGCGCAATTCAGGTCTTTTGCCGGGATAATGGCGTCGGATTCAACAAAAGTATGTTAGGCGCCTTAGAGCGGGATAATCATAATTTTGGTTTGTTTAGTATTCGAGAACGTGTTGAATATTATGGTGGTCATTTCGAATGCAGATCAACACTTGGATTGGGAACACAAGTTCGATTTCAGTTTCCCATACAAGGAGATAATATACAGCAATGAATTATTCCATCATGTTAGTCGATGACCATAGCGTATTACGCGAAAGTCTCCGTCATGTATTGGATGAAGAACCCGATATGCAGGTTGTCGCGGAAGCAAGCGATGGTGAAGAAGCCGTCAATTTGGTTCAAAATTCTAAGGCAAATGTAATTTTAATGGATATTACAATGCCAAATATGAATGGGATTCAAGCGACAAAAATGATTCTTCAACACAATCCTACTGTAAAAGTCATTATTTTATCAATGTACCCAGAATATAAAGATGTAGTTTTCAAAACAGGGGCTAGTGGATTTCTACTCAAAAGCAGCGCTCTAAACGAGGTGATATCCGCAATACGTGTTATAGCCGAAGGGAATTATTACATTAGTCCAGAAATTTCTAACATTGACAACCATAAACGTATTAAAAACAAGATAACAAGTAGTAAAAACAAGGTTGAACTCTCCACTCGAGAACGCGAGATACTCACACTCACGGTAAACGGTAAAACTTCAATAGATATCTCAAAGGAATTGTTTATCAGCGAAAAAACAGTCGAAGTACACAGACGAAATATTAAAAATAAATTAGATTGCAACAACGTCGCCGAACTTGTCAAAAAAGCTATATTATATGGATATGTTGATCTGGATGAGGTATCTGATTCTACACCACCACTGTTGGAGTAGTAAAAAGACATCTTCCCGTGATGGTTTCCCATTGTGGACCTAAAATCGACCGCATTTCCAAATAGCCTTCCTACATCTTTTCAAAAGCGGATTCGACTAGCGCTAGATCTTTGTAACAATCAAGAATCTATACTGTACCCCAAAATTCGGACAGCCATCTAAGGTAGGTTACCTCGAAGCCGACAATAGGTAGAAGAGGTGAACCAAATGATGAAAATGCGAAAAAATTTTGATGGAGCGTTCAAAGGCAAAGTGGCACTGGAGGCAATCAAAGGAGAGAAGACCTTAACCCAGATAGCGAGCGATTACAAAATTCATGTGAGCCAGATTCGACAGTGGAAAAAGCGCCTGTTGGAAGAAATCCCAGGCTTGTTTTCACGCAAGCAAGAAAAGAGTCAAGCGGAAGCCGAAGAACTGACGTCGGAACTTTACCGCCAGATTGGGCAAATGAAAGTCGAACTTGATTGGGTAAAAAAAAAGTCTAACGTGCTCAGTTAAGAAAAGACGAAGTTGGATCGAACTAACTAATTCTGAGATTTCAATAAAGAGGCAATGTGAATTGCTGGGGTTGTCTCGTTCAGGATTTTATTATCAACCCGTGGGCGAATCAGCCGAAAATGTAGCGCTGATGAACCTGCTTGATGAACAATATACCCGGACACCGTTTTACGGAATTCGGAAAATGCAGAAATGGTTGAGAACTCTAGGACGGGTTGTGAATAAGAAACGAATCGGTCGTTTAATGCGAGTGATGGGCTTGGAGACGATCTACCCGAAGCCTCGTTTGAGCCTCGGAAATGTTCAGCATAAGAAATATCCATACCTGTTGAAGGGAGTGAAAATCGAAAGACCCAATCACGTGTGGAGCACCGATATCACCTATATACGTATGCGCCAAGGATTTGTTTACCTGGTGGCGATCTTAGACTGGTTTAGTCGTTATGTGGTGTCATGGAAAGTCTCCACTTCGATGGAGGTTGACTTTTGCCTCGAAGCGTTGGAGATGGCTTTTGAAATTGATAAGCCAACGATCTTCAACAGTGACCAAGGCTCTCAATTCACAAGCACGGATTTTACGAGTCGCTTGAAGAAAGAGAGGACTCTCATCAGCATGGATGGAAGAGGCCGAGTGTTCGATAATATTTTCGTCGAACGGTTATGGCGGTCAGTGAAATATGAGGAGGTCTATATCAAAAGTTACGAAACGGTGAATGATTGTGTGCGCGGACTAACGGATTATTTTCAGTTCTACAATAATGAGCGTCTACACCAAGCCTTGGGATATAAGACGCCGCTTCAGGTTTATAGAGAACACTAGAAAACTTGACGGTCCAAGAACTTTGCGTTTGAGTTTTTTAAGGCATTGGCAAATGCTCTGGATTATCTTGAAATGATCGAAAAAAGGGGATGATCTGATACGTCTCCCTGACGGCAATCCGTCGCACACGCACCAGGATATCCCTTGACCGGTTGCTCTACAGCAGAACCGATCTCCGTTTCTCCTGGTAGTGTATAATATCGGAAAGTTTTATGAGAATCTGGAATCATCATGATTTCCGGATCCCAAATAAGGAGACTTGAGTTGAACGAAATCGAGGTTGAAAACCTACTTTAAATTTCCTTGATTCCTGTCTTGACAATGGGGTACACCTCAATCCAATCACTTAAGCAATAGCCTTCTTTTTGGGTGTATCGGTCTTGATCACATAATACCGTCAAACCTTGAGATCTCTTCCAGCGCTTACGCATCCCCGTACGAAGCCAAGGATCAATCTTTTGTATTGACATTAATCTATATAAAACAACAAGTTATGTCATTTTTGGAATGGAATATTTGTTATTACTATCATTATCGTTTTAGAACAGTTTCTAAGCAATTTGTAAAACGTATACCTATTTTCCCTATTCAAAATACACAGATTCCCTAATTGATAATTTCAAAATTTTCATTTAATTTAAGAATAAGGCTTATCTATTATACTGAATTCGATCTCAATTTTCGGATTCAACTGATTACAAGAAAGGATCTAATCATGAGAATATTTGTAATGAGTTTAGTAGTATTTTTGGGATTTTTATCTTGGGGAATGCCAAATACAATGTCGCAGAACATAAATACACCAGAGAATTTTCCTGATCCGAATTTCCGCGCTGCTATTGAAGAAACAATGGGAGTCGAACCGGGGGGAGAGTTTACCGCGGATCAGGCGGCTCAAATAAGAACAGTCGATTGCGCAAGAAGAGGGATCAAAGATTTGACGGGTCTGCATTTCTTCACATCTTTGTACGAATTTAACTGCGACGATAATGAAATAACTCAATTGGATCTGACGAATAATCCAGAACTATACAATCTTCGCTGCTCCTACAATCAAATTACTGAGTTAGATTTCTCAAATAATCCAGATTTTTATTTTCTGAATTCCTCGGGCAATCCACTCACAAAACTAGATGTAACCCAAAATCCAAACATTATTTCTCTATTTATATCCAACATGCAGTTGACCGAATTGGATGTATCTAACGTTGCAAATTTACAGTATCTCGATTGCGGCAGAAACAATTTAACGAAACTGGATGTTAAAAATAATAATAAATTATATTCCTTTGACTGCAGATATAATCAATTGACAGAATTAGATGTCTCCAATAACGCTTCGTTGGCAGAATTGTACTGTTCCAACAACCAACTCACGGATATTTCCAGTTTTGTCGAAAATGGAGGATTAAGCAAGGGAGATTTAGTAGATATTCGTAATAACCATCTGGATTTAAATGATCCAGAAATAATGGATCAAATTATTCAGTTACAAGAAAAGGTCGGAGAAGCTGTTTATGGAAAAAATTATTGGGGACTTGTGGAATTCACTTCCGGCTTGGAATATCTTCCCCAGGTAGGATCTTCGAAGGTGGAAGATATCGTGGACGTTGTCGGCGCAATTCGGAATGGATTAAATGAGCACGATATGGATATGGTTATGCCCTTTATCGCCGAAGATTTTACAGCGGAACATAGTTGGGATGTAGATATTCGCAGCGCTCAACAATATAAGGAAGGATGGGAAAATATATTCAGGGCCTTCCCCGATGAGGAGTTTTTTGAAAAGAATACGATTGCTGGAGACGGTATTGTTTTTGAAGAAGTGGCAATGCAAGGTACACATATGGAAGAATGGGGTGGTTTGCCGCCAACAGGAGAAAAAAGCGATTCATGGAGATACCTTAATATTTGGGAATATGAGGGACTTACAATGAAACATCTAAAGATGTATGGGGATATGCAAACCGTTATGATCAACGCAAAGGTCATGCCAGCCCAAGAATTGCCGCCGTTGGTTCCTTCCTTCTCCATACCAGCAATGGAAGCGACGGGATTATCCCCACTCGAAGCCTCAATCGAAATGGGCGATCGATGGAATGATCACGACCTAATCTCATGGGTCAAAATATTTAATGATTTTTCTGCTAATATTTATCTCTCCGTTCCGGGAATGGAATTAAGCCGCGAAGAGGTGGCTGCCGTATTTGAAATGAATTTCACCGGTTTCCCCGATGTACATGGCGATGTTGTCCGCAAGGTTGATTGCGGCGACGGATGGGTATTAACCGAAAGCATTTGTCATGGAACACATACAGGGCTATGGTTTGGCATTCCACCAACAGGACGTACTTATGAAGGTTTGCGAGTCGCACAAGTTGAAAGATTTTATACAGACGGATCATGTATTTATAGCCATTCGTATTATGACAATATAACTGTACTCGCTCAGCTTGGGCTTTTAGGGACATCATCGAATGAAAATTGGGAATTGTATGAATAAATATGGATGAATCTGTTGTAGCTGAAACTATAACCGCTTATGGAATGATCAACTCCTTGCGATCATAAGAGAAAAGCAAGTAGTTAATTACAAAAGCAAGGAGAATAATAATGGATCATCGGAATTGATTTGCACAAAAGAGATATTGTTTTGGCGGTACATGATGAGAAAGGAAAGGTAAAAAAACTCAATCACTTGCGTGCCAAGATACAGAATTAATAAGAGGATCTTTTCGTAGTTATATTCCATATCGAGCCCATTGAAGCGTCATCCAGTTATCGTTGGCTCTATGAGCTTTTAGCCCCTCTCGGAGAAGTGGTTCTGGCTCACCCTCTTCGTTTAAAAGCCATTGTGTCAGGTCGAGCCAAAACCGATAACTTGGATGCGGATCTCTTAGCCAAACTCTTGCTTGCGTATAGACTTGATTCCCACTGCGTATATTCCGCCCCGCCCCTATCAAATATTACGCGATTTGACACGAGCACGGGCCCAGTTAGTCCGTCGCCTAGTAGACGCGAAGAATGAGTTAAGAACATTATTAAATCGGCTCAATAAAAGGATTCCTACAACAAGATTCCGTATTGTCCAAGTGGACGCTGTTGGCTCATTATCATTTCGGTGTGGCGGTAGATGCTCTCACTATCGCCGTTTTCCTTTCTAGGCCGAAAAATGCTCTATGAGGCGCGCTCTAAAAATCCCGTACCAAACTCTTTTTTTTCAAAAAAATCCTCTTCTTCCCCTAATTCCTCTTAAAATTCGGGTGTTTTAAGATTACATATCATGCAATTTTGAGGATTTTGATTCCCTGCCCCGCGAATTCCTCTTTCAAAGCCTTTCGGTTTCTTACGCTACGAGAAAAAATACCTAATTTCCCTACGTTAAAATACCTAGAAACCCTAATAGAAATATCAGTCTACATGTAATACCATATTTCCTTGTACAAGGGTATTGATAAATCCCATAAACAAACTTCATTTGAAACAAAGGAGAATTATCGTGAAAAAAACAGTATATCTTGTGCTAGTTTTGGGAGTATTTTTTATTGGAACAACATATGTATTGGGACAAACAGAAGATGAGATTCGAGCGACTCTCAAAGTGATAAATGAAGCGTTTAATGCGCATACCATGGATCCAGTTATGCCGTTATTATCAGACGATTTTGTCTATGATATTAACCCTGAACCGCTGCTAATGGATAAAGAAGGTTTTCGTGCATATATAGAAGCTATATTCACAGGATTCCCCGATGAAGTATTTCCTGAAGAACTTATCTTGGTTTCCGGAAATATTGCTGTTATAGAGCATACTATCTATGGAACACACTTGGCGGAGTGGCAGGGAATACCACCAACTGGTAAACCAAACGTAGCCGCTCCTCACATAGATATTTTGGAATTTGAGAATGGTCTTATAAAAAGGTTTGCCTCATATTTTGATACACAAAGCATATTGATTCAGTTAGGTTTGATGGAGGCTCCTGAATTACCTGAGTTGATTCCATCATTCTCCCTTCCAAATCCAGAACCGGCTGGACTATCCCCCTTGGAAGCTAATGAAGAATGGCTCTTACGTTGGAAAAATCACGATTTGAATTCTTTATCCAAAATGGCTGCGGAAAATTTCGAATATTTCATTGGGCCTTTGGGGGTTCCACTTAATCGTGATCAATATATGGCTGCTAATGAAATTTATTTTGAGGGATTTTCGGATATGACATTCCGTATTACTAAAACAATCGATATGGGAGACGGTTGGGTGCTTAATGAAGGAGTATACGAAGGAACGCATGATGGTTTATATTTTAATATCCCGGCAACAGGGAAATCGATAGTCAATCGCGGGGTAACGCTTCATCAATACAATGAAAGTGGTCAACTCATAAAAGGCAGCACATACGCTGACAATTTAACTATTTTGGCCCAACTAGGTTTACTTACTGAATCATCTGCTAAAAGTTGGGATATTTACAAATAGAACCAGCGGACGCATTTGAACAGAAATCTACGGTTTCTAAAAGTACCCATTTTTTCCTATCCACGTCACAAACCGGCACCCGTGCATAGCATTTTTGCCCTGATGTAAATTTCAGGAAGATCTGCTTGACATAGCGTATACTGTTTTCAAATAATTAATTGAATTCCGAAAAACAAGTATATCCCCCGGGATTAAGGAGCATCAATTATGAGGTTTGTTTACAAGTGAGCCATGTTATCCAAGAATCGGTCCACCGCTAAACAGTTGACAATATTGATGTTAATACACATGATTTCTTTTCGATTCATATGAGTAAACGGGACCACTATGGACGTAATCAAGCGGCAATTCCTTTGATTTTGAAGGCTCTCATCTTGTCAGCTCAATGGGCGGGAACTGTTCGCATCAGACAAATGTGGAATCTTGCTGGGGAGAAGAATTATCTCGAGAACAAGTTCCAATTACTACGAGATCGGATTTTTCAATTGGAAACTGATCTGGAATTTTGTCGAAAAAATATAAACGGTACAAATCTAAAGTCGCGCTACACACTTCGAGAAAGATTGCTGATTCTTTGGTACAAGGAATATTTTTCAAGTATTGACACGCGAAATCACGAAACGGCTTGACGTTGCACGATCAACGATTAATCGATGGATGAGGAAGATCGAAGACACGTCTTCAGAGAAAACATAACCGGCAAATATAAGCCTCTTCGCTATTTCATGTGGGTAGAGGGTAGAACCTCGAGAAGATTACATTCCAATTTTCCTCTGCCAAACAGATGGTTACGATCAACTTGTAGACGTTTCGATATCTGTTAAGCGACAAGTATTTTGCAGTAGGATTGCCCTCCATCGATCCGTTTGCGGGTCTGGATTTTATCGAAGAAAAAAGAACCATATCTTTATGTGCCGCATGCTTGTGGAGTCTGTGGTCAGGCGCCTCAATAATCTTTCTCATTCCCCCTAATCTTTCGCAGGTGGCTGTCCAAATCTTGTGGGCAAACCGGCAGGAACTTTCTCTTCTCACCCAGAGTATCGGCGGTTTGTCCATAAGATGGCAGAATCCACAAGCCCTCACTCGTTCGGATTACTGATCATGAATCGCAGACCGGAGAGACTCAGCCGGTTTCATCCGGTGTCTTTTGCTTAGTTTGGCGGCTTGCCTGCAGAAACGGGAACGATTCAAGCCGTATTACTATTTCGTGTGGGGCGAGGGAAGAACCTTGGGAAGATTGAATTCCAACTTGCTTCCAATCAAATAGATGGTAGTGATTAAATTGTTGACGTTGCGATAGCCTCTCGCACGGGCCTTGGCGGCTTGGATCAGGCTATTCATCCCCTCCAACAGACCATTGTTGATTCGCGAAGTAAACCAACGCACCACACCAGCCCAGTGCTCCTTGATCGTTTTCGCGGCCTTGATCATAGGCTCAATCCGGCTGTGAGTCGCCCAATAATACCACTTTTTAAGAAACGATTCCCCCTCCTCCGGATCGTCGAACGAAAACACGTCTTGGAACACGGATCGCAGATGGTAGGCTTTCACCGTCTTCAATTTGCTCCCTCGTACATCTTGAAAAATTTCGTTCCGTTTCTTCTCTTGCTTGTCCGTGAGATTCCATTCATTCTTCAGCCAAATATACTTCGTCCCCTTCAATAATTCGGGATAAATCGCTTGGTCTTGTTTGCGCACTTCGTCCACAGCTTGATTGATAATCCTCATCAGGTGGTATTCATCAAATGTCATTTCGGCGGCCGGGAAATTGGCTTCAATCCCGGATTGAAACGCCTGGGACATATCCAAACAAAATTCCTCCACCTGCTCCGCCTTTCCGTTATGCGTCTCTAAATCCTCTTTGAACGCCCCCACCGTTTGAGCGTCCTTTCCATCGGTGGCAAACATCACGCTGCGCTCGTCCAAATCCATGAATACGCTGACATAATTGTGCCCTTTGGCCTTTGAGGTCTCATCCACCCCCACCGCCTTCACTCCCGAAAAATCCTCCCTCTCTCGCGCGTCCATCACATAATGAGTCAGCACTCGCCAAATCAGCGTGTCATATTCTCCGACCACTCGGCTGATCGCATTGGCCGTCATCCCATTCTCCGCCAGTGCCATGACCAACGCTTCAAATAACAACGTAAATCCCGCCCCCGGACGGGCCCAGGGAAGATTCACTGTCTTGACTTTATGATTGGGACATTTCACACGAGGTTGCCGGGCGTGTAAATACGTCTCATACTGAAAGAAATTCAGATGCCTCCAAGTGCGTCGTTTCGTATCATGCACTCCACACAGGTTCCCGCATTCGGGACAGGGAAACAGACTCCCCTCGGGAAAGTCCAGCGTGAGGTGCAAGGTTTTTTCTTCCTCAGGAAACTCGGCCTGGACGACCTGCCATGGCTCACTCAAACCTAACGCTAACCGGAATAATTCTTGGTTCTTCATTCTCTTCCTTCTCTCTCTCTCTCTCTCTTGGGATTGGGATCTTTGCCTTTAGCCTGGGCGGAGGATCGGACCTTGCGGGGACGCGAACTGAGTGCTGACCAAGAAGACTGTCGAAGGACGGTCTAGCACCGCCCTTCTTGTTAGTTTATCTCGTCGGGATTGGTACGTAAGCGATATATCTTCGGGAGGATGGAGGAAAGCCTTCCCCAAATCTACCCACTCGATTCAGCGAAGAGCCAAATATAACGCCGATCGAATTAGTACGATTGGTTTGGGGATAGCGAAAGCCAATCTGCACTAGGATCGCATTCGTATCTCCCTTCAATTGAGTCTTCTTCAAGTTTTCATGGCGGCCTCCACGGTTCGAAACAATCTCGACCGCCCTGAGCCCTCTCCCCCGGAAAGCCAAAAAAGAAAATAAACTATCTTCAAAATTGTTTAGCCAATCGCTCTATTTCGGCGTGGTATCCCAATCATGTTTGGAGTGTGGATCGAATGATTGTAAAGCGATGGGGATTGTGGCCCTGTTACACTCTAGTGATAACTTGGACAGTTTTTACCAATGATATATGAGTAATAATAGAGAGTAATAATTTGGGCAAATTTTAGTCAAGGATCATATTGCCTATAATTGATCGATTATAATGAAGTCGAGTAAATTCAGTGGCAGGTGTTTAAAGACTCGCCCCCTAAAACTGCTGATTTGGAGTCCGTAACAAGTAAGTAACTATGAGTAACAATAAGTAATTTAAAGTAAATATAATCAAGATATTACGACCAACTTCCCTTCTTATGAATATCACATTTTTTACTCTTGTTTACCTATTGTTCCCCGGAATTTGGGCAAAATTTGGGCAAGAATAAAAAGAGAAAGTGTTCTCGGACCAGATTCAAACAGACGCTTTTCAACCGTCATCAGCACGTGGTTTATGATTTTTCTCTTTCGTTGGCACCTGTAAATTTTCAATTCTTTTTCCAACTGGAAAATTCGATCATGTAAAAATCGAATCTCATCTTCACTTTCTTCGTGTTGTGCAAAGAAATTACGTAATCTTTGGATCCGATTCCTTCCTACTCAACGAGTCGAGAATATAAGAGCATTGAGGATCAATAGAATTGCTGCATGAATTACGTTCATAGAGGTCCCATTTACGAGTCTGTATTGAAAGGGGATCATATGATATAACATTAATAACGTCAAGCGATTAGCAGTGGACCGATTCGCCCTTGACAGCTACACCCAGTTTCAATCCGCTCCTTACAAAGGGATAAGGAGATACATTATTGAATGGGAAGAAAAATCTAAAATAGATAGGAGTTTTTATCGAGCGAAGCCGAGATACAAACTCTATTGGACGAAGTGCGGGGGGAATGTGAGAACCAATAACACGCCATTTATTCGCGAAACGGCTTAATTGAGGAAGAGAAGTTGATAGTTTAGAAAGAGAAAATGGCTCATCCGGAAATTGGGCGCATTGCGTTTTTTCTTAGGAAATTTCACCATTTTTTGTAAGTTTTATCATTGTGATACCTCAAATTTCCTAGGAAAAAAGCATCGATACTCCGTGATCTGTTAAATGTCAAAAGTAATCTGTCAAATATTTGTGTATCTTATTCTATGATTATCTAATCTTTGAATAGACTATCGGAATATTGATTATTGGGTGTTTTGCAATCTGTTTTTTAAAATGATCAATACAAGGATTTCTTTAAATCTTAGCAAGTTTTTCAAGATTCTTAAGTATAGAATATTCAATCAGTTATTAACAAAGAAAAAAATAGAATTGGTATTATCCGTATAACTGTGGAGCGTGTGGATAACGGCTTTATCGTTATCCAAGTGGCTGTGGGCAATATCGATAGATTTGTCCACAGACACGTCACGATCCATAGGGCTTTCGATTACACTTTTTATTAAAAATTCAATCGATGTGCCCAATTTCCGGATGAACCGAGAAAATCCTCTTGAAGCTATAGAAATCCCCTCACGGCAAGAAAAGTAAAAAATCTTCCCGCGTAAAGTTATAATTTCTTTATATTACCATCGCGATGCTTACAATCGGAATCGATCAGGGGCTTCGATTCCGATTGAGGGTTTCAATGACAATCACGTTACAGCTTTTGCAACGCGGACATTTAGGCCATTCCGGCGCCGATTCTTGGCCGGTCCGATCGAATACTGCTTTGTCGTTGGTCTCTTTTGAAACGATGGAATTCTCAACCGATTCGGGAATAGAAACGCTCTCCGCCTTGGGGGCGAGGAGCAAACGGATTCGATTGCGTGTGTCCCGATGACAGTGATGCCACAGCCCATAGTAGCGGACTTTATGGAAGCCGCGGGGGAGCACATGCATCACGAAGCGCCGCAGAAATTCTTCGCCCGGCAAGCGGAGAGTTCGCCAATGCTTCTCTTTGAAGGTCTTGTAGCGGAACGTCACGTGGGTAGCGTCCATTGCCAGAAGCCGGTGGTTGGAGATCGCGATGCGATAGACATAGCGCCCCAGGTAATTCAAGATGGCTTTCACGCCTTTGCCATACGGTTTGCAGAACGAGTTCCAGCCTCTATTCCAGACCTTGGTCTCGATGCCTTGGAAGATCTCCGGCGCCGCTTTTTCGAGCCGTTCTTTAAAGCGCCGGCGAACGAGTAAGCTGAGCGTTCCCACATGGAGAAGCCATTTCGGGTGGCGGAGTTCCATCCAAGAGTGGCCGTCCTCACTCACGGCGCCGGCGCTGACCAACAGATGGACATGTGGATGCAATTCCAGATCTCCCCGCCAAGTGTGCAGCACGGCCAGGATCGCCGGGGTCCCGCCAACGACTTGGGGATTGCGCATCAGATCCATGATACAGGAAGCAGCCGTCGTCATCAGCAACCCATAGAGAATCTTTTGATGAGCCAAGAAAGCCGCCCGGATAGACTGCGGAACTGTTACGATTACATGAAAGTAACGGCAGCCAAGCATCTGGTCTTCCCGCTTCTCGATCCATTGCCGCATCGCCTGGGAATGACAGGACGGACAGGATCGATTGCCACACCCGTGATACACCCAGAAGTCTTCGCCGCAGTCCTGACAGTGATAACGATGCCCTCCCAGTTCCGCCGTATGACAGGCCATGATATCGTGCAGCGCTTTACGCTGGGAGGGCAAAAGGCGCTTCCCTTGCTGCCGGATATAGGCCGGGCCAAACCGGCGAACCACATCGCCGAGTTCGAGGTTCGATGAAGTGCAATTCATGATTCCTCCTCACATCAGATCGGCGAACACGGCGTTGATCCGATCCTGAGCCTCGTGGCGAAGCGGCTCAGTCAAATGAGTGTAGATCTGTGTCGAACGAATACTGGAATGGCCGAGAAGAATCTGGACAACGCGCAGGCTTTCGCCGTTCTCCAGCAATCTGCTGGCAAACGAATGACGCATCGAATGCGGCTTCACATCGTCTGTCAGCCCGGTAGCGTTACAGGCCAAGCGAAACGCTTTGCCGAGTGTCGATGAGGGAATGTGGTTGGAGCCTTGTTGGTTGGGGAATAGCCAGGTGGGATGGCGATGCATCAACCAGAGTTCACGCATCGGCTCCAACAAGGTGTCCGGGAGAGGAACGATTCGCTCTTTATCGCCCTTCCCAATAATCCGTAAACTCATTTGGTTGGAATCGATCTGCCGCACCGGAAGAGAGATGACTTCACTGGTCCGAAGGCCGCACGCATACATCAACGTTAGAGCCAACCGGTAGGGCGTTTTCCTGACGGCGGCCAGGAGGGCGCGAACTTGGGAATGGGTTAATGAATGCGGCAGGCGCTTTTGGCGAGGCTTACGAATCTTTTTTTTGCAAACAACGGCCACCCCAGATCCAGCGTGGTTTGATAAAGAAATTTCAGCGCGCTGTAGTGGACCTGAAACGTTCCGAGAGCGACTTTCTTCACGTCTCGCAAATTCAGTAAATAGACCCGGACGAGTTCCTCGCTAATGCATTCTGGCGAGCAATCAAATTCTTGGGCGAATGAGGCGGCGGCTCGGACGTATTCTTTTTGCGTGCCTTCGCTCAGACCGGCTAACTTCATGTCTTCGATCATACGTTCTCTCAATTTGCTCATGATATTTCTCCTGAAAAAATGGGATGTTTGGCAGTCTTACAGCCACTGCCTTCTCAGAAGAAATACATGACAACTCAGGAGATTTCGCAAGGGGATTGTTCAACTAGATAATCTGGCATACGACATTCTGCGGCGGAGCCGCTTCGTCCAATTAAAGTTTCAATCCGCTCCTTACAAAGGGATAAGGAGATACTCCATGCGACGCGCCCGGCGCTGCCGTTGCTTGTGTTTCAATCCGCTCCTTACAAAGGGATAAGGAGATACAAAAGCCGACATGCCTGTATTAGGCTGTTCTCGCGTTTCAATCCGCTCCTTACAAAGGGATAAGGAGATACACACAATGGACGAACTGTTCAAACTAATTCAGGGTTTCAATCCGCTCCTTACAAAGGGATAAGGAGATACCATATTCTCTCGATCACGAATGTCATTAACGCTCGTTTCAATCCGCTCCTTACAAAGGGATAAGGAGATACCCATTTAGAGAAATAGTCCGATTCCAAGATGTTGTTTCAATCCGCTCCTTACAAAGGGATAAGGAGATACGGGATGAACATCGACGAACTCGACGAATTCCTAGTTTCAATCCGCTCCTTACAAAGGGATAAGGAGATACCAAAACTCTTTTGTGGAATTTCCATTGCCTAATGGTTTCAATCCGCTCCTTACAAAGGGATAAGGAGATACACAATATTTTATCTCCTATAAGCGCCGCATATCGGTTTCAATCCGCTCCTTACAAAGGGATAAGGAGATACAAAGATTTCAACTTATTGTACGAGGTTTTTGAAGTTTCAATCCGCTCCTTACAAAGGGATAAGGAGATACATCTTTCCGGCCTCCCACAATTGCTGACGCCCTGTTTCAATCCGCTCCTTACAAAGGGATAAGGAGATACTTAAATCTTTTGAGGAGGCGTATTAAACGTGAATGTTTCAATCCGCTCCTTACAAAGGGATAAGGAGATACCCTTCCGAGTGTTGCGGATTTACCGAATGTACTGTTTCAATCCGCTCCTTACAAAGGGATAAGGAGATACCTTCATAGGTTTTTTTCATGATATTTCCCTCCTAGTTTCAATCCGCTCCTTACAAAGGGATAAGGAGATACGATCTGCGTCTAAATCAAAAACGTCATACCGCCCTGTTTCAATCCGCTCCTTACAAAGGGATAAGGAGATACTACATACGAAGAAGTGAAAAAAATGTACGAGAAGTTTCAATCCGCTCCTTACAAAGGGATAAGGAGATACTAAAAGTATTTTGCTTTGTAGAAACGTTGCTATAGTTTCAATCCGCTCCTTACAAAGGGATAAGGAGATACTGTCTATCTCATACGTTCGAGTTCCAGCCACCCGGTTTCAATCCGCTCCTTACAAAGGGATAAGGAGATACAAGGAGCGAGTCTTGGAGGTGCGAATCTTAAAGTTTCAATCCGCTCCTTACAAAGGGATAAGGAGATACGTCGATATGATGGAATGCGCTGAATGTGGAAAAATGTTTCAATCCGCTCCTTACAAAGGGATAAGGAGATACCGGCACGCGATCTTTATTAATGCCTCGTCAAAAAAATCTATGGGTAAATTCCGGTTGAGGAAGTTTACCAAGGGTATGATACAAGGCGATTTCCAGCGTTCGAAATGTTCGAAAGCCGTACGCCATTTTGGTAGTCACTTTCGCTTTGTTATTTAATCCTTCCACGACACCAGAAGAAAACTCTTTTTTCGCCCGAAACCAGTTCAAAATCAGTTCCCGATGACGCCGAAGCATCTTCGCAACCTTTTTCATTGGCTCGATCCGGGATCGCATGGTCTTGGTACACCATTGATCCAAAAAACGGCCCGCCCACGATGCCGACTTATAGTCCCAGAAAAAGTGGAACTCTTCTTTTAAAAGATAACTACGCACGGTCCGAAGGTTATACCGAACCACATTGGCAAGTTTTTCCACCTGCTTCTCGGTTAGATTCACCGAACGTTTGAGAAACCACCAACGGCTTCCTTTCAAGACCGGCTCCAATCCCTTGGCTTTCAATTCACGGGCTTCCCCAGCCCGCACCTCATCGATGGCTTTATTCATATGGGCCACGATGTGAAAACGATCCAAAATATGGATGGCCCCTTTCGCTTTCTTCGCCACGACTTTGAGATACGCTTTCCACATATCGCTGCAAATGAATTCCAACTTCGCGCTCCGCTCCTCACCCAACCAGCGGAAAAATCTCAAAAACGTCTTGGCCGTTCTCTTTTCCCCAATCCAAAGTAACCGCCTACATCCCTCATTGATTTGATACACCGCAGTCACGTAATTGTGCCCGCTTCCCCATTGCATTTCGTCCACTCCGATGGCGGTGATTCCTTCCAGGTTCCTATGCTCCCGTCCCCAATTGACGGCCCTCTCCACCGAGCAAAATACTTTGTGCCAACTCGTTTGAAACGCCTCCGCCACTTGCGTCCAATTTAACCGCTTCGCCCAACCCGCCAGAAACCACTGATACGCGCTCGTTAATTCGTGCTTTCCTTCGGCCCAGGGAACTTGCTCAATTTTTACCCCGCAGTCTGGACACTCGACACGCCGCATTGTGTAGATTAAAAAAAACGCGATTCCCCACAGCGGGACCATTTCAAAACGACGCTTGTCACGCTTGTCGTATCCGGGTCTTTTCTTTCCACAGCCGGAACAGATTGGACGATTTCCCTTCCGGGGGCGGATTTCAACCTCCAACACGGTTTTCTTGTTCCATTCGCTAAAATAGACCGAATCGTACACAAATCCCTTGATTTTATGAACGCGATTGAGGATAGTCTTTACTTGCATCCGGTGGCCTCCTGATTGATGGTTTGTCTTCGTCGACTCCATCTTCTTAGGATACGTTACCGGATGTCCTTTTCTATCTCTCCTTCTTCAGCATTCCCTCTTGTTTACCCACTGATTTCTCTGAGGAACCTTATTAATTTGCCACTTAAGATGTTTCAATCCGCTCCTTACAAAGGGATAAGGAGATACCTGCCATTAAAAATGTCCTCGTGCGCCGTTAGGTTTCAATCCGCTCCTTACAAAGGGATAAGGAGATACTAATACGAAAATGCGCATTGTCTGCGATGGAAAAGTTTCAATCCGCTCCTTACAAAGGGATAAGGAGATACGTTGCCGCAATGCGATCCACCACAGCCGGAGATTGTTTCAATCCGCTCCTTACAAAGGGATAAGGAGATACCCCCAGTCAGTGGCTATCCGATCATGGATTGGAGGTTTCAATCCGCTCCTTACAAAGGGATAAGGAGATACTTTGTTCCTTTTTGCTTGTTGCACTCCGTGCAGCAGTTTCAATCCGCTCCTTACAAAGGGATAAGGAGATACTTTTCCGATACTAACCACGTGCGACTGACATCCGTTTCAATCCGCTCCTTACAAAGGGATAAGGAGATACTTTCGATGTGGATAAAAAAGTATGGCGATCATTGTTTCAATCCGCTCCTTACAAAGGGATAAGGAGATACTGAAGAGATTAACGGAATTAATATTGAAATTCGTTTCAATCCGCTCCTTACAAAGGGATAAGGAGATACTAACAATCGTTCAACAAGCGCTGAACGATGGCTATGGTTTCAATCCGCTCCTTACAAAGGGATAAGGAGATACTACATAGGCGATATTCATCCCCCCGATATTATCAGTTTCAATCCGCTCCTTACAAAGGGATAAGGAGATACTACGACGGCGGGGACTGATCGGGAGTCAATTTGCGTTTCAATCCGCTCCTTACAAAGGGATAAGGAGATACGATTTGCTCATTCAATTCGGAGATCCATTTATCGGTTTCAATCCGCTCCTTACAAAGGGATAAGGAGATACGAAAATAATTCATCTTTTTTACTAAATATGCTTGTTTCAATCCGCTCCTTACAAAGGGATAAGGAGATACGCTACATCTGGCTGTCGGCCACCTTTGTAATCCGTTTCAATCCGCTCCTTACAAAGGGATAAGGAGATACTCTTGCAATGCGCCGTCACCGATACCGTTATAAGTTTCAATCCGCTCCTTACAAAGGGATAAGGAGATACCCAAAGCCGAAACCAGCAAAACGCAAGGCCGACAGTTTCAATCCGCTCCTTACAAAGGGATAAGGAGATACTTTTAAGAGGAGGTAATTATGATCGAAAAAATATGTTTCAATCCGCTCCTTACAAAGGGATAAGGAGATACTATCAACCTCTAGACTATAAAGTTACTTGGAGTGTTTCAATCCGCTCCTTACAAAGGGATAAGGAGATACTAAACCACCTTCGTAATTGTTCCACTGTGATGCGTTTCAATCCGCTCCTTACAAAGGGATAAGGAGATACGTACAAAACCGCTGTTCTTGAACGCGGTATGCAAGTTTCAATCCGCTCCTTACAAAGGGATAAGGAGATACACTAAACGTGAATCTACTGTTTTTTGATACTGAGTTTCAATCCGCTCCTTACAAAGGGATAAGGAGATACGTTATTATCGTTTGAACGTAAAAACGTTAGATATGTTTCAATCCGCTCCTTACAAAGGGATAAGGAGATACTATCTCGGTGTCAGCCAGGGAGCCGTTTACGCTAGTTTCAATCCGCTCCTTACAAAGGGATAAGGAGATACATTGGCAGGTGGATGAAAAAAATCCTAGGAATCGGTTTCAATCCGCTCCTTACAAAGGGATAAGGAGATACCAATCATGAAGACGTTTGCGCATCGCTTTATACTGTACCCCAAAATTCGGACAGCCATCTAAGGTAGGTTACCTCGAAGCCGACAATAGGTAGAAGAGGTGAACCAAATGATGAAAATGCGAAAAAATTTTGATGGAGCGTTCAAAGGCAAAGTGGCACTGGAGGCAATCAAAGGAGAGAAGACCTTAACCCAGATAGCGAGCGATTACAAAATTCATGTGAGCCAGATTCGACAGTGGAAAAAGCGCCTGTTGGAAGAAATCCCAGGCTTGTTTTCACGCAAGCAAGAAAAGAGTCAAGCGGAAGCCGAAGAACTGACGTCGGAACTTTACCGCCAGATTGGGCAAATGAAAATCGAACTTGATTGGGTAAAAAAAAAGTCTAACGTGCTCAGTTAAGAAAAGACGAAGTTGGATCGAACTAACTAATTCTGAGATTTCAATAAAGAGGCAATGTGAATTGCTGGGGTTGTCTCGTTCAGGATTTTATTATCAACCCGTGGGCGAATCAGCCGAAAATGTAGCGCTGATGAACCTGCTTGATGAACAATATACCCGGACACCGTTTTACGGAATTCGGAAAATGCAGAAATGGTTGAGAACTCTAGGACGGGTTGTGAATAAGAAACGAATCGGTCGTTTAATGCGAGTGATGGGCTTGGAGACGATCTACCCGAAGCCTCGTTTGAGCCTCGGAAATGTTCAGCATAAGAAATATCCATACCTGTTGAAGGGAGTGAAAATCGAAAGACCCAATCACGTGTGGAGCACCGATATCACCTATATACGTATGCGCCAAGGATTTGTTTACCTGGTGGCGATCTTAGACTGGTTTAGTCGTTATGTGGTGTCATGGAAAGTCTCCACTTCGATGGAGGTTGACTTTTGCCTCGAAGCGTTGGAGATGGCTTTTGAAATTGATAAGCCAACGATCTTCAACAGTGACCAAGGCTCTCAATTCACAAGCACGGATTTTACGAGTCGCTTGAAGAAAGAGAGGACTCTCATCAGCATGGATGGAAGAGGCCGAGTGTTCGATAATATTTTCGTCGAACGGTTATGGCGGTCAGTGAAATATGAGGAGGTCTATATCAAAAGTTACGAAACGGTGAATGATTGTGTGCGCGGACTAACGGATTATTTTCAGTTCTACAATAATGAGCGTCTACACCAAGCCTTGGGATATAAGACGCCGCTTCAGGTTTATAGAGAACACTAGAAAACTTGACGGTCCAAGAACTTTGCGTTTGAGTTTTTTAAGGCATTGGCAAATGCTCTGGATTATCTTGAAATGATCGAAAAAAGGGGATGATCTGATACGTCTCCCTGACGGCAATCCGTCGCACACGCACCAGGATATCCCTTGACCGGTTGCTCTACAGCAGAACCGATCTCCGTTTCTCCTGGTAGTGTATAATATCGGAAAGTTTTATGAGAATCTGGAATCATCATGATTTCCGGATCCCAAATAAGGAGACTTGAGTTGAACGAAATCGAGGTTGAAAACCTACTTTAAATTTCCTTGATTCCTGTCTTGACAATGGGGTACACCTCACTTGAACAGTTTCAATCCGCTCCTTACAAAGGGATAAGGAGATACTATCTGTTTGTATTGATGCAGGCGGGGCGTGGATGTTTCAATCCGCTCCTTACAAAGGGATAAGGAGATACATAAGTTGATGATTGCTTCCATCCAGCGCCCAAGTTTCAATCCGCTCCTTACAAAGGGATAAGGAGATACGAAAAATATTCGTTGCTTAAATTCGATTTTATAGGTTTCAATCCGCTCCTTACAAAGGGATAAGGAGATACCAAAGATCGCTTGACGAATCGGGCAGATTTCAGTTTCAATCCGCTCCTTACAAAGGGATAAGGAGATACTCAAGTGACGATCCACCACCGTCACGTATATGTGTTTCAATCCGCTCCTTACAAAGGGATAAGGAGATACTCTGTCCAAAAAATCACGTGGGTATGGACCTCGGTTTCAATCCGCTCCTTACAAAGGGATAAGGAGATACCATTTGATCCAAGCAAATACGAGGCGTTTATCGAGTTTCAATCCGCTCCTTACAAAGGGATAAGGAGATACAATCTCGCTTGAAGCCGTAGCGCATGGTCACGCATAGTTTCAATCCGCTCCTTACAAAGGGATAAGGAGATACATTGTAAGTATGAAGCCCGTGCACAATATTGATGTTTCAATCCGCTCCTTACAAAGGGATAAGGAGATACCCGCAATCTAAAAAAGAAAACGAAGCGGCTCAAAGTTTCAATCCGCTCCTTACAAAGGGATAAGGAGATACTCCCTTAAATTCGAGGAGTCCCAGTGCGCATGAGTTTCAATCCGCTCCTTACAAAGGGATAAGGAGATACGTAAATGTTTTTGACAAAGGATAAGCGCTCGTTAGTTTCAATCCGCTCCTTACAAAGGGATAAGGAGATACCGGCGCGGACTATGACGGGCCGTTCTATATATCGACGTTTCAATCCGCTCCTTACAAAGGGATAAGGAGATACTCAAATTCCGTCTGCATTAATTCGGGATCGCCTGTTTCAATCCGCTCCTTACAAAGGGATAAGGAGATACCGCAGGCCATATGATTTATGTTCTTGCTGGAACAGTTTCAATCCGCTCCTTACAAAGGGATAAGGAGATACTTCACATCAGTACTGGACTTGGTTAAAATTCCTGTTTCAATCCGCTCCTTACAAAGGGATAAGGAGATACGCGCTAACCTCTGAATACGGGATGGCGGTTAATTCGTTTCAATCCGCTCCTTACAAAGGGATAAGGAGATACGAATCGATTATGGGGATGGTCTTGGTTATTCGGAGTTTCAATCCGCTCCTTACAAAGGGATAAGGAGATACTTAAGCTAGAATCAAAAAAAAGGGGAAATATCATGTTTCAATCCGCTCCTTACAAAGGGATAAGGAGATACCCCGTATTCTTCGAAATATAGCATATTCGCTTGGTTTCAATCCGCTCCTTACAAAGGGATAAGGAGATACCAGGTGTGTATGGTCATGGTGGAGGCGTTATTATGTTTCAATCCGCTCCTTACAAAGGGATAAGGAGATACTTATCGTCCGGATCATAGAATGTGTTGCCCTGGATGTTTCAATCCGCTCCTTACAAAGGGATAAGGAGATACCCAGGCGTGTATGGTCATGGTGGCGGCGTTGTTATGTTTCAATCCGCTCCTTACAAAGGGATAAGGAGATACCGCCTAAACAAGCTCTAGAAGCTTGCAATAAAAGTTTCAATCCGCTCCTTACAAAGGGATAAGGAGATACACACGCGCTTCCAGATCATCCAACCGATCGAGTAGTTTCAATCCGCTCCTTACAAAGGGATAAGGAGATACTTTTCCACCCGTGAATACCGGGATTCCGTAAAGGTTTCAATCCGCTCCTTACAAAGGGATAAGGAGATACTTCGCATCCATTTATATTGGAGCGTTGTTTCCAAGTTTCAATCCGCTCCTTACAAAGGGATAAGGAGATACAATGACCGGTTTTGGAATATCGGCGGAGAATATGTTTCAATCCGCTCCTTACAAAGGGATAAGGAGATACTTCATGAATGTGTTCGTTGTGCCGGTTGATCCGCTGTTTCAATCCGCTCCTTACAAAGGGATAAGGAGATACGAATTGGATCGTTCGAGAGAACTGGATAAATTGGGTTTCAATCCGCTCCTTACAAAGGGATAAGGAGATACTTTATATTTCCCTACAGCGTTCCCGTTAATATCGGTTTCAATCCGCTCCTTACAAAGGGATAAGGAGATACTTTTCATGAAATCCCAACAATTATCCATCCCAATGTTTCAATCCGCTCCTTACAAAGGGATAAGGAGATACATCCGGTTCTGGGGGTTGGAATTCGAATGTATGCGTTTCAATCCGCTCCTTACAAAGGGATAAGGAGATACATCCAGGTTCTGTGCCCATGTATCAATAATTTTAGTTTCAATCCGCTCCTTACAAAGGGATAAGGAGATACCGAATCCCCATACACAGAAGACTGGATTAACGGAGTTTCAATCCGCTCCTTACAAAGGGATAAGGAGATACTCTCCAGGCGTCCATGCGTCTTGTTAAATCGGTGTTTCAATCCGCTCCTTACAAAGGGATAAGGAGATACGAAAAAGTTCCGTAATCAGAATGAGCTGCAAAAAGTTTCAATCCGCTCCTTACAAAGGGATAAGGAGATACAAAGGATACGCTTGGGATACTACAGCCGGAGCAGTTTCAATCCGCTCCTTACAAAGGGATAAGGAGATACTTAATCTTGGCGGCATTATCCCCGAACAGTGCTGTTTCAATCCGCTCCTTACAAAGGGATAAGGAGATACTTTGGTAATGTCCGAGGAGACGAGTTGGGCAGAGAGTTTCAATCCGCTCCTTACAAAGGGATAAGGAGATACTTAAGTTCTTACGACTACGCCGCCTATTCGAAAGGTTTCAATCCGCTCCTTACAAAGGGATAAGGAGATACATGACGGGGATATGGTGGTTTGGCAGCCGGATGGTTTCAATCCGCTCCTTACAAAGGGATAAGGAGATACACTAACTTTCCATTTCCCATCCGGCTTCATTACGGTTTCAATCCGCTCCTTACAAAGGGATAAGGAGATACTGGAGTAGAATGGCTAGAAAATCAAATTTGCTTGTTTCAATCCGCTCCTTACAAAGGGATAAGGAGATACTCCACTTCAGATATATCTACCCACTCATCACAAGTTTCAATCCGCTCCTTACAAAGGGATAAGGAGATACTTTCTGTTTATCCGGTTTTATCTGTTAAATAAGTGTTTCAATCCGCTCCTTACAAAGGGATAAGGAGATACGTTTCATTCCAGCTTGCTGTTCACACCCGCGCAGTTTCAATCCGCTCCTTACAAAGGGATAAGGAGATACTGCGCCCTTCGCATGTATCCTATTGACACGCTTTGAATGTTTCTATTGCGCGTACCTATGACATATAAGTTAAAAAATACTAGCGAAGGGAAAACCACTTTTTGTAAGCCTTTCTTTTTATTGAAATTATGATTTGCGCGAACCTGCTAGGATTATTCTGGGCGCTTGTGATTCGCGATCCTCCAATTAAATCACACCAGTATTAAATAATCAATGGTTCTTCTAGATCGATCGGCTTTCCACACCCATGATGCTCGATCCGCTTTTGGTCGTCGACACAAAGAAGATAAAACCGTAGGCTATCCTCCTTTTCATCGTATTCTTCAAGTAAACGATGTTTCAATTGTCTCCACCCCACGTCATCAACTATGCATTCAAAGACAGATTTTTGTACGCGAATACCGTAATCTTGACAGGCTATTGCGATGCGGCGAAGGCGTCTTCGCCCTTTTTTCGTAATTGTACTTACATCGTAGGTGATAAGAACCAACATGATTCTTTTTTCCTTCCTTATTTTAAAACACACGGCGCGTAGTCAGGCAGGTCCCCACGGATATGCCGCGCAAGTAATTTGGCCTGTAAGAAAGGGAGTAGCGCGATTCGTGCTTTTTGTTCCAACAGAGGGTGGGTCACGATCTCCTGTTTCCTTGTTTGCCAAGCGGAGATAATTGTCCGTCGTGTGTCATCGTTCATTTCTACTGCCCCTCCGTCTCGAATGAGAAAATTCTTCGACGCAACTTGGCGTCTGTTTATCAAAGAAAGAACGAGGCGATCGGCTAGTAAGGGGCGAAATTCCTCCATGAGATCCAACGCCAAAGACGGTTTTCCGGGCCGGTCGGCGTGTAGAAAGCCCACATTCGGATCGAGTCCAGCGGCTGTCAACGCCGCGATACAATCATGCAGTAATACTGCGTATAGAAATGAAAGAAGCGCATTCACCTTATCGAGAGGAGGACGGCGCGTTCGTCCTTTTAATATAAAATCATCTTGCTGCTTCCGGATCATTTGATTAAACACTTGAAAGTAAGCGCGCGCGGCTTCTCCTTCGTAGCCACGGATGGTATCGAGTGTGTCGGCTCTCGCCAATCTTTGCAGGATATTCGCCATTAAACTCGAAGCGGTTTTTAACGTTTGTGTGTCATCCTCATCACGACTCTCCCGTCCTGTACGAAGCAGCAATGCGCGAGTGTTCTGGATTTTCCCAGCGACAATGTTGCGAGCAATCTGAACCGTCGCTTGGGAAGAATCCGCTTTCCGGAATTGTTCCCGGCGGAGTAAGACATTTCCCGAAACCGGGGCGTCTACACGAGCAATTAATCGTCCTGACTCTTTTAAAAAAGTGATCGGCACCCCCTGATTCGCGCATAGATCGAGCACACCTGGTGTAAACATGATATGTCCGAACAAAGCGATCGCTTCGATATTATGGATTGGCAACGATAAGTGAGTTTTCCCGTCCGATTCAATCCGAATAGTTTGATGATCGCGGCGGAGGTACATTCCCTGAGTCAGCACATAGAGTGTGTTTTGTATGACATCCATATTTTATTCCTCCGTTTCGAACAAATTCTTCGCCGCTTTCATAATCGATTCTGGTCTTCCGCAAATATCCGGCATGCAAATCAGCTTCATTGAACATCCCTCACACTTCGGGTGATTCACCGGTGATGGTATTCGTTCACTCATTGCCAACGCGCGTACTTTTTTGATAATTTCGAAGGTCTGATTTCGAAGAGATTCCGTGAAGGGAACCACACGCCGCCGTTTTGACTTCACATGAAAGATCGCGCCTTCGGGAACATCCCGCTGTGTCATTTCTTCTAAACAGAGTCCCTGTGCGCAGAGTTGAACGTCGTCGTTATCCCACTGTTTTTTTCGGCCGCGTTTGTATTCAATCGGGTAGGGGCGTTCGGAGCCGTCAGGTTGAAGGTGAAATTCAATCACATCCGCCTTGCCTTGAACGCCCAGTTTATCTGCGTACAACGGCAGCGCCCGGACGATACGCACATTCTTTCGAGTTTCCAATCCAGGCAGATCCGCCGTTTCATGTGATTGACTGCCTTCCAATGTATAAAGATTTTCAAGGAAGACGCCCTCGACGTTGATTAAATAACAGCGTCGAGGGCAGAACACATATTGGTTCAACGAGGAGATCAATACGATCTCCTCATCTGACCAAGAGGTTTTATTCTGATGATTTCGCATCTGACTTATTCTTTCGGATCAATGCGTTTATGCAGCCGGACACCTTTGAAAAGATCCTCTTTATAGGAGCAAGTGATTTGGTAATCATCAAATGAAGCGGGGAATTCTTTGTCTTCTTTCAATTGGATCTGGATGGTATCGAAGAGTTTATGCGCGGGCGCGCATCCTAATTTGGCTTCTTGCCGATTCTGCGCGGCGTTCGTTTCTCCTTGCGTGCCGATGTGCTCAAAATCGTAAATCCCTCGAACGATCATTTCTCCACGCGCGGCGGATCGGTCGTTCTCGAACATCTGCGATAACGCTTGAACGAAAATTTCATAATCGTCGTTAGTAAAACCGGTTTTTTCCGCGAATGATGGCGAGACATATCCTTTGGCGAGATAGAGCGCATAGGGAACGATGTGTTTATTCCCCATGGTGCGTTCTTTCTCCGCGTCAGCCTCTTTCGTTACCGCGCAACGGGTAATGGAAATTTCCAGAGGTGTAATCGGATCAAGGGATTGCGCAAAAGTGAATTGAACGGGCCCCCGCACTTGACCATAAGCGGAGCCTTTCATAATTTTCTGTCCTGTAGAAAGCACACCGCCAAATGCGCGGATATCGTAGAACCTTCGGCAGAGCCAATTTTTTGTCCGTTCTTCGTGGCAAGAGCCTTGAATGGAATTTACATTTTCTGCTTGTTCGATCGCATCGTTGATTTCAGTCTCAATCACAGTTCCCTGCCGTATAAGAATATCATATTGATTTCCTGACGTATTCTCATTTGGAGGGAAATCAAGCACATAATTCCGAATTTTTCGCTTGATACAGACATCAGAAATCAATCCTTTGTTGGTATTCGGTTCGATTCGGGGCATGTTGCCAGCGTCTGGATCCCCATTGGGATTCCCGTTTGTCACATCGAAAAGAATGAGAAGGTCATGGCGGTTAGTGATTATGTTATTGTTCATTTTTTATATCTCCTATTTTTTTAATTAGTCATTGTTTTCTGATTCTTTTTTTATTTTTCGTTCTTCGGCTTTTTGTGATTCATATGCTTTTTGCTGATAGAAGCCCAATGCGAAGCGGCCCTGCTCTTCGAGACTCAAAGAGCGGGGAAAAGAAGGGGGAGCGCCTTCCACATGGCTTTCTATCGTGGCTAAAATCGCAGCGATCTCTTTGTCTATGAAATAGGCGCTTTTTTTTCCTTTTTCTACTGAACGTTCCAATTTACGAAGATGGTGACGTGATAACCGAATCAGAAGAGGGAAAATCGTAGCCGGTGAGGAACTGGCCGTTCCATAATATCTCTCGATTACACCCGCGCCCTCCAATTGGAATTCATGCGCGGTATCCTGCAGTCGTTCAAACACAGCCAATAGGCGTCCCAAGTTGTAAGCTTTATCGTTTGTCTCGGTTAGAGAAACAGTAGGCATGAAACTAACTCCTTTCTTACAATTCCGGATGAGGATTAACTTAATCAATGCAAAACGCGATGGATTGAATGGATACGATTTGGGATCGTTGCGTTTGACCAAATCGCAATGAAAGCGGTGCAAAATCGGTTTGAGCCATAACAAGGGAGGCTCGTTACCTTCCAGAGCGGCGGCGCTCAAGCGAATGGGCACTTCTGCGAGAATATCTTTTCGATCCCGGACAGTCGCCGATGCGAGATTTAAAAGAGAGAAGGGAAGTTCCTTATTACTATCACCTTCCTTTTTCTTTTTGACAATTTCTTGGATCTCCAAGTCATCAAACCACTGCTTGATATTCTTTGACACTTCTTCAAGAGATTGATCGAACCAACGACGCACGGCGACCCTACCCGCGTTTCCCGATAAAGACAGACTATAAAAGCGGTCGTATTTGATTTCATTATCTTCTATGCCCATACGCCATTTCTGGAAAAACAATCGAATGGATTCAGTGGATGGCTTGTAAAATAGATTACGGAGCGCATCCGAAAATTCCTGATGCCGTTTCGCCCAAAAGCAAATCACGATAGGTCCTAGCCGAATATGACGATCATTGTTAGATAAAAGATCGTTTAATGCAAAGGCATAGGCTTCACTTGCTTCGGTGGAGACTGGCGCGTTCTGACCTTTTTTCCATCCAAAGGAAGAAAATGAACATACATCTCCAGCTGTCTGGGCTGAGTATGAAATTAAGTATGATTCCGCTTGTGCGCCAGGAACTTTTTTAATTTTTGGATGACTTCGTGTGATTGCCTGCTCTCTTTTTCCTGTGATTATACATATTCCTCTTTTAGCATTTATCTCAGTTTCTGATCGTTCTAAGGCTGAAACATCGGAACGCCAATACACCCGCAATTGGGGATCAGTAAGCGCAAGAGATCCATCAATTTCAAACGTAAATCGATCTCCTGCGTTAAGAGCGGTTTCACCAGTAGCGCTCATTACCCACCACTTTTCTTTTTCGTTTTGCTTGGGATTGGGGGATAATCCCCAACGCAGGAAAGAATATTTAGGTTGAAGGTCACCCAATGTTTTATATTTTTTATAATAATTGCTAATCGCTTTAAGGATTGGTGATTCTGTTTTCAGAAAACCTTGTTCAATTTGGTCTAAGAAATCCTGATGCTTTTCTCTATTATTCTTTTCTCGTCTAGCACGAGCCGGTGGAATGGAATCTTCTAATTTCATTGGATCCGACTCAATATTAAAAACCGGTGTGATTGTATCGGCAAGAAATTCCGCTACTCCCCCGCCAGTTTTAGGCCGGATGGTTTTAGGGCAGGAAAATGTTCTACCTTTCTTCTCATCTGGACTCACCAAATCAATCAATCCTTCGCCTCGCATATTGCCATCCGCGTCAAGTGGGATCACCCAGCGAACGGGACGATTTTCAAACGCGCTGTCTTTAAGAAGATCATTTGTTACGGCGTATTCATAAAGCGCTTGCAGAAGCATTACATCACCCCCTTTCTCTAACTCCGAAGAATCTCGATTTGTCCGGGATCGCAATTCATACGGCCGTCTTTAATTTGAGCGCGGAAAAACACTGGTGTTGGCTCAATCATTGTTCCCACATAGCCTTGTTTTTGGGATTGCTTTTGTTTTTTCGCATACGAATCTGGAAGATCCAAATCGTCACGGAACCAGGCGAATCCCTCCTGGCGATGGGATGGATCGAAAATATCGTAGATCATCCAACCCAGATCTTCTTCCGGCCAGTTCTCTACGGGGACCAATGACGGATCTTCACACCACTCGAAATCCACGGCGAATTCACGGCAGCCGAAACAGGGACGATGGAAGCACTTTCCCGTTCGCGCCCGTTTGCGAAAACGCTCGTAATATTTCTGTGGATTGTCGCGGGGTTGTTTAGCCAGCGCGCTCAGTTGAATGCGCGCTTGGATGAGATACGCGACGGATTGAAGAGCGAGCGTGTTCCGCTGGGTAGCGTCTTCCGCGCCGCCTCCCGCATGAATGTATGAAACTGATTTTGTTCCATTCATCCAGCTTTTGGCGCTACTAATACTGACCACGGATTGCAATTCATTTCTTCGGAAGGAAAGCCACTGTCCTTTTCCATATTGCTTTCCATTAGCGGTTTCATGTTTCACGACGGAGATTTCTTGGATTACATAGTAAAATTGTGGTTCCCATAGGATGGCTTCCAAAACTCCCCGCGCCGCTGCTGGTGTCATGATCGGATAGGATACGCGTTCGACTTTCATCTCTGGCCGGGTGAAACAAGCGAAATCACCCCATACAAGTAAGGATACAATTGGTACTTTCATAAGACATAATCCTCCATAGGGCGTTGATTGATTAACAACCCAAGTTGAGGGCTGTAATACCCATCCCGCAGAATGAGTAGTTCTACCGAAAAGAATAGATTTTCTAACGCGTCACGATAACTCAAATTATCGATATCATTTTGCCGTAAGGAAACCATGTATGGCTGCAAACGGCGCAGGTCGTCACGTGTGAATATACCTTTATCTCGTATCGCTTGAATAATGCTTGGACTTTCACCATAGGGCACGACTACTGGCGTACTCTCTTCTTTAATCAGGCGGGCATGTTTGGAAACATATGGATAATCCAAATTTCTTCTTGCCTCTTGTATGGTTTTTTCTCCTTGCGGTTGCGCATCCGAATTAGAAAACTGTAAAGCCGGTTAAAGTATTGAGGAAATATGGCAGGATCGGTACCTAATTGTCGCAGCGTTTTTCACCCATGAGAGTCACAGTTAATTCCGTGGCCGTTTTATAACTTCCCGGTGGCACAATGGGATCAATGTCAGGGATGAAAACATAGGTATCACCACGGCGCAGCCGTCCTTCGCGGTTGCAGCGTCCCGCCGCTTGGACGATTGAATCCAAAGGTCCAATGGCCCGGAAAAGAACAGGGAAATCAATATCGACACCCGCCTCCACAAGTTGTGTTGATACTAAGTAGCAGCAAACATTTTGATGAAGCCGCCCATGAACAGTGTCCAATGATTCGCTGCCAGGATCTCCCAATAGATGTTCTCTGTGTTTCGCGCACATCGAAGAAGATAAATGAAATAGACTTTCCCGTTCGGATTCTGGAAGAATTTGTGTGAGAATTTCATAAAGTTCGAATGCTTGGCGGCGTGTATTCACGATAATTAAAGCCTGCTTCTGATTTATGATTTGTCCCGCTAGTTCATTCCAAGACAAACGTTCTCCAGGTTGGGGAAAGTGATAGTGAGCGCGTTTTAATTGTTGAAACAGCGCTGGAGGATTTGGCGCAATTTCTCGAACCTGGCAATCATCAAGTTTTTCATCCAGATTGACACTGCTGAAACATGGTTGTGTGGCGGAGCATAAAAGAAAACTGACTTTGTATGTATGGACTAATTCCTTCATTACGCTAAGCACTGGATTGAGAATGTGAATTGGAAGCGCTTGACTTTCATCAACAATCACTACAGACCGTGCGATATTGTGCAGCTTGCGGCATCGGCTTGGTTTCGATGAGAAGAGTGATTCGAAGAATTGAACCGAGGTCGTAACGATGATTGGAGCATCCCAATTCTCTACGGCTAAGCGAATTGAATCGTTCTCTTTGTTCTCTTGATCATTGTCATTCATCGGAGCCGCACAGTGGTGTTCAACAACCATGTTCCTCTCCAAATATCGAGCGGTAGATCTTGGCGTTTTGTTCAATGATGGATAGATAAGGGATGACAACAATGACACGCCGCAACTGATGATGACGCGCATGTTCAAGAGCGAAAACCATGGATGAAAGAGTTTTGCCCCCTCCCGTAGGAACGGTCATCGTGAAGAATCCAGGAGGAAAGACCGCTCGTTCTAATGCACAGTGTAAGATTTGTTCGCGGATACGGTTTAATTCATTCTTTTCAGCCTTTTGTGTTAGTTTCTGAATATAGGATTTTATTTTGCTTGCTAAGTCAGTTGCCTCGAACGATTCGGTGGATTGGCTGATATGATTGCATGTGTTGAGCCGTGTCCGTCCAATCCGCGTCGACAAGGCAGGAAAAGAGCATACGAATCATGACTTCAACGCGTAAAATATCGTCTAAATCAGAAGCCGAAGCGTTTCGTGGAATTTCCCCCAAATCCTTTGCAAGAATTTCCAGTAAAGATGGTACTTGCTTTTTTACTTTTGATATACGATCTTTTAATTCACACGCAACTTTAGACAATCCCGTATGATGCCCAGCTATGGTTACTGCGCTTCCAAGAGAATTGAAATCAAACAATCCGGCGGAAGCTCCATAAATTGAGTGATGCGTTTCTGGACTGGAGATACGTTTTCCATGTAGATATTCCTGAAATTCTTGCCGGTATTTCCCCAGATCATGCAGCAAACCAGCAAGAAACGCTTTATCCGCGAAATCTGGGCAGTCTGGCAAGGCATCTTGGGCGAATTGATTTGCCATGCGAGCGACGGAATCCAAATGGTCGTACAATTTATGCCATGGCCCGTTTTCATTGTTGTATGGCGATGTATGCGCATAGTATTGCATTGGATTTTCTCCATGAATTATTCATATGTCCAATGGTTAAGTGATGATAATAACATATACCAGAAGCACTTTTAAGAATAAATCAACAAATGCAAGCATAATTTGCAGGAATTGAATTCCCCTGATGTGACTTGTTTCTAGTTGGGTACAACTCAATATGCTCAAATGCTGAATATCGAGAGATGGCAGAGTGAATCCGAATACCACACGCCCGATCCTGTCATATCTTCATCCTGAATAATCAATTCATTCCCCAATCCTACCGATGAATCCGCTAACTCAATTTTTTTGAGAGACTTTTTCGATGAATTCTTTGGTGGTTTGAAGGGGCGTCTCCTCTTTTTGATCGGGATCGCAAATGGCTTCCATGAAATACGAATCGCTAGTCGATTCCAACATTGTTGAAAAATGGTGGGAGAATCAAAACAATCCATTCCAATGATCTTTTTGCCACTGCAAACTAAAACACCTGTAGTCTCCTCTGGAAGCGTAAATTTCCCCCGGTATTCTTTAATTCGTTCGTTGGCCTGTTGATAGCCGTCCGTAACCGATTCAGTAGGCGAAGATGACTTGAGATCGTGAAGATGCGACTCCACGGCTTCCCAGACAGCGCCTTGATCGCTTCGAGCGATTCCCGATTCAGATCGACACGCTTGGGCGCTTTGCATGGTTCGGCGGCGTAGTGTGGGATGGGCGTAGTGGGTGGCTTCAAATTTATGTGACGCATATTCCCAGCGTCCTCGTTCCACACAGCTCACAGGAATACGGAGATCGCTTTCCGCCGCCACGAGAATGGAGATATTGACGATTCGGTTCTGTTTCGCGCCCGTTAGAATTTCACCCCCTGGAATCAAGACCGGGGAGAATCCATGATTTTGAAGAATGAGTTCGTTCACTTCACCTTCTTCCGACACTTCTTCAAGAACTGCGTCTCCCGAATCGAGAGCGCTTTTCAGCAACACGTATTTGGCAGAAGTTCCATTGTTAGCCAAAATGGGGAACAGTGTCAAATTGTGATGATGGATCGGCTCTCCTAATCGGAGTCTTTTCAAAACATCACGAATCGAGTTGAGAGCGGTGTTTCCCAGCCGGTTTTCAATCTCTTTCGCTTTTGAAGGAATAACGCTAACAGTAGATGCGTTTCGGGGGAAATGATGTTTTTAGCCAATGATTCGAGACGTTTGCCCAATCCTCGAATCACGTCCGGCTTCGTGTATTCAGATACTCTTTCAAAGACACTCCGAATTGTTTCTTGCACCGCTTCCACTTCTGTCGAAGGCGCCTGTATGGATTGAAGAATATAAGCGCCTTTTTTGGATAGAAAGATTTTCAGTGTAACCGGATAACCTCTGTGCCGGGGAATCGAATGAGAAGTGGATTGTTCGGGGATCCATCCTTCAACAAATATCGCTCCTTTATCGATGAGGGGTGAGAGCCAAGATGCGATTTGGCGAGGAATAAATCCAGCGTCATCGAAAT
>CAXXSM010000102.1:0-28982 GCA_963663405.2 bacterium | reverse complement strand
TTCCCGGCCGGTTGACGGCCCAATCATGCCCCTTCTCCAAACCATCCAGATGAATGCTGAGACAAAGTCGTTTGTGAGGTGGGATGCGATCCCAAAACCGGTCTAAAAACATCGCGTTTGTACAAAGATAAATATATTTTTCCCGGGCGATCAATTCCTGGATCAGAATATCAACAGGTTTATAAACAAGAGGTTCCCCCCCACAGACAGAAACGACCGGCGCCCCACATTCATCAACCGATTCCAGGCATTCCTCTACGGTCAAATCTGGCGCCGGATCCGCTTTCTGTTCCTCGATTCGCCCACATCCAACGCAATCCAAATTGCAGCGTAACGTGGGTTCGAGCATCAACACTAAGGGGTACCGTTTGGCTCCTTTCAAGCGCTGCTTCATCAAGTATTTCATCATTGTGGTGTAAAGCGCAAATGGAAATCTCACAAACGATTCCTCCACTGTTTTTTACCATGAACAGAACCAGTTACAGAAGTCTGTTAACCGCCATGCTATGAATGTAAAAAGTGTATGAGGATATCTAAAAAAAGTAAGTGGACTGTCGAAGCGAGTCCGGATTCTGCTTAGAATCCATGAAGAGAACGGTATTTCCCAAGAGCCATCAGCGGGAAGTAATTTCGGTAGTAGGTATAGCGGAGATAAAACACACGGGGGAATCCGGTGCCTGTAAATTCACTTTCGTCCCATGATCCATCCGGACATTGCGTATTGATTAGATAAGAGAAGCCCCGTTCCACCGCTTCACTTTCCCATGCGCCGCCGTTCATGAGTCCCATCAGCGCCCATGCGGTTTGCGATGGAGTGGATGGGCCTTTTCCTTTTTGGCTTGGATCTTTGTATGTAACACACGTCTCTCCCCAGCCACCATCCGGGTTTTGAACTTTCATTAACCATTTGACACCGCGTTTGATCGCAGGATCTTCCGGCGAAATCCCCACAGCGGCAAGACCGGTGATTACCTGCCATGTGCCATAAATATAGTTGACTCCCCAGCGGCCATACCACGAACCATCCCCCTCTTGTTGCTTGCGTAAAAAATCAACCGCTCGCACGACGGGAGAGAATTCCGGTCCATAGCCAAAATCACCGAGCATTTCAAGAATGCGCGCGGTGACATCGGCGGTGCTTGGATCCAACAGCGCGTTATGATCGGCGAAGGGGATCAAGTTGAAAATTTCTTTGTTGTTATCCACATCAAACGCCCCCCATCCACCATCGGAACTCTGCATGGAGAGCAGCCATTCAATCCCGCGCTTCATGGACGCTTTCCGTTTCTGATCGTTGGGAATCTGCGCGCCGCGCAAAGCCATCAACACCATGGCGGAGTCATCTGTATCAGCGTAGAAATCATTCTCGAACTCAAACGCCCAGCCTCCGATTGGCCCATAGGGATTTTTGATCTGCCAATCCCCCCGGATATTGATTTCCTGGTTAATCAACCATTCCGCCGCGCGGGATACGACAGGATGATCGGAGGGCATTCCCGATCGTCCTAACGCCGCCGTGACCATCGCCGTATCCCAAACCGGCGAGAAACACGGCTGGAACCAGAGCCGGTCTTCTTTTTCCACCATTAATCTCATAAATTCGTCATACGCGTTTTTAAACGTAGGATGATTGGAGTCGTAACCCAAACAATCCAGCGCTATGACCGCATTCATCATCGCAGGATAGATCGCGGCCAGCCCCCCGCCACGGCTCATATGTTCCAGCATCCACGATTCCGCGCGGCGAAGCGCTTCGCGGCGCGTAAAAGGCGCATACAGGAGATTCGAACGCTTTAAAATCGCGTCGATCGTATGGAAAAATGTTTTCCACGAGAATGTATCAAGAAGAGTTTTATTTCTCCACTTGTTTTTAGGAAGCCACCATCCACTACAATCGACTGTTGGAGGTGGATTTTTGATCGGCTTATTGGCCCAGATCACACACATTGGAACAAGGATGGCCCGGGACCAGGAAGAGATCTCATAAATATTGAAATAAAACGAAGTCGGCAAGAACATCAATTCCGGTGGCATGGAAACCAACCGGTTCCAAGGATAGACGCCAAAGAGCCCTAAATAAAAACGGGTATAGCTATTTACAGCATACAGTCCACCATGCCGGAGAATACACTGTTCCGCTTTTTGAAGAGCTTCGTGAGAACGATCGAATCCAGCCAGCTGCAGGGCGAACGCGCATTTCACCGTCGCGTTGATTTCGCTGGGCCCTCCATAATAAATGTTCCATCCCCCGTCTTCCAGTTGAGTGTCGAGAATCCAACGCACAGCTTTCCGTTCAAGAACATCGGAAACACAATTGACATAACGCGCCAGATAAATATAATCCGCAACTAATGTAGAATCGGCTTCCAAAGGCGCTTCCCAGTAACCGGCTTTTTTCTGGCTGCGCACAAAAAATTGTTGACTGGAATCAATGCTGCTTAGAATCGCTTTCTTACGATCTTCGGCTAACGAGGTTTGAGGTGATGTGACATCGGATGGAATAATATTCAAGACCATAAGAAGCACTTTCTTTCATAGAATCACATGGAATTAGTATCATAAAACTATTCAATTTATTACATTTTCTCATTGGATTCAAGGTTTATGATGATGAAAAATAAGAGAATTTTATCGCATGTATTCATTTCTTCCTTGCCTTAAAACCGCATTGACAGATAAACGGATAATGGAAAGAATGGATGATGGAATGAGATGGAATCACTTTTCGAATTTGCCCTTTTGGAAATAAAAAACTGAAAAGCAGACAAGAACCGCTCCCGTCATATCCGCGATCAGATCCCACAGCGAAGGATCTCGATTGGGAACGAAACTCTGATGAAATTCATCGGATGCGCCATATAAAACTGTGAAGATAACAGCGATTACGGCCGTCAAGAGCGTGATCCGTGACAACTCCCCCCACAGCCACGCGCGGAGAAACAGATACGCCAAAAAACCAAAGATACACATATGAACCACTTTATCTTTAAAATAAAACCATTGGGGCAAATCCATGGGAAAATGGGAACGGGAAGAAAGAAAATATATAATCGCCATCCAAACAAGAACAGGAAACCAATATTTCATAAAATCACGCATCGTCATTAAACTCCAAAAGAACAATCCAAACATTTCAGGTTCATCCGGCAAGTGAGTACGAAAAGTATTAAATCCTCTCTTCTCATGAAAGATAACGTAACCATGTTCGCCCAGCCTTGAAAGGTTGGGCTAGTATCCAATGTCCCTCCGGGACAAAAGAAAATAGCCCAGGATTTCAATCCTGGGGAATAGGAATAGACAAACTCATTATAAAAAACGTTTATCAATAGTACTCACTGAGCCACAATTCTTCAATTGTAAATCATTGGCTCCGTTCCACCAATGCGAAAAAGCGCGCCTCGATCCGGTCCGCCGCTTCTGTAATGGTTGGAGCCTCTCCACTTTCTTCTTGGATAGATGTAACACATAGATCCTGCATTCCACAGGGCGTAATTAAACAAAATGCATCCTTTTGAGGCGTTATATTAATCGAAAAGCCATGAAACGCGAATCCGCGCCGCACCCGCACACCAATAAAACCGATTTTCCGGTCCTCTACCCACGCTCCCGCTTTGCCATCAATGCGATGAGCGTGGATGTGATACGATTCACACAACTCAATCATCAATTCTTCCAGGAAACGCAAATGCTCCTGAATCGTCCGATTTCGTTCCCGTAAATTGATAATGGGATAACAGACCAACTGCCCCGGCCCATGATACGTCGCCCGCCCTCCACGAGGGCTTTTGTGGATTTGGACATTCTTTCGTTGATAATGCGCTGACGGGAAATGCAGGTCCTCCGGTCTCGCCGAGGTTCCTAGTGTAATCGTAGGAGGATGTTCGCAAAGAATCAGCGCTTCCCGCTTCTCCGCGACCAACTCTTCTTGGCGCCGCGCGGCATCTAAATAGGGAACCGGCGCGTCCCATCGCAGCGCAGGAATGGAAATCACGGTCTCAAGCGCCATGAATCCGTTCTCCAATCGCGTCGAGCGCCGCTTCCATGATCGATTCCCCTAGCGTGGGATGAGCGTGGATGGTTTTTCCGATCGTTTCCGCCGTGGCGTTGACGTTCATACCAAGAACGAGCTCGTGGATCATCTCTGTCGCTTCTCCCCCCACGATATGCGCGCCAATAAGAGTATTGTCTTTTCTATCGAAGAGCAGTTTCACAAAACCGTCCGTATCGCCGGATGCGATCGCTCTCCCACAGGCCCGGAAATCATATCTTCCAACGGTATACTCGATCCCGGCCTCTTTCGCTTTTTGTTCCGTATAACCAACACTCGCCGCTTCCGGGTGGCAGTACACACAACCGGGGATGGCATTATGATCGATCGGCGCTGGATTCTTTCCCGCCATTTCTTCCACCGCAAGGATCCCCTCGGCGGACGCGGCGTGCGCCAGCCAGGGAGGGCCGATCACATCGCCGATCGCATAGATTCCTGGTATGGATGTTCGCATCCTTTCATCGACGGAGATTCCATGTTTGTATGTTTGAATTCCAACTCGGTCCAGTCCGAGCGTATCGATATTCGGCTCTACACCGATCGCCACGAGGGTGATATCGGCGATCAGTTCTTTCTTGGTTTCACCCATCTCATATTGAATGTGAACTTCATCGCCTTGACGCTCAATCGACGAGACGCGGGCGCCGGTTTCGATTTTGACGCCTTTCCGTTTGAACGTTTTTGCCAACAACTGGGAAATTTCATCATCCCCCACCGGAAGAACGCGGTCGAGGGCTTCGAGAATCGTCACGTTTGAACCGAGGCAGTTGTAATAATAAGCGAATTCCATCCCTATCGCCCCGGCGCCGATCACGGCTAACCGATTGGGAAGAGTCTTCAACAGCATCGCCTCTTTGCTCGAAATGATCCGCTCACCATCCCGTTTAACACCGGGTAGATCTTTCGGACGCGAGCCGGTCGCGATTAGGATTCGCTCACTCTGAATCGAGATGGTTTTTCCCTCTGATTCAACGCGGAGTTCATTCGGTGAGAGGAGAGAGGCGGTTCCTTTGATGTGTTCGATCTTATACTTTTTAAATAGATACTCTACACCTTTTACGATTCGTTCAGAAACACTCCGGCTTCGATCCACAATCGCGCCCAGGTCAAAGCCGATATTCTCAACCTTGAGCCCATATACGCTCCCCTTTTTTAAGGATTCATAGAGTTCCGCGCTCTTTAGAAGCGATTTGCTTGGAATACAGCCCCAATTCAGGCACAATCCACCTGGACGGTCCCGCTCAATGATCGTGGTTTTCATCCCCAATTGAGAGGCGCGAATCGCGGCCACATACCCACCGGGCCCCGCGCCGATGACGGCTAAATCCACTTGTTTTGAATCATTCATTTGGTCACTCGTTTATAAAAAAAGTAGATCAATGATTAATATTAATTAGAAAAAATTGCTGTCTAGTAATTTTTCATAGAGAATTTCTGTCTGAATCAGGATAGACAGGATTGTTAGGATATTCAGGATAAGTGTTAGAAGGTTGATATTGATTATCGAAAGGTAATATTTGTGATTCAGGTTTATTATCCTGCTTATCCTTTTCATCTCTCTTATACAATCCTTGCGGATACCCGGTTTTACCGAATTCATACAAAACAGCGATCAACTATTATCTTTAGACTTTTCAAGCAGTTCCTTCAAACATGATAAAAATTTTGCGCCTTCCGCGCCGTCAAAGACACGGTGGTCACAGGAAAGCGTCAATCCCATACGTTTTCCCGCCACGATCCGCCCCTCTTCCACAACGGCTTCATCCCGGATCGATCCCACAGCGAGGATAGCCGCCTGGGGTGGATTGATTACCGCGCTGAATCGGGGGATGCCCATCATTCCTAGATTGCTGATTGTAAATGTCCCGTTTGCCATCTCATCAGGAGACAACTTCCCTTGATGGGCTTTCTCAACCAGACGGGAGCGTTCCCACGCAATTTCAGAGATCGATTTGCTCTCACAGGAATGAAGCGTTGGCGCCAGAAGACCAGCTTCCGTGGATACCGCCAAAGCGATATTCACCGTGCTGGATAAGCGGACGGCGTTTCCAACAAACCGGCCGTTGACATAGGGATATCGCTGTAACGCCGTCGCGCAGGCTTGAATCAAGAGATCGGTGACCGTGATTTTTGTTTCCTTGTCCGCGTCTTGGCATCGATCTTTCCACGTGAGTAAAGGAGCCGCGTCCACATCGATTTCCAAATAGTAATGTGGAACGGGCCCTAGGCTCTGCGGCAGCCGCTCTGCGATCACCGCGCGAATGGAGGAGAGTGGAACATCTGTAAAGCCAGTGGAATCAGATTCAGTTTCAGTTGAACCGGCCCGTTCTAGATAGGTGTCAATATCTTGTTTAATGATTCGTCCATCCGGCCCGGTCCCTTGGACATGATTGAGATCAATCCCGCGTTCCTTCGCCAACCGCCGGGCGGATGGAGAGACGCGAAGTTTTTCCACGCGGTTCTCTTGCGATCGCGCCAATTTCGTGTTTGCTTCTTTCTCTTCAACGAGCGGCGGTGATGACTCTTTCTTTTCCAAGGCTTCTTTCAGAATCGCATCAGTATCTTCTCCCGGTTGCCCGATGATAGCGATTGGATCGCCGATTGGAACATCCGTATCACTTGGAACGAGTATCTTCAGCAATGTTCCTTCTTCGAAACATTCCAATTCCATGGCGGCTTTATCGGATTCAATCTCGGCGATCGCATCCCCTGCGTCAACACGATCGCCTTCACTCTTATACCAAGAGAGAATCCGTCCTTCCGTCATGGTATCGCTCAATTTCGGCATATCAATCAACACCGCCACACTCATCACCTCCTACAAATACACGTTGAAAGAATCCCCACTCAAATCAATCCCTTCAGCCTAATCAACCTAAAGAATCAAACGCTTTGCGTAATTCGGCCGCAGCTTCTTTAATCGCTTGTTTCGCATGAGGAATAACGCTCCCCCGGTTGATGAATCCGTGAATGAGTCCATTGTACTGCGAGAATTTGACGGAAACTCCCGCTTCGATTAACCGTTCGGCATAAGCCTCCCCCTCATCGAAGAGTGGATCGAATTCCGCCATTACAAAATGCGCGGGAGGCAATCCGCTCAGATCCTCCGCGAGCAGGGGGGAGGCATAAATGTTTTTCCGATCGGCTTCATCCCACAAATAACAATCCCGGAACCAGACCATCATTGCGCGGGTTAAAAAAAAGCCCTTCGCGTATTCGCTATACGATCGCCGGTCAAACGACGAAAGATCGGTGACTGGATAGATGAGCAATTGATGGCATATCGCTGGACCTTTCCGGTCTCGTGTCATCAAACACATTACCGTCGATAAGTTCCCTCCCGCGCTGTCACCTCCAACGGCGATTCGTTTGGGATCGCCTTCGAAATCCGCCGCGTTTTCATACACCCATTGCAGGGCCGAATAGGCGTCTTCCGCAGGGATGGGAAATTTATGCTCCGGCGCGAGACGATACTCCACCGCGGCCACAATACATTGTGTCACGTTCGCCAGAGAACAGGTGGCGGATTCATGTGTGTCAACACCGCACAACACCCACCCGCCGCCATGATAGTAGATCAAAACCGGAAATGGCCCTTCACCTTCTGGGATATAGAGCCGCACGGAGAATGAGCCGCCGTCACGTTTAATTATACGGTCTTCCACTTTGGCGAGGGATTCCAGTTCCCTCCCATTTGGTAAGATATTCCCTTTGCAGCCTTGCCGCGCCTCCGCAAGAGGAAGCGTTTCGAGTGGAGGCGCATTTTGGGCTTCTATCTCTTTAAGAAATTGAGTCACGATTGGATCAAGGACACCACCATGTTCTGGACCGGTGATTGTACGGTTCAATAACGCCATTCAAATCCTCCCTTACTTATATCGAATCGCCTGCCGCAGATTGAAAATGAACTTCAAAAAACGTCACTTCCGGCCGGCAGAAAAATCGGGGCCGGGCGATGCGGCCACTTCCGACACCGCGCGTCGTATGAAACACTGTGCCATTTCGATGGATCAATCCATCGGCGAAGCAACGATCCGCAGACGTGCGGGTAACGATCGGACCGATGAATGGAGCCTGCACCTGCCCCCCATGCGTGTGTCCGGAAAAAACCATATCCGCGTTAACGTCCATTAATTCATTATGCCGGTCCGGCGAATGGACGAGAACGAACAACGGTCCATGTTTTTCAAAGCCATCAAACGTTTGTTGTATATCATCGCGGAACGTATAGGGATCATCAACGCCCGCGATCGAAATCGGAACGCCGTCAATCTCGATTTCCCGCCGCTCGTTCCGCAATACTACAATCCCCATCTCCTGCAATCCCTCAATCAATCTCTCCACATTGTTTGACGCCTTGCGCAGTGATAACCGCGACTCATCCGTTGAGAGAAAATGATCGCGCAGCGTTACGCACGAATAATCGTGATTACCAAGCACCGTATAGATACCATATTGTGCCTGGAAAGGTTTTAGCGCATCCAGGCAAGGCCCGGTTCCATGATCGTTATCGATCAGATCACCTGTCATAAAAATAAAATCAACCGGCTCGTTTGCTAATCGTTGAAATAACTGCGACTTCGCTTTATCGGTAGTGGTCCATATTAATTGCAAGTCAAAAATTGGTGAATCTCAGGAGTTCCCCCATGCTCCAGACGTGATCGGTCAGATTCGCGGCCATGAAGGGAGTCGTGGATTTTCCATGCCGCTTGGTCAATGTTCCGTGTGGTTTACATAAGTGGTAATAGGCAAGAGTCAACGCGAGTTGATGGTGGTGGTTTTTCATGGATTTGGAGAATCGGAGCGATTTGCGTACGCACCGTGAATCCATGTGACGAATGATCCCGTTATTTCTCTCCACGTAGGATGTGTTGATTGTCCGGCTGACTTTGGATGCCGCCAGAATCGTTTCCACTCTTGCCGGATCGCCAAAAATTACCTTTCGTGTGACTTCAACCACTTTGTATTGTTTGTAGCGTTTCACGACGTGAACGTACACCAGATCGTTCGGAGGAACGAGTCGAGGATGCGGGGGTCTTCCCGGTCCCGGTTTCCGGTAAGGCTGGACCCATGTTCCATAGACTTGAAGCAACGCATTGGCATAATGATCCAGTTGATCGGAGGAGAACAGATCGGGCATGGATACGGTGACTCGTTTCACCTCTTCAACCAGGGCGACGGCGGAAGGCAACGTTCGTTTCCCAATGACATGCGCGAGAACGACCTTGTTGACGGCATCGAAAGCAATCCAAATCCAGGCGTCGCCGAACACGCGCTGAAGTTTCTCGAACGGCTCCAGGTTTTTCTCCTTTTTCCCGACGAAAGACCACATTTCATCCAGCTGACATTCAGAGACGTTCGCCTTCACGAGGAGAGCGCGGTTGACCTTGACAGCATGCGCCCCGGCTTTCGCCAACACCATGAGAACGGTTTTCTTGTTCACGTTTTGAATGCGCGCCGTGGGCGAGATCCCCACCCCTTCCGCAAGGGATCGGGCAATGGTGGCAAACCGTTCTTCCGAAAGACGCGTATGATGCAACGCGGTGTTTTTCCGTGGAGACGTTCGGGATGGGGAGGCCCTCAAAAAAATTCGTTCGGGATCAAGGAATAAACCAGCTACGCCATGGATGGTCAGGGTTTTCCGGAGACGCTTGTCTATCCGATACCGTTGGTTAAGGGCGGCCTTACGCGCTTTCTCATAGAGTCCCTGGGCCTGATCCTCGTCTTCAAAGAACACCTGGTGAGGACAGTCTCCCGCGTTCACTTCCAAGGCCAATGTCAGCGGAGCCCTTTTTTACTCAGACCCGTCTTTTCCACAATCCGTTCGACGGTCCGGCGTGAACAATCCACTTTATAGAGGCGTAAGATTTCTTGCCGCAAGTTCTCTCCCGACAAGTGAGGTTGTTCGAGTTTCCGGTGAATGATGAAGTTGACAATCTCTTGGTTGAGAGCGAGGAGGGGGCGGCGGCCCATGGAGGAGCCAAGTAAAGCCACGTAGCCCCGCTGCATGAACATCCGTTCGAGCCGGTAGAAATACTCCCTGGAGAACCCAAAGAGGCGGCAGGCTTCAGCCACAGACATCGTGTCACTTCGAGCCGCGCGAAGCATCTCATATCGAACCTGGGGCAGGTCGAAGGGATCGAAGAAATCAAGAGTTTGGAACAGGGGGGAAGAGATTCGCTCCGGCTTTGGATTTAAGAGGCCTTCTTTTGCGAGGAACTGCGATTTCGTTTCGTTCATCGGTTCACTCCCATGGGCGGATTCAAGCATAAGGAATTATACTCATGAAGGCGCAAAGTGTCAACTATATATGACGTTTTATTATTAATATATTCTTATTTTTATTGATATCCGACGTATATACGATTTCTATACGACATATATAGTTGACATGTTAATGAACGAAAATAAGAGGCACACTACCCGCAACCTCTTGATATGATTGATTTTGGATGGTTCTATGACGAAGAGATAATTACGAGGAAAGGCTGCGACTAATCTACACCACTACCGCTTTATCCGGCCGGAAGAAATGAAAATCAGAGAGATGAAGAATCCGCAAAGAGGGTATGGAAACCCCAGTGAGTTCCAACCGTTTCCGGTGAATCCGATACCAACGGGTTTCCACAAACCAGCTATAAAGAAAAAGCCCCGACAGGGCGCCTAAAGGATACCAAAACATACGTCACATCCAATGGAGCGCGGGCGTCCCCGCCCGCTATACTTACTAACATCGATCCATTATGGAATCATGGACACGATCCATCTTACAAAATCTAAGATTTTAAAACATATATTTTACGACTCCATATCAATACCCCAAAGCCACTCCATACCCCCGTCCATCGTAATACCCGGAAATCAATCCCTCCGTCGCGGATTGAATCCCTGCGGCGGAGCCGATTTGGTTGGATTCTTTCATTGTGTATCCCATCGCGCGAAGTTTTTTTCGTGTATCGGGCGAGAACGCGAAAGGCTCATGCTTGATCTCATCCGGCAGCCATTGATGGTGGAAGCGCGGGGCGTCGATGGCGCTGCGGACGTTCATTCCCATTTCCGTCATGTTGAGAAAAATCTGCGCGACGGTTGTAATGATTGTTGGGCCGCCGGGCGTGCCGATCGTGAATTCGAACTGGCCATTTTTTGTGACGATAGTGGGAGTCATGCAGGATAGCATCCGCTTTCCCGGTTCAATCGCGTTCGCTTCTCCTTGAACGAGACCGAACATATTGGCCTGCCCCGGTTTGGCGGCGAAATCATCCATCTCGTTATTCAATAGAAATCCCGCGCCCTCCACAACCGCGCCCATGCCGTAACTCCCATTGAGCGTATACGTCACGGCGGCGACGTTGCGATCCCGGTCGACGATACAGTAATGCGTTGTGTCTTTCGCTTCCACGCGGCCCGGCCCTACCCGGTGGCTGCGGCCCGCTTTCGTTTTTGGAATGCGTTTCCCGCGTTGTTTGAGATAGCGATCGGAGATCAATTCTTCCACTGGAACGGACACAAAATCCGCATCCCCCAAATAATGATTGCGATCCGCGAAAGCCAACCGCTCCGCCTCCACCACAGCGTGAACGTACCGCGCCGAATGATACCCCATTTCTTTCAAGGGAAACGGTTCCACAAGTTTTAAAATCTGCGCAAGCGTAATCCCCCCAGAACTCGGTAGAGACGGCGTGATCAGTTCGTAATTTTTATAGGTAAATACAACCGGTTCGCGGTATTTTGATGTATAGCCTTTAAGATCATCATGTGTGATGATCCCCCCATGTTCCTCCATATACGAAACAAGCCGGTCCGCGACGTGTCCCTCATAGAATCCAGCGGTTCCCTTATCACGGATCGCTTTCAATGTCCACGCCAGATCGGGCTGTTTGAATATATAACCGAAGGGAAGCGCTTCCCCGTCCGGATAGAACAGAGCCTTGGTCGAAGCGAATTTGCTGAGACGTTTCTTATTATGCCGCAAGGATCGGGTCAGCGGATAAGGAACGGAAAATCCATCCTCGGCCAGATGGATCGCTCCTGCGAGAATCTCTTCCCGCGTCAAGTTTCCATAATCGCCCTGCGCCTGGAGAAGGCCATGAACCGTTCCCGGCGTTCCCACCGCCAATAAAGTATCAGTGCTGCTCCCTTTGACTATCTCTCCCTTTTCATCCAGGTACATCGTCCGAGAAGCCGCCGCAGGCGCCGTCTCCCGGAAATCGAGAAACACCCGCTTCCCATCCTTCGTCAGCGCGACAAGGAATCCCCCGCCACCGATATTACCCGCCGCTGGATACGTAACCGTCAGGGCGAATCCAACCGCCGCCGCGGCGTCAAACGCGTTCCCCCCACGCTTCAACACTTCCAACCCAACATGGGCCGCGTTCGGTTCCGGCGCCACAACGAGTCCATTTTTCGCATAAACCGGCTCATAATCGGCGTTGGCGTATCCACCTCCCAACAAAACGGTCCATACGATTAAGATCCATATATGAATTTGATTGCGCTTCACTTGTTCCCACCTTTCTAATCGGATTCCTGATGAACTTGATTATACATAGAGATCAAAGTATTGGGGAATAGGCGCAAGAGAACTGTTAGACACGGCTAGGAATATTGCTTGACAAATGATGGTATTTTTGCCATCATTCATTTATGAGAAAACAATCAAAGAGAAAAATATCATGGATCAAATCAGCGGGGAAAGATTTTGTGTCTTTTCCTGTATCTGTTCAGATCGATATTATGGTAGCTCTTACCGTCGTGGCTGAAGGGAAAATGCCAGACTCGTCTAAGCCTATGAAAGGATTCGGTTCTGGTGTTTTTCGGATTGCCATGCGTCATCAAACAGACACATACCGCGTTGTCTATGCGGTACTGATAGATGATGATGTTTGGATCATCCATGCTTTCAAGAAGAAATCGAAAAGCGGCATAAAAACACCAAAACCTGAGAACGATTTGATCCGCAAACGAATCAAGATGATAAAGGAGAAATTAAAATGAGTGAAGAACTAGAAATCGTACGTGGAAGCGGAAATGTCTTTCTTGATTTTAATGCGCCAAATCCTGATGTTCTTCAGGCCAAATCTTTGCTAGCCGCTGAAATAATCGGTATTCTGGATGAGAGGAAACTCTCGACAAGACAGGCGGAAAAATTGACAGGGATAGACCAAAGTGATTTTTCCCGTATTCGCAAACCTGACCTTAAACGCTTTAGCATTGAAAGGTTAATTACCATCCTTAATAAGCTCGATCAAAAGGTAAAGATCGATATCACTGTTTCTCCAGCGTCCGCGTTGCATTCATTCACACATTCTTAAGTTTTTCACCAACGCCGTTTAAGAAACAGTTGTAACGAATGGGAATTCAACCGCCGTTTTTCGCTTCTGATAAATTAAAGACTTTTTGAATGGCTTCCCGAAGGTTAATTTGTGACTCATCAGCAGGTTTATAGATAAAATCCAACGCGCCCAGTTGCATCGCCACGTTACGCGAACTGTCATCTGTAGCCAAGATAATAACGGGGGTTTGAGGTGAGATTTCATGGATCAATCGCAGTATCGTGATCCCACTTCCCTTAGGCAGCCGCATATCCAATAACACCAAATCGTGCCGGTGTTTATCAAACAACACCGCCGCTTCCAATCCCGTACTCGCCGTATTGGTGACAACCAATCCCATCTTCGTCAGACTCTCTCGCAAGACACGGGTATAACTCGCTCCGCTATCCGCAATAAGAGCCGTAAGGATTTTCTTATGATGAGACGTAAACGAAGACGATTGTTTACTTTTCAATACCATAACCTACCTAAAAAAGAATACTATACAATACCTCATACCAGAAGGAAAAACAATACCGTCCGCCCATCCAATCGTTCAAATCGAACCGTATGAATCGATTTATCAATCCACTAATAAAAAGAGACAATCATTAACAAAATGAATGCGCTCGGACAATCCAAAATATCAATCCTATTCCTTCCTCACGTAATCTTCAGCCGGAACAAAATCACAGCCAAATCCATCCATCAACCGGTCATCATCACGATCGACAACAGGATTTCCCATGCGTTCAAGCAGTAATTCAATCTCTTTTTTATCCGCTTGATTCAGTTCATTCCCGCGTAGATCCATGCGGAGAAGGATAGGTAGTTTAGATAAATCCGGTAGGGATTGAAATTTATTGTCTTTCAACAAAAGCCATCGGATTTTTGATTGCTCTGGAAAGAGAATCTCTTGCAGATGGTTTCGTTCACAGTCTATCTGCGCCAATGCGGGAACTGGGCGGACATCCAGCTGGGAAAATTGATTGTCATTGCAATCGAGCCATGTAATCTTTGGATTGTTTGAAAGATCCAGCTCGGTTAAACCACATTTCTCGCAATGGAGATTGGTTAATTGTGTGTTCTTCGTGATATCCAATTCATCAATGGGTAAGTCTTGTATCCATAAATTCTTGACATTAGGCAGAACACTAAGATCGATCTTGTTAATTGGCATTGATTGTAATGACAATATCTGTATGGCAGTATTTTTGGAGAGATCGACATCTTTAATCGGCATTTCCCGGAGAATTAGCTCTATGAGCTGCGTTTGCTTGGAAAGATCGATCTCTTGAATGGGCATCTTTCCAACGGACAATACAGTGAGCTGTGTTTGGTGGGAAAGATCGATGGATTGCAGATTGGGATTATTATACAAAACCAGTTTTTTCAATTGTGTATTACGAGACAGATCGATAGAAGATATTCCCAACGACGCAAGAATCAATTCTTCCAAATGAACCATATTGGTAACATCAACATCATTGATATTCTTGCCTCTAAGATCCAGTTTTTTCAAGTTGCTATTCTTGGAGAGATCGATTTCTTTAATGTGATCTTCCTGGACACACAATTCTGTCAAACCCGTTAAATATTCGATGCCTTTCAAAGAGAGTATCTTGACATTTGATGTGTCATAGGTAGGTATAACAATACTTGCCCCACTTTTATCCTTACCATGCTTATAAAACCGGCGGATTGGATAATCATAAAATCCCCCCATTTTCAACGAGTGATCATACTTCGCGGCGTCTGCGCGGGTTAACCGCCCATTCGTCCTCCGCGCAATCCGGTCCGTAACGCACTCCCGGAAGATCGGATCGGGAAAATTGCTTTCCGTAAGAATATTCTGCGCGTTGAGAAAAGCGGGAATCCGCCAGCATAGCAGTCCACCGAGCGCAATAAGAATGAGCGTTATTTCGATATAGTGTTTTCGTTTTTTTGCATTCATGAGATTTTCGCCGTAGATTGGTCTTTAGTTAAATAACGGTTGGATTGCGGTAGGGGTTATAAAGATAGTGTTTTATTTTGAATCCAAAAAGCCCTGCGCAAGCGCTGACTGAAGTGGATATTCAGGATTGGCTTTGAGGCTCTCTACTCTTCCTCTTCAAAATATTCCATCTGCGCCAAATCACATCCAAATCCATCCATAAGCCGATCGTCATTTTTACGGATACGCCCCTTTCCTAAACGTTTGATAAATTCATCAATCTCTTTTTTACTGGTTTGTTCGAGTTTGCTCCCTCGTAAATCTATATTGAGGAGTATTGGGAGAAGGGAAAGATCGGGAAGAGATTGAAACTGGTTATCCCTTAAAAAAAAGCGCTCGGATTTTTGATTGCTCTGGAAAGAGAATCTCTTGCAGCTGGCTTCGTTCGCAGTCAATCTGCTCCAATTCGGTAACCCCACGAACATCCAGCTGGGTGAATTGATTGTCATTGCAATCGAGCCATGTAATCTTTGGATTGTTTGAAAGGTCCAGCTCGGTTAAACCACATTGCTCGCAATGGAGATTGGTCAACTGTGTATTCTTCGTGATATCCAATTCATCAATTGATAAGTCTTGCATCCATAATTCTTTGACATTAGGCAGAGCGCTAAGATCGACTTTGTTAAAAGGCATTGATCGTAATGACAACGTCTGTATGGCTGTATTATTTGAGAGATCGACATCTTGAATCGGCATTTCCAAGAGATAGAGTTTATTGAGCTGCGTTTGATTGGAAAGATCTATTTCTTGAATCGGCATATTACCAACGGCCAATACAGTGAGCTGCGTTTGATGGGAAAGATCAATCTCTTGAAACGGCATCTTTCCAATTGACATTACAGTAAGCTGTGTTTGGTGGGAAAGATCGATGGATTGCAGATTGGGAATGTTATACAAAACCAGTTTTTTCAATTGTGCATTACGGGACAGATCGAGAGAGGAAATCCCCAACGATTCGAGAGATAGTTCTTCCAAATGAACCAGATTGGTAACATCAACATCATTGATATTCTTGCCTCTGAGCTCCAATATTTTTAGGTTACTGTTTTTGGAAAGATCAATCTCTTGGATATGATCTTCTTTAACACACAATTCCGTCAAACCCGTTAAATATTCGATGCCTTTCAAAGAGAGTATCTTGACGTTTGATGTGTCATAGATAGGTATAACAATACTGGTTCCATATTTGTCTTTACCATTCTTATAAAACCGGCGGATTGGATATCTCCCCCCTCCCATTTTCAACGAGCCTTCATACTTCGCGGCGTCTGCGCGGGTTAACCGCCCATTCGTCTTCCGCGCAATCCGGTCCGTAACGCACTCCCGGAAGATCGGATCGGGAAAATTGCTTTCCGTAAGAATATTCTGCGCGTTGAGAAAAGCGGGAATCCGCCAGCATAGCAGTCCACCGAGCGCAATAAGAATGAGCGTTATTTCGATATAGTGTTTTCGTTTTTTTGCATTCATGAGATTTTCGCCGTAGATTGGTCTTTAGTTAAATAACGGTTGGATTGCGGTAGAGGTTATATAGATAGTGTTTTATTTTGAATCCAAAAAGCCCTGCGAAAGCGTAGATCGTTAATGGACTGGATGAGGGAGATATACAGAATAGGATGCTGTATGATGTATTCACTGGCGGGGACGCCCGCGCTCCATTGCCACGCTCGATTGGCTAAATAAATTCCCCAAACAATTCACGCCGGGGAGCGGGAATCACTACCTGGCTGACCAAGACCCCCCGCTGCTTGGCCACAGCGGCGGCGGCGTCCACACCGGCGCGGATCGATGAGACATCGCCAGTCATTAAAACAAAACCTTTCCCTCCAATCGCCATCGCGACGTGGATGCGGAAAAGCGTAACGTCGGCGGCTTTCGCGGCGGCGTCAGCCGCTTCGAGAATGCTGGATACGGTAAACGTCTCCACAATCCCCAGCGCTTTCGTTATTTCCGGCGTCAGGGGAACCGATTGCGATATAGCGGGAAAGAGGCTCTCGTGAACATTCGGGATCACCAGCGTGTCAATGATGGAGTCCGGGGCCGTTTCCGCCCCAACCGCCACGCTGCTTTTCACGTCCGACACATCACCGCCGACGATTACAATATATTTACCGGAACAGATCGTGCGGGCGATCAACAGTTCCGCATTCGACGCTTTTAACATCGCGTCTTCCACTTCATAACCCAGCCCAATGCTGGAGAGTTCGATCATTCCAATCGCCTTCGGCATGATTCACTTAAACCTTTCGTTAATTCTTCTTAATAGTAATATCCGTATCGGTCACAGCCGCCACAACTCCATCGATACTGGCGTGAATCGGCACACACAGCGCATCCGGATCGATCGCCGCGATCTCATCTCCCACACACACGGAATCGCCAACTGAAACCGCCGGCGACGCGGCCGCGCCGATGTGCGACCGGAGGGGGATCGTCACTTCCTGTGGATCAATATCGATCTCCGTCAGAGGGCCTTTATTCACAAATTGTTTGAGACCCAGCATGGCGATCAGGCGTGAAATCGGCGTGCGGCGGCCATCAAACATCCCATGAACGGGCCGGTGGGGAATATCTTCAGGATAAGGGATCTTCTCCGCCCGCATCCGCTGTTTATGCTGCAGACAAACATTCTTTGGATCTAAGGATTCAGGACACGCGATCATCGTACAAAGATTGCACTCACAACAGAACAACGTCCCCATCACCGGCGGGGCGGTCTCATGATTAAAGACCAGCGAACGCATGGCGATATGCGGCTCGATCGGATGGCCCAGCAGATACCGCGGGCATAGTTCCGTACAGAACGAGCATTGATCGCAGGCCGATTTGCCGATCAGGTTGATCTCTTTGAAATTTCGTTGGTATTTGAGGATCAATGGGTGATCGACAGGGAACACCAACAGACCGCCGGTGGTCTTTGTTACCGGCGCGCCGAGATCCTGCGCCAGGCGGCCCATCATGACGCCGCCGGTCAGAACAGCGTATGGTTCCACCGACGCTCCTCCACATAGTTCGATCGCTTCCCGGAACGAAATCCCAATTGGAACGCGTACAGTTTTCGGGTCGTTGACCGCTCCCGCGATCGTGAGAAACTTGGATGTAACCGGCCGGTCCTCCGCGACGTTCAACAACGTCTCGACATTCATCACCACCGCGCCGACATGAAGAGGAAGCCCCCCGCGCGGGATCACTTGCCCCGTCGTTTCATAAACAAGGACAAATTCATCGCCCGCGGGATAGAAATCGCCGAGAGGATGGATGCGCATCCCCGATTGTAACTTGGGTTGAAGTATTTCAATCACATCCGTGTATTTTTCTTTGATGCCCAACACAGCTTCTTCCGCTTGGAGATATTCCTTGATCCGCGCCATCCCTTCCACAAGCGCGCCGCTGAAATTCTTCAGAATCTCTTTATCTTTATGAAGGAGAGGCTCGCATTCCGCGCCGTTGATAAGGAGGTACCGTATGGGCGACTTCAGCTTCGCGTACGTGGGAAACCCCGCCCCGCCACAGCCGACAATCCCATTCTGCCTGATTCGTTCGATAAAACCGTTCTCTTGATTCACGAAACCGCCGTTTTCCCTAAAAAAAGTGTATCCGCCCAAAACGCGGAGCAATTAATAATTATATTCTTTCCAACAGAAAGATAAACGTCAAGCATCATGTTTGAATGGAGCGCGGGCGGCCCGCCCGTGAACACAACACACATAATCCAATCTTGAATATCCTTTAATCCTACCCATCAACTGGCGTTTGCGCAGGGCTTTTTGGATTCAGACAAATACCAGTTACGAAATCGAAATTTGTCTGAACCGTGATTCACCTGATTTTCTTGATTCTCTTGATTTTAAATCATGAAAATCTTTTAATCCTTTTAAGACAGCGCCAGCTGGCTGGCTTTTAAATCAGGGTTCAGACAATCCACCCTGATCCCTCCCTAGAAACACTCCCACATAGACATCCCGCAATGGAACGCGGGCGGCCCCACCCGTGGATCGATGTAACACACTTATCCTCGCCCGTGAACACAACACACATAATCCAATCCTGAATATCCTTTTATCCTGTATATCCAGATTCAGACAATCACTTAACCAAAAAACACCCCCACATAGACATCCCCCATTTTAATGAAATAATAAAACATATAAACCAGTCTCATTCCTCCGTGGAGAACATCCATGAAAAATAACAATGTTGATAGACGAACGTTCCTCCAGCAAACCATCGTCCTGACCGCTGGAATCACGGGCGCGAATTTCGCCTCCGCGCGCCCATCCAACCGTCCCAATTTCATTTTTATTTTGACGGACGATCAGCGATACGACGCGCTGGGCTGCGCGGGGAATCCGTTGATCCAAACGCCCACGCTGGACGCGTTGGCTGCACGTGGAACGCGATTCGAGAACGCGTTCGTCACGACATCCATCTGCAGCCCCAGCCGCGCCGCGTGTCTCACCGGGCGGTATGGATCGGCCAATGGTGTGCGGGGACTCAGCAATAACCGCTTACATGACACAGAACGAACCTTCGCCCATCGATTCAAAGAAGCGGGTTATCGCACGGGCATGGTGGGAAAATGGCATCTGAAGAATTCCCCGCAGGAATGTGGATTCGATTATTTCCCTTATTTCGCCGCAAACGGCCCATATTACGACCGGTCTGTTTTAGAGGATGGCAAAAGAAAGATCGCGAAAGGATTCATCGAAGACTACAACACCGCCCAATCCATCGCGTTTCTGCGATCGTGCGAGAAGGAGAACGCGCCCTTCGTTCTCTTCCACTGTACCCAGCTGGCGCATATGAATCACGAATTCGATTGGAACGTCCATCCTGAAACGGTCCGGAAATATCCATTGGCGAAGATGCCTGTCCCCGCTTCGTGGCAAGACGATCTATCCGGAAAACCGCCCTACCTCAAAGAAGCCCGCAGCCATACACGCGCGATGGAGTATGGATACGATTCGGAAACCTTCATTCAACGCCATTTCCAGCGCTATTTCGCGGCGGTCACCGAACTGGACGCCGCGCTTGGAACGCTGCTCGATGAAGCCGGACGGCTCGGATTGAATGAGAACACGTACATCATTTTCATGGGTGACAATGGATGGTTCATGGGCGAGCATGGCTTCACAAGCAAGGTGCTGGCGTATGAAGAATCGATCCGCGTCCCCATGGTTATCGCCGGACCGGGAATCGCGCATGGCGTCAACAAGGATCTCGTTTTGAACGTCGACCTGGCTCCCACGATGTACGATCTAGCGAATCTCCCCATCCCCAAAAATACGCAAGGCAAACCACTCACCCCCCTTCTAACGAATCAATCCCAAACCAACTGGCGCAGCCAATTCCTCTACGAAGCCCTGCAGCCCGAACTCGGCTCATGGCCCCTCCAAGCCATCCGAACCCACGATTGGAAATACATCCGCACATACGACATAAACAACCCAAAAGAAATAGCCTTCGAAGAACTCTACAATCTCAAAAACGACCCAATAGAAATGAACAACCTAGCCGGAGATCCGAAGCATATTGATAAACAGAAACAGTTAATCGAAGAAATGGATCAATTAAGAAAGGAAATAAAAGGCGCCGGAGAATGAAAGGAGGCGCCTTGTTTTGTTTGGTTTGATTGTGGTATGGTGGGTAACTGGGTGTTGTTAAGGAATGGCGTGGGGTGTTTGAGGGCTCATTCAATCCACTTGCGTTTTCAGCTGTGAAATCGCCCCCCCCCCCCGGATAACCTATAAGCCGCTATTGCGTGGCGCTGTCCTATGGGAGGATTGTGATGAGTTACGAGGATGCGCGGAAGAAGATCCAAAAGGCCATTGAAGAAAATGCGACGAAACTTGATTTATTGGGAATGAGACTGGAGAAGTTACCCTCCGAACTCGGTCAATTAACCCAACTCACGTATTTGAGATTAAGTAATAATCAACTGAGCACCCTGCCCCCTGAACTTGGCCAATTAACAAATCTGCAGAATTTGGATTTACGTAACAATCAACTGAGCGTCCTGCCCCCCGAACTCGGTAAACTGACCAAATTAAAAAAATTGATCTTGGGTGATCCAATAGGTGGCGGGAACCAACTGAGCGCGCTGCCTCCCGAACTCGGCCAATTAACAAATCTGAAGACGTTGAATCTATATAGAAACCAGCTGAGCGCCCTGCCCCCCGAACTCGGTCTATTAACAAATCTGCAAAATTTGGATTTACGTAACAATCAACTTAGTGCCCTGCTCCCCAAACTCGGTCTATTAACAAATCTGCAAAATTTGGATTTACGTAACAATCAACTGAGCGCCCTGCCCCCCGAACTCGGCCAATTAACAAATCTGCAGACGTTGCGTTTAGATAGCAATCAACTTAGCGCCCTGCCCTCCGAACTCGGCCAATTAACAAATCTGCAGAATTTGGATTTACGTAACAATCAACTGAGCACCCTGCCCCCCGAACTCGGCCAATTAACCCAACTTAAGGAGTTGCATTTATATAACAATCAACTGAGCGCGCTGCCCCCCGAACTCGGCCAATTAACCCAACTGAAGGAGTTGGTTCTATATAGGAACAAACTGAGCGCGCTGCCCCCCGAACTCGGCCAATTAACCCAACTGAAGGAGTTGGTTCTATATAGGAACAAACTGAGCGCGCTGCCCCCCGAACTCGGCCAATTAACCGCTCTGCAGAATTTGGATTTACAGAACAATCAACTGAGCGCGCTGCCCCCCGAACTCGGCCAATTAACCGCTCTGCAGAATTTGGATTTACAGAACAATCAACTGAGCGCGCTGCCCCCCGAACTCGGCCAATTAACCCAACTGAAGGAATTGGTTCTATATGGGAACAAACTGAGCGCGCTGCCCCCCGAACTCGGCCAATTAACCGCTCTGCAGACTTTGAGTCTAGGTAACAATCAACTGAGCGCGCTGCCCCCCGTACTCAGCCAATTAACCGCTCTGCAGAATTTGTATTTGCAGAACAATCAACTGAGCGCGCTGCCCCCCGAACTCGGCCAATTAACCCAACTGAAGGAGTTGGTTCTAAGTGATAATCCACTTACATCGCCGCCGCCGGAGATTGTTAAGCAAGGGGTGAAAGCGGTTTTGGCGTTTTTGAGGGAGATGGAAGAGGCTAAAGAAGAACAGTGGATTTCTAAAATGCTTCTGGTTGGGGAAGGGGGGGTTGGGAAGACTTCTTTAGTGAAGGTATTGAAGGGTGAAAAGTTTGATCCGAAAGAGGATAAGACACATGGGATTCTTCAAGAGACGCTTGAACTCCCGCATCCAGAAAAAAACGATATCACGATGGAACTCAAGACCTGGGATTTTGGTGGGCAGCAGATTTATCATGCGACTCATCAATTCTTTTTGACTGAGCGTTCGCTTTATATTCTTGTTTGGAATGCTCGTGTTGGTTACGAACAAAGTAAACTGGAATATTGGCTCGATAACATTCACTCACGGGCGCCGAAGTCACCGATTCTTCTTGTCGCTACGCATATTGATCAACATCCGGCTGATTTTCCATTGACTGATTTAAAATACAAGTATCCTCAGATCGTTGGTAGTTGGGAAGTCAGTAACTTAGAAAAGACGGGGATTGAAGAACTGCGCAATGCTATTGCGTATGCAGCTGCTAAACTTCCACTAATGGGGGAGACTTGGCCAGCAACTTGGCTTAATGCGATGGATGCAGTAGACGCACATGCAGATGATTACATCTCTCCCAATGAGTTCAATAAAATTTTACTGGACAACGAAGTCGAAGAAAACGATATTCCTTTCTTAGCGGAATTGCTGCACGATTTAGGCGTTATTCTCTATTTTCAAAAAGACAATCGGCTCAAAGAAACTGTTGTGCTCAATCCGGAATGGATGACGAAAAATATATTTAAAGTACTAGACTGCGAGGATATCGGCGATGATGGAATTTTTAAACGGGAACACGCAGATGCGGTATGGAATGAGATCGGTTCTTGGCTTCAAAACCAATTTCTATATTTTATGGAGAAATTCGATCTTTCTTATCGTATCCCAGATTTGTACCCATTTGTAAGTATTATCGTTGAACGCTTATCCTATGAACCCAAAACGGATTACCTAAAGCTATGGAATACTAAAAAAGACGCGAAACAGATCTCTATGAAGTTCAAACTCGATACTAATATTCCTCCTGGTATTCCTACTTGGTTTATCGCCCGTTCCCACCGTTTTACAACTTGTAACCATTGGCGTCTCGGCGCTCTTTTTGCTGATGATGAAAAACATACGCATTTGGGTTTAGTTCAGGCTTTTCCTCACGACCGCTGTCTTACTCTAATCGTCCGAGGGCCTTATCCTCAGAATTTCTTCACGTTGCTTAAAGATGGTCTTGATCTGACATTGGATCGGTTTCCTGGGATTGATGTAAAAAGGACGATTCCTTGTCCAGGTCATCACGGAAAACCATGTACTCATGAATTTATATATGAACAATTGTTAAAACAAGTTGAGAAAAAGCCGGAAGAAGAATTAATCCGTTGCCCAGAATCGATAGAAGATCTGAAGATACATGATCTACTATTCGGTTTGAATCCTATTAAGCTGATCGATGATGGAGAATTAATAGAGGAAGAAAACAAAGATAAATGGAACGAACAAACCCAACGGGAATTTTTAAAACAATCAAATGATGAACAGAAAAAACCTGAAACTGCCTGCCCACGAGTGTTTACATTAATTCCTTCTGCCCCAGTAAAAATAGACTCCAAATTTTCTGGAGAGCGTATAAAGTTACAACTTTATTGCGAAATGCCAGGTCTTTGGCATCCTGCAGGGGATAGTGGATGTTATACATTTGGGAATAAGCCAAGTTTTTTTCATAATTTATCATTATTTTTACGAAAACAGGGAATTCCATTGAATAAAATATTACCTGGATCGCTTACTGGAAGTTTTGAAAATATGAATGAAGAATTAGGATTTTCAAAAGACCTTTTAGAGATTACAAATGAAGACATTGGACCCATCGAAATAAAGGAAAGTGATGTCAATATTTTGTATAAGATTTTAGACAAACTTGATAAACAGCATATATGGGGTGGTCTAAAGAAAATCCTAACTCCAGAAGGTCATTATCTGTGGCTTTGTGAAGATCATACGAAAGAATATAACCATCCTCATCCAAAGAAGTCCTGAATTCTATCTTACTGATTTGATTTCCTTTTTGTAGAGTGATTGTTTGTCAGAATCTGGATGTCCTGGATTTTCAGGATAATCAGGATAAAAGCAAATGTCCGGCGCAAGCGCCGGTGATTGCGCCTGCGGCGCTTTTTGTTCTTGCTGGCTGGGATATTTAGCCGAAGTTTCTATATCGGAATCCTGGTCATCCTGTTTATCTTGGCCATCAACCGGCGCTTGCGCCGGGCTTTTGGGATTCAGACAATCAACTTTTTTATCCCCCCTCCCCCGCACCATGACAAAATCAAATTCCTAGGCCATAATCGAGTTTCTGGACCGGACATTTTCGTCTTGGTTGTGTTTGGGGAGAGAACGCGCTTCTCCGGTTGTATACACTCTTATCTATTGGAAAGGCGGTAATGATGGAACTTCTTGACTGGTTGGTGATTGTTGGGTATTTTGCGATTCTTTTTGGGGTGGTCTGGTGGGTGATTCTCCGCAGTAAAGACACGGCGGATGACTATTTTCTCGCGGGCCGCGATTTGGGATGGTTTATTGTGGGCGCTTCGATCTTCGCGTCGAACATCGGTTCGGAACACCTTGTGGGATTGGCCGGCTCAGGCTGTACGGACGGCGTGTCGATGGCTCATTACGAACTGCATGCGTGGTGTCTGCTCGTGCTGGCGTGGGTGTTCGTCCCGTTCTACGCCCGCTCGAAGGTCTTCACCATGCCGGAGTTCCTCGAGAAGCGTTTCGACTCGACCGCCCGCCTGACCCTATCGGTGATTTCATTATTCGCGTATGTGTTGACCAAAATCGCCGTCGGCATCTTCGCGGGAGGAATCGTGTTCCGCACGCTCCTGCCTGACGTCGAATTGAATTTAGGATTCGTCACGTTAGATAGCTTCTGGATCGGCTCGATTCTTGTAATCGTCCTGACCGGAATCTACACCGTTCTAGGCGGCCTGCGGGCCGTCGCCTACACCGAGGCGGTCCAGACCGTCATCCTGGTTCTCGGTTCCGCGCTGGTCACTTATTTCGGCCTGCAGGCGCTGGGCGGGTGGGGCGCGCTGCGGGAAATCTGCGGCTCGGATATGTTCAACCTGTGGAAACCGATCGTGCCCAAAGGCGTCGAAGGAACCTGGGAACCGGTCAAAGAGGCAGGCCGCATGGCCTGGTACTTCAATGGAAACTATCCCTGGCTGGGGATGCTGTTCTGCGCGCCGATCATTGGACTCTGGTATTGGTGCACGGACCAATACATCGTCCAACGCGCCCTGGCCGCCCCCAACGAACAACAGGCCCGGCGCGGCAGCATCTGCGCGGCGTTCTTGAAACTCCTGCCGGTCTTCATCTTCATCATCCCCGGTATGATCTGCTTCGCGCTGGCCCAAAGCGGGGAACACAGCGTCCTAGCCAAGGCGATCTATAATTCGACGGGGCAACTCGACAACGAAAAATGTCAGGCGGCCCTGCCGTTGCTAATTAAATACATCCTGCCCGTCGGCATCCGCGGACTGGTCGTCGCCGGCTTACTGGCGGCGTTGATGAGTTCCCTGTCCGGCGTGTTCAACGCTTCATCCACCCTCTTCACGATGGACTTTTATTCTAAATTCCACCCCACCGCCTCCCAGCACCAACTCGTCTGGATCGGGCGAATCGCCACGGGTGTGATGGTTATCATTGGACTCTGCTGGGTGCCCGTCATTCAAGGCGCGAAAGGATTATACGATTACCTGCAGGGAGTGCAGGGCTACTTGGCGCCGCCGATTTTCGTCGTCTTCTTCGTCGGCGTATTCATGAAAAAGGCTAACAGCAAAGCCTGCCTCGCAACCCTCATCATCGGATTCCTCCTCGGTCTCTTCCGCCTCGCCATCGACACCCCGGTCGCGCTCGACATGAAAGGTTTTGAAAACGGTTATACCGAAGGCTCGTTCCTCTGGATCGCCAACAACCTTTATTTCCAATATTACAGCCTCTTCATCTTCCTTGTCTGCTTGGCGATCATGATCGGCGTGAGTCATTGGACCGCCTCGGACACCAAAGACATCAGCGGCCTCACCTACGCGACCGTCACCGACGAACACCGCCAGGAATCCCGATCCAGCTGGGACGGACGCGACATCGCCGCGACAGTTTTGGTGCTCTTAGCAATTCTGGCGGCGTATATCTACTTTAGTGGATGAGAATGATAGCAAAAACGAATGGCGGCCGGATTCCAAAGGCCGCCATTCATTCAATTGATTTCATAAATCAAATTTATTAAGAATCCCTGCGTTGCTATATAAGATTTTCATTGTCTGAACCTTGATTTTCTTGATTCACTTGATTTTCTTGATTTTTAATCATGGAAATCTTTTAATCTTTCGAATCAGGGTTCAGACAATTACGCCATCTTGCAAAAAGAGCGTAATAACGAATAATACTCAATTGCCGAATAAACATATGTTTTTATTCCCTCCAGATTACCCCTATCCCATCCCCCTCAGGCATGACCATCCGCCCCTGTTCCATCCGCATTCCCACAAACGGATCGTTCGAGATCAATTCCGCTCCATCCAGATCCGCGAAATCCACGAGAGAACGAAGATGCGCGGCGGTGGTGATTCCAAGAGAACTTTCGGTCATGCAGCCGATCATGACTTTCAGGTTGTGATGGCGGGCTTGTTCGATGGTTTCACGGGCGCGGGAAAGGCCCCCGCATTTGGCGAGTTTGATGTTGATTCCATCGGCCCGGCCTTGCCATTGGGCTACGTCGTCCGGACCTTGGACGCCTTCATCGATGATGATGGGGATACCGGAATTGTTTTTTTCGCGCAGTTGTTCGTAGCCTTCCAAATCGGCGCGGGGGAGCGGTTGTTCGATCAGCTGGACGCCAAAATCCCGCAGGCGGGGGAGAAAATCCAAGGCTTGTTCGAGAGACCAGCCTTCATTCGCGTCGATGTAGAGCGGTTTTGATGTTTCTTCTGAAATCGCTTGAAGAACGTGTAAATCATTTTCGCCGCCCACTTTCACTTTCAAGATGGGATAGCGTTCCGCCCGCCGTGTTTTCTCCATCACCACATCGAGCGTATCCATCCCAATCGTGAACGACGAGAGAGGCGCCTTCTCACGAGGAAGCCCCCACAATTGATCCAGCGGCTTCCCCTCCGCTTTCCCCCAGGCGTCATGCAGCGCCAAATCGATCGCCTGCGCCACGCCGGATTGATTTGGGTACCGTTCGAGAAACGCATAGATTGTTTCTGCGATGGATTTAGATAGATCGGGCTCATCCGCCAGCCATTCGTTCGCGATTTCCAGCATCTCTTCGGACTTTTGCCCTTTATAATCCACTACCGCGCCTTCACCCCAGCCTTCACCGATCCGGAGGAAAAGATTTCGGACCGACCGTTTCGTTCCACGGGCGATCCCAAAAGGGTCACGCAATTTCAATTCGCGCAGTTCACACCCATTCATCTTTCTCTCCCGTCCAAATAATGAATCCATCCATTGCGTATCAATCTCTTTTCCTGTAAGTTGGCAGTTAGGTTATATAAGAGTACTGGAATTCTTTGGAAACTCCAGTCAGATTTAAGCTAAATCAAGTTTCCGAATATTATTCTATGTTTATATATGTTATGCATTAGCCATACGAAGACCACTTGGGGGGAGAGAGGATGGCGAAAACAGCTGCGAAAAAACATTTCGAAAATGGATTGAACTATTTCCAAGAACGAAATTACGAGCAAGCGAAAGATTGCTTCTTCGACGCGATCCGCGAGGCGCCGGAGTTTTCTGAAGCGCTTTACAATCTGGCGGCCTGTCTGGCCGCCGAAGGCGCCCGTGAAGACGCGCTGATCTACTTAGACCGGGCGATTGAAAACGATCCGGATTGCGCGAAATGGGCAAAAGAGGACGCGGAATTTGAAGCCCTGCAGGAGGACATCCACTTCCAGCGAATGCTCGCGGGCGAAAATCAATTCGTAGACGAGCAATCCCTCCCGAAAGACAATCCGAACGATAATGATCCTGTGGAACAAGAGAAAGATCCCACCCGCTGCGCTGCATGTGGGGGAAAGATCAACACCGTCAAAAAGCCCCGCTATTCCCCGCTGCTCACCATCGGCCTGTTTCTATCCGGTTTGATGATGTTGATGATGTCAGTTTTGACACTCTTCGGTTTTCTCCTCGGCGCGCCTGCCTTAATATACGGATTAATCCTATTCGCCCAAGTGAAAGAAGTGGAAAAGTGTGTGGCGTGCGGCGTCGAACGAGAGAAAAGCAATCCAGCGGAAAACAGCGCCGCGTCTCCTGCCAGTGAATCGGCGGAAGTAGAAAAAGCCATGTAAGATGAGTTACGTTTTATCAATCCGCCAAGTGGGAAAGTGAAAGAAAGCATGAGTGTGGGTCGCGCTTTATCGACCCACCGCTTATGATTAATCGATTCGGTATTCTAGTTTTGTTGCAAGCGTGGCGCATATTGATGATTGACTC
>CAXXSM010000101.1:0-24418 GCA_963663405.2 bacterium | reverse complement strand
TTGTGGGCGCGCCCGTTTTGCAAGCGTGAATCCATTCCGCATGATGACCCAGCGATGGGGGGATGAATGGTTCGGGCCGTTTGAACTCTTTAAATTTCTCTTCGGGCAGCAAGGTGTGCTTGCTGTAGTCGGATAGGACCATGCCTTTGCCGCCGATGAACAATACGCCATTGCCCCATTGTGGAATCGCCTTCTCTTTCCAGATCTCCGGTTTATTCGTTCCCTGGTACCAGGAGACTTCAACAGGGGGTAAATCACCACGCGCTCCATAAGTATATTTGACCTGCATCGAGGCGGGCGCGATTTCGGCGTTCACCGGCGGGCCTTCCGCTTCAATCGTCAATGGCCGGTCAAGTTTCAGCGCCCAGAATGGCAGATCAATCCAATGGCTTCCCAAGTCGGACATCGTGCCGTTGCCGAAATCCCACCAGCGGTACCATTTCGGTCCGGGAAAATAAACATTATTAAACGGGCGTTCGGGCGCCGGACCAAGCCACAGATCCCAATCGAGCCCGGGGGGAATCGGATCCGCTGTTTTCGGACGTTCTTGAACGAATACGATATCGTTGGCTTGTTTACATGCTTCCTCCGACTCATGCCAGCCCCAGGCGCGGGAAACCCACACATGCGCTTCCCTCACGGGGCCGATCGCGCCGGATTGGATCAATTCGACGACCCGGCGGTAGTTGTCTCCCGCGTGGATCTGTGTGCCCATCCGGGTGGCCACTTTGGCTTTGCCGGCGGCTTCGCGGATAATACGCGCTTCCCACACATTGTGCGTCAGAGGTTTTTCGCAATAAACATGCTTACCGAGTTGCAGCGCGGGCAGCGTCGCGAAGGCGTGGGTGTGCTCGCAGGTGCTGACTACAACCGCGTCGAATTCATCTTCGTAATCGTAGAGTTTACGGAAATCTCCTACCTTACGGGCCTTAGGAAACATCTCCGCCGCCGCGCTGACACTTCCCTCGTTGACATCGCATAACGCGACAATGTTCTCGGAACGGACGGAACTTAGATTACTGCGTCCACGACCCCCCACACCGATCCCAGCGATGTTCAACCGGTCATTCAGATTCTGACCCCGGACGATCGCGGGCGCCCCAAATGTCACTACCCCCGCCGCGGCGGCTGAGGCGTGTAAAAAATTCCGCCTGGACAGAGAGCGGGTATCATGTTTCGATCGCGTACGATTCTTCTGTGTCATTGGGATATCCTTTCATTTTGGAATGAGTTTTTTTTTAGCCGAACAGAATAAATCATTCTTCCCTGTATCTTGAAGCCATTCAATGTGGAAAAATAGGGGAAATAAACTCTTTCTTGAATTTATTGGATGCGGTCACTTCCACCCGGATAGATTCCACTAGGTTCCATGAAACAGATATTGTATCGATGATAAACGGTTTCATGGTCATTGGATAGACGTCGAAAATCTCTGTAGATTGATAGTGGACAACTTTGCGCTGCGCGTTATAGTAAGTGAACTGGATTTCTAACCGGCGATACGCCTCATCGGTTGACAGGTTGACGAGATACCCGCGCAAATAGCGGTGTTTTTCGATCCAATAATGAGACCAGCGCGGGTACATTTCAAGATGGCTGACCTTGGCGGGGGATTCGGACGTAACGTTGATGCTTCTTCCCTCGTAGACAAAAGGAGTAACCAGCTGCAATGGCGTGGGGCCTTGTGAGAGTTCCAACTGGTCAACGCCTGATTCGATTTTTTTAATCCACCAGGAGGGATGACGGGTCTTTGCGCCGAATCGCTCGATCCAATAGCGATAATCTTTCAACGCAAGGATTTTGCCGATAAATATATCACCGGTTTTCAACGTAATTCGATCGGCCCGCGCCGCGCCGGTTATTAGAATTACGCCAAAAACGGTTAAGATAGATAGGATGTTTTGCCGTTTCATGATTTTCATGCAACCATATATTTACTATTGTCGGTTGACGCGTATGTTTAGTTTAGTCTTCTTCCATCGAACGGCCGCGACAAAGTGGAGTCTCATTGCCGCCGGTCTTTTGAGTCTACTCCTTTCCTTCCATCTTTCGTCAATAGCCGCTATGACGGGAGAGGAATCGATCGATTTTTTAATTCAAGACAGATGGGGCAATATCCTTGGTATTGAGGTCTCACCCGATGGAAAATCCGCCGAACCGTTTATGGTCCGGGAACTCTTAACCTCCAATCTCGGTCTGGGGATTTTAGATTTGGAAGCGGAGACAGAGGGGGGATATCAGCTGGCCGCGAATGGAGAGATCATCCCCGTCGGGAACGCTAAACTCTCCTTTCGATCGGGGCCTTTCTTAGAAGAAACATTTGGTTTCGCAATGGTTCCTGGAGGGAAGGGAGGATGGATCGTCTTGGAGAATATGCTCAAAATGGCCGGACGGCCTCCAAAATTGGTGTTCCCTCCCTTTGACCGGCCCATCTCGGATGTGGAATACGATCCAATGCGGCGCCGCTTGACCGTTTTATTTATTGATGGCGGGATCGCGGTCTGTGGACCGGAGTCCTTTACCCAAATCGAAACATTGCGATTGAAAGACGATCGCGCGATCGATGTGGAATCCTCTAGCGATTCATTTTTTGTTCTCACAAAGAAATCGATCGTCTACGAGGTCAATTCCACTGAAGCGCGGTCCTACCCATCCGCGCCGGATTTAAGTGGAAATTTGGGAAAGGACGCCGGTGGACTCGCCTGTGACATCGAACTGTCTCCCTTCGGAAAGGGATTGTATGTGCTTGATATATTCGGTTGCCTTCACGCGTGTGGCGGCGCCCCGGAGATTCCAACTGAACCATTGAAAAGTCCTGTCGCTGTAGACCTGGAGATCATCTCTACGAAATCGAAACCATTATGGTACCCTCCCGGCTGGAACACGAAAGTCGAATTGCTTCCTCAAGAAATCACCTTGGATCCAGAAGGCCCCGCGAAAACTCTTTCGCTGCACATTCAATCTGCTGAGCGAATGTCCGTTTTTCAGCGGAATTGCATTACGATCCGGAACTTCTCATTATCGCCGAGAGAATCGAAGTTGGAAAATGGTGGAAAGAAAAAGCGCGCGATACCAAAGCGCTGGCTTCCAGGGAACGAGGGATTGCGACTCTCAAGGGGGGCGGGACATTTTTCCTTTATGAAGGCGCGTCCGGCAGTGGGGAGTTGATTAAACTGTCCGCCCGCGCAGCCAGTGGCGCCACATCCGCCACCACAGTGATTCAGCTCCCGCTTTTTCATTTCCGTGACTCGTCTTTGCGAAATCAGCTCCAAGTAGCCCGGACGGTTTCGTCAGCCACGGTCTATATCCGCTCGTCCAGCCCTCAAATTCAGGCGGTCTGGAACCAGAAGAACAGTTGGATGCAAGATACGGTCATCCGAACGAAACCGGGTGAAATTCTTCAGGCCGATCTGCTCGTAGAAGAAGGAGGCCGCATTGTCGATGTGGATTTCGGATTTCAATTTCCCACAACAGAATTACGCTTTCTAGGGATGGCGCCCGGCGGCGTATGGTCCAAAGAGGAAGCGGTCTGGCCGGATTTTGCGATTCCCTCAAAAGCGAATCAGGAAGGCGCGCTAACCGGTCAACGGATTAAAGCGGATCGGGCCGGCGCTTGCAAAGATCAACGGGGCGCGCTTGTGATTCTCTTTTTCTCGGTTCGTTCTCGTGGAGAAGGTTCCATCACGTTTGATACGATTCAGATCCATGACGAGAAGGGTCAACCATTGGCTTTCGAACAAAATAACCTTGTCCTGCATTTTGAAAGCCGCTAGAAGAAAAATTAAATTTTTCGTAGCTATGACTGGAATTTTTTCCTTTTTTCTTTACAATATTCCTGAGAGAATGGTGTGAATGATTCTGATTAATCGCGAATGGTATATAATTCTATACAATAAAGCGCCAATCCGATTTCCGTTTAAGAAGAGTCTTGAAAACCCGTATTTATATGTATTCTTACAACACTATTTTCTACGAAAATATGAATTTATTTTATAATCATTCCATTTCCATGTCATGGATTGGATGAAATGGAATGGATTTTGTCTAAAAATGTAAATTGAGCTCTTATCGCTTGATTCTTTTTGGAATTTTTGATAGATTTCAGGTTGCGAATTAATTCATTATACTAATTTGTTGTTTCGTGATAGAGAATAATGAGATTTCAGTGAGAGATATCGATGCCTACACCATTGCCTGAAGAACTACCTCGATATGTTATTGATGAAGGGGTGGCCACAGCCGAAAAAGAAACCAAGATCCTCCCCGAAGAACAGGAACGGATCTTGATGAAATTGATCCAAGCCGCTGGTCATTCATTAAGGGAAGAAGAACGTACCCTGATGTTTCGTCTGCAGGAGAAACTACAAAAAGAGACGGAACGAGTCAAAGCGCTTAAAAAAATAAACATCTCCGAAAAACCCCTCGACGAGTATTTAAAAGATATTAAGAAAAAATCCAACAACAATAAACACCAAAATAAACACCAAGTGACTGAAGACGGTGAGGAAGAGACATCGGAACGGTTAGCCGCTCCCAAACAGATTCATATTGTTGGATTTAAACCCGAAGAAGTGGTGCGGCGGTATATTGAATGCTGGAATCAACAGAAATTCGGGGCGGAGTATGATTGTTTCAGCCGTTCGTTTCTCTCCACTGATCGGAGCGTCTACATCCAAGCGCGGCAGCTGTTCTATCAACAGCAACTCAGCCAGGGGGGGCTTCGCATTACGTTCGATGAAATCAACTCCAGTGATTCCGCAGGCGGTGAATCGGAAGTCATCGCTTCGAAAACCGTCCAATCAGGCAATAAAAAATCCGAAACCGAAAAAGATCTATACCGCCTGAAACTAGAAAAAGGTCACTGGGTAATCTATTCCGTCGAACCGGTTTGATTTTCCACTCTCTTCACTCAATTCTTTACTACTACGCCTGCAGACGCCTCTCTTTATTCCAATAAAATATCTAAATTGTACAAACTCAAGGGCTTCTAATAACCACTTAGCTTTGAATTGAATGATTGAATCCACTTGTAACCGTTCAATCCATTTTCTTAAATCAACCAATCCTTTCATTCTGAAAAAGAAATGGTAAGATCAATCGAAATTCGGTCCATTCGAATGTAATTTCTGCATATGTTTTTTTATTCCGAATGGATTCAGAAAGATGAATTCGTAGAATCATTTTGAAGGAATCATAAGGCTATTTTATAATGAGAGAGGCGATCATGATTGAAGAAATCACGGTTGAAAACCATCCGTCCGGTCAAGGAAACGCTTATAAACATATTCAACGAATGGCTTCGGAACTTTCCTTAATTGAAGAGAGAGAACGCCGGAAGATCGTGGTCGATATCCATGACCGGATCGGTCACAATTTAGCCGCGCTTCGGATGCGACTGACATCGATTCTTCAAATGAATCTTCACCAGAGCGAATCAAGGCGTTGGAAGGAATCAAGGATATCATAATCGAGACTGTAGATGAAGCTCGAAATCTGACGTTTGAAATCAGTCCTCCCATTCTCTATGAATTCGGTTTGGAAGCGGCGTTGGAGTGGTACATCCAGAAGTTCCAAGAACAACATGCCTTGACGGTGGAACTGATCAACGATGGAGAAGAAAAACCGTTGGGAGAAGATGCGCGTGTTGTATTGTTTCGGGCGGTGCGTGAACTTATGTTCAATATTGTGAAACATGCGCAAGCCAGCCATGTAAAACTCTCCCTTCAACGTACCCAAGATTATATCCGGATCGATGTGGATGATGATGGAATTGGATTCGGCGATTCGATCGATCTATCGTTTGCGAAAAAAAACGCAGGTTTGGGATTGTTTTGGATCAATGAGAGAATTCAATACCTTGGGGGGATGCTGACACGTCAGTCTCTTTCCCCAAAAGGAGCTCGCGTGACATTAATTTTTCCATTGGCCGATTGTAGGAATCCATCCCTTCGCAAGATTCAGGAGATGCGTGATTCGCTCCCAGATTGGGATGCGATGCAATGGGCACAACCATCTAAAACGGTGAATGAAATCGGATCACCTGAAATCAATAAAGCATTGCTGCGGCGTCTATTTGATGGAGTCTGGAATAAGAGAGAACTGCATGTCGTGGATGAAATCTTTTCTCCTGATTTCGTTTTTCATTCTCCAATGGGAGAATTAAGAGGATTGGAAACATACAAGAAAACTGTCCAATCGCTCCTGTCCGCTTTCCCTGATATTCAATTGGACTTTGATGATATGCTGGCGGAGGGATCAAAGATGGCTGTGCGGGCATTGTTTCGGGGAACTCACCAGGGCACATTTATGGGGCTTCCACCAACCGGCAGGAAAGTCTCATTTATCGGCATTTGTATTTACAGCGTTTCAAATGGGAAAATTGTGGAAGAATGGTCGAGTCCGGACAATTTTGGATTAATTCAGCAAATCAGTGGATAATGTGAACGCGTGGATTTAGGGATGTCCCGCACAATAAATCGGGTTATCCCGGATTTTCTATGTATATAAACCGTTTACAATAGACGGATAATGTTTCTATTGAAGTTGGATAGAAAATGAGAACGACAAAAACCGATGCCTATCAAAATCTTACTCGCTGACGATCATGCCCTCACTCGTGTCGGAATACGTAATACGCTCGAAGCCGAACCTGCGATTCAAGTTATTGCGGAAGCGGAGAACGGTCGTGAAGCGCTGCGTCTCGCTAAAGAGATAAAACCAGATATTGTAATTCTGGATATCTATATGCCGGAATTGAATGGCATTGACGCAGCCGTCCAGATCCTTCAGGATTTACCTGATACGAAGATTATTTTCTTATCCATGCATGCTGAAAAAAATTACGTTGAGAAAGCGCTCAAAACCGGCGCGTCTGGCTACGTGTTAAAAGACTGCGCCATCGAAGAAATCGTTCTCGCCGTGAAAGATGTATATGTGGGGAAATGCTATTTGAGCTCGGAAATCGTGGGGATTGTCGTCCATTCCTTACGCCATCCGGGATCCCAATCTGGGCCTTTGACTTCTCGTGAACGCGAAGTGCTCCAAATGGTGGCGGAAGGGAAAACGAATAAAGAAATCGCTGCAATCATTCATGTAAGCGTCAAGACAGTCGAGTCCTACCGTTCACAAATCATGGAAAAACTCAACCTTCGTTCGGTCGCCGAATTGACGAAATATGCCGTTCGTGAGGGGATCACTCCACTCTAACGTTCCTCTTCTTCATTCGGAATTTTCCGGAATCCAATAGGGATATCCCGCGTAATAAATAGGGAAAATCCGTCTATCGCGTTGTTCCTTTTTCTTTATGCTGTTTCTGGATGATGAAATTCCGGCTTACCGGACTCCATCACACAACTCAAAAACAGATAGAGGAGGAACTCTCATGAGGAAGATTGGTATTCACTTGTTAATGGGGTTGGTTTGTGTATTTTCTTTGACCGTTCTTGCATGGGCGCAAGATACGGAGGCAAACAGGGCGTTGATTATCGAATACAATGACGCGCTCAATTTCAATGAAATTACACCGGAATTACTCGATCAATTCATCACCGAAGAAGCGTTTAAGCAGCAATTGTTGATGGTCGCTTCGGCCTTTCCAAAAGCCGGGCATCCGCCCATCGATATCATTGCGGAAGGTGATAAAGTGGCGGTTCGCGCTACTTTCCAGGCCGTCCATAATGGTGATTTTATGGGAATCCCTGCTACGGGAAAATCAGTGAACATGCAAATGATCGCGATCTATACGATCGCCGATGGGAAAATTGTCGATCATTGGATGAACGCCGATGAACTGGGACTGATGGAACAATTGGGAATCTTTCCTCCCGATCCATTACGATCGGGATACGATTGGACGCCTTCTTCGACGGTAACAGGTGATCCAGGCGACCCGGAAACAAACAAAGCGCTGGTTCGCCGCGCAATCGATGAAATCTGGAACCAGCGGCTACGTGAACAAATTGAGATATTCTTAGCGCCCTCCTATCTTTTTCATGTGATTCCAACGGATGTTGCCGGAATAGAGGGATACAATGCCTTGCTCGATTCCTTTCTGACGGGTATCCCGGATCTTCAGTTTCAGATTGAAGATATGATCGCGGAAGGGGATAAGGTTGTCGTTCCGATAACCTATACTGGTACGCATTTGGGAATGTTATTTGGAATTCCCGCCACTGGCCGAAAAATTGTTTTCACTGGAACCTGTATTTACCGGATCGCGGATGGTCAAATCGTGGAAGAATGGAATTGCGCCGATCACTTGGGTTTGATTACTCAAATCACCAGTGTTTCCTCCGTTGAAACATGGGGATTGTATAAATAAAAATATAGTTTTCTAAAAAACATAACAGTTTGTGTGGGATTGGCCGTGATTTCATTAGATCCGGGACGGTATTTGTTGGGTATGGTTGAAATGTGACACTAATCAAAGGGGTGGAAAACTGAGAATTGCGCAATTGAACGTGGAGCCAATACTTTCCTAGCCCCTTTCAAAATCAGTTCCATCGAGATAGATAAAATTCCCATCAAACGATAATTCCAGTGTTTTCACTTCACCTTCACTTGTGGTTAAAACCAGATACGGACAGATAATCGTATAGGTTCCGTATTCCATAGGGACGTCTCCCCGCCAACAGTTACGCTTGTTGTGGGGACAAATCCAATATATTCATAATGACCCTGCCCATCGAATTCGTAACGGAACGTCATATCGGAATTCTGGTAATACGTTCCATTCAAAAGAGAAACATCATCGGCGTATGGCGCCAGGTAGGTCTCCGTAGTGATCGTAAATTGATAGTCCGCAGCGTTATTCTTTGAGACGACTAAAACACCATATAGGCCCACCGGGAGTGGACCGCTCAATGTTATTGGTTTGTCGGCGCCGTAATTTTGATCGAGCAATTCTCCCTCGCTGTCGAGGATGAAAAGATCTACATCCGCCTGTCCCGTCCAATCCAGCGTGATCGACACAGACGCGCGGTCCGTCAGGTTGAATTTATATAAATCGGAATCGCCGCTGTAACCGCCATCCGCAAGCAAACCTCCCTTGCTAATGGTTCCCGACACAGAGATCGATCCCCCAACGCCCAGGGAATGCAAATCCTGGGCGTTTTGGACGGAATCGTTTGGTTCTTGCTCAGATACGGCGCCGGGAATCGGTTTCGTATCCGGGAGCGGTGTAAACGTAGGCTCGGGTTCATCACCCGGCCCAGCTCTTCAAGGTTCGGCGGCGATACCAAATTGATAGTCCGCCGCGCTGTTTTTGGAGACAACAACGATTAAATAGGCGCCTGCGTCGAGAAGTTGTTCGAACGTGACCGGTTTATCCGCCGTTTCATAGGATTGAATAAAACTGCCGTTTTGCCGGTAAATCGCCAGATCCAAATCCGCGCCCCCTGTCCAATCAAGAGAACCTTTCAATGTGGCCTGCGATGTCAGGTTAATCGAAAACCAATCATTGTCTCCCGTATAGATCCCACCTTGGCTGATCTGCCCGGAAACGTCGATCGATTCTCCCAGATTGAGATCGCCCAAGTTTTGGGATTGAGCCAGCGTGTTATTCGGTTCTTGCTCGGAGATGGTTCCCGGTTCGGGTTGTTCTGGACTGGCGCCGGTTGGGGCGGAATAAAAGAGGCTTCCCGCGTATATCCCCGTTGGAGAGAGTGGGATCACCTCCAATTTATCCACCATTGCGGTCACCGGATCCGTCTGTCCAGCGCCGGCCACTTGGATGAGAGGTGTGATCGATTTCCCCTCATCCGGCTCGTAGAGTAGAACGAGAACACGCTCGTTTTCTATAAAACTGATCGCTGTGCTTGGTATATGGGTCGCAAGAGATTCGTTAGTCGCGGTCATGCTTCCTTGCAGCGCGGCCAGAGCCACAGTCGCGTCCTTTGCGCTCGCTTTCAGGGTTAGCCGCAGCAGAACCGGATTCCCGCCTGTATTGACCGGCTGGAGCGCGTAGGCGAATGCGACCTGCCGTTCTTGAACCGTAATCGCCAAACCCTTGTTATCAGCCGAAGAAGGAATCGGCATCCCAAAGAAACTGATCGGATTGATCGAACCAGCGACCGTGCCGGGCACGAATCCGCCGGGAATCTCCGCCCAGCCGCTGCTCGCTAGCGGCGCTTGGTCAAACTCGTATGTGACTGAATCTCCCGCTTGTCCATTATTCACCTTGGAGGCGAGGAGGTTTCCTTCGTACGATTGCGCAGGATCGAGTGGGAGAACTTCCAGCCGGTCGACGAGAACGGTCACTGCGCTGTTCTCACCGATTCCCGCGACTTGGATAATGGGAGTGATCAGTTCTCCCTCATCCGGCTCATAAACGAGCGTCAAGACGCTTTCGCCATTCATGAAATTCGCCGCTGTCTTGGGCATGTTCGTCGCGAGGGAGGCGTTGGTCGCGGTCATACTGCCCTGCAGCGCGGCTAAAGTGATTGAGGCGTCCGCCACGTTGGCGTAAAATGTTAAGCGCATCAGAGCCGGATTTCCCCCGGTATTGATCGGCGCCGAAGCGTAGACAAACGCCACCTGACCGGATTGAACCGAAATCGCCAATCCTTTGTTATCAGCGGATGATGGAATCGGATTGCCGAAGAAAGGCCCCGAGTTAATGGATCCTGGATCGGCGCTGGTAAATCCACCGGGGATCTCACTCCATCCATCCGCCGCTAAGGTGGATTGATCGAATTCATAGGTGATCCAGTTCCGATCTGTGGAAACCGGTGTCGGAGATGGCGTCGGCGTGTCGCCGGGAACGGGCGTTGTTGTCGGCTCCGGAAGTGGAGTTGATGTGGGTTGCGTGGGAGGAGTCGTTGGAATCGTGGTCGGCTCCGGGCCTGCTTGAACGCCCACACCGTTAAGATTAATGGTGACTTCCGCATGATCCGGGTCCGTCGATTGGATTCGCATCACCGCGTTGAAGGGACCCGCTTGATTGGGAATGCACCCAACTTGGAAATTATATTGCACGTTCGGTGGAATGGTTTCGTTGGCTCCATTATGCCCATATTCCGCTGTGGAATCGCCCTTGATCGTGATGCCGAGAATTTGCAGATCCGCGTTGCCCTGATTGGTGATGCTCACCGTCTGTTCGCCCATTTGCCCAGTGGGAACATCACCGAAAACGATCGACGCGGGGACGTTGATCTGTCCTTGCTGTTCGGTAAATTCACCCACCCGGAATCCGATTGGGTAGGAAATCGGCGCGATCGCTTCGAATAATACCTGCAATGAATTGGTATTCAAAGCGAGGCTGGTTTGGTCGATCTGGCCATCCAATAAGCCCCAGGTCTGTCCATTCGGATTGTAGCCTTTATACACAACCGTCTGATCGCCGCCTCGTAACGAAGGATGCGCGAAATCATTCATTTCCATCAAAATCGCCATTTGGTTCTGACTGAAATCGACGGCCATCATCGCGACGGAGGTTTGATTGTTCTCCGTGAGTAGATAATCCGCGAGGAGCAGATGATCCGAAGTATGCGCGAACGAAGGATTGCCGATCTGCTCGCCGGGCGCTTGCGGGACGATCTGTTGAGAAACGAGATCCGCGATTCGCAAGGAATAAACTCCCCAGACCGGCAGTTCCTCTCCATTCGATAACTTTTGAAGAAATACCGCGTCGTAAATCAGTGTGTCGCCTCTAAAATTGAAGGTTAGAATATCGGCGTACGCGAGATCCTGGGTGACGCCGTCCATACGGGTGACAAAGAGCTGCGCGCTTCGTTCTTCCCCGGTTTCTGTATCAATGACGAAAATGTAGTTATCAAAATTTGTTGTTGTATAGGCGATATAACGCCGGTTCTTCGACATGGATATTGTCCGAGAGTTGTTTGTATCGGTGATTTGTTCTTCCGTGGAACCATCGGTCCAATAGATATTGTGATCCACGGATACATAAAGGCCCCACTCCCCATTCCCGGAAATCGCCGCGCGGGTGTTGTATACATAACGGAGAGTAATCAATCCGTTCTGTCCCTGATCATTCAGGACCAATTGATAGTAATAATCGTTATGATACGTATCCACTCCCGCGTTTGGATCGCCCACGAGGAACACAATCTGCTCGTGTCCATCCGTGGGTAAACCTGGAGTGGATGGCGCCGGCGCGGGTGTTGTGTCTCCACCTCCCTGATCGTATATCTGTACTCCATCAAAGGCGTTCTTCACCGCTTCCACTTCGGCTGATCCATCCCCATACAAATCTTTCGCCGACGCTACACAAGACCGGCGGTAATCGATGAATTGAGACCGCTGTGTTAAGTATTCGAGCAGCGCGCGGTAGATGATCTTTTCCGCTTTATCATGCCCTACGCCTGTCGGCCCATCGGTGAGTAGATATGTCGCATGATTGGGGATGCCGGAATTGACGTGGACACCGCCATTATCCGTCTGCGGCGTATTGGGCAGGTTTTGAAATTCCGACATATTCATCGGCTGTTGGGACGCGATATTCGGATTGTGCGGATCTTTCATATCCCGCAGCGCGTCTTTTCCAATCACCACTCCATCCGCCAGGAGCCATTCATCCCGGTCGATCATCGCTCCGAAGAAGTCCGCGACATGCTCGTTCAGCGCGCCGGATTGGTTTTCATAGATGAGATTGGCGGAATGATTGATCACTCCGTGCGTCAATTCATGCCCGGCGACATCCAGCGACGCAGGGAGATCTTGATACTGTTGTTCCCCATCGCCGAACACCATCAGCTGCGCGCCGGGGTTCCAAAACGCATTGTCGTTATAGACCGAACCGTCAGGAGCTTTGAAACGGACGTGGATGATGCCCAGGATATTCATCCCTTTGTCATCGATGGAGTTACGGGCGAAGGTCCGCCGGTAGTAATTCTCAACGATGCCGAAATGATTGAGAACGCTGACGGCGGTTGGATCCCACTGATTAGGATTTTGTGAGGTAACGATATAAAACGTCTCGGCTTCCTCTAAAATCTGATTCTGCGCGTCGAGTACAACCACCGCCCCTTTCGTGTTGTTGATATCCGGTGGTTGGGAACTGGGATCGTACATGGGTCTTGATGTGTCAACCATGTAATAGACATTCTCAAGTTCCCAGCTGTTCACAGTCTGATTGACACCGTTCAAATCAGTGGCCTGCCCCGTCGCCGCCGCGGCGCAGATATCTTTATTCACATGGATCACTTTCCCCTCATCCGCGGAAACGAACACATGCCAATGTTGATGAATCGCGGGTGTCAGTTCGACGCGGTAGGAGAGAACGGGCGCCCGGTCGATGTCCCAATAAAACATTTTCTCCACATGAGGAGCTAGGTACCCAGAACCCACGGCGTTAACCGCTTTTCGCGCTTCTTGAATCGCGGCGCCTTCGGTAATGTTGTATTGAATCGCCGGAATGGATACAGGCGAGGGAGCGTAGACGCCGGAAATTCGAACCGGTTTCTTTTCCTCGCTGAAATGGAATCCAACTTGCGCGCCCCATATGGGAATCCCCTCATATTCCTGCTGCATGATCACGTGCGTCATACCCAAATCGTCATGACGAACTCGATCGAGAGAGAGTTCGTTAACGGGATCATTGAGATTCATCACGATTTTCAGCTCATCCGCCAAAGCGGCCGCCATGCCCGGAAAATCGTTCCGCTGAGACGCGTTATAGTAGTTTTCACTATTATCCACTAAGAGGGAAAGGTCTCCTTCTAAATACTTGAGGGTGCGGGAAAGACTGTCCATGTGGAGAACCGAATCCGATCCAAGTGTATCCAGGACTTCATCAATCGCTTCCTGTTGCGCTGGATTGGCGACTTGCCGTCCAACGCCGCGCGGGGTGGTCCGCATGGGACTGGCATTTTGGAGTTGATCTTTTTTATTCTTAAAAAACGCCGCGATTTGACTTCCCGTTTTTTTCGCTTCATCCATAGTGACTTTCGGGAAGTTTACGGGTTTCTTTTTATTTAACAGTTTTGACACATCCGCTGTTTTGGCGGCTGTATAGGAATGAGCGCGGTTGTTTTGAATCGGCGTATTCAATCCGTGAGACGGCGCCTTTGCGATGGGCTTCCAATCAACGGATTGTATACCGGCCGGACGATCCGGCGTATCCATAATCCAAACGATAGATACCGCGATAGCAAGTGTGAGCAGAATGGTAATGGAGAATCGTAGAGGAAATTTTTTCATTTGCCCTAAGTCCTTTCTCACTGTAACTTAGAAAAACTAAGAAAATTGAAATAACATGTTGAGAAATTAGATAAGATAACATAAGAACATGAGTAATTTATTAATTGGAAGATTGTAGCAGATCACCTATACTTTTGCAAAAAAAAATAAAATTCTTTCCAATTTCTACATAAGTTTTGTATCTGAAAATACTTACACAGTCAGATACAGGTTTTAAAGATCCAGGCATGGTTTTATCTAAAAATAATTTAACAAAATAAATTAAAGATTTACTTGTCATTCTTCTCTCTGGAGGTATAATCTATACTTAACGTTCGGTATACAGACTATAGAGATTAATCCTTAGGAATATTCATTATCCGATAGATTTTTTATAATAGAAGGGATAGTGTATCCAGGATATGCATAATGACGCATCGTTGAAAGAGCAGCAAGATACCCGCACGCACATCGCCCAAGTCGCTATTAAACTCTTCGCTCATCAAGGATTTGATGGAACCAGTATCCGCGACATCGCCGAAACGTCTGGTGTGACCAAACCATCTCTTTATTACTATTTTAATAGTAAAGAGGATCTGTATTCGACGGTTATACATGAAGTTTATGATACTTTTATTCATGAATTGCATGAAATTATCGAGAGTAAATTGAATTTTCTAGATCGGTTCAAACAAGTCGTCCAATATTATATTGATGACTGTGAAAAAAATGATGACATCATCCGATTGATTTTTGGGGCCTTGTTTAGCCCCCGGCGTAACAAATCCGTCGTGGATATCATCGAATTGGAAAAACGTCATGTCAATCTGTTGAAAGAATTTTTCGTCGAAGGAATCGAGGGGGGATATATTCGAGAAACTGCGATAGAACCTCTCGTCTTTCATTTTCTCGGCTCGATCACCATGTATTTCATGCTCCGGATCGTACCTGATGAGAATTTTGGAGAAGATTACGAACTGTATATCATCGATTTTGTATTGAACGGAATCGGAGGGCGAAAAGAAGAATGAAGAAGCAGGGATTACTTATACGTATGATAAAACGCGGCGCTCTATATCTGAGTCTCGCGGTCTTTTTTTTCGGCTCGTATTACATCATATCCATCATCCCGTCCAGCGCGGATAATGGAGTGAGTGGAACGTTGTTAGAGAAATCCGAACCCCCGTTGCGGCGGGTTGGAGTGTTGGAAGTGATCCCACAATTTCTGGAAGAGACCATTCTCATCCCCGGCGTTATCGAAGCGTATGAAGACATCACTCTAAGCGCTTCCATCCCCGGGATTGTGGAAAAAGTCCATGTAAAAGAAGGTGATTGGGCTAAACAAGATCAAGAACTCTTCCAGATCGATCTTCGTTCCCGCCAGGCCAGGCTGGATCAGGCGGAAGCCAATCTGAAACTCGCCCAGAAAACGCTCGAACGCCGGGAAAAAGTGCGCGCGCGGGGGGATATTACAGCGCAGGAACTCGATGAATCCCACTTTAATGAAATGGGCGCGGCGGCGGCGGTCAAGATGCTGAAGGTTGAGGTGTCCCTGGGCAAGATCCAAACGCCGATCGCCGGTCTTGTCGACTGGATCGACGTGGACGCCGGCGAGTATGTGAATGAAGGAAAACCCATGGCCCGCCTGCTTCAATTGGATCCGGTCAAAGTGGTTGTCGGTGTGCCGGAACTCTATGCGGACGCGGTCGCGGGGGAAAAGACGGCCCAGATCATTATCGATGCGCTTGGTGAGGAGCGGGAAGCGGTCTTGGAGCGCGTCGCCTATGGAGCCAATAACAACACCAACACATTCCAAGCCGATCTCCGGCTGGAGAATCAAAACCTCCGTCTGCGTCCCGGCATGATTATCAAAGCGCGAATGACGGTCAAACGCGTTTCCGACGCGCTTCTCATTCCCATGTTCGCCTTGGTGAAACGCGAGACCGGGATGTTGATCTTTGTGGAAAAAGACGGCGTTGTCGAAGCGCGCCCGGTCGAAATCGGCGCGATCGAAAAAGATCAGGTTGAGATTTTGAGCGGTCTGACTCCTGGTGAATATGTTGTTGTGATCGGCCAGAAAGACTTGGCGTCCGGTGAGCGCGTGCAAGTGGAAGATCGAATGACCAAAGCCGATCTTCGATTGATGAATCCGGAGATAAAATGACCCTATCTGAATTTTCCATCCGCCATCAAACGACAGTGGTTGTTCTGATTGTGATCCTCGTGCTGGTGGGAGTGTATTCGTATTCCGTCTTGCCCCGCGAGTCGTTTCCAGACATTACCATCCCGAATATTATCGTGACAACGCCGTATGAAGGCGTGGCGCCGTCCGATATTGAAAATCAGATCACTCTCCAGATTGAGAAGAAACTGATCTCTCTCAGCGACGTGAAAGAAATCCGGTCGTACTCTTCCGAAGGCATGTCAACTATTGTCGTCGAGTATGAATCGGGTATCGATATTGATACCGCTCTGCAAAAAGTGCGGGACAAGGTGGACGAAGCCAAGGTCGATCTTCCCAACGATCTGGAAGATGAACCTATGGTGGACGAAATCAATTTCTCTGAATTTCCTATCATGAATGTGGTGATCTCTGGATCGATCGGACTGGTCCGTTTGAAAGAGATCGCCGACGATTTCAAAGACGATGTCGAAACTATTAATGGCGTTCTCGAAGCCAATGTCACCGGCGGTCTGGAACGCGAGATCCGCATCGTTTATGAGCCCGAACGCCTTGCCGCCTACAATCTCTCCGTGACCAATCTGATGACGACGGTTCTGTCCAATAACCTCAATACTCCCGGCGGGAAAATGGATATTGGACGGGGGAATTACCTGGTGAAAGTGCCTGGGGAATTTGAAACGCCGGTGGAAGCGCGTCGCTTGATTGTCAATGCGGATAAAAACTTCCCTGTCTATATTACCGACGTAGCGGATATGGAAGATGGATTTGAAGAACCGGAGACAAAAGCGCGTCATAACCGTAAAGACGCGGTGACCATCAGTGTGGTTAAGCGCACCGGTAAGAATATCATCGAAATCGCCGATCAGGTGAAGGCGATCGTTCGTGAGTACGAACAAACCGTGCCCGCTGGTGTGACACTTTCCATTGTAACCGATATGTCGAAAGACATCCGTGACATGGTGTCCGATCTGGAGAATGGAATCCTATCCGGATTGGTCCTGGTTTTACTTGTGGTTTTATTTTCAATGGGTCTTCGCAATTCCATCCTGGTTGCGTGCGCCATCCCATTTTCCATGATGATTACGTTCTTTATCTTGTATTTGATCGGCCTGACATTGAACATGATCGTCTTGTTCTCGTTGATTTTATCTGTGGGGATGTTGGTCGATAACGCCATTGTGATTGTTGAGAATATTTACCGACACAGGCAGGAAGGAAAAAGTAAACTCCAGGCGGCGATTGTGGCTACTCATGAAGTGATGTGGCCGGTCATCGCCAGCGCCGCTACGACGATCGCGGCGTTTGCGCCCATGATGTTCTGGCCGGGAGTGATTGGTGAATTTATGTCCTATCTTCCTGAAACCGTCATCATCGCTTTGACCGCCTCCCTTTTTGTGGCGCTGGTCATCAATCCCACTCTCGGCGCCATTTTTATTAAGGTGAAAAAGAACTCGATCGATAAAGGGCCAGGATTTATTATCCGGAATTACCAGCGCTTATTGGGCTTCGCAGTCGATAATCCTTTCTTTGTTCTATTGTGCTCGATTGCTCTTTTAATCCTTGTCTCTCTCGTCTACGGCCGTTTTGGCGCCGGGGTTGAGTTCTTCCCGGAGATTGAACCGAAACGCGCCTATATTGATATTAAAATGCCGAAGGGGACTAACCTGGATGAAACCGATCGTCTCGCGAAATGGATCGAAGGTCCCGCCAGTGAATACAAAGAGGTGAAGAGTCTTATTTCCAATGTGGGAACAACCGGCAGCGGCGGGGAGTCGTTTATGACGGGCGGATCCACTTCCTCTGACATCGCCCGCCTGGTTCTTGAATTTATTGATTTAGAAAAGCGCGAGATGCCTTCCAGCCAAATCATTGTCGATTTACGGCGGCGGCTGAAAGATATTTATGAAGCCGATATCGAAATTGATAAAGAGGAGGAAGGCCCGCCCACGGGGAAGCCGGTCTGTATCGAGATTTCTGGGGAATACTACGAAACGCTGGAACCATTAATGCGGGCGATTAAAGAACGGATTCGCGGGATTCCAGGTTTGGTGAATCTGAAAGACGATTATGTGATTGCCCGTCCGGAAGTGGTGGTCCAGATTGACAAAGAACGCGCCGCGCTTTTGGGATTAAATACGCAAGTGATCGCGCAAAACGTCAAAGCCGCCATTCGAGGGATCGAAGCGGGGGTCTATCGCGATGGCAACGATGAATACGATATCATTGTCCAATTACCGCTCTCCCGCCGCAAGGATCTGGACGCGTTGAAGAACTTGATGATCGCCGGGTTAAATGGAACATTCGTTCCGATCAGTTCGGTCGCTGGTATCCGGTTATCCGCTGGGCTGGGAACCATCGTCCATTCCGATCAAAATCGGGTCATCACGATTGAAGCCGACGTCGAAGGACGGCTAGCGACGGATGTTTTGGCGGATGTTCAGGAAACTCTCACTGATATGGATCTGCCGCGGGGCTATAAAATCGCGTATCGGGGAGAAGATGAAGATCGGGAGGAAGCGTCGGAGTTTCTTTTCGAAGCGTTCCTGGCGGCGCTTATGCTGATCGCTCTGATTCTGGTGACGGAATTCAATTCCATCTATAAACCGCTGATTGTTCTTTCGTCTGTTATCCTTTCGACGATAGGAGTGTTACTCGGTTTGCTTATCACCCATACGCCGTTTGGAATCATCATGACCGGCATTGGCGTCATCAGTCTCGCTGGAGTCGTCGTGAATAACGCCATTGTTTTGCTTGATTATATTGGACAGCTGCGTGATTGGGGAATTGATTACCGGGAGTCATTGATCCAGGCTGGAATCGTGCGATTCCGTCCGGTCATGTTAACTGCCATTACGACAATATTGGGATTGGTCCCCATGGCGGTTGGAGTGAGTTTTGATTTTCGGAATTTAACATGGCTGGTTGGCACTGAAACATCACAGTATTGGGGGCCGATGGCGGTGGCGGTGATCTTCGGGCTGGCGGTCGCGACGATTCTCACCTTAGTCGTCGTTCCCGCGATGGTCGCTATCGGGGATCACGTCACGCAGGCGGTTCATAATGTCCGCCGGCGGTTTGTAGGCGAATCCACCGAACCTGCGTTGAGTGAAGAAACTTCCTAATACGAACCGGTTTAATACAAACACCATCCAGCGACGCTGGTTTTCCGGAACGGCAACGGAATTCCCACCCGCCCCGTGTGAATCGCGATGAATCGCTGCGCGTAATACCCCGCGGACTCAATCCCCATATTCGTGGCGAACAGTGTTTTCTCATAGGCGCCATAACCAAACGCCAGATCAGTCGAACCGGAAATCCCGATAGTCAATTCGATGATTTCCCCCGCTGGACTGATGCGGTAAATGATTCCCCGGTATCCGTCCGCGCAGTACAGATAGCCGTCCTGATCGAATGCGATTCCCTCCAAACTCTCCGCGAATTCAGAGACGAACAGCACGGGGGTTCCATCCTCCTGAATTTGATAGATACTGCTGGCGCCCCGGTTGGAGTCACAGACATAAAGCTGACCGCTGGGAGAAAACGCCAGCCCGTTTGGATTGCGAATCCCGGAGACGAAGATTTCCATACTTCCATTCGGGTTCATTCTGCTGATCTTATCGTTCCCAATCTGCGCGACATACAGCCGGTCTTTCTCATCAAACGCGATATCGGCGGGGAATTGAAGCTGGTCTATCACCAGTTCCATAACGCCGTTGGGATCGATCTTAGTGATCGAGTTGGTCATACTGTTCGCAAGATACAGATTTCCTTCGGAATCGAACGCCAGCGCGTTAGGGCCGTACGTTCCTCCGCCAGTTGGTAATCCCTCCACAAATGTTTCCACCGTTCCATCGAGGGCCACTTTTACTATCGCGCCGGCGTCCGAATCCGTGATGAAAAAGTTGTTATTTTTATCAATCGCCAACGCGTATGGAGAGCCTTCCAATGTTGCGATAATTTGGGGCGCCGGCAGGGCTATGGGGTAGGTGAGATTCTGGTTCTCGGAAGAATCGCTGATCTGCAGGAAATAGAGATCGTCCTGCTCGGATTCCAGATCGAATTCAGCCGGTAAACCGTCTTGCAATTCAAATAGAATGCTTTGTCCTGCCAGGTCGGCGGTCATCGTCGCTGAGAGTGGATACGTGTCATCGTATACGGCGGATGTGGGAATCGAAATATGCGCGCCGCTGGCGGTTGGAGTAATGGTGATCTCTTCGGGAATAATATGGGGTGCCCCTTGGTCAAACGTCGCGCCTTCTTCGAATGAGATTACATAGACGCCCGTGAGCCGTTCCTGTATCTCCTGATCCGGCGAGGCGGTCAATTGGATGCGGTATGTGCCCGGCGCGGGCAGTTCAATATTACTCAGAAAGGAAAAAACGCCATCCACCGCGTCGTCGTTATAAAACACCTCATTACCATTTTCATCCAGAATCCGTATTGCGGGATCGAGCAGATGCCAGGTTGGAGTGACGAGAATCGAATAACGCTTGCCCTCCTCAGCGGTGAAGACGTATTCGTCCATATCCCCCACAGGGCCAATCACGGCGCCCATGGTACTGCCGTCTTGCAGGTAAACGCCGTCTTCTTCATCCTCCCGGATTAAGACATCCACACCATAGTAACCCACCTCTTCTGGATATTCCGCCATCACGATGAGAAAGAGCGATCCATCCCAGAGGGGTGTAAAGCCGGGAATCGACACAAACGTCGTATCTTCGTAAGCGTTGTTGTCGGCGATCACATTCATCCACGAATCCGTGAGAGCGATGAACGGCCGGAATCCATCCACGCCGATGACGTTGAAATCATAGGTTTGGTTTTCGGAAAGATGCACTTCGTAGGCCATCATATCCCCTGGAATGATCAATTCATCATCTGTTTCAAAGGGCGCGCTGGAGAACGGCACGGGATTGACGATCAATTCATATGGCCCGCTTGAGTCTACAGTCGATCCGCCTATTAGGATCAAATGTGTATCCGTCGTTTCAGGGATGTATAACAGCGTTGAATTGTAGCCGTAAAAATCATCGTTCGCCGCGACCATCTGACCGGAGGGATCCACGATACCAATATAGGAATCAAAAATATCTAGGGGCGTAGTCACAACGAGAAACACCGGCGAGTTCGCGCGCAAGTCGATTAAGTATTCATCATAACCGTTGGGCTGAATGGCCCCTCTCCGGCTTTCAAATAGACCGATGGTTTGGCGCTCGGTTTGATACGCGTAGACCTCCGCGAGCAGAGTAAAATCGACATCCCGGCTGAGTTCCAATCCACGAACGCTGATTGTGTATTGCCCCGTAGTGGGAGTAAAACGATTCATCACTAGCTCGGTGTCTTCAGCTCCCATGGTCAGATTGTCTGTACTGCCGTCTGGCAATATAAAGTCAAGTCCAATTGGTGATAATGCGTCGGACCGGGTCAGAGTAAAGATATAATAATCTCCCTCCTTGGCGTTGAAAGTATAATTCACATAAGTATCACCGGACGGAATCGTTCCCGTAATTTCTTCGTCAAACACAAGGTCGAATTCTGTCTGCGCGCCGGAATTTTGGATGGGCGTCAAACTTAACATACAGATCGTAAAAATCACAGCAAAAGGGTGAGAATATAAGATACGCATAGTAGGTCCCCTTTTTCAAAACCAAAAATAAAAACGGAATGAACTATTATATAAGGTAGTATTCGTTATGCCAAATCGAAAACTGTAAAGAATTGTCAAACAGAACGAAACGGCGCCGAAACCTTTATGCAATTATTTCTCTAATGAGATAAACCATCACGATTTGAGATCACAACCTACCAATGAAAATTAGCCGCGAAGTACTTGGAGAGGGTGGCAAGGGCAAGGTTTTTCATCTGCCCTTGTGTAATTTTGTACGATTCTATCGTAAGTGCAGATAACAGCCTTGCCCTTACTACCTTCTCTTAAATATAGGGCCATTGCTTTAAAATCACTCTCTCGGTTGAGTTATCCCTCATAAACTCATTATCATAATTAAAACGATTTAATAGAAAAATTATTGAATTCCGGCTCATGAAATTGAAGACAAATGAGCGTTTTCAATTGCATGCTATTTTGTTTTGTCTAGGCTCTATAACGAATCGTTCTATTTAGAAGGTTAGCTATATTTTTGACAATACGGTTCGATCGCTTGATAGATCGCCTCTACAATGTCATCGGAAAGTGGAGGGGAGCCGTCACGGCAGTACGGTGAGACATTGAGCCCTTTTTTTCGAAGGTACGCGAATCCACTGATGTCAGGAGGCAGGCCCTGAAATCCTTCGAGCGCCTGGTTGACATCGAATTGCGCCTGCCGGGCGCTTTCAAAATCCCCTTCCATCTGCGCGTCCAAGATCCGCCGCAAGATATTCGCATAGACGCTGCATCCCTGACCGATCACCCCTACCGCGCCGGTGATCAACGCTTGGTGATAGACGCATTCCGATCCAGCGATCATAAAAAATCGGTCATTCTCATTGGCCGCGATCAGGCTCCCCAGCCAGTGCATATCGTTTGTGGAGAGTTTCATCCCATACACTCGATCCAATGAATTGAGCCGGCGAATCATGGAAGGCGTTGTTGCGCATTCGGGAGGGATCAGCTGAGGATTGTAAATCAAAATCGGGATATCCGTATTGTCATGCACGGTTTTATAAAAGGTAAACGCGGTCTCTTCAAACGTCGAACCGCCCGGAACGGGCAGCCAGGCGGGTGTGATGAGAACCGCCGCTGTGGCGCTGTTTTCCTGAGCGTATAGGGTTAATTCAATCGTTTGATCCAGGTAGTGTTCCGGATCGGCTTTCTGACTCAGATCTCCGATGAATTCCCCGCTGGTTCCACAGAAAACCGGTTTTTTCCCGGCCGCTTCATCCAAGACGGTTTCGAACGATCGCCGCGCGTCATCCATCGTATACGTGAACATTCGTCCGACACCCGACCGGCAAAAAAGCGCCGTCACACATGGATCGTTGACCAGCCAGCGCGCATATTCCCTCCATCCCCGGCAGTCAATCTCTCCCCGTTCATCCACCGGTGTAAACATCGGCGCGATCACGCCGATTAAATATTCAGGCACATTCGATTTAATTACAGGGTGCGTAAAACTCATATACAAATTCTCTTTTCGTATGAAATGTTTCTATCAGATAACGAAATCGTTATGAATTCAGTCTCAATAGATAATCATCCTCTGCTTCCCCCAGCTCAATAGGCGTAATCCGAACCGCGTTAAGAAGCATCCCCAAGGATCGCGCGTCTCCATTTTTATAAATCGTGTCCGGAGACCAGGGGGTGAGTGTGTCTATTAGGATTGGTCGATCTTGATCCAGTACGAGTTCCCCTTGCCGTGTTGACCACCCATTTGCGGCCAATTCGATATCGAAATACGATCCCGCGTCACCCACAACGGAGGCTTCAAACAAACCACCTGTATGTTCAGGCCGGGCGCTGAATAGAAGCGACAATTCCACATAGCCTTCCAAAGGAACGTGAATCTCCGCTTTTTTCGATGACGCCCGGTACAGCATCCCTCCGGGCCCCTTCTCCAATCCATACCATCCATCTCCCAAATAGGGCCGTTCGTTGTATCCGACTAGGATCAGAATGGATTGACTGCATGCGGCAATTTTTTCCGGGCGCATGATTCGTTTCACCAGAGTTGGATTTGAGATTCATTCTAGCATTCCTGGAATTTCTCCCCAAGGGTCTGAATTTAATAGATTTATAAAAAAGGACCTTTCTTTCCTGACGATCCCAGTCTGTTTGGTACGTCCATTGCTCACTACCCAACCGATCCATGAATTAGGAGCGTGTGATGATCACTGGCCTTTATTCCGCCGCATCGGGAATGATTATTCAAGAACGAGTGCAGGACACCCTCGCGCAGAATCTGGCGAATTCTGGAATTACTGGATACAAGCGGGAAGAGGTTGTCATTCGCTCGTTTCCCGATGTGATGCTCGAAGAGACATACAGTGGACTCACCTCAACGACAAATAAGCCGCGTTATAACCACGCCATCGGCCGTGTGGGAACCGGCGCCGGTGTGGATTGGACCTATGTTGATCATACCCCCGGCGCATTCGAATATA
>CAXXSM010000100.1:0-72345 GCA_963663405.2 bacterium | reverse complement strand
TGCTCTGTTCGACCAGATCGGCGACGGATGCGCTGGAGGCCCGTTTCGCTTCTTCATCAAAAATCCCTTTAGCCCCACCCGGTGGAGGAAAGACGGTTAAAAGGATGCTGCTGAGCGCAAAAACGATCGCCACGCTGATGGTGATCTTAATCAAAAGATTCATCCCGCCGGATGTGCCAAACACATTTTCACCACCCATCGCGCCAAACGCGCCCCCTAATCCCATTCCTTTATTGGATTGGATCAGGATAAAAAAAACAAGAACTGCGCACAAAACAATGTGCAGCAAACAAAATAAGAAATACAGCATATCGCTCTCCTTTTGGCCTTGTTTTTCACTCTCAAGGATCGCGCCCACAAGGCCTTTCCGTCAATTCCATCCAAGTGAAGCGGGAAATGGGCGCTCTTTCGTCTTTTCCCGCTTACTCGCAGATAAATAGTATAATCAAAAATTGATTTCTTTACACCAGCAGAGTTTGTTTCAATCGAAAAAACCGGAAGAATTATTGATCCGACAACGCCGCTAAGCCGGGAAGCGTCTTTCCTTCCAACAATTCCAGCGACGCGCCGCCCCCGGTGCTGATGTGAGTAATTCGATCGCTTACGCCGGTTTTCTTCACGGCGGATACGGAATCGCCACCCCCAACGATCGAGACCGCTTGGGAGTCCGCGACGGCTTTGGCGACTTGAATGGTGCCTTCCGCGAACGCGGGGATTTCAAACACGCCCATCGGCCCGTTCCAGACGATGGTTTTCGCTTTGGCGATTTCGCTTAAATACAGTTCAATGGTTTTGGGACCGATATCGATGCCCTTTAATCCAGCCGGGATCGCTTTACCAGAAATGACCTGCGCTTCCGCGCCGTCTTCGACTTCAGCCGCCGCTTTATGATCGATCGGCAATAGGAATTTGACGCCTTTGGCTTCCACCGCTTTCAGCGTTTCTTCCGCGACGTCCAGTTTTTCCGTTTCGACGATGGAATCACCAACATCGACGCCCTGCACTTTAAGCAGTGTGTACGCCATTGCGCCGCCGATAAGAATCGCGTCGACTTTCTCCAACAGATTTTCGATGACGTCGATTTTACCGGAAATCTTCAACCCGCCGAGAATCGCCAAAAACGGACGTTCGGGAGCTTGCAAGGCGCCGACGAGATATTCGATCTCTTTTTTCATTAAGTATCCAGCGACATTGGTGTCGAAGAATTTCGTTACGCCCTCGGTTGAAGCGTGAGCGCGGTGGGCGGTCCCGAACGCGTCGTTTACGTAAAGATCACCGAGTTCCGCGAGTTGTTTGCAGAATTCCGGGTCGTTATCCGTCTCTTCTTTATGAAAACGAAGGTTTTCCAGCACTGCGACATCGCCGTCCTGCATGTTCGAGACAGCCTGTTTCACTTCCTCGCCAATGCAGTCATTGAGAGCGGCTACCGGTTTCCCCAACAATTCAGACAACCGTTTCGCCGCCGGCGCGAGGCGCATTTCTTCTTTCACTTCACCATCGGGACGGCCTAGATGCGACATCAGAATTACGCGGCCGCCACGATCCACGAGCGATTGAATCGTGGGAAGAGCCGCCTGAATGCGGGTATCGTCCCGGACGTTCTGCTTCTCGTCCAGTGGCACATTGAAATCGACGCGAACGAGAACGCGTTTTCCTTTTGGATTAATATCATCAATCGTTTTTTTCTGCATTTTGATAACCCCTGAATAGTCTAAGAATCAATCGAGGTTTAAAAACTCACAAACGGGGCCACCGTTAGGCGGCCCCGTCTTGTTGTTTGCCTGATTTTCAGAGCCAACGCATTAGGCGATCTTTTTAATGAGATCGATCACGCGATTGGAGAATCCACATTCGTTGTCGTACCAGGAAAGAATCTTGACCATGTTGCCTTCCATGACGCGCGTATACTGCGAATCAAAGATGGAAGAATGAGGATCGCCGTTGAAATCACCGGAGACTAGTGGTTCATCCATGTAGCGGAGAATGCCCTTCAATTCGCCTTCGGCGGCAGCTTTGATGGCGGCGTTGATTTCGTCCGGGCTGGTGGATTTGACCAGTTCGGCGGTCAAGTCGACGACGGAAACATTCGGGGTGGGAACGCGGATGGAGAATCCATCCAATTTGCCGTTCAATTCAGGGATAACCAATCCAATCGCGGCGGCGGCGCCGGTTTTGGTCGGGATCATGTTCAATGCGGCGGCGCGGGCGCGGCGCAGATCGCTGTGAGGCAGATCGAGGAGCCGCTGGTCGTTTGTATATGAGTGAATGGTATTCATGAGGCCGCGTTTGACCGTGAATTTATCATGAAGCACTTTTACGACAGGCGCCAGGCAGTTTGTGGTGCAGGACGCGTTGGAGAGGACATCGTGTTTGGACGCGTCGTAGATGGAATCGTTGACACCCATGACGATTGTGGCGTCACAGTCGGGAGACGGGGCGCTGATGATGACTTTTTTCGCGCCTGCTTTCATATGGAGCGTGGCTTGTTCTTTTTTCCGGAAGATACCGGTGGATTCCACGACGATTTCGGCGCCCAAGGAGCCCCAGGGAATATTGGCGGGATCGCGTTCCGCGCTGACCGGGATTTTCTTTCCATTCACGGCGATCGCGTCGCCGTCTTGCGAAACACCATCATAGATTCCATGCACGGAATCATATTTCATCAAATGAGCCAGTGTTTTCGCGTCGGTAATATCGTTGATGCCTACAATCTCCACATCACCACTCGCGAGAGCCGCGCGGGTGACCAGTCTGCCGATACGGCCAAAACCATTAATTCCTACTTTAATCGCCATCTTGTTCCTCCTGTGTAATTTGAACCGATTTTACCTCGGAATTGAATGCCGGGATTGATTGGATGGGGGCGGTTTAATGAACGAATAACGGAGAATCGATAGAATTCTCAAAGCCACACATCCACAACGCATCCAGATATTATATCTCCGCTGGGATAAATCAAAAGGTTTATAAGTGATTTCGAAAAAAGGTCAAGTAAAACCAAAAACAATAGTATAAATTTCATCGTTTTTAGCATTGATTCAAGACGAAGACGTAGTGTTTTAGTTGAACAATGTCAAATTTTCGATAACCATCATGTCTTTTAGATAACAGATGAATTGATAGATGTTTTTTTAATTTTTATGAGAAATAAGTTTGACTTACAGCAGTATATGTGAAATAATCTTCAAATGGTTTTGTTGGATTAAAATTATTCGAAATGGGGGTATTGAGTATGAATAGGTTTTTTTTAATCGCATTGCTGCTGACGCTGTTCGTTCCTTTTGTAAGCGCGCAAGTTACGTATCATGATCCACAAGAAGGAACGAATCCAAAAGAGGTGACGGCGTATCAAATCGATCCGATTACCGTCGATGGGAATTTTGATGATTGGCCCGAGGGGATAGAAAAACGCGCTTGCGCAGAATTTTATCCGTCATATCAAGTAAATACGCTTGGCACCAGTACCCAGGATAACTATTTCATGGTTGCATGGAATGACGAAGCCAATCAGCTGTACGTTGCGGGTTGGTCGTGGGATGACGTCAACGTCACTCAGCTGAGCCTATGGTCCAATCCTGATACACTCGCGCCTGCTGGGGCGACTTGGTTCTATGACCGGTGGGAGATTTACATTGAGTATGATAATTCCGATAGTGGCGCATATGGATTGGCCGATGATCCCGGGAATGTTCAATATACAGTTCAATTGAACGATCCCAGCCGAGAGGACTTGTATGGCCAGGAAACGGATGCGAACGGAGAAATTTTGGAAGGTGGAACCGCTACGTTCATCTCAAATTACAACGACGCTACCGAAGATGGACGTCCTCCGTTTTCAGAGGCCAAACTTATTATTGAAATGGAAGATCCAGCCAGTCCGTTTGGCCCCTATGTCAAACGGTTTGAGGCGGCTTTAACCGTGATGAACTTCTTGGAACCGGGAATCGAACCCGAGCCGGAAACCGATGTCGTCGATCTGGGCCCCGATATGAATGGTGGATTGGGGATGGGATTTGATGTAACCATGATGGACCGGGATGGAGAGCTCGATCTGGAAATACCTGATGATCCTCTCTATCTGACAGCCGATGATGAAGGCGCTTGGATCGGATGGTCCGAAGGCAGTAAAAATGGCGCGCCGCAACTAGACGGAACAATGATCTTCAGCCTCGAATTTTTCACTCCAGTCTCTATCTCCAATTGGGCGCTCTATTAGTAAGAAGATACGATTTTTTATCTTTACATTTTTAAAGCCCGGTGGTTTTCCACAGGGCTTTTTCTTTAGTTGTTATTGATTTTTGAGAGGGATTCTAATCTTCGGGCCGCTTTTTGCAAGTTTGGATCGATGGCGAGCGCTTTTTTGTACCACATTATTGCTTCTGGGTAGGATTGAGCGGCGAGATAACTCTCTCCCATGAGATAGAGAAGGTTCGGATCGTTTGGCGATTCTTCAAGAAGGCTCTCCAAGAGAGGACGCGCTTCCTTTCCTTTTTTCATCCGAATTCGAGTTACGGCGAGACTTTGACGGCCTTTCCGGTGGTGGGATTCACGCTCTAACACTTTCACCAGGCATTCCTCCGCTTCCGGGTAATGCCCGGTCATCCCGTAGCAGGTACCGAGATTGTACAGGGTTTCCATACTATCCGGATCCAGTTCGATGGAATAGGCGAAACTCTGCGTGGCGGCAGTCAAGTTTCTCTGATTGAAGTAAATTTCACCTTCACTATGATAAAGTTCCGCCAGGGAAAAACAGAGCGTCATCAATCGATCATGCTCCGCCCGCTCCTCTTCATCCGAACGCTCGCCTCGTTTCGCTTCGATTTGGCTCTTAAACGTATCGATCTCTTGTTCGAGTTCGGTTTTTAGTTCGGCGATAAGGGCTTGCGCCTCTGTGTAGTTCCCCCGTTCGATCAATAGAGCGCATTTCCGGCCCCGCGCGTTGACGTGTTTGGGATCGAGCGCCAGCGCGCGATCGATTTCAACGAATGCGCGGTCCATTTGGCCCTGATCTTCGAAATAGGCGGCCAGGTTGAAATGGCCGTCGGCTTCGTATTTCCGGATGAGCTGAGATTCATTATCCGGTGATTCTTTTCCGATATAGCCCAACGCTTGTAAACGTTCCAGCTGAGGAGAATGAACGGAGTCTGTTTTGGGTAAAGACGGAGGCGTGTAACCACCGTCCAAATCGTCCACTCGTTTCCCTTCCGTCGTGTTATCCGATCCACCGATGAGTTCCGGCAGCGCTTTTCCTGACATCTTATAGGATGGGGGGATATCAAGCAGAGTTAACAATGTGGGAGTTAGATCAAAAACGGAAGCGTCTTTTATAGGACCGGGGACAACCCCATTACCGTAGGCGATGATCGTTCCTTCAAGGCGGTGCCATTGGGCAGCGGCGCCCGCTGTGGTTCGAGAAGATCGTTCGAGACGCTCCGAACCGGATTTAAAACCATGATCTGAGATAACGATCAACGTATCCGAATCATCCAGCGTCTCCAACACATCTTTGATGAGTCCGTCCGCGTATTCATATACAGCGTCCACGGTTCCGGAAAAGCGGTCGAAATCTCGTTGGGAAACGTGTGGACGCTTCGGCGGTCGTTCCTCAATGAATAGATGCAGCGCCGAATCGGTGAAATCGAAATACGCCAATGTTAAATGGGAGGATTTTTCTTTTAATAAATGGAGCAGAATTTCTCGCCGGGTTTCCGTTCTTGCGAGAATTTCATGGAAATGATGGATCCGGTTCTCGATTTGAAAAGGCTCGGAGAGGACGGTTTTCCATTCCTCTGGATTGAGGCGCATGAAGCGGCTCAGCTGGGATTGTCCAATATCGTTATATGATTTGCGGAAATTGAATAGGGTCTCTACAATATCCGGTGGATAGATCACTTCGGGCGGTAAGTCCTCGATCGAATCCAACTGGGATGAGTCATCAAACCGATCGGAGACGATCGTTCCCTGAATCGTTTCCGCCGGCCAGGTCGCGTACCAGCCGAGAACCGTACACGATATATTCTGTTCCGAAGCGATGTTCCACAACGCCGCGCATTTCCTGTCGGAAGAAGGAACCGCGATCGGATTCCCATCCAAATCGCCGCCGAGGAAACGATTGATCCCATGTTCGTCTGGCGGGCGTCCGGTAGCGATCGTTGTCCAGATCAAAGGTGAGAGGAGTGGATGGTATGATTGCAGAGAGCCGTACGCTCCATTCTCCATAAGGTAATCGAAAGTAGGCGCACGGCCTTGCTCGATCACCTCACCTAGAATTTTTAAATCCAGCGCATCCAATCCAATGACTATAATCCGTCGTTCAGGCGCTGGATTCTGTCCCGAACAAGAATGAAGGAGCAGAGACGCGAAGATAAAAAGAGCGAATCGGAGAATCAATTTTTTCAGCGCCATAGGAGCGAATCCTTGAATTTGTTAAAAGATCCAGTTTTCTGTTTCCATAAATTCTTCGAGATTGATATATGGTATTCTAAAATGGGCGCAAATTGCAGGAATGTTGGGAGCGTTTGGCTTTTCTACTTCATTGGTTACGACAGAAGCGTTTTTTATTTTTGCTTTAGCGATGACAAAAGGATCTGCATTATATCCCCCCTGTAGTATTTTTCTTTTTTCGATGATATTCTGAAAATGGGGAATTTGAAATATTTCTGTAATAAACGCCGCTTCTTTTGCGGATGGAGGTTCGAATATTTTTTTATAGTCTTTTACCCACTGGCTTAGCAAATCTGTATGATTCTCGATTTCATGGAGTGTTTCTCTTGTCGAAATAATTCTTTGAGAATCGATCATTTGATAAAAATGTTTCCACAAAGTAGGAAATCGTTCTTGATAATAGTGTTTGAACAGATCAATTAATGGAGATGTATCAAACACATAGATCATGCCCCCCTCCCCATGAATATATTTTCAAATTTAATTATATTTTTTGTTTTAACATTGAGATAATCTGATAATTGTTCAATGGTTATTTTATTTTGGTGATATTTGCTTAGCGCTAAATTAATGTAATCCTGGCCAAGATATGTGATCTGTGTACTATAATAGTTCCCACCATTTCCTTTTTGTTTTGTTTGCTTCGTCCATTCTTCTGATTTTTCCTTATAATAGTCTTGGTTTACCAAATCCCTGTCGAGTAATTTCCGGAGAATCACTTCTCGGCTGACTTTGTATTTGTTTGCCAGTTCGATGATCTTCTCCTCATCAAATTCCATTCCTGCAATTGACTCATTAAAATCATTGTTTGGAACGAGAAAGACTGCAGAGAACTCATTACAGAACGTTTCAATCCCCTTCTCCTTGCTCTCGAGATTGTTTATGTAATCATTATCCTTTTTATCAATACCACTCGTTTTACAAAGAAGATGGGCTAGTTCATGAAATAATGTGAATACTTGTCTGCTTTTCGCATTACTGTTATTGGCAAAAATCACTGGAAATTCTTTGTCGTAAAGGCAGAATCCTGAGAAATCACTGTCATCAAAATGATCTTTGAAAACAGAAACGCCACATTCAATTAGAATTTCTCTCCAATGTTCAAATGCTTCAGCTGTGTTTTTCCAAGAACATTGTTGTTCAAGTGTTATCCCCAAGTATTTTCTGATTCTACCGGTGATCGAAGAAATGGAAGAATTAATATTGAATTTGATATTTTTAAGAATCTGTTTAGTTGATGGATTATTCCCATCATTTAATTCTTCCAGGTTAATTTGCATGGCTTTTGCTTTGCGCAAGAGCGTTTGAATCTGTCGTGGAATCTTATGGAACTCGGAATCGGGTAATGTTCTGAATGATTTTTTGATCGGCTCCTCTTTAGGTGGTTCTGGAAAGAAGAATACGGCGGCAGGGCATTTGTATTTTTCCGATAACGCTTCTAGTTGACTGTAGGTTGGGTATGTTTTTCCGTTCTCCCAATCGTCAATCTTTTTATATTTTTCGCGCATTTCTTCTAGTGTGAAGCCAGATCGCTCTCTAGCCCACTTTAGAACGGAAGGTATTACCGGAATTTGTTCACCCATCGTACGGCCACTTTCAACGATTTGATTCTCTGATGATGGTGGAAGCCTATAGATGAATTATATACCTTAGATTCTCTGTATTGATAGAGATGTTGGATGATGCGGCGGCAAAAAGGATTTGTATGACGAAACTATACTAAATCCAGTCTTGTCCTGTTGTTGCGGAACCCCCTTTTCGTTCTTTGTACCATCGGGGGAGGAAAATACCACCGGCCCTGATAATATCGCCTTTGCTGTGAATACCGTTGCTGGAATCGTAAAAATCAAAACTGGCGGGATGAGATGGATAGGAACTTGTAGGTTGAAAGTCATCGAATCCATCAGGGCCGACGCTTTCAATGTTGAACATGTTATTGGCGTTACCGCTTAGGCGGGTTACATAGAACTCGTATTGCGCGTCGAAATCGTCGCCGCGTTGTGAATCGCTGAGGTTACTAAGTCCAAAAGGATCGAGCAAAATATTGTTTAAATAGGCCACGGGTGTGCTTAGATACGTATACCCTCTCATGTAATTGGCGCTGGTGGCGCGTTCTGGTGGATACGAGTTATGGTCGAGAAAATAATTATCCAACGCGACTGATATAGTCCGTTGATCGCTGGCGGCTCTGGAAATTTTTGCGCGAATCTGCGCTTGTAAAAAATTGGGAACAGCGATCGCGGCCAGAATCCCTATAATCGCGACGACAATAAGAAGTTCGATAAGTGTGAAAGCGCGCTCATACTTATTCTTCATCCAATTTGCAATCATTATCCATCATACCTTTTAAGACTTAATTGTTAGTTTTACATTAACAAAAGGTTCCACTCGTTAAAGCGGCGCGAAGAGACGAGGCTATGGATTTCGTATTGCCAACTATTCTTGTTGCATTGCTCTCATCAAATAGTGTTTAGACATGGAGAATCGAGTAAAAGGTGATTGATTCCTATTTTAGCGCCGATTATCAGATTTCACCAAAGATTAACAAAAAAAGCGTCTTAGAATTAAGCATGACATCATCAAACTCATTTGCCGTCATGAATCTCAATCCAATCCCGGAAGGTCTGTATATCGGAGTGAATTTGCGCAATCAGCGCGTTGGGATTGGGGAATTTCTGTTCGGGGCGGATGAATTGGAGGATATCTACAATCGCGGTGATTCCGTAGAGGTTTTCGTTGCTGTCGAGAAGGTGGATTTCGACGGAGAGTTGTTCTCCTTCTTTGAATGTTGGAATTGTTCCTACGTTCATGACTCCCCATTCGCCTTGCGCGTTGATGGATTCTTTCCGGAAACGGACGCCATAGACGCCTTTTGGGGGTAGAATTTGGCCGGATGTATTGAGATTGGCGGTGGGAAATCCGATCTCACGCCCACGTCCGTCGCCTTCGGTAACTTGGCCATAAAGTTGGTAGGGCCGCCCAAGTAAATTAGCGGCTCGATCCAGTTCACCGAGTTGGATGGAACGGCGGATGTTCGTGCTGCTGATGGTGTCATTTTCCAGGCGCATTTGTTCGATGACGGTGACTTCATCAAACTCGCTGGGAACGTATGACTGCAGAAGAGCGGCGGTTCCTTTCCGCTCCCGGCCAAAATGGAAATCGTATCCAACCACAATCTCATGCGTTTTCAATTTCTCGCATAAAATCCGATCGATGAAATTCTCCGCTTCTGTATGGCTGAACGTCATGTCAAATGGAACGCCGATTACCACGTCGACTTCCATCGCTTCCAATAGTTTCAGTTTGAGTGGATAAGGAGTGAGTAAATGGGTTGAAAAATCAGGAGTTAAGATAGAGGAGGGATGGTTCTGAAACGTAAATACAACGCATAAGCCATTACGGGCCCGCGCGCGTCGTTTACATTCTTCCACGATGCGGCGGTGCGCCAAATGGAGCCCATCAAAGAATCCCAAGGCGGTTACAACATTGTCACTCTTATCGAATGAACAATCATCGATTGCGGATATGACTTTTAGCATTTTTAACCAACCACCGGCTTCAATCAAAAAAACACAACGCCCAGGGCAAGCCCTGGGCTTTTCGTCTTCCTTCAGTCTTCAGCCTTCTACCTAATCCCCTAGTATTAAACACTCTTCAATGCTGTAGATTCTTGTTCGTATTTCTGCAGGACGGTTTTGACACATTCATCCGGCGTCAATTTTTCCATCGCCAAGGTTTTGCGTTCGACAAATTCGACCTTCCCGTCACGCAATCCCTTTTCACCGATGACAACTCTATATGGCAATCCGAGAAGATCCGAGTCTTTAAACTTACTGCCGGGTCGTTCGTCACGGTCGTCCATTAAAACTTCCAAACCATGTTGCTGGAAGGTTTCGTAAAGTTGGTTCGAAACTTGGTTGACTTCGTCATTCTTTGGCGTAAGGTTAAGAATATGAACGTGATATGGAGCAATCGATACCGGCCATACAATTCCATTTTCGTCGGCGTGCTCTTCGATCGCCGCCGCGAGGGTACGGCTGATCCCGATTCCATAGCATCCCATGACCATCGGTTTCCGGTTTCCCTTCTCGTCGGTGAAGTACGCGTCGAGGGCGACACTATATTTTGTGCCAAGTACAAAGACATGACCAATTTCGATGCCCCAGCTGATTGCAAGTTTTCCACTCACACATTTTGGGCAAGGATCATCCGCGTCCACGGCGCGGAAATCTTCCCAACGGTTGACTTTATAGTCACGTCCGAGCGCGGCGTTTCGAATGTGATAGTCTTTTTTATTTGCTCCTGTCACACCGCTTGGGATTGTTTTAATATGATGATCGGCCCAAATCTCTATACCATTAAGACCTACTGGACCCGCAAATCCGACGGGGGCGTTTGTGACCTTGTAGATTAATTCCGGATCGGCCATCTCGACCGGTCCACCCACGGCTTTCGCCACTTTAGCTTCATTGATGGTATGGTCGCCACGCAGCAGAATGACATACGGCTGATCGCCGGATTTGAAGATCATGGTTTTGATCATCTGGCTGGGCGTGGTTTTCATAAACTCCGCGACCTCTTCCACCGTGCGAAGATCGGGAGTATGGACTTCCTCGACCGGAGGGATGGAAGCGCTATCCGGGGCGTTTTCCTGCGGGATTGCGGATTCCGTCAATTCCCGGTTCGCTTGGTAACCGCAGGCGGAACAGGTGACGACTTCCGCTTCCCCGATTTCCGCTGGAACCATGAATTCATGTGAAAGAGCGCCTCCCATGACGCCGGTATCCGCTTCAACGGGAATGGCTGTCAAGCCACATCGCTTGAAAGCTTTTTTGTACGCCTCATACATACTTTGATAGGAATGTTTGGCGGATTCCTCGTCCACATCGAACGAATAACCATCCTTCATGATAAACTCACGCGCGCGGACCACACCGAAACGCGGACGAAGCTCGTCACGGAATTTCGTCTGAATTTGATACATATTTTTAGGGAGATCGCGGTAAGAGCGCAGTTCCCCTGCAATAATATGCGTAATTACCTCTTCGTGTGTGGGGCCGAGAACGAAAGAACGGTCGTTGCGGTCGTTGAGCCGCATCATTTCAGGTCCGATCGCTTGCAATCGTCCCGTCTTATCCCAGAGTTCATCGGGTTGAAGAGCCGGCATCAGCACTTCAATGGCGCCGGCCGCGTCCATCTCTTCCCGCACAATCTGTTCGACTTTCCGTAACGCGCGCCAACCAAGCGGGAGGTAGAGATACAATCCCGCCGCCAATTGCCGGATCAGACCGGCTCGTAACATTAAAATGTGACTTTTTGCTTCCGCTTCTTTAGGGACTTCGCGTAAGGTCGGAAAAAAACCTATGGATTGCCTCATGACTTACCAAACACTTTCATAAAAAATTCACCTACGTTAGAGAAAAAATTAACTCGATTGAGGTCGTTCCAAAATAGAAACGCGATTAATGGAAGAATTAAAATCAAGCCGATACGGCCGAAATTTTCCATCTGCCGCATTGTCAGTGGCTTACGGCGGATCATTTCAAGAAGATAAAATACAATATGCCCACCATCAAAAGGAGGAAGCGGGAAGAGATTCAGTATCCCCAAATTGGCCGAAAGCAGAGCGATAAAGCTGAAGAAACGCTCCAATCCCCATCGGCCTGTTTCACCCGACAGATTGTAAATGGCGATCGGTCCTCCCAGCGTTTTAACGGAAACTTCTCCAGTGAAAAGATTCCAAATCGTTGAAACCATGAATTTCACCATAAAAGTGAGCCGGTTCCATCCCCCAACGAGGGCTCCGATCACACCCATTTTGCGGCGATCCGATTCACGTTCGAGGCCAATCTGCGCCAGCGCGTATTCCTTTCCTGTTTTAATGCTGGAGGAGGTCATGATGGGCCGGTAGATAACATCCGGTGTGATGGATGCGGATTTCATTTCTGAACCAGGGGTGTGCCATGTGATCTCGATAGGATTGGCTTTTGCGGTTCCGTCTTCTTGTGTCTCCAGTGTTTCATAGATGGCCAATTGCACGTCAACCCAATCGTCTACCGGCTTTCCATCGATCTCGACGATCCGGGATCCCACTGTGATCCCAGCTGTCTCACCGGGTCCGCCTTCCAAAACACTGCCGACGGATGGCGCTAATTTTGGTGAGACGCCTAAAAGGGGGATCGTTGGCGTTAAATATTCCCGGACCGATGTTTCTCCCTGATAGGACATCGCCAAGTAGGTTTTTGGGTGATAGGGTTCCGCGTCTTTCGCCGGGAGAACCAAGTCAGGATTGACGGTTAAGGTTTTTGTCGCGCCCTGTGGATCGAGGCAGAGCAATTCCATGGGGATCGCTCGATGATTGCCGTCTGGGAGTTCTTCATACCGGGATTTAAAGTATTTAGACCATTCTTCGTCTGTTCCCAGAGATTTGCCATCCACGCGGAGAATATTATACCCAACACCAAGCCCCCCACGGGCGGCGGCCCCATCTGGCAACACACCGGTCACGAGGATGCCTTCAAAAACCCCCGGTATTTCAATCTCTTCCGTGGGATTCGCGAATCCCTCAGGAATCGGCTTCTCTCGCGTAAATGTTTCTCCGTTTCGTTCGATGGTGAGGGAGAGGATTGGACGGTTGAGATCGGATTGATATTGAAGAATCTCGTCCCAGGAAGAAACTGGATTTCCATTGACCTCGAGAATCACGTCATCTTCATGCAGGCCCATCTCCCAGCCCCATGAGCCATCCACGACACGGCCGATAGTTTTCGTAGCGGTATACGCTTCACCATACGACGCCAGGAGAAATACGTAGATCAGGTAGGCGAGAACGAAATTCATGAATGGTCCCGCGAACACGAAAAGAATCCGTTTCCAGGGTGGAATCTGTAAATATTCGAATTCCGCGCCGGTGAGTTCTTCTTCCGGATCCATTCCACGGATTTTAACGTATCCCCCCAAAGGCAACACGCAAACGCAGTACTCGGTTTCATGCCAAACCCGCGAATAGACGACTCTTCCGAATCCGATCGCGAACCGGTCGACTTTGGCGCCCGCCAACTTTGCGACAATAAAATGCCCCCATTCGTGTACAAAGACCGCCAATCCGAGTACGACTAAAAAATAGAATAAAGTTGTACACGTGGATGAAATCGCTTCAAAACTCATACTTTTGTTCTCGACTCAAAGTGGTTTTATTGAGATTCAATCAAAGTGAATCTACGAATTTATCTTTCAGATTGTTTTCACGCAAGATCGGGCAGCCATGAAGGCTGCTTTACAAGAAAGTATTTGTAATCGCCATAATTACAAATCAATTAAATCTAAATTTCCATAAAATTCTTAATTCTTATTGAGTATTTTACTCTGTGTTTACGGATATGTTACCCTGCGCTTACATTTAAAAATGTATTCAGATGCAATATTTATGGGATATTCGCCATCGCGTCGAAAGATACGAACAACTTGAAGTTCATTCCAGGCGCGGAGGAAAAACGGACCTGCAACCAGTAAAACAGCCTTCACGGCTGCTCATCCATATCTTGCTTCGCGCTGTTCGACACGAAACTCAGGTAAATTTAATATAATAGATAGTTAATAATACTAATTTTATAAGCGAATATTTCAGTTTTGTTTTTTGCCGTTTCGTCTATACTAGCCCTCAATATAACCTTGAACCACAAACACGCCGCGGAATCAAGGCGGATTTGATTGTTCGAATAATAAACTTAACCAATTAAACGAGTTATGTCAAGCATACATTCTTTTACATCCAGGATTTCAACGGAGAACATACCTGACCGGAAAGGTGAATTCCCCCTTCCGGTTTTAGGGATCGTTCTTCTTTCGCTTCTTGTGAAACTCGGTCTCATTAATCTCAACATGGGAGAATACACGGATGGGATTATTCAGCTGCGGCTGTGGGAAAGTCCCATAGTTTTTTTCCCCCCGGGTTATTCCGCGCTGACATGGATTTTTGAACCTTTGATGGGCTCCCCCCTGCTCGCTGGCCGGTTGGTCTCTATTCTCGCATCCACGGCCGCGTTGATTGTGTTCTATCCATTTGCAAAATTTCTTCTAAAGAACGAACGGGAGGCGTTTTGGGCAACGCTGTTCCTGGCGCTTTCTCCAATTTTCAACCGCTGGTCGCTTCGTGTCATGACGGATTCGCTTTTCTGTCTTTTCTTTATTGGCTGTTGCTGGGTCTTTTTTAAGGCGCTTTCCGATTCCCGGCGCTCGTGGCTGGAATTAATCGGATTAACAGGATTCGCCTCGCTGGTCCGATATCAAGCCTTCTTTTTCCTGCTTTGCGCCGGGTATTTGATTATAAGACATTTTTTATTTAACTCCCGTATCTCATCCGATTCACCAGACACAGTGGATTCAATCGAACGATCCGAGAAACAATCCACGATTCTCATGACCATAATCAAAACGGGATTCGCTCTCCTGCCGTGGCTGCTTTTAGGAGCCTGGATTCTGAGCCGGGGATTTGGGCATGTTGGACAATTTACTGAACGCGCGTCTTATGGTCTTTGGAATACAATAGTCTCCTATTTTTTAATGTTTGAAGGATTCGTTTTATATTGGCCTTGGGCGGTGACGTATTGTTTGTTTATTTTAGGGATAATCGGTGGATTTCGATTTGTTCAGGGACGTAGGGATGAAAAACAGTTTTTCTATTTCAGTCTTTTGGCGGCGCTCACGTTTTTAATTGTTCAAAGCGTATTTCAATCGTTTCAATACCGGTATCTGCTTCCATTGGTTCCATTGTGGTGTATCTTAGCGGGCCGGGGATTCATCAATCTTAAGGACAACATCAAAAATCAAGCCCTTCGTGTTGGATTGACCGGTTTGGTTCTCATCAATCTAAGTGGGATGACAGGCGCGGTGTTGTACTATCAACGAGCTACATTTGGGGATTTGGCCGAATCGGCGCGATTTTTGCGCGAAGTGGGCAAGGGCGCACGGGTATTGTCCGATGAAACCTATGGGCGGCACGCCAATAATGTCAAAATGCGCTTCTGGTCGGGCCGGGAAGATATCCTTCCACTGCATGAAACCAAACCAAAGGAAGGGGATATTCTGGTTCTACATAATACCTATTCAAAAATATCCAGTGAATACGAATGGCTGGAAGAGAATTTTGAATATGCTGTACTGGCGAGATGGGGACCGGTGACACATCCAGGGCAATTTATCACAATCCCTCTTTTGCCGGATATCATGGCGGACCTGGATGATCCAGTCTGCTCGTTTTTGACCAGCAATCCGCCATGTATGATGTTTCGTTTCCGTCCTCAGATTTTCTATTCCGTTGTACTGCGGTTGACATCGGATAAAAACGCCCAGGAGAAAGGTTAGGAACCATGAATGTGAAGAATCTCTTTGTCTATGGATCGCTCCTGGATGAAAAAACATTCGAGGAAATCACCGGACTTCGCCTCCAGCGGAGAAAGAAGGCGATCTTGAAGGGATACGCGTTCACAAGCCCAAAATTTGGGCATCCTGTAATTCATCCAGATGATTCTGGAGAAATTGAAGGTGAAATTATATTTGGTTTAGATGATAAAACTTTTATGATTCTAGATGACTACGAAGATGAAGGAGAATTGTATAAGCGAAAAATCGTCACTGTGAAGAGCGCAGGGGAAGAAGTGAAGACTTTTGTCTATGAAGAACTGGAAGAGGATTGATTTCCGTCGTGGACCATTATTTTATCCAACAAAAGTTGTACAAATGTTGTTTTGTGGGCTAAAATAATATCTCTAAAATTAATAATTAATGTTAACCATCATGATTAAGATCACAACCTGCAAATGAAAATGAGTTGCGGGAGTAATCGGAAACGAGCAAGTCTCGGAAACTCATTTTCATATAAAGGGGATGAAGCGATGCCAAGGCTTTCCATTGATATTACACCGGAACAACATAAACGTTTGAAAGCGTCCGCTGCTTTATGTGGACAAAGTATCAAAGACTATGTTTTGGAACGTTCTCTGCCTTCTCAAATGGATCAAAATGAGAGAGAGGCGTTAGAGCAATTGGAAACTTTGTTACAACCCCGTATAGAAGCCGCGGAACGTGGAGAGTTATCCCGCAAGACATTTGCGCAGATCAAGCAGGAAGCTTCTGCAGATGTTGAGTCTTGATAGACGTTTTATTTTTTTAGCAATCTCTGGAGCATTCGTTTAATAGGATTTTTGCTGTGGGTGGTAAGTTCACCGGGGCGCCGGTAATCGAGGCGGATTGGTTCTTTTCCAAAATCCCGGCTGTGGACGGGGGATTGGCACCATTTTAAATATTCGATGGTCGTGGTCTGGTAGGTGTAATGCTGTTCAAACAACTGCCGCGCCTGTCGCGCCATGCTTTCCATTTTGTCTGGATGGTTGGCGGCGAGGATCATTTCGTTGGCCAAAATGGTTGGATCGTTGATGGGGGCCGTCAAAACGCCACCTTTATAGAAAAGAATCTGGCTGATTTCCGTGCCGAGAGTGGTGAGTGCCGGAATCCCCCGCGCCATGAATTCCGTGATCCGGTTGCGCGCGCCGATGACGGTTTCATAGCAATCTAAATCTACATTGATACCGAGATGCGCTTGTTTTTGGCATTGCTCCAGTTCATCCCGTGAAACCCAACCACGCAAATCGAATCGATCGCGGAATCGGGATCGTTCGATCTGTGCCTGGAAACGTGGGTAAGTTTTCTCATCATGACCGTCGATCGCTCCTCCCGTCGAGAGAAAATGGATGCGGGAATCGCGCTCCATCGCCGTTTCCAACGCTTTGAACAATGTGTCAACGTCACACCAGAGATTGTATCCCCCACTGAAGAAGACGTAAAACGGATCGTCTTTGCTCCGTGTCCGGGGATGAAAGGGCGTCTGGGGATCCCATGCGATTGGGATGGTTTCGACCAGGTTTTCCCCGAATATATTGCCGTTTAAACGTCCCATAGTTCCCAATTCACCGATCAGGGCGAAGCGTTGACGTTCCGATGTGATGGAAAAGCGATCGGCGCGAAACAGCGCCGGCCGGTGGATGTTCCAGAAATGATGGATAAAGCCCGGTTCCAGGTAATGGTACGCTTTCGCTTGGGCTTCGCCCATTGGGTAACCGTGGATATCCGCCCAAACGGGAAGGGTGCCCGCCACCAACGCAGCCCGCGCTGCTGGATAGCTACAAGCGCCTACGATCGCGCAGGGATTGTGTTCTTCAATTTTAGCGCGCAGGTAGGCGTCATCGGCGAAACAGGTCAATTCATCCACACTATAATAAGTCAAGGTTCCTTGCTGGCGGCGTTCTTCTTTAGGGCGCTCTTGCGCTTTCTTGTCTGTGATACGCATGCAGATTAAGACAACGTCTAGACCTTCATCCAACAGCGGTTTGGTCAAATGCCAGGCGCGGTTCCCTCCACTGTGGAATTTTTGAGAATCGTCGATACTCAGTGGACCAATGCCAAGAACGAGAATGGGTTTCATATAGATCGACGCTCCTCAAATTAAACAATCGTTCGCAAGGAATCATGAAAGGATCAGTTGCGAATCACGCACAGTATTTTTATTATAATCCCCATCCTAAAACGAGCGCTAGCGGGATGGCCGCAGGAGTTGTGTTTTCGCTTGCGCTCCACCGTGGTATTCGAGATGTTTGTTTAAAACAAGGCCAATCTCTTTTTTTTGTGTTGTGGAGAGCCTCATGGGAGGAGGCGCTGTTGAATTCGCCATCTTTCGCAGCGCTTGGACCGCGCCGCCGCTGAGTGGAACGCCTCCTGAAGAACATGTTTCACAAAAAACCGCTCCCGCGTCCGGTTGATAGCGCCAATCCTTCGATTCAAACCGACCGCATTTCCAACACGGGTGAACCGCTGGTTGAATCCCCGCGCAGGACAACAGGCGCCATTGATAGAAAAACAGTTCTTCATCCGCAGGGACCTTCTTTTCCCAGCGTTCGAGAAGATCTAACAGAAGTTCCCAGATGGTGGGGCCCGGAGCGAATTCTCCGCTCAATAGATCGATCCACTCAGCAACGCAGGACGTATAGGAGAGCCGGGTGAGATCGTTTTGGATGGTGGGATATTGGCGGATAAGAGATACTTGTGTAAGTGTCCAGATTTCCTGGTTTTCGTTTTTGGCGTAGAGGATTGTGTGGAGATGGTTGAAGGGCTGCGTGACTCCGGCTCGGCGGCTGGTGGGTTTCAGAACACCACGAGTGGAAACGGTGATTTTTCCGCTTTCGCACGTGTAAAGTGTGACAAGCGCGTCCGCGTCACGGGTACGCCGCCGCCGCAATGTGATGGCTTCGGTGTGTAAATAGGGCATAACGAATAGCCAGCGGCGTGGATCGTTTTTAAGCGAATTTCATCTCGGTGATCGCGTCTTCAATAGTATCATAGAGATGGAATCGTTGATCGAGATGAGTCGTTTCAAACACCGCCCTGACATGCGGATTCGCATTGGCGAATGAAATGAAACCCTCTTTCAACATCCTGTACGCTGACATGAATGTCGCTAGCGCTTGGCTGTTAAGACTGTCCATATTGGCGCAGTCCACTAGGATCTTTTCTTTTCCTGAAATCGCCAATTTTCGCAACATGGTCTTTAGTGTCTGAATATCAGTAAACGAAATCTTTCCCGATATTTTGAGCAGAACCACGTCTCCCATCGAACTTTTCTCGATGCGCATGATCTTTACCTCATGCAATAGAAATCAAAATGTTTGGTGAAAATGAACAAACGTGGATTGAGAGGTTTTTACTCCCAATCTTCATTTTCCTCACATTGCAGTTACACGATTTCTGTAAGACGGTACTCGTATCTATTCATAAAAAAATAAAGACTCTATTATGATGTTTATCGATTTGCGCAGATTCTCTTTTCGGCTTTTACCGCTTTCTTTTATAAGCAGACGAACCTGTCCGTTTTTTGGATTAATTTAAAATTGAACCCAGATTTAGTATCATTTCAACATCGAGGTTGATACCTAGGTGTTTCTTTAGAAGTAATCTACCATAATGCCGCGCTCAAGGCTATACCAGGATCGATAAAATCAACGAATTATAGAAATCTCCCGTTACGCATTGACCTGGAGAAAAACATCCCGCAAGATACGTACATTCATCCTTTGAAGATACAATCACGCGTTTCATATAGGAGGCAATCAATGAAAACACGCGTATTCGTTCTCTATTTATTGTTAATGTCCATCCCACTGTCATCCAGCGTGGCGTCGATCCAATCGCCGGAGGAGTTTATCGGGCATCCGGTCGGGGCGGATTTTAAACTGGCGCGATGGGAGACCATTGTAGACTATTTTTATCATGTGGCGGAAGAAACGGATCGAGCGATTGTTGAAGAAATCGGCCGTACGACGGAAAACGCGCCGTTCTTGTTGGCCACGATTTCCTCACCGGAAACGATAGAGGAAATCGGCCGCTACAAGCGGTATCAGCGGCTGCTCTCCCATCCCAATGAAATTCAATCAGGGGAGCGGGAACAGGTTTTGGAGAAAGCCAAAACCGTCGTTCTCATCTCCTGCGCTATTCATTCCAGTGAGATCGGTTCCTCTCAGCTGTCGATGGAACTGTTGTATCAACTGGCGGTGGATCAGGACGAACGGACGCGGGAGATCCTTGATAATACGATTATTTTGTTAGTTCCCTCGGCCAATCCGGATGGGATAAATAAAGTTATTGATTGGTATGAGAGCAGCCTGGGGAAACCGTGGGAGGGGCAGGGGATGCCCTGGTTGTATCAAAAATATGTAGGACACGATAATAACCGTGATTGGTTTATGCTTACACAGCAAGAAACGCGGATTTTGACACGGGTTCTCTACGAGGAATGGTACCCCTGCATTATTTATGATATTCACCAGATGGGAAATAGCGGTTGCCGGTTCTTCCTCCCTCCCTTTTTCGATCCCATCAATCCCAATGTGGATCCGATTATTCATGAATCCCTAAAAATAATTGGCGGACATATGGCCACTGAATTGGCCGAGAATGGGAAGAAGGGAGTATTGACGAATGCGATTTACGATAATTGGTGGCATGGCGGCAATCGTACTACACCCTATCGTCATAACATTGTTGGGATCCTGACCGAAGCGGCCTCACCGCTTGTCGCGTCTCCCATCTTCCAGCGGAAATCAGAATTAAGCGGCCATACACGGGGTTTGCAAGAATACCGGCCTCAGGTCAATTTCGCCGATCCGTGGGATGGGGGCTGGTGGCGGCTGCGGGATGTGATCGATTACGAAGAAATCGCCTGTTACGCTCTTTTCAATGTAGCGGCCCGTTATCGAGACCGGTTCAACCGCAATTATCTGGAATTAGGCGAAAAAGCGATCCGTCTTGGAGCGGAAGAACCACCGTTCGCTTATCTCATCCCCAAAGAACAACGGGATTTTCCGACGGCAGTGAAGATGCTGCGGATTTTGCGGATGGGCGGCATTGAGATCGATGTCGCGGAAGATTCTTTTATTGCGGATGGCGTTGAATACGGGGCAGGGACATATATCGCCTACTGCGCGCAGCCATACCGCAATCACCTGAAAGATTTAATGGAACCGCAGGAGTACCCTGACCGCTTTCTATATCCCGGTGGTCCCGCCGAAGCGCCCTATGATGTAGCCGGATGGACACTGCCGTATCAGATGGGCGTGAACGTAATCACCGTGCAGACCACTTTCGATGCGGAGTCTCGCCGCGCAGAAATCTTTTCCATTCCACCGGTTGAAATCCGGGGAAGCGGTTCGACCTATATTACAAAAAATCAAACCACTAACGATTTTATCCTCGCCAACCGCGCGTTTCGTGAGGAAATTCCCGTCTTCGTTATGACGGAAAAATGGGGAACGCGCAAGGAAGACTATCCCACCGGTTGTCTCTTGTATGCGCCCAACGGCTCTTCGCAAGAGAACCAACTACGGGAATGGATCGAGGAATTGGGATTAGAAGTTGCCCGTATTTCTTCATCCCCACCGAAAGAGACACTGGCGGAAATCCCTAAACCTCGGCTGGGCCTTTATCAACCCTGGACCGCCAACATGGATGAGGGATGGACCCGCTTTGTCATCGAACAATTCGAATTTGATTACACTTCACTGCACAATGCGGAAATCCGGGCGGGGAACCTGCGAGACCGGTATGACGCGATCATCATTCCAGATATGGGTGTCGATACGTTAATCAATGGCAGTAAAGAATCCACTACGGCGCCCCAGTATGTAGGAGGCATTGGCGATATCGGTGTGGCGGCCATGCAGGATTTCGTTGATCAAGGAGGACGGTTGCTTTGTTTGGATAGTTCTTGTTTCTTTGCAATTAAACATTTCGATCTACCCATTAAGAATGTGCTCAGTGGTTTGAAACAAACTGAATTCTTCTGCGCTGGTTCATTGTTGCGCATCAATCTGAACACAGACTCGCCCGTCGCTTTTGGGATGCCCAAGAAAGCGGCCGCTTATTTCTCTCGCTCGTACGCATTTGACATAATTAAAAACGCGACGCGAGAAGATTTCGACGGCCCTGCGATTGGGAAACCGGAGATCGTCGCGGTATACGATAAGACTGTTACTCTACTTAGCGGTTGGATTTTTGGGGAACAACATCTGCAGAAAAAAATCGCCGCTTTGGCCATCCCCTACGGCTCTGGGAAGATTGTTCTTTACGGATTCCGCGTTCAACACCGGGCGCAGCCGCACGGGACGTTCCGGCTCTTGTTTAATGGAATTTTATATTAAGGGGAGCGTGGAATGTCGTGTAATTCAAATGTGTTTATGATTATCCCGGCCTGGTTTTCGGACCGTGTGGAAGAAGATGAAATCGAGCGGCTGCTTTCCATGACCTTAACGGGGGCTGAGAGGATCGCAGAACCGGATAATCAATACGTGTATATAGACGGTGTTGAACGTGTTCTTCCAATCGCGGAACGAATCCGGGAACAGACCACATCTCATTTCCAGATTGTTAACGCCACTGAGAACAAAGGGAAAGGGAAGGGAGTGGTTGCAGGACTGCAGTGTGGGCTTGTAGATTCGTCCATGGAATGGTTCGCCGTGCGGGACGCGGATGGAGATCACCGGGTGGATGATTTTTCCGCTATGCTCGAACTGGGGCGCCAAATGCAGGAGGAATGCGAAGACGCGCCGATTCTTGTGGTTGGCGGGCGGAATCAGCTGGAACCTCCCTTAACGCTCTACCGGGCGGTGTATGAGAAAATCCTCAACGGGGTAATCGACGCCGCTCTACAGTTCGCTCTGGCGAAGAAGAACTACGCGCCCAATCAGATTTACTACCGCCAATATGGGCCGTGGCCGGATCTTCAATCCGGATACAAACTATACAACCGTAAAGCGGCGGAACTGGCCGTGGATGCGTTTGAAAAGGATGAGGAAGAACGAGACGCGCTCTACCGTTGGGGAGCGGAGGTTGTTCCTTATGTCTGGATTGCTCTTCATCGAGGGATCGTAGGTGAACAGCGGCGTTCGACGTATCGCGAGCAGCCGGTTACCGCCTATGCGTCGATTCAACGCGCGGAATTCTACGCGCAAAAACTGCGCTGGGTGTTTCGGCAATGTGAAGTGTCCCTATGGAACGCGGCTCGGATGCTCGATAACGGATTATCGCATTGCGTGCTAATGTTCGATGGTATGGGCCGGACGGAAATGCTCAATTTCCGCAAGGCGGTTCTACAACCACTCAAACGGAGAGACGCGGATGAACCACCTCCGTTTCGAGGGGGCGCGCGGTTTATCTAACCGTATGGGATCAAACGTAGAAGTTGAGCAGCGCGTCACCGATGATTCCTTGCGAACCATCCACCCGCTCGAAGGAGGCCACGCGATCGAGTGTGTTTCCAGCGATGATTTGATTCTCTTTTTCGGCGTGAAGTGAAATGGCGGAAACGCCTTCCTCCACCAGCGTTCTCAGTTCATCTTGCTGAGAGATTCCATCCATGTTCTTTTCGCTGTAGAGTCTGAGTTGAGAGTAGACTGCGTCTTGCGCGTCGATTTGACCATCATGGTTGTCATCTAATTTACGGAGTTCTTCAAATCCATCCTTGGCCCCATGTTGTTCGCCAAACAGTTCTTTTCCGCTGTCAATGACACCGTTTCCGTTTCGGTCCAATGCGAGAAAGGCGTCTCCGCCGGTTACAAACGCCGTTTGATGAGTTCTGCCTGTTCCATCGAGAGAGAACGAGACTCCTTCCTCGACGGAAGTGAGTTCGATTCCATCGCCATCTAAATCGAGAACCAACGGATCACCTTGCGCGACTTGCTGGACAGAAACAGTTCCATCCGCCGCGATCACTGTATTGAAGACGATCCGTTCACTGGTTTGTACCGGTTGGTTTTGTTCCATCCGGATTTCCAGTTCCTGACGGCTGCTGATTCTGATTTCAACGTAGGATGACGCGGAGGACTGCGCGGCTTGTTCCGCCTGATATTCCTCGCCGATCTTTGCCATCATATCGTCCAGGGACATTCCTTCCGATTCCGGCGATTCACCAGCGAGGTATTCTTCCAACTGATTCAGCGCTTTCCCCAACGCTTCATCATCTTTGGAGAGCATACGGATCAAAGCGATATACGATTGAAATTCAGGATTGGTTTGAACGTCCGCTAATGGATTGGAGGGGGTATCGCTGGTTGGATTAAGGGCTTCGGTTTGTAATGTGTTCGTATTTGTTGAATTGGTTTCTGACAGCAATTGCCGGCTGGCTGTTTCATTCAAGCCAAAAAGTTTGTGCATCTGCGCGGCGATATCGCCCACTTGTTCACGGCTTAACGATCGAGCCAATGATCCGGTCTGGGCCTCCAGCGTGAACTCATCCGGTAAAGGAACTCCTCCCTTATCGCTCTTATCGTCCATTGCGGCTTCTTGAATCCGGCGAATTTGAGAATCTTCTCCAGACTCGCGAATCTGCGCCATCTCCCGCGCCTGGGTGGAGATCACCGCATTATCGCGCCGCGAAATCATCATATGACTGGCAATTCTCACCGATGAACCGGTGTTCGAAGACTGTTGACCGAGTTCCGGCGCCGTGTATCCATTGATAATGGATGCGGATACGCCAACTGTTTGAGCGCTCAGGCTAGGCGTGGTATTCATAGTTTTCGCCTTTGCCATCAGTACAGCTCGACCCGTCCGTGGATCCATTCAGCCGTCCTTGGCTCTGATGGATAAAATGGTTTGACCGGTGTTATTCAATCGGGAGTGGGGATTGCAATCCGCCTCATCCACCCTTTACAATACATAGCAAATGTCTAATTCTACTATCGTCCAAAATCCGGTTAGACTTTAGTGGTTCAATCTGAAAAAAGAGAAAATCGAAGTGGAGGGTCTTCTAGTTTAAAAAAAAGACAATTGAGAGAATTGAGTTTTTCCAATAGATGGGATAATGATTTTATGGTATGAGATCGCAAAATGTGGTCATCAAAAGAAATTGAGTCAACGCCAAATCACTAAAAAGTGTTATTATCTTTGTTTGATTCATGCATCTTCGCATAAATATCCGGGTACAATTTTTTCATACATTCAGGACAAAGGCCATGACTGAATTCAGCTTCGGATTTTTCACGAATGTAAGACTCAATTTGACGCCATTGCCCAGAATCATCTCTTATTTTCTTGCACGAAGAACAGATGGGGATAATTCCCTCGAGATATTTCAATCGCAGAAGCATTAATTTTGTGTAAATCACACATACGGCGCCGAGAAAAGCGATACCAGAGCTTTCAATTAACGCTTCAACCCAGTTAATCGGCGTCGGTTCCCCCCTCATAATGAAATTGGGAATATCGACCAATTCAATGATCCAAAAGAAGAGGATCATGACAATAAAACCAATCGATTCGAATAAAATTACCCGTTTAGAGAAATAGAGTCTTTTTACTGCGTTCATTTGATTCAATTTCTTTATCCCCTTTGGTTAACATTAATAATAAAACGCCATTCGGCAAATTCAGTCCATATGTATGGAGCCATTGTTCCGATTGTCAAGCAAAATAGCTATACGCAGTGAATTGTCATCATCGAACCATAGATCATAAAATTCCAGTAAGAGTCAATTCAGTTGTTTGTCAAAACATTCTGCGGGCGAGAACCTTCAATTAAATCCCAATAATTATCTATAATTATATCCATAATTATAGCAATTGTATTTAAAAAAAGATTTGATTTTCTTCCATGTTGAATTCTGGGAATACCAATGTGTGATCGGACAATTAAATAGGGCGGCTTCTTCGGCTAGTTTTTTTTAGTATATCCCGATCAAATTCTAAAACGTAAGACAAGATCGTTTCAATATTTATTTTCTGAGACGCATTGAGAATTTCAATTCCAGTAAGATTCCCATTCGTTGTGGTATCAATATTTACCCCCTCATCGATTTCAATCACTCCATCGGGTTTTTGATCGCCAAGAGTGATGTATAAGGCGTCTATTTCTTCATCGTAATGGACTTTCATTGCTTTCTTCCTTTCTTTAAAGGATAATTTGTAATCACAGTCACGATATTACCTTCCACTGAAACAACTATCTTTATCGGATATTTAAAACCAGAAACATCTTCTATTAATTCATGTTTACCTTCATCTATATTCGAATTTTCAATGATTTTCTCAATTGTTTGTTGGGATATATCATATAACTTTGATCTTCGTTTTGCGTGTCGTGAGAACTTTATAATCACCAGCCATTATCCTTTATGACATTTTCGTCTAATGAACCTATCATCACATAATCTTCATTCAATCGGAACAGGTTACTATGTAGCTTCGCATTATGCTTCCCTCATCCAGATTGTCAAGCGAATTTTAGAATATATTGACGGCTTGATATTGCTCATTTACTATAATACAGGAAATTCGCCGTTATTCCGCAGAGGTATTACTATCATGAAACGATTACTCATTGTTTTTTTTCTTTTCGCTGTTGTTTCTCACGCCGGTTGCTCAGTCTTTGCCGCGGAGAAAATGAATCCAAAGAAGGTTTTGGAATATACTGTTGGTGTCGCGGATCAGGTTCAGAATGCGTTTCCAGAGTTCGCGCCGAGTCATTTTGCAATGGGATATGTGTATTACCGCGCGAGGAAATATGAGGAAGCGATTGAGGCTTTTAAAAAGGGATTGGAGTATGAGCCGGGAAAAGCGTCGATTGTGCAGATGGTCGCGTTTCTCTACGCCCGTCTTCCAGATTATGAAAACGCGGTGGACTGGTATCAAAAAACGCTGCGGCTCGATCCCGGCGCTCCGCAGGCGAACAAGCGGCTCGGGCAGGCGCTCGAAAAGTTGAATCGTATGGAAGAAGCCCGTGACGCGTTTGAAGCGGAACTGAAATACAATCCGACTGACGCGTCTTGTCATTTCTATTTGGGGCAGCGTTATTTCGACGAAGGCCGTTTGGATGAAGCCCGGCGCGAAGCGGAAGCTGCGAGCAAGTATAATTCCCTCTTGCCCGAACCGTACTATCTACTCTCCAAGATTTACCGGCAGCAAGGCGATCAAGACGCGGCGAAAAAAATGTTAGAGACGTTCCGCGAAAAGAAAAAAGAAGAAGAAAAATATATGGACGAAACGGTGGTCGAAAAGACCGATCAAGAGAACGCAAACGCTTCCGCCGCCGCTGTCCATTTTGATGTGGCTTCGATCTATTACCAGCGCAACCGGTTGAATGAATCCCGGTTCCATTTTTTAAAAACACTCTCGTTCGATCCAAAAAGTGAAGAAGCCCGTTTCAGGTTGGCTCAGGTCTACCAAGACCTGGAACAACCGAAGAAAGCCGAGACCCTGTTCCGGGAATTGCTGACGATGAATGGAGAGGATCATCGTTACTACTTGGGGCTGGGACTCATTCTCGCATCGCAGAAAGACTGGAAAAACGCTCATCAGGCGCTCGCGAAAGCGCATGAACTCAATCCAGACGACAACGCGGTCAAACGTGGACTTGCGAAAACCTTCCTCTACAGCAGTAGCAAAGAGGGTCCCCAAAAAGCGATTGAACTTCTCGAAAGCGTAGTGAGCAGCGAACCTACGGCGGAAGCGTACGACATTTTGAGCTGGGCCTATTATTCCCATGGCGACGCCGATCTCTGCCTGCGGTCGATACGCAAGGCCATTGACCTTGATCCGAATAATCCTGTCTACCGTCAACGCTACGAAAAAATTCTTTCCCGTGTACGAAAACGTTGAACGAGAGTCCACGCGGCTGGATTGGATTCCAGTGATTGCATTCTCATAGGAAGAAAAACAGATGTATAAAGCGCTCCTTTCGATATCCGGCGATCGCACAATCGAACGTTAGTAAAAACATGGCATTTCTTAGATGGAATGCCCCATTAGGAAGGATCTGATTATGTTCATTCATGTAATTCTTTTATTCTGTTTTGGATTCATCTCGTCCGCTGTGGGAGAAACGTTGACTCTTCCCCACGATCAGCGGCCGGGCTGGTTTAATGAAGACGGAATCGTCATGGCGGGCAGTTGGGAACCGTTGCTGTTCCGCGTGCGCCGGGATGGAAGTGACGGTTACGAACCCACTCCCGAACAACGGGCCGCGTACAAGCGCGAACACAGTCAGGAGATGGTGGAACAATTAAAATCTCTCGGCGTCAATTTCGTCATGATGCACTGCTATAAAGGATTTGGGTTAGGAAATGAACGAGACAGCATGGCTGACGCCGTCCAATTCTCGAAACTCTGCCATGAGAACGGACTTCGCGTTGGTGTGTATGTGTACAGCGGCGCGTTTGGGTGGGAGTTGCTCTTTCCCGAAACGCCGGAAGCGAAGGACTGGGTTGTCTTGAAACCCAATGGCGATCCGGCTCAATACGGCAGCGCCACATATCGGTATTATTGGAATCGAAATCATCCAGCCGCGCAGGCGTTTTATAAGAATAATATCGTCCAATTCGCAGTGGAGAGGATTCAAACAGATCTGATTCATTTTGATAATTATTCCGTGGGTCCGGGACATGACGCTAATTCGATCCAGCGTTTCCGGAACTATCTTCGAACTCGATTCAATACCGATACATTAAAACGCAATGGGATTGACGATGTAAATACCGTTTTACCACCAGGAGATGAGGCGCCGATTGGCTTTCTACGTTACGCATGGAATGATTTTTCCTGCCAATCCCTTGCTGATTCGTATTATGAAATGGGTTCGTATGCCCGCAGTTTGCGAAAAGATGTCCTTCTGGAATGCAATCCAGGCGGAGTAGGCGGCTACATCCGCTCTCCAATCGATCATGGAAGGCTTCTCGGCGGGGGCGAGGCGTTTTGGGATGAAGGAAGACCTCCTGGTGTACGAGAGGGTGTTTTACATAACCGGATTCGAACCTACAAAACAGCTCGGCGGATGGACAATATGGCTTTCGCTTACTGCACAACGCCTTTAGAAATGGCCGAGTCGATGGCCTTCAATCTGAATTGTCTGGGTTGTGTGGTTTGGTTTGAATACGGGAAGATGGTGGAGAAACCGGGGTCGGACCAACCCGTCTCCGAAGCGCTCGCGCCCTATATCCAATTCTTCCATACGCGGCGGGAGATTTTTCGTGACACCCGCGTGATCGCGGATGTAGCGGTCTTGCGCAGTTTTCCCTCTCAATCATTCGCGGATCACAAATATTCCCAGCTCACAAATGAAGCGGAACAGACGCTGATTGAAAATCGTATCCCATTTCAGATCGTATATGATCAACATCTTAAAGATCTCAATCCTTATCGAGTTCTTGTATTGGCTGGATGCGTGGCTCTCTCTGATTCGCATATCCATCAGATCACGAAATTTGTCCAAGAGGGAGGCCATTTGTGCCTGTTAGGTTCAGTTGGAATCTATGATGAATGGATGACTACCCGGAAAGAACAGATTTTTAATGACGTTCCTTTGCGTCAATTGACGTGGATCAACAGCGCGAGTGATTTAACCAGCGCAATTCAGAAAGCCAGTCACAAGGGGCTTTCGATGGATGTTCAAGCGCCGTTCGGTCTCTGCGCGGAATTGACGGAGAGCGGGCGCCGGAGATTTCTCCATCTTGTTAATTATCATCCGATTGATCCGGTTGCAGATGTCCAGGCCCGGATCCGCCTACCGAAAAATAAAACTGTACAGAGCATCCTGTTGGCCAATCCATTGAGGGAAACGGATCGTTCGCTGCATTACCATGTTGAAGACGGTATTGTTTCATTTACGATTCCTAAGGTCGAGACATACGAGATTGCGATTGTCACTTACAATGATGAATTATAAAATGTATTTTCCAAACTGCATTTAGGTATTTATTAGGAGAAAAACAATGATGAAATATACATTGTCTATCATAATCATTGGAGCCGTTATAGTATTTTTTCAAAGTACAATCATCCATGCAGAGGAAGAATTGAATAAACAAACGATGGAAGAACAAGAGAAAAGCGCGGGAAAAACAATCCGGGTAGCGGCGGCGCAAATTCCCGTTACGCGGGATATCGCCGAAAATGTGAAGACCATCACCCGCTCGATCGATTGGGCGATCGCTGAGAACGCTGATATTCTGTTGACGACCCGAAGGATCGTTGAGCGGGTATACACATGAATTTGATCAATCGCAAGTTGAGGAAGGTTTAAAGCAACTTCTAAAACGCTCTTCTAAAGCGGGATTGGCTTTGGCGCTGGGCACGTGTTTCGTGGAACCGGACGATCAACGCTGTTACAACCAGATTCGATTTTATGATGGTCAAAGGGAATTTTCTTGGATTTCATAATAAAATCCTCCGCTGTGGTTCAATGACCGAACCGTCTCGCGGGGAAATTAACCATTATGCGGCGCGGCCTTTGCGAGTGTTCAATCTTGATGGGCTTACCATTGGTGGTTTGATCTGTAATGACCTATGGGGTAATCCCGGTTGCACACCGATGCCTGATCCTCATCTCAGCCAGCAATTATCCGATATGGGCGCGAAGATCATTTTTCACGCGATCAACGGAGGGCGGAATGGAGGAGAATGGTCCAAGACTGTTTTTTGGCCGTTCCACGAAACGAATCTGCGTATCCGCGCCCAGGCGGGAAACGTCTGGATCGTGACTGCGGATAATTGCCATCCAACGGATATACCTTGCTCCGCGCCGACCGGTGTCTTGCGTCCCGATGGAAATTGGGCCGTGAAAGCCCCGGATCAAGGCGAGCAGATGATCGCGTATACAATCGAATTGGAATGAAATAGTAACCGTTTGTTTATATATTCAGAATTATTCAGAAAATACCCAGCTTTTAAAGGCTGTGTAGTATCTTTTTGTCCCCGTGAGACAATAAACAATAGTCCTATAATTCCAAAGAGAAAAAAAGAAATGAAAAAAAAAGAATGAAAAAAACGCATTTTTCGCGGCGAATCCCTGTGGATAAGTCAGGAAAAAAATAGAATCTCACTCCCAGTTCGGGATAACCAGACTAGCCTGTCTTCGTAACTCAGACTGGAGCGTTTCCCGCACTGGATGAACCTCCCGCCGCTCATTAATCGGAATCTTGACTCGATAGTTTTGCTTATAGGGCCGTCGTGGTGAGAGGCCACAAATGTAAGAGGAGTATAGCATGAAAGAAATTATTTTAACTTTACGCACTCACTTACCGGATGAACCATAAAATTGATACTCATCTATCGTAGCGTTGATAGGCTTGCCATACGCAGTGTATTATGTTCGTTTCGTCTTATAAGGCTTTTTTTCCGCCGCATCTTTAATGAAAAAAAACACACTGTTAATCCGATATAATGAATTTATTCTACTGGAAAGACTTGCTTGGATTACCAGATCGCCTTTAAAATTATATACATCTCGAAAACCATATAAATATGGGGGAGGAAATCAACTGTGAGTTTATTAGGCGTCGATGTTGGCACGACTGGTTGTAAAGCCGTCGCTTTTGATGAAGAGGGAAAGATTCTCACCTCAGCCTACCGGGAATATCCGCTGCATTCTCCCCAGTCTGGTTGGGCGGAATTGGATGGAAACCGGGTTTGGGAGGATATCAAGACTTGCATTGGTTTCGTGGCGAGTCAGACGAAAAATGATCCCATCACAGCCATGGCCCCTTCCTGTCAGGGAGAAGCGGTATCGATCGTGGACGCGGAAGGAACGATCCTTTACAACGCGATCGTCAGTTTCGATACCCGCACCGAACCGTATGTTCCTCAATGGGAAGAAAAATATGGACGGGAAAAGATCTTTCAAACCACAGGCCAGCCTTTGGCGGCTTGTTTTACTGCGCTGAAGCTGCAGTGGTTAAAAGAACATGAACCAGAGGTTCTGCATAAAGCGAAGTCAATTCTCTGTTTTGAAGATCTGGTCCTTTATCGTCTAGGAATGGCGCCCACAACTGATTACAGCCTCGCGGGCCGGACGATGCTCTTCGACGTACGAAAGAATGATTGGTGTGATGAGTTTTTAGAATTCGCCGGCGTTGACCGTTCAATGATGCCGGATCCAAAACCATCCGGAACCGTAATCGGCGTTGTCCCTGATTCCATCGCGGATGAGATTGGTCTCCCGCGAGGAGTGAAAGTTGTTACCGGCGGACACGATCAACCCTGTCAAACACTGGGCGCGGGCGCCACAAAACCGAATGTGGCCGCTTATGGGATCGGCACGGTGGAATGTATCGCGCCGGTGTTCACAGAATTGCTGTTGAACGATCAGATGTTGTCGAACAACATCTGTTGTTACCACCATACCTGCCCAGACCAATTCATCTCCCTGGTTTACAATTTCACCGGCGGCAGTTTATTTCGTTGGTACCGGGATACATTCGGACAGGACGAACAACGGCGGGCTGAAGAAAGTGGCCGGGATGTATACGATATTCTCACCGAAGAAGCAGCGAGCAATCCCACAAATCTGTTAGTTCTCCCCCACTTCACCACATCCGGTGTGCCTCATTTCGACACGCAGACGAAAGGCGTTATCGCCGGACTGCGGCTGGGCACAACCAAGGGAGAAATCACACGGGCGCTGTTGGAGGGATTGACTTATGAGATGCGGATGTGCGCCGAACTGCTGCGGGAAGCGGGCGGGGCCATTCATTTGCTGCTCGCCACAGGCGGCGGCGCAAAATCAGAATACTGGCTGCAAATCAAAGCGGATATCATGGGAATTCCCATCGCCGTGCCCGCCGTATCGGAATCGGGGTGTCTGGGTTGCGCCATTCTAGCGGGAGCGGCCACAGGTGTCTATTCTTCTATTGGCGAAACCGGTTCGCAGCTGGCGAAGATCAAAAAAACATACGAACCCAACAACGAGAATCACAACATCTACAACGAACGTTTTGAATTATACAAAGAACTCTACCCACGCATGAAAGAGATTTCCCACCGGTTGCCCTAGTATTATGGGAGAAAATTTGATCCCGCTATTTCGTATATAATTTTGCATGACCATCATCAGATCAGCCAAAGTCTCCTGCTACGATAGATTTTTGTCTCTGTAACGATTGAGAAATTATTCTCTGATGCTAGGAATTCCGGGGATTTGCTTGTGGAATAATGGATCGGAATAGAATAATTCACCCAAATACGAACCACTTTTTTCAATGACATACGCTTCCAATCGATCAATATATACTGTTGTTTTCGTTTTAGCGCCGATTCCCGCCACTTGAATTATGGGATTGATTGGTTCCTCGTCATCGGGTTGATAAATGAGGACGATCGTACGTTCATTTTTAACGAAACTCTGCGCGGTTGCAGGCGAATGAGTGGCGACCGATCCATCGGTTTGCGTTTGAATTCCTCCTTTCAAACAAGCCAAGGTTAATGTCGCGTCAGGCCCGGTCGCGCGCACGCTTAAGCGTAATAAAACCGGTTTTCCATCCGAATCGAATGGCTTGACTGAATAAACAAGCGCAACTTCATCCCCCATAACAGTCATCGCCAATCCCAAATTATCCTCGGAAGAAGGGATCGAATTCGCCGGTAATTTTGATACAATCACATCTCCGGAATCGTATTTCATAAAGCCACCGGGGATTTCACTCCAGCCATTTTTCTCCAATGTCGCTTGATCAAACGAATAGACGATCGACTCTTCTGATATTTTGGGTGTTGGAGTCAATGTTGCTTTCTGCACAGGCGCCGGAGTATTTGTTTTGGGTATGGATGTATTTGTTGCGGTCGGAGTAGGCGTCGGCTCTGATTCAAGCGGTTCCGGTGTATTGAGTGGTGGAAGAGTTGGAAGTATAACTCCCGGTTGTGATAACCATACCATTATTTCTCTTTGGGCGATCGTCTCATTCCCAGCCACATCTTTTGCGATCGCGTAAAGAGTATGCGTCCCAAAGGGAAAATCCATATTTACTGTGCAACGATCGACATTCCCATATCCGATCAACCAAGGGCCGGGAAAATCGCATAACTTGATACCTGGATTGAACTCATCTCCCATTCCGGGCGCGTCTAACCATAATTCAACGGAACCGATACCGCTGCTCATATCTCCAACGAAGATCTCTACAGTCATATTTGATTCGCGAGGAATCATGGCGCCCTCTTCGGGATGATTAAACGATAATGTAGGAGGTTCGCTATCCACACCGAAATCGATCGTGTGTGTCTCACTTAGATTCCCGCATCCATCAAAAGCCGACGCTCGAAGAGAGTATCGGCCATCATCTAACGTTAAAGTAGGACTGAGTCCAGAATAAAATCCCCCACCACTTCCAGGATCGATAGCCACAGTAAATTCTTCATCCAACCAGCGTCCGTCACTTTCAACACCCAAAAATTCCAACATGAAAGGACTTTGCGTCCAATACCCGCGAAGACTGGGAATATTCAATCGATCAAACCGGAAGAAACTACTCGGAATCGGACAAGGATCGCACCCATTTGCCCTTCCATCATCATCCGAGTCGAACTGTCCACCGTTGTAATCACTGCACGTGTCGCACGAAGCGCCGACCCCATCTTCATCCCTGTCGGAATCAGATTCGCTGCTCGCTTTCAACAAACAGGAATCAAAAATATTCTCAATTCCATCTCCGTCGTAATCCTCAGGCAGAAGCGTTGGATCCATTCGATCAACAATACTTCGTATCCAACTGTATACGTTTGGATCGATCCAAATCGAACGAATTCCCTCATTGGTTAATACACCGACTAATACTTCTCTCATTTGTCCATGATCGTCCATACGGCGTTGAAAAACCGGGCTGCCTGAGTCGCCGCCTCCCGCATCTCCCCATGTATATAGAGTCGGCGAACTCAAACCTACGCTGAGTGTGCGTGTGAGTAACGTGCTTTTGTACTGATGCGCGGCGCCTCCTTCCGTCGGACCGAATCCAACATGACGAACCCACGATCCACGGCGTAAATGATCGCTGTTTAAGCGCGGCATGATTGGAACCGGCTCGACATCGTCGATCGGTTCCGCTGTCACCATGATCATTAAATCCCATCCTGCCAAATTTCCTAAATCCGGATTGTAATCCGGATGCACCCAGAACTGCGTTGTCGTATAGTTGGGATGGTCTCCTGTCGAAGCGGTTCCATAGAAATTAATACGCCCATCACGCGCATTGTCGGCAGATCCCCCGTGTTCTTCATACCACAAGGAATCTTTAATGATTCCCTCGTCGAATGGCGCCAGATGAGCGCATGTCAAAATGTGCCGGGGAGAGATTACAACGCCGGTGCCAAGATTGGCGACATTTGGAAACCATAAACGTACCTACGAACGGAAATCGTCCATCCGTTACACGCTCCGCATACGGCATATCGGTTTCAAACAAAGCCACAGCATTGGAACACCAGACAAGAAGACAACAGGTTATTCGAAAGAGATTGCCCCAAAGCGCATATCGCCTGGATACGATCATAATAAACCTCCGGAAAATGGTATTATTTTATTTCAAGTAAAAAGAATATATAAAAAAGATCGAGAAAGAACCATTGTTTTATAGTCCTTTCATGATCCAGGAATCCATCCTATAAAATAATTTCCATGATAACATAGTTTTTTAGGATGAATTAAAAAAAGTTACGATAGTGGAATCCGGATTCCATGGTATTTTTTTCAGAAGAAAATGGTTTCGTTTTATGAACTTAGTAAGGGAATGGAAGATCTGGCGTCAAGCGGAGGAGACGAAGCGGATAGAACGGAAGCGATCAATCATGCCGCGATGAAATGATTCATCACTTTTGAAATTGGGAAAGACGAACAAAAAAAACAATGGCAAATTATGCCATTGTTCTATCATAAATGTTCCCTAGGTATTTAGAGAAATTTGTCAATTGCTGTGGATGAGAAAATAAGAGCCCATCCTCATTTTTTGGTTTTTTTGATTTTGATGGACCTTGCATAGTTGGTCTATATTGTTTGATAATTGTGAAATGATTATATCAAATATATAGGGCTAGCGGATGAGTGATATTTTTATTAGCTATAAAAGTGACGATATTGCAATTGCGAAGGTTATCGCTGAAGAATTGCAATCGCGGGGGTGGTCTGTTTTTTGGGATCGAGAAGTCCCGATAGCAGAAAATATCTATGATTTTATCGACGCTGAACTTGACAATACCCATTGTGTTATCGTGCTTTGGTCAGAATCGTCTATTAAATCCAAGTGGGTAAAAGAAGAGGCAAGAGAAGGTCTAAATAAAAATATTTTAAGGCCAATATTCATTGAAAAAGTACGTCCTCCTTTTGGATTCAGAGATCTTAAAACGGTTGATCTTACCGGCTGGAAAAAGGGGACACCTAATACAGACTTTGATAACCTTATCAAGTCCATTCAATCATTAATCGGAACACCTTCCAAACCAAACAAGCCGGATGAAGAAGGACCTCCTGAAAGGGATACAACTACATCAATAGTAGAACCGCCTTTAAAATCAATCGAACCAGTTATAGATGAATCTTCCGAGATCGAATTTAAAATCCCCAGTTCAACAGGTAAATCTGTTCCTCTATTATTGTGCAAAATTCCTGCAGGTTCCTTCATGATGGGAAGTCCGGAAAAAGAAAAAGATAGATCTGAATATGAAAGTCCGCAGCATCAAGTGACTATTCCTCATGATATCTATTTAGGGAAATATCCAATAACTCAAAAACAATGGAGAGCGGTTTTAGGTAAGAATCCTGCTAATTTTAAGGGAAACACAAATCGCCCAGTCGAATGCGTATCATGGGATGACTGTCAAAATTTCATCAAAAAATTGAATGATCTCGGTCAAGGAACGTTCCGTCTTCCAAGCGAAGCGGAATGGGAATACGCTTGCCGGGCAGGTACAAGCACGCGGTTCTATTGGGGAGATGATCCTGAGTATCAAAGAAATAAATCAGTTTGCATGGTTTACTGGAAATTCTTCTCAAAAAACACATCCTGTGGGGAAAAAGAAACCGAATTCATGGGGGCTTTATGATATGAGCGGGAATGTGCTGGAATGGTGTGAGGATGATTGGCATGAGAATTTTGAAGGGGCGCCTCAAGATGGTTCCGCTTGGATTGATTCACCCCGTAGAGGCGCTCGTGTGATTCGGGGCGGTTCCTGGTACTACAATCCAGACTGCTGCCGATCGGCGTTCCGGTTCTTCAGGTCCCCAGTTAGCTGGGTCAACTACTTAGGTTTGCGAGTTGTGTATTCCCGGACTTATTAGCGCTTTTTGCTGTATCGCTTTTACCCTTTGCACTTTGACTCTTTATACTTTTTGCTTTTGTCTTTTTGCTGCGCGTTAGCGCAGCTCGCGAATATTTTTTAAATTGGAGGATTCACGTGAAAAGCAATCACCCCGCTATCGTGCAGAAAATGTATGACATCATTCTTTGGATGATGCCTTTGATTGAAAAATTCCCCAAAAATAAGCGATATACGATTGGCTCCCGTATGGAAAATGTATTGTTGGAGATCTTGGATCTTTTGGTGGAAGCTTCGTATTCACGCTCGAAAATTGCTCTACTGAAACGCGCGAATTTAGATTTGGAGAAATTCCGTTTCTTGGCGAGATTGGCTAAAGATCTTAAATTTGTTGATCTCCGCCGATACAAGTATATCTCTGAAATTTTAGATGAAGTGGGATCTATGTTGGGAGGCTGGATCAAGCAGCAGGCGAAAGCATGAAACGTTATAAAAACCTTTATCCCCAACTAAGGGATTTTCAAAATTTATTGCTGGCGTCCAAAAAAGCGCAAAAGGGGAAGCGATTCCGCTTTGAAGTGAGTCTATTTAACCTCAATTTTGAGCGAGAGATCTTACGGTTACAGCGTGAATTAGAGACAAAGACGTATCAACATGGAGGGTATCGGGAATTTGTCATTAATGAAGGGAAGAAAAGAACCATCAGCGCCGCTCCCTATCGTGATCGTATCGTTCATCATGCCCTTTTGCAATATCATCGAACCGATTTTCGAGCGATCGTTTATCTCTGATTCCTACGCATGCCGTAAAGGTAAAGGGACTCATGCGGCGGTGAATCGATTGAAAACGTTGATCCAACACTATCCGTACTCCATCAAAATAGATATACGAAAGTATTTCCAGAGTATTCGACAGGATTTATTATTCTCAATTCTCTCCCGGAAAATCGGCGATCAATCCATCTTATGGTTAATACGTCATATACTGCGCAGCTACCGTGAGCCTCACCCGATTGACGATCGTGGGAATTATCTATTGAATTTTGACGGGCCTTTGGGGATTCCAATCGGTAATTTAACCAGCCAATTTTTTGCTAACGTCTATCTGAATCCATTCGATCATTTTGTGAAAGAGACCTTGGGAGTGAAAGCCTACCTGCGCTATGTGGATGATATGCTTGTCCTGCATCATTCAAAACAACGATTGTATGAAATCAAAAACGAAATCTCTGACTATTTGTTGAATCAGAACCATTTATCCATTCATGAAAACTGCGCGCATGTTGTTCCGGTTAGAGATGGGATTGATTTTCTGGGTTATCGTGTTTTTCCCAGTCATGTATTAGTGCGGAATGGCAATGGCCACCGGTTTTTGAAAAGATTCAAGAAATTGCGCGTTCAATATCGTGAGAAGCAAATCGCATTGTTTGATGTGACGCAATCGGTTGTCAGTTGGATCGGTCATGTCTCACATGCCGATTCATGGGGATTACGTACGTCTTTATTCGAAAACGCAAAAATTGTAAAGAAAGGGGATATATCAGGAAAGAGCAGCTCGTGTGATTCGGGGCGGTTCCTGGAACAACAATCCAGAAAACTGCCGATCGGCGAACCGGAACAACAGGACCCCAGATAACAGGAACAACAACATAGGTTTGCGAGTTGTGTATTCCCGCGCTCCTTGTGAGAATGGTATTCTCACGGTCAGAGTCAAGTCATTTACGGATGCCTTGAGCGTACTAAGAGGAGTCCATAGGTATATTCCCGCATCGCGCAGCCGTTCGAACAATGAGGGCCGTTCGAGGCTGCCGGACAAAGATTGAAAGGCCTGGGCGGGGCTGGTAGGTGTTGGCCGAACGTCCTGCTTAGGCGGCCCTCTATTTTGTGATGAAACTTGAATAAGAGAATTTCTAGGAAAATGTCTTGGAACAAAAAAATGGAAAATTATCCCAAAAAAATAAGAGTATTTATCAGCTATTGCCATGAAACAAATGAGCATAGTGAACTTGTTTTGTCATTTGCGAATCAACTTCGATATGATGGTTTAGATTGTTGGATAGACCAATATGAGCCGTTCCCACCTAAAGGATGGCTCGATTGGATGTCTGAACAAATCGAAAAAGCGGATTTTGTATTAATAGTATGTTCAGAACAATATTCTAAATCTGATAAACGTGGAAGTTTTAGAGAATTACAAAATATTAATTATAAATTATATAAACAGAAATCATTAAATGAAAAATACATTCCGATTGTCTTTCATGCGGAATGGGATTTATATATTCCAGAATTCATGCAGATTTATGGATATTTTAATGTATCTATTCAAAGAGAGTACATTACTTTATATCGTTTTATGACTCATCAAATAGAAATACCACCTCTTGGAGAGATAAAACTATATACATCGAATATCGATTCAAAGATTTTTTTTACTCACGAACCAGTTTTAGAAACGCAAGTTTTTGAGCATGACTTAAAAACCTATAAAAATAAGATTTATGAGAACAATAGTTCGATTCAGATTTTAGGAATGGATAAAGATATATCCTTGGATTCGATATATGTTAAAGTTCATATTCTTGAGAAGATCACAAAAGAGCAATCCGTTGAGTTAAGTGAACTAGAGAAACAGTTTCGATCAAACGAGCAGCGTCAATATCCGTCTTCAAATAAATCCGTAGAAGGGATAGAAATATTAAAAGATAACGATGACCATTTGATGGTATTAGGAAAACCGGGAGCGGGGAAAACTACTTTTTTTAAATATATAACCATTGAGATACTTAAAGGAAAACTTCACAAACAAAAGATACCCATATTCATAAGTTTAAAAGAATGGTCTGATAGCAAAAACACAATACTTGAATTTATTTCCAAACAATTTGAAGATGCAGATGTTAAAGATGCAATGCAGTTTACCAGCCAGCATCTAAGAAAAGGGAATTGTGTAGTTATTATGGATGGTTTGGATGAGGTTTCATTTAGTACAATAGCTGAAGCCGTGCAGACCATTCGTTTGTTTACAAAACGATATAACAAAAACCGTTTTATCATTAGCTGTCGTCTTGCCGCTTATAACAGAACCTTTGAAAAATTTACTTTAGTTGAAGTGGCGGACTTTAATGAAGATCAGATCAGAACATTTATACAAAACTGGTTTAAAAAGAATCCCCAAAAAGCACAAAAGTGTTATGATGAAATTAATAGGAATCGATCTCTTCTAGAGTTAGCTACAAATCCATTGCTTCTAACATTATTATGTTGGGTCTTTTCTAATTCTGAAAAAGAACGGTTTCCATCCAGCCGCGCTGATTTATATCGAGAAACATTCGATTTGTTAATACGTGAATGGGATTTAACAAGAGGGATCGTACGGCCTGATGTTGTAGAGTCGTTCACAGAAGAGATTAAAATTTCATTATTGACAGAATTGGCGTATCAAAGTTTTTAATGAAGAACACTATTTTTATGAAACGGAGATCTCTGGAAAATAATATTTCCCATTACCTTCAACAAACTTTTCAATTTGAAAAAGGAATTGCACTGACTGATAGTCGAACTTTGCTTTGTTCCATTGAAAGCCATCATGGTTTGTTGGTTGAACGCGCTAGGCATATCTATTCCTTCTCTCATCTCACTTTCCATGAGTATTTAACCGCGTTGTGGATTGTTGAACATCCCCAGAATCTTGATTCCATTATTGAACGGCATATGCGGGAACAGCGATGGCGTGAAGTTTTTTTTATTGATAACGGAAGAAACTAAGCGATCCATACTCATTTTTGATTTCTATGCGCCGGGGAATTTCAAAACTTGCCAATGATGAAGTGATTGGGCTTCTTCAGAATCTTGAAGGTTGTATTTGTTCCAGCAATTCAAATCCTCATTCCGTCAATAAAATGCTTGCTTTATTCGCAACTTCGGGAAGTGATGAAATACGTGAATTTGTCCAGAGCCTATTTAGAAAAAATGAAAAACGATCGTTTGATCCACACGTTGATATTGATTTCTCGAATCCATTGCAAGTTCCAGAAGATTTGTCGAATATTATCCAATACATGCAATCATCGGAATTGTTAATGGATTGTCTGCTTACGGAATGTTCAGTTGCAGATGAGAAACGAAGATGGCTGGAAGAAACACTCTTGATTGAACCGTGGAATGAGCAAACGAAAGTTCCTCAAATCCAAATTAAGAAACGAGACGCATTCGAAATACATGAACGTGGACACCATCATCATTCAATTACCGAATTTGCCAAATGAATCGATTCCTATCGAATTTGTTCATATACCCAAGGGTAGATTCAAGATGGGAAGTCCAAAGAATGAGAAAGGTCGATATGATGATGAAAGTCCACAGCATATAGTCAAAATAGATTATGATTGTTATCTTGGTAAATATCCCGTCACCCAGGCGCAATGGAAAGCTGTGATGGGTGAGAATCCTTCTGAATTTAAAGGGAAACCCGATCATCCAGTTGAATCTGTCTCCTGGGATGATTGTCAAAGATTCATTACTGAATTGAATCAACTCGGTCAAGGAACATTTCGCCTTCCAAGCGAAGCGGAATGGGAATACGCATGCCGGGCGGGAACGAAGACACGCTTTTATTGGGGAGAGGATGATGATTATCGAGAAATATGGAATTATGCGTGGTATCCGGACAATAATGTGATAAGAGGAAACGAAGCAAGTAGGTAGAAAAATCCCCAAATCTATGGGGGCTTTGTGATATGAGCGGAAATGTGCGGGAATGGTGTGAAGATGATTGGCATGAGAATTACAAAGAGGCGCCTCAAGATGGTTCCGCTTGGATTGATTCACCCCGTGGGGCAGCTCGTGTGTTTCGGGGCGGTTCCTGGTTCTACAATCCAGAGAACTGCCGATCGGCGTACCGGTTCGACAGGGCCCCAGATCTCAGGGACGACGTCATAGGTTTGCGAGTTGTGTATTCCCGGACTTATTAGCGCTTTTTGCTGTATCGCTTTTACCCTTTGCACTTTGACACTTTATACTCTTTGCTTTTGTCTTTTTGCTGCGCTAGCGCAGCTGGCGGGGATTTTTGAATTTTGTTTGAATGGTAATTTCTGATCCTGCCGAGATGAATTGATTTATTATATTCAAACTGGGAAAAGATCTAAGAGTAAAAAAGAGGGCAAATTAGGCCCTTTTTTTTGATTTCAAACGCTACCGTGACGCTACTTTGGAGATTACCGCTACCCAAATCTATGTTCGTAAGTCTAGAATTTTCAGTATACGCCCGGCAGGACTCGAACCTGCGGCCCACTGCTTAGAAGGCAATCGCCCCTACATGGACAGACATATACAAATCCCCGTTTTTCCTAGGAAATTTTTACTTTTACATTTTCCGATATGGACAGAAATAGACATATGTGTTAGCTTGGTGTTAGCTCAAACGGCCCACTGTTAGAACCACTGTTATTTTTTTGGAGGCCCACTGTTATGAAAAAAAAAATAACAACTCACCTCTGCGAGTCAGTAAAAACACCTGGCATAATCTGGGATACGGAAAACCGCACATTTCGGTCTGCGTGTTTTTTAAATCCGGTCAAAAGTCTTTCGTCTACTGCTATCGGTGGGAAGGAAAATTGAAATGGATCACAATCGCAAAATATCCGAATATCACGCCGGAGAAGGCGCGTCAGATTGCTGGAATAAAGAATCTCACCATTGCCGCCGGTAAACAATCCAGATAAGCGCGGCAAGCCATCGGTAACATTCAATGATATTCTTGACGATTATTTAACCCGCCACGCATCGAAATTGAAAACCGGCGTTCAGGACCGCCGCCGGATTGAAAAAACACCTGCGCCCCGAACTTGGAAAGAAAAAAGCCGATTCGATCACCCGCCCGGATATCAGAAAAAATACATGATCGTATATCGAAAACCGCGCCCATCGAAGCCAATAGAATTGTCTCTCTCGTCTCGCGCATACACTCATACGCAATCAACGAAGGTTTCCTGAAAGAGGATAACGTCAGCCCGGCGAGACGGATAAAGAAAAATCGAGAGGAAAAACGGGACGTGTGGGTAACGCCGGACGAATTACCTAAATTGGCCGCCGCGATTAATGAGGAGTGGAATCCCGTCGTACGCGCCGGACTGTGGCTGTACCTCTTAACCGGCCTACGGAATCGTGAATTAATGCGGCGAGAATGGAAAGACTTAGATCGTGAGCAAAGGATTCTCAAGTTGGACGATACAAAGGCAGGCCGCCCGTTTTATTTGCCGCTCAGCACTGCCGCTCTCGGCATGTTCGAAATGATTCCCCGAATCGATAATTGTAAATGGATATTCCCCGGCCCCGATCCATCGAAACACTGGGCGATATTTCCAAAGCGCCAATGGCATCGCATCCGCAACCGCGCCGGAATGCCAACGCTGCGAATCCATGATCTGCGCAGGACGGTAGGCTCCTGGCTGGCGTCCTCCGGGGAGTCGCTGATACTCGTTGGCAAGGCGTTGAATCAATCCACGCTCAGCACAACCGAAGTCTACGCGCATCTAGCACAGGACCCGCTGCGTGAGGCGTTGGGGAAACATGGATCGAAAATCATATCGTTTGCGGACGTACAGGCGAAAGCGGAAAACGGCTAGAACGGCCAAGCCTCGCTGCGCAGGTGAGGACTTCTCGAATTTTCCGATAGAAACCACGAGCGAGAGAGAGCGCCCGTTAGAGCGCATTTTTAAAAGGAGAGCCGGACGCGGCTACATCATATGTAGTGCGCCCGGCTGTTCGACGAAGCCCGCCTGAGAACGGCGAGACCAAAACCTACCCGCACGGAATGGACAAGCCGAGCAGGTTGGATGAAACCCTATCGCAGATACAAAACCACCGTGCCGCTGTTCGCATTCCCGGCAGCTCTGATATGCAATGTAAGCCTATCGTTCGATATCGGCGTCAACGTCGCATCGAAAATATAGACGCTAGTCGCCGCTGACATATCCACCCCGCTCGACTGCAGTAAGTCGTATTCATTCTCATCGGTGATCGAGATATCATAGTCAGCCGATGGCGCGGATACCCCGCCCGCTGGCTCGGCAATGAAACCGAGTGGCGCGCCGGAGAAATACGCGGTTGTCTGCGCGTCCACCTCGCCGGTTGCGTTGGATATCCAGGACCATGTAATTTTTCGCACGGACCAGGATATATCCTCGGTTGTTGTGCATGACCAATGAGCGCCATAGGCCGCGCCCGCGAGAATGACTAACAACGCTATGAGCGGAATGTAAGTCCTCATGTTAGCTTACGACCTTGCCGCCAGCGTTACGCACCAACTAAGCGTATCGCCGTTTTTCGGTGTGATGGCGCTATTCCACTTGCCCATACCATCGGCCCTCATGATGGCGCGGTAGGCTTGCTTGTCACTTGTCCAATGGACGGCGTTGGACTTTTCGATAATGATCTCTTTTCGCAATCCCATGACGTATTGTGAGAGATCGACATACATAATATCGCCCGCTGTGCCCAGAGATTGAGCTTTTTCTGTGAAATAAATCGGCTTGCCGAGTAGTGAAAAACTACCACTATCCTCTTTCATTACTGGATGGCCGATGTTAGGACCGACTGCACTTCCGCCGGTACCAACCGGAATGGTAAGCGCCAACAATTGTGGAATGATAGTATTGTTGGCAATCCAGATGGCATTTTGATGGCCACTTGGCCACATACGCGCATACATCTTGCAGATGTTGTTCCACACGATAGTTGACGCGGCCTGTCCTGACTCTTTGGCCACTGACACAACAGAATTGTTATTGACCAATCCGAGCGGCTGGCCCGCGCCGGTCCCATTGATGGCCGCATAATCGAGGAACCATGACAGCGCATTGCGCAGACCGTCATTCATGATGCTATCAAACGAGAGAAAACTGTCTTGTACCAACTCGCTTGACGCGGATGTAAAGACTGCCAATTTGTGCGCCGTAAGCGCAATGGAACGAAACTGCGCGTCAACCTCGGTGGCCGTCTCGCCCTCGCCGAGCCACGTCCCGGCAAACCCGCCATATAACGAACTGGAGTGATCCGCGCCATCCCAGCCCGGCGCGCGCGCGGTGTCACTTACCATCGGCCAGATAGTGCAGCGAGGACGGACAATTTCATTCTCAATGCCGGTATCCAACATTTCGGCTACGAATTGATCCGGTACGAGAAAACCGCCTGCAGATGGAATATCGCTGCCCATCGATCGATACTGCAGACGCTCGTCTGGACGGCCACTGTGGACACATGCCATCCATTCTTCGAATGAGGAAAAGCCATCGTTGGAGAGTTGTTCACCATTTCGGCAAAACATCCCGCGATAACTCCGGCGATCCAGGTTAGCCGCCCGTTGGCGGCTCTCACCATTCGTCTGCGCGCTCAGCGCCTCGATACCTACGCTGCGCTCATCGGCTGGCTGCTCGGTTTCGAGTTTCTTGATACGCTCAGCGTTCTTTTTTTTCCTCGGCCCGGAGATCCCGCCATTCCTTTTTTTCATCCTCGGATAAATCCCGTGATTCCAAAACAGCCGCCTCATTAATGTCAATGATACGCTGCGCAATTTCACGCTGTCTTGCTTGCAATTTCTGTAATTCATTCATTTTTTTTTACCTCGGTAAAATGTTAGTTTTTATCGGCATTGTCAGCGCCGTTATCTTGCTGTCCTATTGCCTGCATATTGAGCGGTGTAAGATACTCGTCACCGCCGTCGATCGGATTCATGTTTTCCATTCGGCGAACGTCGTTAGGTGAGAGCCAGCCCCATTGACGGCCCTTGGTGTATGCGTTATAGCGTGTCTGGATATCCCCGCGCAGGAAACCATCGACAAGGAATTCAAAAAAATACTCTGTGCGCTCCTCGGCTGTTAGTAAATCGCGCGCTAACACTGATTCCCACCGCCGGAACCAAGGAATCATTGTATATGTTAGAAATTCCATCGACTGATGACTGATATTATTAAAACTCGACTTGTCCAATGACTGTAAAAGATGCATTGGTATGCGGTATATCCGCGCTATCTCCTCAACGCTGAATTTCCGCGTCTCAAGGAATTGGCTATCCTCATTGGATATACCTATCGGCTTGTAAGTCATGCCGCGCTCAAGGACGGCCGTCTTATGTTGATTCGCGCCCGTCTGCGCCTCTTGCCACGACTTTTTAAACGCTGCAATTTCCTCTTTATCCTGCATGACGCCCGGATACTCGATAATTCCCGATGGCCTAGCGTTGTTCATGAAAAACCGGCTGCCATACTGCTGTACTGCCATACCAGCGCCGATTGCGTCCCTGCATATCTCGATTGGTGATAAACCTACAAGGCCGTTACTGCCAATGCCGCGCAAGTGCAGTATTTTATTCTGCGGTAACGTCCGCCGCTGTTCCTGCGTCTGTACCTCATACGTTATGACGCCGCTGTCACTCATTTTAGGAGTGCAGGTATCCGGATGGATCGGTATCAATTCCAGCCGTCCGCCTGGCCGTATTTTCTCGGCGTAGCCATTCCCGCGCAAACATAAGTGACTCTGCAGTAACTTGCGGAATTCTAACGACGTCCTGCCAACGATTTGGACTATCATGGAGCGTGTTTGTATAGCGGATGTTCCACCGCGCGCGCTTTGCCGCCGTCCGGTAGGCGCTTGTATAGGATCAATGGCAAGTGACGCGACCGTCTCACTCAATATTTTTCACACACGCGAAAAACCGCCGTTAGTTGGACGGCGTTGTCAGCGTTGACACGAATTCCAGCCGCGCCGAACCGCTCCGGCAATGGATCGCCGCTGTACCATGCGCTCTCATATTCGCTGCGCCGCTCCGGCCATATGTATTGTCTTATGCGTTGTATAATAGTCATGCGTTTACGCCTCGCGTCTTCGATGAATTCGAGGAAGTCCTGTCCTAAACTGCGCCGCGCTCTGTGGCCCTACATGGCCGCTTGTAACGGTGAATAGTGGAGCGCCGCCGGTGTCAATGTTGATATCGCCCGCGCCTTTTATCTGCTCATGCGGTGTTATCCGTCCGCTGATATTCGGTGTGAACAACTCCGGCCCCGCGCTCACCGACTAGATAGGACGCGCCGCCCATAACCGGCCCGCCTGCGGCTCTCACGCCGCCGAATGCGAAGTTTAGGAACCCGCCCTGCGCCTAACATAGTTGGTTCTAATAAATTGATAATATTCCGCCCGGCCAAATCAAAAAAGATTTTGTCAAATGAGCGTATCCAACTATTTACGAAATTATTAAGATCGTTATTGGCAATTGATTCCAATGCGCCGGATATACCGCTCTCTATTAATCTAGCAGAACGCTGGCTGGCCTCTACCATGCCGTTGAATACGTTATTTACATGCTCGGACATAGTATTAAATTCATCGGCGTTGAGTATGTTAATAGAGCGCGCCTGATTGAGTAATTCTAATCGCTGATTGTATATGTCCCGCTCCGAGCGCATCTCATCCCGAATGACGTCAACCTGCATTTGCATTTCATTGGTGAGAGACTCCATATTGTCTTTCATCCGGCGAACAGTGTCATTCATCCAATCGGCGCGTGTTTTCGTTACCTGCGCCGGTGGAAATACGTCCATGTAATCGTCATCGCCTTTAGACGAGCCGAAGCCCGGAGTAGGCGAGTAGTTTTTTCCCTTTGCCGCCATAGTAATATTTTTCCCACATTTCAGCCGGTGACATAACGTTGTACATGATCGCCGTTTTTAGCGGATTGCCCGTGAGCCAGTCATTCCAGGTTGCCTTTGAGAACAGCAGCCGCATTGCGCCTACATTGGTTCTCATGGCGTCCGCCGCTGTCTTAATCGCCGGAGCCAATACAAGCGAGAATTCTTTGCCGAGCGCGCTAACACTGTCTTTCATTTCTGTGAGCGAATCGTCCGCTAATTCCGCTTGGCGTATGAGCGGATCTTTGATTATCAATCCCATGCGCGCGAATTTTTTGATCTGCGTTTCGATGGCAGGCGCGCCCTGCCTGAGCAGCAGATTTATCTCCTCAAACCCACGGCCAAATAGTTGATTGGATACGTTTAGTTCATCCGCCTCTGTTTTTAATTTTTTGTAATGGCGCGCCACGTCGAGAAAAATGGAAAACGTATCCCGGACCTTGCCCGCGCTATCTGTAATCTGGATGCCTAACTTGGAGTATGCGTCTTTTGCCGTCCCGGTTCCCTCGGCTGCTTCGCCGATCCGGCGCGTCATTCGCTGTATGGCGCGCTCGAAGGTGCTTTGCTCGATGGATAGCTCCTTTACGATCATCGAGAGGCCTTGGAATTTATCCAGCGAGAGACCAACGGTATCGGCTACCTTGGCCATGGAGGACGCCCAGGCGATGTTATCCTGCACAAAATTGGATAGACCTTTTAGCGCCTGAAATGAGAAATACGCCTTGATGGCAGTGCCAAAATTTTTGGCTGTCCGCTGCATGGAATCCAATTTGTTATTCCACATACGTGACGTCTTATTCATATCGCTATGAAATTTGGACGTCTGCGCCTGTAAGTCAATAACCAATTGGCCGATAGTCTGTCTACCCATTATTTACACCCCGCATTGGATTGTAAGTTTCCGGCGTCTCGGTTTGCGCCGCTGTAATTGCGCGGACCCGCTCAAGCGTTACGTCAACGTACACGCATCGATAAAATAGAAATGGACTGACGTCACTTTGCCTGTACATCGGCTCACCGTCGCCGGTGTCAACCGGAATGAGGACGCCTAAGTTCCGGAGCGTGTCCAGCGCGAGCTTATTAATACCGAGTTGGTCCTCGACTTGGCTCTGTGAAATTAGGCCGTCCATATCACCCACTCCGGTTCAAAAATTTGTCAACCAAACTCGGTTGCTGTGGCGGCTCGATAGATAATTTCGTTCGCGCCGATGGCGTCATTCCGAACTGCCCGGCGAATAGGTTAGCCGTCCGCGCCGCATTGTTAGCCACGTGACACGCCGGATGAGTGCGGATGAGTCCGTCATGTGAATACGTTTGGCCCTCGCGCTCGATAATCCGGACGGCCTCGCGCCATTGAGAATATGACTCGCAATACATTGCCAGCGCGGACACGTCAACGACTGTCAATAGGCCGAGCCGCTTTAACTCCGGCGCCACACGCCGCCACTCGGCCTTGGCGTCGCGTGATAACCAGGACGGACACTTGACGCCGTCCGCGCTCGGCTGCGGTTCATTTTTGTTGATTGCGCGCTTGCCTGGATTGCCGCGCAGGATCTTTAGGTTGGTAGGTACTGGTTGTCTTGGCATTGCTATATTCCTTTACAAATTGCTAAACTAACCGGAATTGCGGTTGTGTGCGCGATGCGAGGCTATACGGTTCCTATTTTTGAGGCTGTGGAGATTTGGACCGCCCTCCCCCTCCGCGCTTGGCCGTTGGAGCCGCATCAAGTTGGAGGTCAGCGCCGTACTGCTCGCGCTCGCTCGGAGTGAGTGCCCGGCGGACAGATAAATCTATCGTATAGCCCTCTTTCGTTAACGTCTCGTTAATCTCGCCGTGCATGCTGCCCACGTGGACCGTCCCGCCGTCCTGGTTGCTGAGACTCTCAACAGCGCTCAAATCAACGATCAAATGTAATGAAGTTCCTGAATGCTCGAATGCTACGCTCATAATGTATACTCCTATATTGTTGTTAAATATATTATATATCACTTAATATCATTGCGCAAAACAGAACGCATAAATTTCATTCCATTTTTAAATGAATGTCTTGCGTCACGATCCGCGAACGATACGCGCGATATCTCGCCGTTGGAGTGCGACTGCTTAGCGATCTCATGACAGCAGCCCTCGGTCCACATGCGATCATTGCATAGTCCAGCGTGGATGATGCTGCGCAGTTGGTTAGCGCTCAAAACTATTTCTCCTTGCATGACCTCGTCTCCTTGAGCAATGGTTGGTCCGCTGTTTCTTTGGCCAATGTCCATACACGGCATGGAGGACAGTAGACTCTCGATCCTATCGGCGCGCCTGCCAACGCATGACCACACCGCTGGCAATAGACCTGCACTATTGTTTGTTCCGTTATCTTAGTCATGATGTTGTTGTGCTCCTTTCCGATCGACCGTTTTACTTTCATCCTGAGAGCAATGCTATCTCTGGCCAATGGATTTTTACAAAAGTGCCATTTTTTACAAAATCATCGGTGATTGTGTGGCCAATCTCCGGCTCTTCCGTCAATCGATCCAGTGAAACATCGATTTCATGTAATTGGCCCCTAGTGCCTATCTCGATAATTCCAGATCCTGTAGCAACGAACGGAGCAGCCCACACACATTTCAAGGCGTTTCCTTGTTGACCTCGACTTGGTGAGACATATTTATTCTTATCCGATACGCGAATTTTATAATCAAGTGATTTCTCGATTGTCTCCGGTGGAATACCCGGCCCGTTATCCTGGACAGAGAGACTATTCTTCTCCAAATAGACTTCGATAACCGGATTGACTCCGGCGCTCTCACAAGCGTCCAGCGCGTTGTCAATTAATTCTTTTAGGAGCGCAACCGGCCACATTCCTCGATTGTGGCCGATTTGTTTTGTTAATTCTTTTTCATCAAAGAATTCCATCAGGCGGCTTGTTTCAAATGTGGTACGGATTAAGTCCATCGCTTCTATTCTTCCTCCGAGTATTTATAGACATTCAATCCAAGCCGGACGGAATTATTTCCCGGTACCGCTACATTTCCGGCGGTTGTCGCAACGATGTTGGTTTTACCGCTCTTACTCGGCCCGTGATCCTGCGTGAGATCGACTTCGATGAGTAATTTGTTTTCTTTCACTTCCATTTCAACGTTTTTCATTTTTCTATCCTTTCTGCGGAACAACCCAATTAACCGGACAGCCACTCTTATTCACGTCGAAGCGCATACCTATGCGCTCAAGAATTTCGATAAGCCGTTTTTTATCTTCGGTGGTTTGTGGAGTAATTGACTTACCGTCGAGGTTGAATCGATAACGCAATTGGAAAGCGGCCTTAGCTTCAGTTATGCCTTCCAATTTTTCGATGAATACGGCGTATTCTTGTTTTTGCTTTTCGAGCCGGAGAATCCGCTTTTCTTCTTGGTCTTTTCTTTTTGCCGCGGCTCTGGCTTTTCGCTTTTCCTCTTCCCATGCTTCCAATTCTGCATAATGCTTTTCAATCGCTTCTTTCGATATAGCGCATTCCAGGACTTCGTCTTTCTCCCATCGGCTAAAATCGTTGCGGATTATTTCGTCATCCGTCCAGCCCTCGCGCCGGTGACGTTGGACCTTTTCACGCGCCTTTTGGAAGCGTTTTCGCTCTTCCTCTTCAGCCCGGCGGATATCTTCTTCTTTCGCTTTCTCACATTCGCCGAATCTCTTCTTGCTTGGATTTAATGGATAGATTTTCCGGAGACGGTATACCGCCGCCATAAGACGTTCACTATCCTGTGGATTTCTGTGAGCAGAATTATCTTCCAATGCGCCGTGGAGCGTTTCGTCTGATTCCGTTTCTGAAATACGCCGGAGCGTATCTGAAAATTCTTCCGCCGATCCCCATTTCGAGCGATGTATTTTCCAGCATTTGAGAGCCAGTTCTTTTTTGTTTTTTGAAAGAAAATCCAGGTTTGGAATGCTGTTGCTGTTGCGTGTTTTTCCCGCGGGATTTAGTTCATCATCATCAATTGTTCTTACTGATGATGTTCTATTACTGTTTATATTGTTAGCCTTACCAGGAATGTCCCCTCTCTTTACACGTTTTGTCCCCTCTCTTCCGGTTTTTTGACCAAAAATGTCCCCTCTCTTTGCCGTGACAGAGGTGACAAAATTGTCCCCTCTCTTTGGTTCGAGATTCAAATAATAATCATTCGATGAATGCCCTTTATTCACCTCGACAGAGAGCAATCCATATTCACACAATTCTTGGATATGGCGCTTAATTGATCGCGGGTCACAGCTGAGCATTTCGGCGAAAGTTTTTATGGATGGATTGCACCAGCCCTCACTATTCGCGTATGATCTAATCGCTATATAAAAGAGGATCGCGCCCTTTGTGATTGGATAAGAGCATATTGTCTCAAAAGTGGAGGCAGGCAGGAAAATCGTGCGCTTAGGCGGATTGATCCGGCTTAACTTTCCTCCGGATTTCTCATTTTTTCCATTGCCATCAACCGACATTGATAGTACCATAAGAATAGCCCGTAGGCTCCTAGCCTATTGTGCTACTTTTCTCGCCGAGTGGCCTCCGTCGCCAAACTGACGCCGCTCGGCTTTATTTTTTATAAATCAATTCAACGGGACGATTTCCCGTTTGCTTTCATTATCCGTGTGCCTCTGAATTTCCGCCGCGTAATGTGCTTTCAACACGTCGTATAAATCCTGCCCCCGCCTCATTTCTCCTTCTGTTGTTAGCAGAAATGCTCCACGTCCACCAGTTACAGCCTTTCCAAATTGGTCCATTTCCGCGCGATATCTGGCCACACAGTCAATCAACAGATTGGCCATGACGGTTCCAAAATCGAGTTCCAACGATGGATATTTATCATTAACGTTCTTTAAAATACATCGAATAAACGCGACAACCGGCGCAGGAATAAAACTCTCGCCTGACTCACCGCCCGATTCGCCGGATTCGTATTTTTGGTTCTCCCAGTCCAGATAATTCATGATTTCACTTTTGCCATTTTCGGTGGATTGTACCGGTTTTTAATCGCGTCCGGTTCCGGCTCAGCCGGTGAAGTTGGCTCCTCTTCCGCTGGTTCCGGAATTGCTTTCAAATTGAATCGGTTGGCGATAGCCTCCATATTTGGATTGTCTTTAGTTGATTCACGCACGACCTCCATCGTTAGCGCCTGCCAGTCTTCCGATTGTTTCCGGCATGCGTTCGCATACGTTTTCCATTCTTCCAATTCTTTTTTCCGCCGCCGGATTTCTTCAACACGCCGGTTTATCATCGCATCTTGCTGTTCCTCTGGGCTAAGTGGTTTGCCCTGTTTAAAAAATAGAAACGGACGCGCTCCGAGTGAGTCGATTCCCTCTTCATGGAAATGAGCCAGATAACCAGCAGTAGCGTCATTCAGTATCATCGTTTTTGCGAAATTAATATCCGGCTCTCCTCCGAATTGTTCCGCAACGCCACGGGCGATATCGCGGATATAATCCTCCGCCGCTTGAGTCAATGGCTCGCGGCTCAACGCCTGTTGCTTGAGATATGAGTAAAGCGAAAGTCCCATCTCATCAGCGCGTTTGCGAATCTTGTTGGCGGTTTCTTCGTTGCATCGGAAACACAATGTTTCTAACTTCACTTTAGCCATTGCACGGCTCCTTCTTGGAGTGTATACACTATATGATATACCAAAAATGCAAGCCGCGCAAACTTTTTTTCTAATTTCTCCACATTTTTTACTATATATAGTAAATTGGTCTAAAAAAATTCATTCCGGCGCCGGAATTTATGATTATTTTAGTTATGGTTTATCGAATTCGACATCATCCCGGATTGTTTCCCAGTAGGCATTTACGCCTTCAACCCAAATATTAATCTTGGGAAGCTGGGTTCCCGGCCCAAAACCGTGTTCTTTTAAAACCGTTAAAAATGCTTTTTCTTCCCTCTCATCTTTGAATGTGTTACCATTAATGTGATAATTCACAATTATCCGCATATTGTAATAATGTATTTTTTTACCGGCTTCATAGCCGCGTGTGTATAATTTCTTTTGTTCGTCCTCCAATTTCTCTTGTCTGTTTTTCTCGGCCTGTTCCGCTGCTAATTGCTTTTGTCGTTTTTCTTCTGCAATTCGCTTTTCTTCTTTTATTACAGCGCGACGTTCTTCTCTCAACCGTTCGATGATTTCTTTGTTAGTTTGTTCTTGCATGATATTTACCTCAACTTTCATTTTATATATAAAAACACTGTTCTTTGCTGTTGTAATACCCAAACCAAACCATACCATACCCTACCAAACCAAAAACTAAATTAATTATTCTGAATTAGGGATTACGGCTTCGACCTCATCTTTGATAGAATTCCAATATTCTATGACGCCACCAAACCAGGCACAAACTTCATGATATTTGTAAAGTAAATGACCGTTTACATTCTTTGGCTTTGGTCCGTCATATTCCTTAAGAATTTTCCGAACCTCCTCTTTCATTTCTTGATATGTATCCTTTTTTGGATTACCATTCTCGACTATGTATCTGGTGCTAGACCTTGGTTCTAATTCTCCTATTTTGAGAATCTCTTCAAAATCTGCTTTATTCATATCCTCAGCTGCTTTTAAGCCTTTTGCTTTCAATTTCTGTTCATCTTCTTTGATTTGCATTTCTTCCTTTTCCTTTGCGCTTGCTTCGGCTTCCAATCTAGCGCGGTGCTCTTCTCGTAGTCGTGCAATGTGTTGACTTCGCTTGTCTGTCGGTGTTACTGTTATTTCTTGCATTGTTTTTTACCTCATAGTTTAGATTTGAAATTCTATACTCTTGGTTCTCTCAGTTTTTGTTTACACCTCCTTTCATTGGATTTCATATGTTTAGAGACTGCGCACCAAACTTTTTAATATTACCGTGTCAACAGGATTCCCGTCCCGCATACTGCGCTTGACACGTATAATATCCCGGTACATTTCAAGCATTTCTGGGGTAACATATTCGCGGTCAATACCATGCTTATCTTTCAAGAGCCAAAAAAGATAATTATCAGTCAAATCCTTACTCTGTTCTTTTTTGTACTTTCTTTGCCGCTCGCGAATCGTTTTCCAGTTTGCCCGATAATATGCCCGGTTGTATGCTTTGACGGCTTCCGGATCGCTCCAATCAATTGGCTTTAACTGCAAAACTTTTTTTGACATTGCCCGCTCCTTTCCCATAAACAGAAAAGTCCCTCACGGCTGCGCGGACCAACACTCACCGTGAGGGACTTCGAAAATTCGATATTGTGCTATGCGTTGGTCCACGCATTTACTCTTACCTGCTACTTCGGTTTTTGGCTCTCAGCCGTAGAACTCTACTACCATTTGCGGGAAACGCAATACCCCATTTATTAACATTTTTCAATACACCGCGTGAATTCCATCGATAACTCATTGATAGCGCGTTAGTTAGCGGATAAATTACTGTTGAGAAATGGTGAACGAAAATGAATTAACTGTGGATTGCATTTGTTCACCACGCCTGCTCAGTAGTCAATTTTCTGACACGCGGACTCAACAAATCCCACAACCCGCGCAGTCCGGCCAATGACGTAGCAGTATCCATCGACTTCAACAACCAGCCCCCTGGCTCGCTCGATTTCCTCTGGCTCCGGTGGCCGCGTAACAAATGACATATCGCCATCGCGGAAAAATAATGCTTGATTGGTGTCTATTTCGGTTTTTTCGCTCATCGTTCCCCGTGTCATTGTCTCATTCTCCTTCTTCGGTTGGTTATAATGCTCATTTCCATTAATAGTATATGAGTATCTCATGTATCTGTCAACCCATTTTTTGTAAATTCCCCTATTTTTTTTATGAGTTTCTCATATACTATATGAGATACAACGTTGTGAGGTATAAGAATGACACCGAATGAACCAACACTACGCCCGGAGGACGGGAAAAATGAATTTCAGTGTAAATTCCGCTGGTATCTGGATAACATTGGTGAGCCGTCACGCAGGCAGAGCATTCTAACGCTCGAAAAGGTTTTGGACGTTCCAAAACAGACGCTTGAGAGTTGGATTAGGCGATATACGCCGAAACATTGGCGTATGGTTTTGAATATCCTCGAAAAAGAGTACGGCCCGGTTCCGCCGGAGGTGTGGGGGGAGTGAGCAGGCGAAATACAATCCCCAATTTTTTTTGAAATTTCTGTTGACGAACTTATTCAAAAGAGGGTATAATTTTAATAGACAGATATGCGCAGGATTTATCGTAGGTCGTCCTCAGGACGGCAGCGCTTAGTGCGTGGGCTCCTACGACCTGGGATCTGTCTTTTTTTTTATTCCTTCATCCTCCACAACCATTCAAGACTGGATTCTTCCTTCAAATTGTTAATGGCTTCTCTTGGTACTATTTTTGTTCCATAACCCCAAGATGTTCCATCGTGTTTATATAAAATTTGCTTCAATAATTCGATATAGCGCGGTTCTGTATTCCCAAATAAGTCACGTTCTAAGGCATTGAAAAATGCTCCAGCACAAGCGTCTGCTAACTGTAATCCCATCGAACGACCAGGCGTTTGAGTGCTAATTTTATTTAAAGGCGTATGCTGAAACTCTATTCGAATATCTTGATTGTTGTTTTTTTTAATTTCTAAAAGTCTCAGATAATTTTTCATTTCATCGTATGGCATTCCTTGCCGATTAGAAAATAGAATACTAATTGTTCCATCTCCACCCCATTTTCTTGGATTATGATTATCACGAGCAAGCCAAGATAAACGTTCCATCAAATACCGAACGGCATAAAAATAAAGGCGATAAGGTTCTTTAAATTTCTCCGGTTCTAAAAGAGAAGGTTTGTGAACGCAAATTCCAATTGTTCGAGCATGAAGACTAGCAAGAATTTGAGAATAACGTACTTTTTGAGGGTGTTTCAGTTTTTTTCCAATGGACATGCTTTTTAGGGTTAATGTCAAAATCTTTACGAATCTGGTCGATACATTTGACAGTTTCCAAATCATTCTGTTTTCGAGTGATGAAAGCACTTAAAACAAACCAATCGCTGCTTTTTTGTGTGGATAAGTTCGTTCTAAAACCGAAAACCTTCATCTCCTGATTCATCAATATAAGCGCAAAAAGAAGATGTCATGCTTTAACCTTAGTGATTTGAATCGCGATTTAAAAATTGGATTTCTTATTCGGCTGTAATCCGCCTTTGAACCAGATACCATCAACACCAACTCACCATAACTTATACCACACAACGATTCAGCGCGTCACCCTCCTCGAAGCCGAGGCGGGGGGAAACAACTCTCTGGTAAGAATGAGGACGGCCAGGCTGGTGGTAGGGGAAAGAGGAAAAACCCTGGGGAACCAGTTCCCCAAGGTTTAGAGAGTGAACGCGCTCCTCGCGCCCGCGACATCCTCGCCAAGCAGGCGCAATGCCCACGGAGTGAAGAAACTTGTTAGCTCTGAGTTAGCTTGGAATTTTTTGTCACTTGGAGGAGGATTCGTAAGTCCAGAAAAATCAGTATACGCCCGGCAGGACTCGAACCTGCGGCCCACTGCTTAGAAGTCGGTTGTTCCTATTATTACCTCTTGAATATTTAACCCACTTATCCTATAGTATTTAAAGTATAAGTATCTCAATTATTTGCACTTATTTATTATAATAGAATTACCGTTTAGTGACATCACTTAACGTCTATTCAACCATTTTTTACGTATAGAATCAGACAAATATCAGACAATTTTTCTTCTAAAAAGTGTTTGAGAAATATCATATAGTAAAATCCTATTAGGAGGTTTGTAACATGTCCACGCTTATCAAACGTAATGGATCTCCTTACTGGCAAATCCGATTCACACATCCTCTCACTAGAAAAAGTTCATACAAAAGCACAAAAACATCTGATCGACGTATCGCGCTTGTCAAAAAGCGTGACTTTGATAAAAAAATGAGTCATGGATCAGTCGTAAAGACCATTGGTACGAAAAGAATATTAGAGGAAATTGCGGAAAAATACTTAGAATGGTCAAAGGAAAGAAGATCAAAAAAATGGACCTACGAAATCAAAAGAATTATATCGAATGAAAATATTAAAAATACTTCGATTGCGATATTCGAATAAATAAATTGGGGAAGGAACAATTACAAGGATATCAAACATACTTAATTAATCGTGGATTATCAAAGCGGAGTATTAATATGTATATCGGTGTTCTACTGTCCATGCTAAAAAAAGCCTCCGATTTTTGGGAAGACCTAAATGATTGGACTCCTCCCAAAATCGAACATCTAAAATTAGAGATTAAACCGCCACGTTTTTTTACTGAAAGCGAGTGCGATAAATTGCTCGAAATAGCAAAGGAATGTGGTGAGCCTATATACTTGACTGTTGCGTTAGCTAGATATGGCGGATTCAGAAAAGGAGAAATCATTAGATTAAAGTGGGATGAGATCAAAATTGATTCAGGTAGAATCATAATCGATACAAGGAAGAATAAACAATTCCTAGGGGTTCCAATCCATCCCAAATTGCTTGATATCCTCTCGTCGGTTCCCCGAAGAACGTCCGTATTGGAGTAGTTGTAAAAAATCCTGATGGCTCAGCGCGTGCAGATATCCGTAAACCGTGGGAGAAAGTTCGGCGGATCGCAGGTGAAAGATTCGGTATTCGACAAGATCTAGGGCTTCATGGATTACGGCACTCCTTTGGCGCTCACCTTGCTCAGAAGGGCGTTGGAATTCATTCTCTTCGCGAATTGATGGGTCATAAAACACTGCAAGTAACACAGAGATATGCGCACCTTAATGACCAACGATTGAGGGAAGATATTGATAAATTGTGAAAAATGTATTCCATCTCATGTTGTGTAACGGATTCTCAGCAATAGTCCAGTTCGATAAAACGAAGTAATTCATAGCTAAATTCCATCATAAATGTAATCTTTGTTAGTAATAGTGGCTTGGTCATTTCAAATATTGAGATGTTATAATTCTAAAAATTTTTTTATCTCCCCTTAAGTAACTGGACTACTATGATATCATGCCAATATCTGAAATTTCTTTCATTTCGTTGATATATTCGGTTCTGATCTTCAAGCCAGATAGTGTAGTCTCTTAATTTTCTATAATTATCAAGAAAGATTTCATATTGCGGATGAGAACTATTGATCCCATGTTCTTCTGGTGTATAAGGTTGGATCGAAGGGATTCTAACAGGGACTGATTTTTCTGCTAGGCATTTTGTAATCACATCCAGATTTTTCAAGAGACGCAATGAATTCGGGCCAAGCAATTTTTGAAAATTGTAGAACGACTTCCTGACTATGTCGAAAACCATTCAGCACTACATCTTCTAATAGAATTGTGCCACTCGTCGCTCGATCTATTCCAATTGTATGATGAAATATCTCTCTCCGGTAAATAAGGTGGAGCACAAACTAATAAATCATACCTTCGATTCTGTTCGTTACAAGACAATCCTTCTCCCGTCATAAATTTGTATCTTATAGTTTGTTGTGTTAATCTTTGTCTTAAATTGTAATTTGCATTCCACTTAGATAACAATCCTTTTTTACGATCTAAATCGCTTAACAATAATAACTCGACATTTTGGTATTTCTTGGCAATTGAGACTCCAATTATTCCCGTACCGCAACCAACATCCCAGACATTTTTAACATTGCATAAGTTATCCGCAAAATGGTTGTCTAAGGTCTCTACAAAAAATAACGAATCTATGGAGGGAGGCCATTCAAATATCTGATTGAAGAATATCTCAATGCCATCGATTTCAACAACAAAATTATGCCAAGAGAATATTTCACTTATACCAAGTTTCGGGGGGGGATTTGATGTTTTGTAGTTTGGTAAAAATGACAATTCACATTTATTTTCATTCCAATCATTTGATCTCCACATTTCACACAAATCGGTTGATCCTTGCCACAGTAGTAGTGGATTATTAACAACATTTCCGTTATCTTCATTAGAATTATAAGGGATATAATATCTCATCTTCGATAAATCACTATCAATGCGTATTCGCATTTTAGGTGTCATCGGTTTAAATAATTCTTCCGTACCTGAATCATCAAGTTGCTCAAAGAGATATGTCAGTGAGCGTATTCCTTGATGCAATTCACTGAATACCAATTCATCAATATAATCCACCAATGGACGTCGCTGGTCATCGCAAATCCAAGTGAGTATAGATATTTGTTTTTTCTTTGCCTTTTCTCTTTCGTGATAAAACCAATGTAGTTTTGGATAACATGTTTGCTTTGAAAAAAAAAGGGACTTAAGGAAAATATTTGATTTGTGAAAGATAAATACGAAGAGAAGGTCTCGATGAAATCGTGATATATTCTGTGTTTATCCCAACAATACTTTCTTATTCCAGTTTTGAACCTGTTCTTCTGACTCAGGTATGGACGTTGAATTGATATGGGGAGATCTTTTGGTAAAATTCTCCCATTCCAATTCGGCCGCTCTATACATTTCTGCAAAGGTTCCTACATAAGCCTCTAATATTGGAATTAAATCGTCCTTAAAATAATTGATTGCGTGTTCACATGATATTTTTCGGCCAAGAATAAGTAGAGCGTTGCTTAATTCTCTATATTGGTTATTCTCACTCAAGGAGACAAGCATATTTCGTATGGTAAAAGATTTCGGTTCATATCGCTCATAGATTTGTTTAAAAAGGGTTAACAGGTATTGCGCGTAAAATTTTGAAAAGATCATATATGGTATTTGGATTTTTATATCTCGATCCGATGTTCCCACCATAATAATACAATATCTTCATGTTCCTTCAACTCAGTATCATAAAAAACATGGAGTATCAAATTGATTAACGAATTTGGAATTCGTGGAGAGATCTCTAGATTACCAAGGATTAAATCCATCCACCAAATGAATTTCTTCACTTCTTTTTTGTAGTATATTGTAATACAATATCTTCATATCTTGCAATCGCATTTTTCGGCATTTTGTTTTAGTGATTTACCTAGGATGGGATCTAAAAGTAAGTTTAATTTTGTGCCAAGTTATAACCATTTTCCTTAAAAAGCCAAATCAGTAATTCTTCCTTATCGAGGATATAATTCCATGTTTCGCTATATCTGATATTTTATTATACAGATATGTTTTTTTTTATGAAAACATTTCTTCTACATTTTGATATTCTTCTAGGATATCAATATAGTCAGAAGGATAACTCGAGTTTGCAGATGATGGTGTTGCTCGCTCGTTTGGGATTAAAATGGTTTTCCAGCTTTTGGCATGATCGTGTAAAGCGCATTTGCACTTCTGGGAGATGTGAGACACGATCCCGATGTGTCCTTGATTGTCTATTATGCAACCTGTCGAAAAAAAATTTTGAGAAAGAGGAATTTTGAGCGCCGAAGAAAGCAAACCGATGGTAATCGCTATCCCAGCGGATAGATCCTCTAATGAAAATTTCTCCTTTCTAATCGCTGTTTCCGAGTCGGTCAGTTTTTGTTCGATCGTAAAACAAGGGTATTCTTTCTTTTTGTTTATCAAGGGTTCTAGAAAGGTGAGCACATAAGGTAGGATTTTTTCATTTGTATTACTAACTGTGTCAGAACGGATAGATGAAGGGCTTGAATCAAGATCGAGCCAATTAATCGACACTTTCGATGATGACCATTTACAAACAACAATGAATGAGCGAGGAATGAACCCACTACATGATCATTTCCATCCAGTAAAATAACTGGCGCATAAACATGGGCAATATGCGAAAGATGATCTATCTCCATGGTTAATCTCCATAAAAGAACGACGATTACTGGTGAGATAGGAAAAGATAAGGGGAAGAATCAATATTCGATTTTCTAAATTCTAAAACTAAAGGAATATCGGATATCTTTTCTTTATACATAGAGATAAAATCATTATCGATATCTTTATCGTAAGATGTTTTAGCGGACATACGGATGTTTTCATCTGTATGAGTTGTTTGGTTTCCGGGCGCTTGGCCACTCCAAATCACTTCTCCTTCATTATCTTTTAATTCACAAAGATCACCGGGACGAATTGGAGAAAAGATATAGAAGATCCCTTTTTAAGTTCAAATTCGCGAAATTTGTGGCCACGGATATAAAGAATGAATTGAATGTATTCCTGTGGACGGGAGTAGAAATCAAATAAAAAGTCATCGGAATTCAAATAGTCAACGAGGATTTTCATATTTTTGGGAGACTTTGCAAGTAAACTAAGAAAATCCAGAAATTCTGTTTTCGTTTGTTTTTTGTTGATCCATTCCTTTATCTGAGTTTCGTCGATCCTTTCTTGGCACCGATCTGTCAGGGAATGAATCTCCAAGCAAGTGTAGATTTCATCATGAAAAAAATCTAACACTTTGTCTAGGTTTTGGTTCTCAATATCAGCAAGAATTTCTTCATAAATATCTCTCATAATCTCACCTAATCCTTTTCAGCCGGCGAATCCGGATGAGAATCCACAAAAATATCAGATTTTAGAAGGTACTCTTTTGTTTGAAGATCATTATTGATCGATTCAAGTTTGAGACGAAGGATCGTATTTGCATGAGCAATCATTTCTCTAAATTCTTTCTCTTCCGATATATGCAACAGGTCCATACATTCCTTTTTACTCATACAAACATATTTATGCATAAAAAATAAAAATTTTTCTTTTGGATCAGGGATAGAATTAATAGAAATTAATAGTCTTTTTAATAAGTCCTTTACTAACATTTCTGAAGATTGAGATTCTGTATGATCATACAGAGCTGAAGTTACATATGATTCTTCTCGAGCGTTGGTTATTTCTCTCATATATTTTAATTTGTAAGAAATAATTTTACCGCTGTATGCGTCTTCAAACAAAAACCTATTCAGCCTCACAATATAGCATTTATGAGAAATCATATAATGCTCTGGATTCGTTAACATGTGATAAGTTTCGTCTCGCAATTGTACATGTTTAAATCGTTCGATCGAATAAAAATCAATTTTATTCATAAATTGTATTTGATTCTGAGTTAAATGATTTACAAGTAGAAACTCCTGCTGATGAGATACAGGAAGATGATACAGAATTAGCAAAAAATGAAATTATTGGCTGGTCTGCAATGTTTCATTCAAAAAATTATTCGATTGCATCGGACAAATTTCAACTTTGTTACGATAGGGCTAAAGAACAAAACCTTATTGAATTAGGCGCGTATTTCGGTTGGTGTTTAGCAAAGTCCAAATTTCTAGCAGCCAAGAAATTATCCGAAGGGAGTGAAAACGAGGCTCTATCAATTTTAGAAGAAGCTATTCAGCGAGGAGGAATTTCATCCTGGTTCAACCGAATGAAAGCTTCATTAAATCGAGAAAGGCATCAGGCTGCCTCAACGGAACATTTTACGGAAAATTATTCTGACTTAGTTATCCGCTCATTTGATGATCTTCTCGAGAAACTTGGCGTCAGAGGAACTCGATTTCAAAAACACTGCAATAAAATTACCGAAAAACTCCAATCCGAAACTCATGATCAATTTTCCCAAGGCTTAACAGAATTAGCAGGTATTTTAGCTTTTTCCTCAAGTCGTCCAAGACATTCAGCTGCCACTGACTGCCGGTGGAGGTTGGCATGTGGGAATATTAAATATGTTGTCACTTGGGAAGCAAAAATTGAGCACTCACCAGAAACATCAATATTTCCAAAAGATGTAGGCCAGGCACATAACCAATACAATAGAGCTTACAGTGAGTATCATTCCCTGGGATATACCGTGTTGGGTACAATTGTATCTCATCTAGCTACAATTGCTCCAGAAGCAGAGGCCGGGGCAGGTAATATAAGAATCATTCAAAAAGAGGCACTATTGGCTCTTTGGGAAAGAGTCAAATGGATTTTGACTCAATATAGAGACGGTTGGAGTGTTGACGATGTTGAGGCTCGAAAAAATTCTGGCTCGAAAATCCGGCCATATTTGCCACAGGCAAATTGGCTCGCAGCAGCCTGCTCTGCGGATACAAGATGGATCACTCCAGAGATAATACTCAACAATTGGCCTGGAGTAAGACAATAAATATAACCAAAGAAAGCCAACAAGCTCATACACTCGGACACCAAAAAGCGCCGCTCGTTCCTCGCTCTGCTTTTTGTTGCCGGTGATGCGAAACGTTGTGTGCCACAAAAGGTAGCCAAATGGTTAAATTAGCAAACAAGGTAATGGTACTGCTGATCATAGTATTTTTTTCCGTGAAAACTTCGGGAAATGATTTAAAAAGCTATGAGATAAAGATACAACAGGGGCAGTTTCAAAATGCACTTCAAGAAATTATTCCATTAGCAGAAAGCGGAGATGCATATGCCCAGTATACACTGGGAGTTATGCACGCAAATGGTGACGGCATTGAGCAGAGTTATGAAAATGCCTTCGGTTGGTATTATAAATCAGCCTTGCAGGGCCTTTCTATGGCGCAAAATATAGTTGGTGAGATGTACTTGATAGGGCAAGGCACAACAAAAAACACAAGAAAAGCTGTAGCGTTTTATTTGAAAGCAGCCAATCAGGGCTTTGCTCCAGCCCAATTAAATCTGGGTTGTATGTATAAGGATGGGATTGGTTTAGATCAGGATTACCAGAAAGCCATTGAATGGTATCAAAAAGCTGCCGAACAAAATGAACCAGGTGCTCAACATAACTTAGGTATGATGTATTACCAAGGGGCTGGTGTAAAACAGGATTTTCTGGAAAGCTATGTATGGTTCGAATTAGCATTTCAGAACGGTTTACATCGGTCCATAGAAATGATTACAAAGACAAAGAGATTTTTAAATCTAAATCAATTAAAAATTGCAAAAGCTCGAACTCTGGATTGGGACAAAAATAGATCGGCTAAAAAATGAAAATTGCACACAACAACTGCGTAGACAGCGGACCGGGAAAACGATGCCATTTTTAACTTTTGCACAGTTATCATTGAACGTGTCTTTCTAATAGGTCGAGATCGTTTTCCCGTCCGGTCACGCAGAACGTTATGTTGTTTAAGGAAAAACAATAAATAAAACAGAGGTTATGATGATGGATTGGTTAATGGAATTTTTTAAGAATTTTGGAGATCCCGTTGTCTGTGCATCTGCCTTTGTCTCTGCAATAGTTGCAATTTTCCTTTTCCCCGCTGGAAAGAAATTGATTTTACCTAAACTGAGCGGTTTTGTGTTTGAACAACAAAAAGTCCTGTCGGCGAGAGGCAAAAAGTGAAGAGACCTTGCTATCGAGCGAGACATTTCTCTCTAATCAGCAATGCAAACGATTTTTAACGCGATTGGGTCAAATGTCTCAGATATTTTGCGCACCTCACCATACGATTTATGTGATTAATTTTATGTTACAGCCAGCGTTAAGTTATAGCCGGCGCATATTGGCAGCGTTTAAAAAGCTCCGGCAGGCGAAGACCTTCAAAACAAACGGCAGAAACCTTGAGTATGATTTTCTCACTATGAGAGACGATCTTGCCGGCAATGTCTATCAATTTTCTGCGAACCGTGGTTGCATAAGCACCAACCGATAAGACCGGGGTACCAACATCTTCTTTAAAGGTTTCCATCAAAAAATGACCCAGCAACATCGAATAATACCAAGCTGCATTGGGGTTGAACTTCTTGAATGGCAACTGCTCATGGCCGAAGTCTTTCAAGGCCCGGTTTGCCAGCTCGTCACTGCCACGTTCATGGTAGCAGGCAACAATGCCGTCTGCTTTCAAATAGTCTTCAGCTCCAATTTTTTTGAGCAATGTATCGATTTGCTGACCTTGGCCAATATTGGTGATGATAATCGTATCGGGCCGGCATCCAGGCAGATAGATCTGATCGCCATCATTGATCAGTCTGCAATAGATAGCTCTTCTGAACCGGTCCCAGGTTTTGCCCCGTTTACTTCCAAACTCAATATACTCCCAATAGTCTTTTTTGCCGGAACAATAACGGGTCCATGTTTCGTCTGTAGAAGCCACGGCAAAGGACTTGATATCTTTATACAGCTTCCCACCGCAGACATAGCCAATTTTCAATTCTTCACAGAAATTGAAAATCTTCTGATCGAAAAACCCGCTGTCCATACGGATAATGATGGGAACATCCTGTCGATATTGTTTGCGGATTTTGGTGACCATGTGGCGAATCATCTGTTGTACTGTGTTACCATGGTTGGAGTGTTTGTTTCCACCGCGAAAGACCGCATCAACAATCAATCGCCCCCAGTTCATTTGCAGCGGTTGAAAACCCTTTTTCTTTTTGTAGGTCGGTTTAACTCCGTGGCGGCATTTAGCATCATCGTTGTCCATCACCATGGTATCAATACCCAGTTCGATCAGTTCCGGTTGCTTGATCTTCAACCGCCAGATAAAAAGTCTCTGCAACAAGTGGCGGAACAAAAAGATTCGTGTCCAGGCAAAGGCGTTGAAGAATCGTTTAATTCTGTGGGACGAAGCCATCTCTTTCACATCTGTTTCAATACTTCCGGCATAGCCTGGGTCTTGGGCAAGCTGATCAAAGTATGTCAAATGCCGACTGGTACCGTCTGCCATGAAGCAAAGTATCTGTTTGAAAAGCTCGAAGGCAGCAATGCCTTTTTTGCTTTTCCGTATAGAACCGAAAAATCTGTCAATCAGAGAAAATATCTGGATTTGATGCAAGTATGCGACGAACAGCGTCAAACCGGCTCTACCGGTCAAACGTTCACCGGTCATTTCAATTTTGCTAATTTTCAGTTCCTTTTTTCGGTAAGATTTGCTATGTTCCTTCATCAAGTCCTCCATCTGATTGGTATGGCTATTCTTGTTAACGCTTTCGTCAGTTTTAACAAGTATTATAGCACATTATCTTCGGATAGAGGACTTTTTTTTTGCTTAAAATCGCTCAAATTAGGTTTTAATAACCTTTACTGGCAGGCATCACACGCCTGTTAATTTTTTGTTCACCGACAGAATATGACTGATATCTACAGAAAAATAGTAAATCAATCGGGACTATGCCAGTGCGTGTTAGAATCCGATGCAGGTGTGGTCTGGATGTACCTCCATGATTTATCTGAAAGTTGCGTTATCGGTGACGCACCCGTGTGCAGTCTCGTACCACTAATTTCTCTTGCAGAGTTCAAACAGAAATACCAGAGAGGCGATACCCCACCCTTTGTTAAGGAGCATTCCACCAACCGCGCTGTAATTGCAGATATCTCAAATGATCGTATTGATGTCAGGTGGTCAGAAGATGGACGATCAGTTGTTGCGTTTATTGATGAGGAGCCCTTCGCAATGATCGTTGTTGGACAAAAGAAAGGCATATCTAAGGCCATATCGCTCAATGGACCTTGGGGCAACCCCTGGAATAACAAAACATTCAAGAATGCGTTCGGCGAACAAGGCGCTTGCAGCGACGCGAAGGACCGCACGGCTGAAGCGCGGCGTTACAAATAGCCAAGACATATCAAACGGTTTCCGAGACCGGTGCTTACTGCTATTAAGCACTGAGACATGAAGACGCACATTTGGTCGGATAACATTACAAAGTTGATGTCATCCAAGTCTGCACAATCACTTATTATGTGAGGTTAATGAATTGAATGCTATCATTTTGACGATTTTCAGCATAGTGCTAAGCTACACCGTAGACACCATATTGATCGGTATCTCATTCCAGGCGCTGAAAATGAGATTCAAATGGAATTTTTCTAATCGGGCCAATCTATGCATCCTCATCTTAATCTTTCTTTTCATGGATGTTTACATTCTTCCAATGTTTTTGGCGTTGGATATAACCTACACCGTAAATAACCAAGCCATTGCAAAATTTTTGGATTTTAAACCCAATGAACAAATTATCGATCTGTTTGACATAGGATTGTTTGAATTATTTTGTTTTAGTATTCAAGCCTTGGTAGCCAGCTACATCGGTGAAAAGTTACTTGTGAATAATAAAAAAGAAGCAATGGCCACATAACAAGGCGGCTGCATCAGATCGCAGGGGCCGGGGCGCTTAACCTATTTTTTGAGTTTGCGGAAGCTATCTGCTTTTAATCGTTTTAGGGTACGCCAAAGACGAATATGGCATTAGGGCCAAATAATATTCATTGCGCTCCTGTGGAAATCTGTAAAAGAGCGAAAAAATATCATCCAGAATGGTTTTAAAAAGCAATTGAGAGCAGTTAACGAGACTGAAGGTTTGCCCGATTTAAAAATTGAAGATTCAAGATATTTTGCATGAGAATGTTTATTAATAAGAAGTCAAAATAACTGTTTTTGATAACATGCGGCTTAGCAAAGGACGGCTTGTACCACGCTACCTGTGAACCGCGGTGTTATATCCAAAAGTGATCAGAAATGTACAAACTTTCATTATATTCAATAATTATAATTAGTCTTTTAACCACTCTTCTCACATCTTGCTCCTTCATTCAAACAAAGAAGGAAACTTCTTTCAGCTATTGGTTCAACATCAAAAGAACTTGCTATGTGCATATAGACGAAAAGCCTTTTCAAAACATCCCTTTTTTAAATGCCTATCCTCAAAACAGGACAGAGTCAATGTATTTAATACAATTCTCTAAAGGCCTTAATACACAAGAGTTTACCGTTTCAGTTGTAAGGCAAAATGTTGAAAAAAATCTAAATGAAGTTCCAGAAGAGCTAAACACGTTAAAAAATATAGTCGTTGAAAGCGAATTGCTGAGGCAAAGTAATCTTGAGAAAATTGAGTTTGCAAAATTTAATTTTCAAAAATCAAACAAAACTGAACTATCATTAATAGATTTGAAACCAGAAGCAGGCATGGTAATTGATGAAAGTAAATTGGTTAAGGAAATGAAATGCATCATTGACTCTTTATATTCACAAGATGCGTCTATCATTAAATGGCTTTATCCCCTGGAACAATCAAAAATTAATAATGCCAATAGCTATGCTGTTAATATTACATTAAAATTTTATAATTATGACATAAAGGTGCCTATTATAGTATTCCACGATACGGACAACTCTTACTGTTCACGTACCGGTAGGAACAAAAAAATATTCCATAAAACAATTTCATTGTCGCTCAATAAAATAAAAGTTACCGATACAAATTGGGATGTTAAATTCGGAACCATAATAAATTACCTTCTAATTGAACGTTACGAGCCGAATACACCCTGAAATTAGTTTATTCGATACGATGACCTATTGGAAGGAACCCAAAAAATATGTGTGATATGGTCCGTTGCTGGTGGTGACGCTGAACTACCGTGAGTAACCACAATAGTACTATGCAAATAGCCACCCATAATCACATAAACACTCCGGTTGCAGATACCTGCTATCTATCGGCATATTGTGATCATGCTACATCATTAAGTATTTATTTAAAACAGGCAAGTTGCCCTAACCGCGGGGTTTGTTGGTTAGTCGCCAACTATTCCAAGACTGATAGTAAAGAGCCAAACAGTCTAAAGGAGATTTTACAATGCACTTTCGTATATCACCCTTATGGTGGCCGGTTCTGGCTGTGGCTTCTCCGGTCATTGGCCCCTGGTTACTAATCAGAAACCGTCGCTTCAAGATAACCAGGCTCGGGCAGCTAAAATTAACCAGGAACGCATAAGCCAAGCTAACCACCTTGAAATGCCTGAACTTGATTTCTTAGAGTTGACTGTTCTGGTGGAGTGGAAAGCCAAAGAAGGATTCATAGGCGATGCCGGCGTATCCTGTCTATTCAAAACTGAATTAGGGTCTATGTTGTATGACATTGGTTTTGGTCCGACTCGTCCAGCTTTAAGTCACAATGCCGCCAAGTTGAATTTTAGCCTGGATCAGATCGATGCTTTAACGATCTCGCATCTTCACTGCGACCACATGGGCGGAATGTCTGCTCAACGATCCCTGCAAGTAACTGTTCCCGATGAACTCATGTCCTCAATGCCGAAGCCCTGTTTTCTGCCTGACAAGGCTGAAGCCAAAGGATTTAAAACCAAGGTGGTCGAAAAGCCCCAGTTAATTAGTGCCGGTATTGCTTCCATCGGGCCTTTAGCCAGGAGTCTTTTCATACTTGGTTACACAGAGGAACAGGCGCTGTTGGCCCGAATTAAGGGCAAGGGCCTGGTGGTCTTCACCGGTTGTGGACACCCAACTATTGAAGTTATTTTAGAAATGGTAAAACGTCTTTCTGATGAGCCCCTCTATGCTATTGGTGGTGGGCTCCACTTCCCTGTCACTGAAGGGAGAGGCAACCGGGCTGGCATCAGGTTTCAGACCATTATGGGCACAGGAAAGTCTCCTTGGCAAAGGATTACCGATGGAGACTTGAGTCGAACTATCAATGCTATCAATAATGCTAGTCCAGAAAAAGTGTTTCTTTCAGGACACGACACCTGCGACTATGCCCTTGATCGGATGAATAAAGAACTCAAGGCACAGACCGAGGTGCTTATGGCGGGAGCAACTTATAAATTTTGATCCACTGTCGCCGCTTTCTTGAATTGTCTACGACGTCTAACGAACCACGATCTTTTCCGGTGGTTGAACAAGCCCGGTAGTGGCCGAGTTGACTGAATATAAACAATATTTTTTTGAATAAGGGGCAGGAGATCCGTCTTCAAGAAACGCATCTTTTTCAGGGCGAGCGGGTGCATTGACCTGTACCGAGACAATATGCCGTTAATATGGGTAATACGATAGATACAGGGTATTTTTCGAGTCTTAAACTGATGATTTTGGGGCTAAAAACAGGTTTCTAAGCAAAAGGTAGTGAAAGGGAAAGCCATGAAAACGATATTATGCTTTTTTATGGTAGTGATGTTTGCGGAAGATGCCTTTGCCGGAACCATAAATGTACCCGGTGAATCGGCGCACGCCGCCGGGGGGATGGTTGTGTCCGGGATGGCCACTGCCATTGCTGGCAAATATTGGCCGGAACATCGGGCCTTGATCGGTTTCGGTTTCAGCACTGCCTGCGGCATAATCGGCGAGGGGGTGGATAGGGCTCAATATGGGGAAAAGTTATCATCCATGCTAATAGACGTGGCTTTTCATACAATCGGCGCAGCGATCGGCGCTGCCATAACGGACGAATTCATTTTGATGCCGGTAATGAAGCGGGATCATTCCGAGAGCACCAATTTCGGAATCGTCATGCAGTGCCGGTTTTGATAATGACGGGAGTGCCGTTTTCTCACCGAGGATAGATAGGGTTGATTTGGAGTCCATGGGTATTAACCCAGACAAACACTATATTATCGATATCCATAACGATAACCAGAGGGAATATATTAACTATCACAGAACTCACGTATTCAAAGCATAATCTGTAAGATAGTCTGCGGTGCTAAATAATATTCATGTTGGCCGTAAGGATAGTTGAAGGGGCGAGATTAACAGATACAATCCTCGCTGTTTTTGATAGCAAGGTAATAAGATGATATCCAAATAATATCACACGGATTTCAAACCTGGTGCTTACTGCTATAAAGCTCAACAGTACGGGGACGCCCCAAAACCATATACGTCAAACCGTCACCCCAAGCCATGAGGAGCCAAACATGAACCATCACGAAGGCCATTTCAAAAGCATCCGCGATAACAATATTTACTATCAATACTGGTTGCCTGAAGGTGAACCTAAAGCTGTCCTATTGGTTGCCCATGGTATAGCAGAGCACAGCGGGAGATATATGAATGTGGTCAACCATTTTGTTCCCGCAGGCTATGCTGTGTATGGGATCGATCACATCGGACATGGGAAGTCAGATGGTAAACGTGTTTACGTGGAACGATTCCAGGATTACACAGCAACACTCAAGATATATTTTGACATGGTCCGAGGCTGGCAGCCGAAAAACCCGATATTTCTGGTTGGGCATAGTATGGGGGGATTGATTAGTGCAGCATACCTGCTGGAGCACCAGAATGAATTAGCAGGAGCTGTTCTTTCCGGGCCAGGGATAAAGGTGTCTGATAATATCTCGAAAGCTGTTATTTTGGCAGGAAAAATATTATCGGTTGCAATGCCCAAGGCAGGAATCATTCAATTAGATGCGAAAGACATCTGTAGAGATCCGGTAGTGGTAGATGCTTACGTTAATGATCCTCTGGTTTATACCGGTAAAATCACCGCGAGGCTTGGTGCAGAAATGCTCAAGGCAATGCAGCATGTGACAGAATCCGCAGCAGAGATAAAATTGCCGTTAATGATTGTGCAGGGCGGCGGGGATAAATTAGTTGATCCAAGTGGTGCTCAACTGCTCTATGATTCGGTAAGTTCAGAGGATAAGACGATTAAAATCTATGATGGATTTTATCATGAGGTTTTCAATGAGCCGGGACACGAGCAGGTATTGAACGATGTTGCGGGTTGGGTGGAGGGGCATCTTGGTGTGGGGTAGGTGTGGAAGAAGGTTTGGGATATCCCCCCTATAGGGGAATGCATTTTAAAATCCAAATAGAAAATAGGGCTCAGTTCAACGAGAATTATGTTTTGGTTACGCAAAACATCAATTCTTTATTCGTTATGTGGAAATAAAGGAATAATGATTCTATATTCGAGGAATACTTTGAATGCACAAAATTGATACATCCTTTGATTTCCGACAAGACAGTACGTGCGGAGATCCCGATACTGATAGTCAACAACTTTACGAAGCTCATAAAACTTTGTGG
>CAXXSM010000099.1:0-62633 GCA_963663405.2 bacterium | reverse complement strand
CTAAATGGAGCGCCGGGGCGGGCGCCGCCGCGGGGGCTGGAACGGAAGCCTTACTCTATGATGAACGGTATGAGGGGAGCGGCATTGAACACGTTCTTTCTACGGCGCTAGTAAGTGGACTTCTCGGCGGGGTCATCGGGAAAATCGGAAGATTCGAGATTGAACGGCTGAACGCGCAGGCGGAAGAGGATATCGCGGCGGCTGTGCGGGCGGCCCGGATGGATTCGGCAAACGCTGACTATCAAGAGGTTCCTTCGCTTCGACTTCCGGAGCCGGAAGCGGGGCCGCGTGTTGCCGATGACGTGATCGAGGTTGAATCCTCAATCGAAGCGCCGTCTGTTTCGCCGGACGTTGAGCGCCGTTTTTTGTTGGTTGATACTTTGAATAATAAATTACTTGAAGGTGTAAACGATGGATCGATTACGCCCGAAGAGGCGGCGCGGCTGTTTCGTGAGGCTTCGATCTCTCCCGATGAATTGACCGCAATGACGGAAAGCCGGGGAATGCTTCCCGCTCCGGATGAAGGCGGGGAATCTGTGCGGATCGCCGAAGAGCCGGGCGAGCCTTTAACCAGGGCGGAACTCATGGAGTTGGAGCCGGGTGAACTGAAAGAATATCTGTGGGGAGATTACGCGCCGGAACCTGGGAAATACGCCGATGAGTTGAGTAATCTGGAACGGATCATCAAGAATCACGAGATCGTTCTTTCTTCCGAAGAGGCTACCGGGCCGTATCGGGATTTTCTTGTTCGGAACAAGTCTCATTTAGAACTACAAACCGATTGGTTGAAGCGGGAGATCGGGCGGTCTGGGGTGTTGGAGCCGGGGCGGATGCTTCCAGCGGAAACCAGAAAGGATATTAAAGAAGGCTCCATCGCGGAATTGAAACCGGTTGCTGAAGAGCCGGGAGAGATCGAAACGGTTCCCGCTTGGGAGATCGGGCCGGATGAATACCAGCGGCGGGCGGGTGTGTATCAGCCACACATCGCGGAGATATCGCCTTATCAATACGCCCGGATGAGTAAGCGCCAACAGAAAGCCTACGATGAGAAGCGTTCCAAGGAATGGGACGCCTCGCGCCGGATCAAAGAGGAATGGCGGGATCAAGTCGCCGGAGCCTACGAGCGCGGTGAGATCGATCTAAAGACGCCGGGGCTTCACCGGGAAGCGGAAGACGTGATTCTCCATGTTGAGATCGAGAAGGAGAAGGCCGCGAAAGAGGCGGCGCTCTCGAAGGCCGTGGAAGAGAATGAGATCAAGTCCCTTGATAAAATCAGTCTGGGGGATCGAGTTTTTGCCGTGGGGTTTGGCCGTCACATCACCATCGAGAAGATCAACAAGAAATCGGTGTGGGGAGTGGATGACCAGGGGGAAAAGATTTTCGTCAAAACCGGACGGCGGTTTACCGGTTTGCAATGGAAGCATTACAACGCCGTGAAAGAAGCGGCGGAGACCGGGGAGCCGGTGAAGCCTGTGCGTAGATCGAAGGAGACCGTTCCCGAAGCGGAACCGGTTGTGACAGAGGCGGCGAAAGAGGAAACCGGGGCGTGGTCATGGATTAAGGATGTAAATCGTGAAAACGCCGGGGAACGTCTTGCTGAAGCTGAGGCGCGGATTCAGGAACTCGATGAAGAAATGAATTCCGCATTTGAGATAGATGACATTGAGGCAATTCAAAAAGAGCAACTCATCTTAAACGCATGGACTGACGCGATTCGAACCGCCATCAGGACCGGCATCGATTACAATTTTCCAAAGTTGGATGATTACAAACAGAAGGCGGGAATCACCGATGTTGAGTCTAAAAGGGTTCCGAAATCTGAACCGGCTAAGCCTGCGGTGGATATCGATAAGATTCGATCAAGGTATCGGGGGGAGCGGTTCCGGGCGGGGGATCTGGGGACGCAGATCGAGAATCTTAAGAAAGAGATTGAGTATACCCGGAATACGGAGATCCGGCGGGCGTTGGAACAGAAGGGGCTTCGGACGGTATCTCAACGCAAGGCGAAGAGACATAAAGCCCTTCGGGAACGGGTTGCGGAAGAGGTAGAAGGGAAATTTATCCGGCCACTGAAAGAGAAGATCGCCGAACTTCAGCCGCTCAAGAAAACCCTGGATGAGAAGAATCTCGAACTGAAAGCCGACTTGAACCGGGCGCTGATTCCAGCGCTGGGGATCGAAGAGGGGGCCGTGTACGTATCGAAGAAGGGCGGGAGCGTTATCGCTATTCGCGTTACGCGGGCGGATGCGGACGCCGGGATTCTGGAGGTTGAACACGGTTCCGTCTTGGGGGATGGAAGTTTCTTTGGGAGCGGTTCGGATATTCGTCAGATCGACGCCGACGCCATTGAGTCCAACTACTGGCTTCAGGAAGATTGGGAGAGCCGCTTTAAGCAAGTAGAGGAATTGGAAGCGCGGATCGAGGGGATGGAGTATCTGGACGGACGGGAGAAGCGCCTCTTCATCCAGACCATCCAGGAGAATTTGGAAGACGTTGACAAGATCGGCGAGACGGTTCAAAAGGCCGAAGACCTGAACGCGAAACGGACGGCGGCGGCGGAAGAGAAGAGGCGGATTGAGCGGGAAGAAATGGAACAGCGTTCCCGTTCGATTCGGCCCTGGCAGGAATTGAAAACGAACGTTAAGTCTACCGTCGCGTATGCGGGGAATGTGGCGTCAATGGATTCGCCGTTCGTCACCGATGGCCGGGCGATGATTGACACGCGCAGGGTAACGAAGAAGGGGCGCAAGTCCGCAGATGAGCGGGCGGCGCTGTTGAGACCGCGAACGAAAGAGCTCAATCGTTTTGGTGAAGAGGGTATCCCGGTTCAGAATCTCCAACGGATGTGGGATTCGTTTTTTCCCCACGGGAGTGAAGGGCGATACGTTGGAGGTTGTTGGTTGGCGGGATGAGCAGGGGTTATTAAGACGGGTGTATCTCGCGGAGCCGGGATCGGATGAGTATCTGATCGCCGACGCGGACCGGATGAAATTCATCGAACACTATACCGATTACGACACGATACGGCATATCCCCGGCAAACGTCCGGACGACATCACACGGCCCTTGTTGTTCTATCGGGATGGGGAGCCTGTCGCGGCATTGCAACGGATCGTTCCTGAGTCTGGTCGTGACGCAGGGGTAAAAGATGAGATCGATCTCGATCTGGCCCGGAAGGTGTTGGCGGGGAAGGCGGAACGGTATACGCCGCCGGTTGATCCCATCAAGGAATACTGGGAGCAGTATGATCGTACCGTCAACGCGGCGTTTAAGGGGAAGACGGGGAAAACTGTGACGCTGGGGGATGGGGAAGAACGGAAGGCATCCGTCATCGATGGCGGGTTGGCGATCTTGAAGGAAGAGGAGAAGAGCCAATTTCAGATTTATCATGTTGCTACTGGGTTACGTGTTGGTCATGACTTCAACACACTACGGGATACGAAGCGGGCTATGTGGGAATTGTTGCAAACGGGAATCGATTGGACGCGGCCCGAATTTTCGAATGAGGAAATCTCTCAGATGAAGGCGGTCACGGAAGAGATTTATGAACGGGTGTGGAACCGGGTTGTTCCGGATGAAATCGCGGAAGCGGCGGGAGGGATTGAGAAATGAGATCATTGATACCACGTAGGCCGCGAGTGCCGAAGGCGGTAGAGCCACGAACGCCGAAGCTTACCCAAGGATTTCTTTTCAAAGGTTTGGGGGAAGAGCCGAAGAAGGCTTTACCTGCGCCCGATGACATGACCATCGACGCGATAGTCAATGAACTGCGGGGTGGGGCTGGTGAGACGCCGCCGGGGGGCGGTGGTCCATCCATGCATGATTTCGATCCGGCGAAGTGGCCGCTCATCAAGGTTGAGGAAACTCCCATTACGGACATCCGGGTGACTTCGATGGATGGATCGAATTGGATTATGCCTGAGATTGAAGGGCAGACGTTACTCGCGGACGCCTATGGGATGGAGAAGGTTCTAGGCAAGATGCGGACGGCTCCGGACTTATTCGCGTTTACGTTGCGGTCTCCTGTTGCGAGAGAAGCCTTTTCCAAACTCATTGAAAACAAGATGCGGAACCGGGGGAACGTCTTTGGGATTCCCAGTGAACAGGCCGTCGAGACAACCGAGCGGCTGACACGTCAACGGATGGTTGGAATGGCCACTGAGGGACTGCGGGAGGAGTGGATCAAGTATCGGATGCGTGTAGCGGGGAAGGAGATCCCGGAGACGATAGACCGGCCAACGTTGCAGAAGATGAAACTCGATATCCAGGACGCGGCGGCGCGGGGGTATGACAAACTGGTTGGGGATCAAGGCGGAACGCGCCCGATGACGTACCGGCAATTCGTTGAGGAAGTGGCGAGAACTAAACGCCGGTGGGTTGAGGAGCGGGCTTTGAATGCGCCAATGGAAGAGGGCCGGGCGACTCAATTTTTACCGGATGCGGATATCGAAGCTAAGCAGTGCTTTTTTGCGGGGGAAGAACATCCCCAACACCCGGAGGTTCTCGCGGCGGTTCGGATGCTCCATGACAAGGTGTTCGATCCTACGTTAGAGGCGCTGGTGAAGTATGGTTTGGTCCCGGAAGAACTCCTTAATGACATGAACTATCGGCGGACGTATGTCCCGCAGATGTGGAATATCGAGATGATCCGCCACATGCCGAATAAGTTTAGGACGCTGGCCGGTGAGGTGTTTCGAAGAGAGATGGGGCTTCCCCAGATGGACCGGCTGACGGCGAAGGAACGGGCGAAATTGAAGCGCCGGGTGGATATGTACGTGCGGCGCGTGGAATCGTCACCCGATGGATACCGGACGTTTCGCAAGCGGGGTAAGACCGGCAAGGCGCGGTTCGAGAAACCAAGGGAGTTGCGGATTCCTCCGGACATGCTGGACCTCTTCGAGCCATTTCTCGAAAATGACATCGAACGGGTTTTGATGGTCTACTTGCGGGCGGTGAATCCGGACATTCACCTCATGGAGAAATTTGGATCGTTGTCTCTCCGAAAGGTGGGGAAGGAAATCAAGAATGAATACGATTCGATCATTCACGGTCTGGCTCCTGGGACGGAGAAGGAAAAAGCGGCTTTGGCTAAAGAACGTGACGGATACGATCATGGGACCAACGGCGGGTTTCTTTACGGACGCGGCCCGTGTAGGCGCTTCACTGGCCTGGGGTGACGTTCGGCGCTCCGATCTGCGGGCGATGCGGCGGCTGGGACCGTATCAGAACATGTTCTACCTGCGATCTTCGTTTGACTGCTTTGAACAGGCGCTAGCCGAGATGATGGGGATCGAATAACGCAAATATCCCAAAATCCCCAGGAAGGCCCCATACGTTCGTTCTGCTGGACGTTCGTTGTTTTGCAATAATGACCCAAGAAAATCCCACACAGCCAACGAGCAGGCGTTACAGCCGGTGTAATTTGCCGAAACGAATCAAGCTCGAGGCGTTACGGGATAAAATTCTTGAAACTATGACCGTTTACGTACCTTTGAGGGATACGTCACTATCTTGAATAGCAAAGTACTTTGTATTATTAAGTCTATTTTCAAGAGCCTCCCCAAAGCCTATCCATATGATATCCATATCATATCCATATCCTATATAGAGGGCCTCTTCAAACATCAAACCGGAAATCGGAAAAAAATTGCAAAACCCCGTTGACTTCTGCTCCCGTCCTGTGATATATTCATTCTCGAACCCTCATATTGCTGGACAAGAAAGCCGTCAGGTAAAAAAAACTGCGCCCGGCGAGCTCTCTAGTTCGTCGGGCATTTCCTTATAGCCCGTATCATTCCGTCTTGCATGGCTTTCTGTCCAATGTGAGGGTTCAGCGGTTTGGTGCGGGTTTATTTTTTTGTTTGGAGGTGAGATCGATGAGCGATGGAACCAACGGAACGAGTGTCAAACCAACAGAGCGGAAAGCCCTGGGGCGCGGGATCAAGGACATTCTCGGCGATGAACGCGAGGACATTCGGACCGCGAAAGCGATCCCGGACATCATCGGCATTCTTGCGAGTCTGCCCGATGTCCAGATCAAGAACGTATTCGATGCGGTTTCAGCGATCCGGAAGACGGCAAGCCGCGACGCGGAGGAGATCGAGCGGATCGGAGAAGAACTCAACCAATTGGAGCGGGAGCGAATCACCCGCGGGAACGAGAGCAAACGCCGGGGATGGTTCCGCCGGTGAATGAAAGGAAACTACGATGACGAAGACGAGGCTGAAAATGCGATAGAGTACCGTTTTTGTCATGGGTACTCTCGAGACGGGAGAAAAGGGCGAATAGAGTACCGTTTTTATACAGAAACGGTACTATTTCCGAAAATGGAGCGGAATCATGGCCACACCGAAGAAACTACCCGAAACACTCACACCGGACGAACAGAAAGCCATCTTAAGCCAGCCCAATCCGAAAGCGCCTACCGGCCTTCGAAACCTTTGTATGATGCGGCTGATGTTGGACGCCGGGCTTCGTGTCTCCGAAGTCCTTCACCTGGAGACGAAGGAAATCGACTGGATGAGCGGCAAGGTGAACATCCGGAACGGAAAAGGCGCGAAGGATCGGACGCTCTGGATCAATGAGGACCTTCTCGATCTGCTCCGGCGATGGAGAGAGAAACGGCCTGTAGCCGGTTCGCTCCTCTTCACAACGCTCAAAGGCGTTCCACTCGATGACCGCTACATGAGAACGATGGTCAAGCGTCTCGCGAATAAAGCCGGGATCGTGAAGGACATCCATCCCCATACGTTTCGTCATACCTTTGCGACGGATCTCTACCGGGAGACGAGAAACATCAGATTGACTCAGAAGGCGCTCGGACACAGCAACCTCTCAACCACGATGATTTATACCCACATTGTTGACGATGAACTCCAGGAAGCGATGCAAACCTTCCGGGAGACCGCCTAGCCCGCCTGATAGCCTCAATCCCTTCAGAGCCTTACAGGATTGAGCAGGGCGGCGTCTTCGGAGATTTATACTCCGTTGGTTACATAAAGTTGGATCAAATCCTATGATACCTTCAGACGGGAATGTTCCCGTCATCATTCCAGAGGATGCAATCCGGAGAATTGAGGACCCACAATGAACGATTATCGATTAAATATTGATCCCATCCTGATGCGGCGCTTTGAGATTCGATGCAGGGAGCGAAACCTTAATCCTGAAGAAACACTCTCGATTCACATTGAGGCTATGCTTCGATCTTTCCTTAGTAAAACTCACCACACAAATCCCGATTCCTCGAACTAGCCAATGGTTTACCCGGTGGAATCCTGCCGGTTTTGGTTTGATAACTATCCGTTAGCGGCGTTTTTTTCAAAAACTCTATTACGACCTCTACCCGGAATTGGAAAAAAAAATTCCCTGTGAAGCTTTTCTGAAATATTGATTGTCTTCTATTTATAGGAGCTGTTAGTTAGATTTTTCAAAACATTATCCAATTGGCTTGAATAAGCGATTGCTTATGATTCAATAAAAAAAAGTGGAGGTGATGAGATGTCATTCAAAAATTCACAAAGAATTACTATCAGTGTTTTCGGGATGGTCGCATTATTGGTGGCTTTTGTTTCTGTGGCGCAAGCACTCTATGAGATTGAAATTGATGTATCTCCGAATGTTTTAAATCTTCAAAATCAGGGAGAGGTTGTTACAGTTCACACAGATATCTCTTATAGCGCTGTTGTAGGGTCAACGGTAACATTGAACGATGTTGAAATCAGTCATTGGAAATCAGACAATCGAGGGAACTTTGTCGCGAAGTTTGTGATGGAAGAGATAAAAGACTTGCCTCTTAATATTGGTGAACTCAATACCCTTACGTTGATTGGAGAGACATCTGACGGGATTCAATTTAGTGGAAGTCAGGATATTCTTGTCGTCAACAACATTCCAAAGAAGTAATAATTAATTTTTCCTCAGATTTTATTTGATAACTTGGCCCCATCGATCAAATACCCGTCAAATAAGCGACGTACAAGAAGCCTAGCCGGGTGAAATCCATCGGCTTCAATCGATCCGGCGGCTTCATCCAACTCTTTCCAGGTGAAAATGATCCCCGATCGGGAGCGCCTTCGCCCTGGGACGCTCAAACCGGGATCGGTTTCGTCGAAGGCTCCAATTTTCTCCCCTCGAAAACCCTGAGATCGACCCCCCGCCCCCCCTTTCGGATCGCGCGCTCGCAATTCAATTACACCTCTGCGTGGGGGACGGGAAATTTCGGCTTTATAATTAGATCGAAAGACTTTAGTGGATAGTCAAGAGTCTTTAAAATAGGACTTAGCATACGATTTCGAATGGATACGCTCAATATCACGGTAAGAATGAATGTGAGCAATACCCTAAAACAGATCTAGAATTATCGTTTGCCTGTGCTATTGTGTAGATAGCTCATCCACCATGTGTGGAAGGAGTAACGAGGCCGTCCGCTAGGGCGGCTTTAGCCTTTTTAGGACCTATTCTTCTGGTATGCCTCATATTCTTGAAGTAGTTTTCTCTGCTGATGTGGTTTCTCGGCTAAATAAGCCGTCCACGGTAAGATATAATTCCCACGATCCGCGAGTATCACCAAATAATTTTCGGTTTCTAACCAGATACAAATCCGATTTTTTCCCTTGCGTGTGTTGCGCCAAACTTTAATAGATGGATCGTTATCATGTTCGATAACCGGTTTTGGCCATCGTATCCTCTCGCACCGGCGAAGATCCGGAATCCGTTCTTCTTCGTCCTTTCCTTCCGATATCATATGCCAAAACGTTATTTCTTTGAGATCGGTTAAGGGGTGTCGTTTTAGCCCCAAACGTCGCCCCTGAAAAGTCGGTTTGTTATCTACAAAATCTTCCTTAAAATAGGCGTAAAGGGCTTCCAGATAAATTTTCCAGTCACCGTTATAGTTTTCGAATAGTACAAGTGGCGGAAGCCAGGAAAGATTATTATTCACCCCTGAACCTCCACCGCATTCCAGCGAAAAATGTTTACCTTTTCTTCTTTCAAAAGAGTCGTTTTTGTTAATGTGTAACCTGATCGTTGTTGTATCCTTTGTACTAAAGCCTCTTTCCCACTATTGCCTTTCAAATCCCGGTTCAGATAACTGATCGCGCCAATCAAAAGATCGGCTAACTGTAACTGCTCGATCTCATGAGAATGTACCAATTGCAAACGTTCAATAACCTCTCGTGAAAAGTCGTACATATTATTACAAAGAACCTCATGCAGCCTTGCGGCCTTTTCTGCTCCCCTCGTGTCCTTGATATCAAGATAAATCCGATACGCCGCATCCGGGCGTAAAATGACCTTCAACATATCGAAATACATCTTGTAATACCATGTATCATGATCTTGGCCAGGAAAGAAATCGTGTTGTAATAGAGACTTATCCGGTACGATTAGCGCCCGGAAGTAAAGGTCGTCATCATCGAAGAAATAGTCAACGAGATCAAGGTAAAATTGTTCTTTCCCTTTGGAAACTTTCGTCCACTTTACTTCGAACGCGCACGGCATACCGTTCTTTTGCTTGATCTCTCTCAAGCGAACGGCAATTTCCCGCGTCTTGTCGAGTGGGCACCATACCGAACCTAATACCATCGCCTTTTGCCTGTCGTTCTCAAGATGGCAGGATTCGTCGCAATAAATGTTAAAAGTTTCACCCATGCGTTTCCTCTCAAAATAGGTAAAGCATATCACCCATTATTTAACCAGATTCTGATTTTTCCAGTTTTAGAAGAGCCTTTTCAACACCATCGGGATCAATCATAGAATAGTAGGCCCTTTTCCCGCCTCGCGTCGTATCTTCTTTTTTAAGGATTCCATAGGATACAAGAGAACGTAAATTCGGAAACCATTCAATGGTTTCCTGCTCTTTGAGTCGATTCAGAACCCACGCTCCAGCAAAGTCATTTTCCGTTCTATTGGATTCTTCCAATGCGGCTTTGATAATAGGAATCCAATCCGGTTTATCTCTCGCCATACGCAATACTGCTTTGTATCCAGAATTATTATCCATGATAGACATATAACCTTAAATAATATTAATATACCAAATGATACCTTTTAATATCATCAAAGTCAAATATAATTTTTCTATCGATCTAAATAGAAAATATTCTCTCCATCCCTTGAAAGCGTTTTTGGATATATGCTAGATTGGCCGCAGTTATAAAAATAACTGGGAGGCGATCATGAAAAAACTACGCTTAATCACCGGTTTGAGTATCGTTTTCTGTTTTGTTGTGGTAGTTTCGGTTCATTCACAAGAATGGATTATCAACCCCGCCAACGGACATGGGTATATGGTGGTTGAAGAACGGCTTGAGCAACCACAAGCAGAAGGTGTTGCCAAATCGCTCGGATGTCATTTGGTGACAATCAACAACCAAAAAGAAAATGATTGGATTGTTAAAGATTTATTACCTAATTATGCAGTGGACCAATCTCGCTTATGGATTGGATTGTATTGGAGCACCGATGAATTTCATTGGTATAGCAGCGAAGATATTGACTATTTTAATTGGATTAGTGGAGCACCTCATGATGAGACTCAAGATTACAAATATGTATACATGAATTATCAAACGGGAGAAGATACTAATGGTAAATGGAGTGATGGTCCTAAAGCGAACTATGCATCAATTATCGAAACGTATAGAACAGGAGATAACAACCTTCTAAAGAATCCAGGAGCAGAAGAGGGGACGGAGGGGTGGAATATTATTGACGGTTCGGTAGGAACAGATAACTCTCACCTAAATCATAATGCAGTTGAAGGCAATTTATTTTTTAGAGTACGCGGGACTATTGAACAGTCAATAAATATATCGCCAAATAATGAATCTAACGATTTGGTTGTTTCCTTATGGATTAGCATTGGTTCAACAATTTCTGCTGTTTTTCTTAATGAGTCTAAAGAAGAAATCGGACAGTGGTCTCAAACGACGGATGCAATTAATGCATGGAAAATGTATGATTACCAAACACCAATTCCTGAAGAAACTAGATTTATATCATTTAGTGTTACTTCAAATCAAAATGAATGTTTTGTTGATGATATTTTTCTAACTATTTTTTCTCGTCCGGAATCAACACAAACACCTACGCCAACTCTCACTCCTACATCAACACCGACACCAACAGCACCCCCTCCATATTACCAGCCCTTCGAAGGAACCGACCTTCCTTCCAATCAACTTGTCTCCGATCCGCCCGCCGGGTTTATTTCCGGTAATGTCCGGTTTGGTGATATCCCTGAAGGAACCGGGACCGATGGGAATGGGATGTCAGTCGATTTGTTTCCGGGGAACGGGAATTTGATTATCTCTCTCGAACCGGTTGAGGTGAACGGTTTGGCGCATATCTCCGGACAGTTTAAAGCATCGACATCGAATGTGTCTTTAGCGTTGATTGCGCTGAACAGCCCCATCGATGGCCAACTGGCCTATGTCAATCTGACGGAAGATGAAGTTCCACTCAATGAATACCGGCGGTTTGATCTCTATTACGCGCCTCCATCCGGAAAGTTGCAAGTCGCTGTCCAGGTGGTTAACTCGCCGTTCTCGACATTATCCGCGACTGTGTGGGTTGATAACCTCATCGTGGAACCGCCTTCCCTGGAACTGGGGAAACCGGTAACGCTGGAAGTGGATGGAACCTTTGAAGGAGAGTTGGAAAACTTGATCGTCAACATGAACAATGTAGACGGCGCAGTGATACCCTTTTTTGAATCCCTGACGGATATCGCCATCAGGATGAGCGTCGAACCATCCAACATGGCCGCCAATATCGGCACTATCGTGACCGGCGTTGAGGAGCACTATCCCTTCACCCTGATCGGAGAGGTGATAAAGCGTTCAGGGAAACGCCATCAAGTGGCGGGGGATTAATGGCATTCGTGATGACTAACGCTTATCAGAATGTGGGACTATTCCGGAATATCGGAGAGATTCCCGGCCTTGAAACCAGTTACGCTTGGTCTGAGCGCGTGATGGTTGGCGGGAACTTCACGGTTCGGAATCCCGAAACACCAATATACGTCATCATCCAAAACGGCGGTCCCGGCGCAGAATCCACACTCGTTATTGATGATTTAACACTAAGGAGACGATAAGGAAATTAGAGAGGTTTAACAATCATGTTTAAAAAAGAAAATGGCGACTGGAAAAAATATAGAGAACTTCCAAATTCTATTGAAATCGATTTCCACTTTGAACAAAGTTATGGTAGGAAAAATGAATGGAAAGAACCGTACTGTAACCGGATGTACGAAATATATGAAAAAGCGCTTGAAGCACTTAAAAAAGCTTATGAAGAACAAAGAGACTATGTTATTTTTACTCACGGTCATTCAACATCAAGAAGAGGGAAAACTACTGCACGTTCTCAAATTCGATCTCTCATGAGAAGCAAAGAATCAACACCTTACATCATTAAGAATGAATCTATCCAACATTATTCAGTTTTTGTCGCAGCTATTCGAAAGAAATAAAATTTTCCGATTGATTCCATCGACAAAATAAACTGGGAGGGGGACATGAATCTTAAACAGTTTCTTTTTTTCTTCTTCTTTGGTATCTCCATAAGCGCATTTTCTCAGAACATTAACACGCCGGAGAACTTTCCAGATCCGGTTTTCAGAATGGTGGTTGAGGAATTTATGGGAGTATCACCAGGGGGAAAATTCACTGCTTTAGAAGCTGCAGTGAAAACAGGTGAATTAAGGTATCATGGTTATCATAAAAATAACAAAATTAAGGATGTGACTGGATTGAAATTTTTTCCTAACATTTCAAACCTCATTTTGAGTGAAAATGAATTAACTAGCTTGGACGTTTCTAACAACACAGATTTGAAATTTCTCTACTGTGGGCGTAATCAATTACTTGACCTTGATGTTTCTAAAAATCCTGTCTTATTAGATATTGACTGTCTTGGAAATCAATTATCTTATTTAGATGTCTCTAACTGCACTGCTTTGAATTATCTCGTCTGCAGTGATAATCAATTAACAAGCCTGGATGTCTCCCATAATACTGCTTTGGATAGACTCGACTGCAGTGGTAATCAATTAACAAGCCTGGATGTCTCCAACAACACTGCTTTGACTTATATCTGGTGCAACAGCAATCAATTAACAAGCCTGGATGTCTCCAGTAATACCTCCTTGAAATATCTCGACTGCTCTAACAATAAATTAACCAGCCTTTCAAGTCTTATAGTTAACGAAAGTCTTGGTCTCTATTTTGTGGATGTTCGATTTAATTACATTGGCTGTGATAATTTTGAAGAAGCTGTTGGTAACATTATTCTTCTAACAGAACGAATCGGAAATCCAAAATTCCAAGAAGAAATTAGCTTATTATCCGGTTTTGCATTCTCGCCCCAGAAAGATTGTGAAACACCAATATCGGATTGGTATTTATATTGAAAATTGAATTACAAAGCAGGAATCACCTTCACTTCCCCTTCAATCACGGCGTCTCTCGGTTCTTCGAGATAATCCGGGGTATGGCAACGATTCGCGCGAAAATGGGCCATTTCATCCAGATGCTAGTAAAGAGAGAGGATTTAGTGTGTAATCTGGAGCCGGTGTGTTTCGGTTCAAATTCAGGGTGTAATTGCCAAAACGATTAACATGATCGGTAATGTATGGGCTTATTCGTGACAGAGTTTCATCATCAAATTTATATCCGTTTTCGGCTAACTCATGAAGAATGCGTGTTTGAGAGTGCACGTTATGGAAGATCAAGCAATTCGCAACCAGGTGATTGTACTTGATATATTTGCGCTGTTTATCCCTGTCGTTCTCCGCAATTAATCCCTCCCCGCCAAAGAAGAGCCACTGGACGAAATTATTGAACGATTCACTTTTATTCGTAGCGGATTGAATGAGTTGACGTAGTTCGAGATTTCCCAGATAACGAAGTAGAAAAAGGGTTCGTACAACACGGTCAAGTTCTCGAAATGCAAAGTAGAGTTTGTTTTTTCGGCTATCGGTTCCAAGCCTTCGCAAGATAGTTGAGGCCGTGATTTTTCCCGCTTTGATGGAGAGAACAACGCGAAGCATATCGGGTAGATGGGTTTTGATTAGATTCCAGTTGATGCTATCGGAGAATAACCCATCAATGTGTTTGTAACGAGAATCTTTTGTTGGGCGGAAGAGTATCAGGTCTTTCCAATTCCGAATGCGTGGCATCAAATCAATTCCCAGCAGATGGGCCAACCCAAAAACCGTTGTGCTTTGACCTTGAGTGTCTGCATGCAGTGTATCAGGCTGGATGTCAGATTTATTCTTTAATAGCCCATCAAGAATATAGATCGCCTCCCACACCCCGCAGGGAATAAAATGGCTAAAGAGCGCGATGTAGGTATCCGAAACGTGGTAGTACCCGATACCGCCATATCCGCCATAGCGGATATGATACTCAGAAAGGAGGTTTTGTTCGTAGAGATCCCATTTTGTTCCGTCTGCCGACGCATGCTTGCCAGAACCCCATAATTTGGGCAGTGAAAATTGATTGTACGCGTTGATGATGGCGGTAATGGCTTCGTCTAATTTTTCTTCAGGAACATGTCTTTGGTTGATCCACGCGATTTGTTTTCGGTCAAAATTTTTGAGTGACCTAGCCGTTTGAGCGGGACCGAGGTTACAGCCATAACAAAAGGTGGTTGCGATGTAGCGGGAACGTGGCGATTCAATCTTCGCATCGTGCCCGGAAAGGGGGCCGAAAAAACGTGTCCAGTTGAGCCAGTTTTCTGTATCGGCAAGAACATCAAGAATGTTAACGGGTTCGATTTTGTTCGCAATGAGTTGTTTTAAGGTTTTGAATTCTGCTGGCTTCTTTTTCTTTGTCAGCCGTCGAAGAACGGGTTTTCCATTTTCGAGCCTCAGGGATTCGTTTTCCGGGAAGAAAAGCATCTGCGGCAGCGGCCTCTTCCTCCAGAGCCTTTTGCATATGCGTAACAAACGCATCGCTGTCTACGGGTAAACCGACTTGCTCCCCATATTCTTTTATGCCACGCTCATATTCCTCCCAAGAGATAAGCTGTTGACGATAATCAGAAAATTTATCGCTTCCCTCAATACACAAATCGCCTGACTTCAGTTCAAGCATAACCTGAGAGAAGACACACACCTCAAAGTGTCGGCGGTTGATCTGTTGCGGAGCCGATTTACGATCGGACGCGCCGGTTACCAACTTCCACCATTTATCTGGAATCCATGATAAATCTATCAAAGACGATTGAAAATCATCTGTTTCCAAAGACTCGACGGCAATCCATTCACGTTTGTTGTCTCTATGCTTTCGTAAAAAATTCAACGACTCTATCAACGCCATATCTTGACTTGTTGAGATGAGAGGGACGTGATCCAAGAGAGAAAACAACGTTGCGCGATGACTTTTATAAAACCGCCAAAGCAAAGCCGAATAGTTGTTCCCCGGCGTATTCCGCATGCACTTGACAGTCCTCAATGATTTCATCGGTTTGATTACCGACAACGTTGCGCATGGCTGCAATTTGATTTTCTGGTGTCCCATCTTGTTGAAGTTTAGTCAGTAGATCATGGAGAATACTGATTAACTGATCGGTGCGGCTCTGTTGAGAATTCCGAAACTCAACAAGCGCCTCATGACCTTTCCAATTGATTTTACTCATCCGCTTAATGAACATTGGACGAAGCGGCTCCGCCGCAGAGTGTCGTACGCCGAATTTTCTAGTTGAACAATCCCCTTGCGAAATCTCCTGAGTTGTCATGTATTTCTTCTGAGAAGGCAGTGGCTGTAAGACTGCCAACCACTACTTATTTACAGGAGAAAAGATCATGAAATCATTACGGAAACGCATGATCGAAGACATGACGTTAGCAGGACTGAGCGAAGGCACGCAAAAAGCATACGTCCGAGCCGTCGCCTCATTCGCTCTAGAATTTGATTGCTCGCCAGAATGCATTAGCGAGGAACTCGTCCGGGTCTATTTACTGAATTTGCGAGACGTGAAGAAAGTCGCTCTCGGAACGTTTCAGGTCCACTACAGCGCGCTGAAATTTCTTTATCAAACCACGCTGGATCTGGGGTGGCCGTTGTTTGCAAAAAAAAGATTCGTAAGCCTCGCCAAAAGCGCCTGCCGCATTCATTAACCCATTCCCAAGTTCGCGCCCTCCTGGCCGCCGTCAGGAAAACGCCCTACCGGTTGGCTCTAACGTTGATGTATGCGTGCGGCCTTCGGACCAGTGAAGTCATCTCTCTTCCGGTGCGGCAGATCGATTCCAACCAAATGAGTTTACGGATTATTGGGAAGGGCGATAAAGAGCGAATCGTTCCTCTCCCGGACACCTTGTTGGAGCCGATGCGTGAACTCTGGTTGATGCATCGCCATCCCACCTGGCTATTCCCCAACCAACAAGGCTCCAACCACATTCCCTCATCGACACTCGGCAAAGCGTTTCGCTTGGCCTGTAACGCTACCGGGCTGACAGACGATGTGAAGCCGCATTCGATGCGTCATTCGTTTGCCAGCAGATTGCTGGAGAACGGCGAAAGCCTGCGCGTTGTCCAGATTCTTCTCGGCCATTCCAGTATTCGTTCGACACAGATCTACACTCATTTGACTGAGCCGCTTCGCCACGAGGCTCAGGATCGGATCAACGCCGTGTTCGCCGATCTGATGTGAGGAGGAATCATGAATTGCACTTCATCGAACCTCGAACTCGGCGATGTGGTTCGCCGGTTTGGCCCGGCCTATATCCGGCAGCAAGGGAAGCGCCTTTTGCCCTCCCAGCGTAAAGCGCTGCACGATATCATGGCCTGTCATACGGCGGAACTGGGAGGGCATCGTTATCACTGTCAGGACTGCGGCGAAGACTTCTGGGTGTATCACGGGTGTGGCAATCGATCCTGTCCGTCCTGTCATTCCCAGGCGATGCGGCAATGGATCGAGAAGCGGGAAGACCAGATGCTTGGCTGCCGTTACTTTCATGTAATCGTAACAGTTCCGCAGTCTATCCGGGCGGCTTTCTTGGCTCATCAAAAGATTCTCTATGGGTTGCTGATGACGACGGCTGCTTCCTGTATCATGGATCTGATGCGCAATCCCCAAGTCGTTGGCGGGACCCCGGCGATCCTGGCCGTGCTGCACACTTGGCGGGGAGATCTGGAATTGCATCCACATGTCCATCTGTTGGTCAGCGCCGGCGCCGTGAGTGAGGACGGCCACTCTTGGATGGAACTCCGCCACCCGAAATGGCTTCTCCATGTGGGAACGCTCAGCTTACTCGTTCGCCGGCGCTTTAAAGAACGGCTCGAAAAAGCGGCGCCGGAGATCTTCCAAGGCATCGAGACCAAGGTCTGGAATAGAGGCTGGAACTCGTTCTGCAAACCGTATGGCAAAGGCGTGAAAGCCATCTTGAATTACCTGGGGCGCTATGTCTATCGCATCGCGATCTCCAACCACCGGCTTCTGGCAATGGACGCTACCCACGTGACGTTCCGCTACAAGACCTTCAAAGAGAAGCATTGGCGAACTCTCCGCTTGCCGGGCGAAGAATTTCTGCGGCGCTTCGTGATGCATGTGCTCCCCCGCGGCTTCCATAAAGTCCGCTACTATGGGCTGTGGCATCACTGTCATCGGGACACACGCAATCGAATCCGTTTGCTCCTCGCCCCCAAGGCGGAGAGCGTTTCTATTCCCGAATCGGTTGAGAATTCCATCGTTTCAAAAGAGACCAACGACAAAGCAGTATTCGATCGGACCGGCCAAGAATCGGCGCCGGAATGGCCTAAATGTCCGCGTTGCAAAAGCTGTAACGTGATTGTCATTGAAACCCTCAATCGGAATCGAAGCCCCTGATCGATTCCGATTGTAAGCATCGCGATGGTAATATAAAGAAATTATAACTTTACGCGGGAAGATTTTTTACTTTTCTTGCCGTGAGGGGATTTCTATAGCTTCAAGAGGATTTTCTCTTTCTAAACTATCAACTTCTCTTCCTCAATTAAGCCGTTTCGCGAATAAATGGCGTGTTATTGGTTCTCACATTCCCCCGCACTTCGTCCAATAGAGTTTGTATCTCGGCTTCGCTCGATAAAAACTCCTATCTATTTCCCCAAGGTCATCCAGAGCGCGCGCTGTTTGCATTTTGATAAGCGCGACCACCAATGTATAGCGTTTGTGCGAGTTCATTTCCTGCATTCTTCCCGCATCAAGGCTCTTGGCTTCATTCGCAAACCGGCGGATTTTGCCATGAGGGATTGAGGAAAGAGCCTCCGTGCCGACGTTCATGGTTTTCATCCAGCAAAGGTGAGCCACCAGTTCTTTCAGGTGAGTTAGTGTCGGCCGTCCGGGTTCTTCTTTTATCGCGTTCCACGGCGCCCGGCCTGTGGTTTCATTCACGGTAAGAATTTGATCGATCAACAACCGCCCGTCTTTGCCCAATGCGCGGGAAACAGAATGATAAATGTGTCGATGAGTTTTCGCTCTCTCCCTTTGCGCTTCCACACGTAGCGTCGTAAATCCTGGGAGTTCGAAACGATTTCGAATCAATTCCTCAATCCCCACATTGATGATATCGGCAAGGTCTTCCTTAGTGAGCGTGGCTTCCCGTATCACCGTTCTGAGCAATTGGTTTGCCTGCCTGTCATACGGTTTGACTTGGAGATAGTCTCGGATGATTTGAACATGTCGGCGTCTGCTTCCAGACTCGTCATAGGCGGATAAGTCAAGCGATGATGGTTCTCCGGCAAAACATTTTGAAATGTGATTGACGATTTGTATGGGAACATCGCGGAGTTGGATAAAGTAACCAAGCCGTTGAAATGTTTTCAGTAAAATAAGAAAGCACCGTTTCGCCGATTGCCCACGAGCGTTGGAGTTGGCTAGGCTTATTTCATCCAATGTGGGCGTATATATTTTTGTTAGATCCTTGGCCGTCATCGAAGTTTTTAATCGTGGATAAGCGGTTTCATGTACGCAGGGCACGATCTGCTAACTCCTTTTCATGTTGTTGGAATGGATCGAATGGAACGGGGGGGTAAAACATGACAAATAGAGTCTTGGCGTGATGAGCGTTCAATTCCCTCGCATTTACGGAGAAATTGAAGCCTAAAAAGTATGCCATATAGACTTTACTCTAATTGACATCGAGCGTAAAACCCCGCATACTCAGTGGAGGAAGTTTATAAACGGATCTGTGGGATTCTCATGATTGCATGCTACTGCCGTGTCTCCTCTCGCCACCAAAAAACCGACAGCCAAAAATCTGAGATTAAACGCTGGCTCAAAGGAAATGGGATTAAGTTGTCCTCCGTTCAGTGGTACGAAGATACAGAGACCGGAAAGACGACGAAGCGGCCTGCGTTTGAACGAATGCAAAAAGAGATCTTCAACGGAACGGTGAAAACCGTGATCGTTTGGAAACTCGATCGGATATCGCGCCGTCAACGGGACGGTATTAATCTCTTGGCCGATTGGTGCGAGAAAAATATTCGCGTTGTTGTTGTCACTCAACAAATCGATTTAAGCGGAACAATTGGACGTATGGTAGCCAGTGTGATGTTTGGTCTCGCGGAAATAGAAATGGAGTATCGGCGTGAACGGCAAGACGCTGGCATTCGCGTCGCCAAAGCGAACGGTGTTTATAAAGGCCGGAAAAAAGGAACAACAAAAGCGAAGCCAGTTCGAGCCAAGTTATTACGTGATAAAGGTCTGAATGTCTCAGAAATCGCCAATGCGCTGAATGTCAGTGAACGAACTGTCTTTCGCTATTTTGAAAATTGATCTAACCCTCTTCTTTAACAGGGCTTATAAATCGAAATGGCCCATTTTCGCGCGAATCGTTGCCATACCCCAATCCCGTGTTGAACAAATTTTGATTCTTTATGAGCATATGTTCATAATTACTATCTCCATTGTTATCGATCGCAGAAACTTTACTAAAATAGTAAAGTATTAGTGATGAACATGAATTCTATTTTCATAACTAACTGATATATATAAATTTATGAGCCATGAATCACTGATTATTTATCGGTTGGCCTCTAAGGTTTAAGGCTATCAACATCCCTGCACTTATAGTTACCTCATAACATCATGAAGCCTATTTTTTTTCCTCCGGATGGTAGCATATAGGTAGCATCTTGAAATTTGAGGATGTTTTAGAAGTGATGTAAGTCTAGTAAAATCAAAACGCGCCGAACAGGATTCGAACCTGTAACCTCCTGATCCGTAGTCACCTCGATCAAATTTATAACTTACTGTAAATTAAGAACTTACAAACACTTAAAAACCTTGCCCTCACGTTGACACCACCCTCAGACTACCTTCAGACCACCCTCACGTTGCACGATCATTGCACGATTTGTTTGTATGTAAACAAAAGGATCTCCAGAAATCAACCAATGAGCCTCAATTAATGATTTCTTATAGGAGTCTATTCTGATCTAGCATCAGTTGAAATTCATGCATTTTAAGGATAGCCTATATTCTGATCTAAAATGCCATAGAATCGAAGCAGTGAAGCAGTATGTCAATGGGCCGAAATCATGGATGAGTCATTTTTCCAAGTCTTTTAATCAAGGGTGGTTACAGTTCAGTCGACTTTTTTGACCATACGGGATTAGTGTGAGGCGATTCCTGCGCCGGAAGTGCGGCATAGTTGAGCGAACCGTCAGTAGACATCTATTCAATTAACATCTTCAGTGATACTTCATCTGTATCAGATGTCTGTAAAATCAGAATTCATAGACACGTTAAAAGAGGATTTTAGATCCGCTTTCGCAGCCATCTCTGCATAAGGGGAACTCGTAGGCTCCATTCGTTGTTTTCTTCACGGATGAGCGCTCTTCTTTTTAATGACTTTGCGATTTCTTCGTCTTCTGGGGGGAACTGTGTTTCCTGATTTCGATATTTATTTAGGTATTCCCACTCTCCAGGATAGACGCATTCTCCTTCGATAAGTTGATAGAGAACGCTATCTCCTCGGACGATTGCTTTATCAAGACTGCGCTCTAAAAGATCGGGGGTGACTCGATCGGCTTCTTCGTCGTTAAGAAGATCGATTATGGTTTCGGCGATGAGCTGTGTGAGGTGTGGCCAACCGCCGGACTCGGTATGGATGCGTTCAATGCCACCTTCACCCCAGAAGGATGGATCGAAGCGAGGGCGTTTGGAGTCTTCCCTCTCCCAAATGGGTGAGTGTTTCATTGGTTCAGTTAAAAGTAGGCGTGTTTCAAATTCGGTGAACGGGGGTATTTCTACTGTCCGAACACTGATCAGGTAAGAAGGCCACTGTGCGTGTTTCAATTCGGTTATGTGATGACTTCCTGCAAAAGCCCAAATCAGTCGTCGGTTCGTCTGGATCGATTCCCTAAATGTTGCTAGGAGATCCAATGTAAACGCGCTATCCCCAATTTTTTCGTCAATGTTTTCATACTCATCCAGCGCAATGAATAATCGTCCATCCAGCGCTCCCATGATCTGGTCACATGCAGACAGGAATTTTGAGAAACTAGGTAGATCGTAAGGTGTTTCTTGGATTTTTTCGATCTCTGGTTCGATCGTTTTCATTTCTTGTACAATGAGTTGAAAGAACGATTCCATCGATGTGAACGCTTCGGGTTTCTGCATGGAGATCGAGATGACGCGGACAGTGGGTGTTAAGAAATCACTGAGGTTTCGCAAGATCGTGGATTTTCCCATCCGTCTCCTGCCATAGAAAAGAATGCCAGGACAACCGGAAGCGAGCATTAGTTGTCTTTCCAATTCCTCGATTACACTGGCGCGGAGTACGAAAGCTTCTTGCGAGCGGTTGACTGGATCACCGGCGCGGAAGATTTGAGGAGTAGGTTCCTGCTTTAGAATCTCCTTTGCTCTCTTCCATTGTTCATCGGCAATTACTCGCCATTCCTGGGCGGCGGCACGGAATTCTGACATTAAAGGTTCTTTGAATCCACTGATCCTGTGCTCAAAATTCTCTATCTTGGTTCGTAGATAATCGGCGATCGGTTCACGGAAAACAGGACGTTCAAGCGTATCTAGACGGCGTTGCAATTGAGAGATTTCACTGATCATTTCACGGATTTTGGGTGTTTGACTAAGAAAGCCTTCTTCACCTTCAGGAAGATTACCAACAATTGAATCCAGTAATGAAAGGTTTGTTTCCCTTTTCGCTTCGCGAGCGATAAGGGTAGCTTTGGCCTTTAGCGCCTCCATGCGTTGGCTAGGATACGTGTTAATCACGCGTTCGATTTCTTTTGCGCCCGCTTCCGGCTTGTATTCGGTGTAATTGATTAAAAGACGATCCAACCAGGGGAAAGTGATCGAGCATAGATCGTCCCAAGAGACCGGATGATAGAGATACGCATACCCCCTAGGTTTGGGAAATATGAATATAAGGTGGAGCAACAGATAATAGGCGCGTAATCCAGCGACGCAGAAAGCGAGACCGAAGGCGAATCCGAACGTAATTCCATAGACAGTTCCGGTTGCGAATCCTAAAGCGATTCCTTCTGCAAATCCGGCGATAATACCTGCAATGATCCCGGTGGTAATTCCTAGCGTTTTATTGAAGGCAATCTTTGCGGCAATACCGAGAACGATCCCAATGACGGTACCTTCGATGATTCCTGTAAAGAAACCTCCGATGATTCCTCCAGCGAATCCGAGCGCATTTTCCATTCCTACTCCTGTGGCGATCCCTAAGGCGATCCCACCCGCGATGCCTCCAACGATTCCCGTAGTTATACCAGCGGCGATTCCGAGAGCCGCGCCTAACGCGATTCCAGAAGCAATTCCCCCGCCGATCCCCGCCATGATTTCGAGAGTCAATCCCGAAGTGAACTCATGAAAATGGTAGGAGATGAATTGAATAGGTTGATTCAACTGTGGAGACGCTGGAGATAATTCAAGAAGTCCATAGAAGAAAATCCGCCCCACGATATAGGAGAGAATAATATAGGGAATACAGTGAAGATAAAGAATAACGCCGTTGATGACTTGTTTGACCGGTGGCATTGGTTTCAGCGCATCACAAAACTGCTGTGGACGTCGATATAGCAAACTCAACCACCAGATTACTGCTCGATGGCTAAGTGCATGCGTTTGGAGTTGTTCAAGAAATATATGTTTCATGAGGATGCTGGTATTCGACGGTTTTTATGTCTATCGTGGAGAGAGGATTATCGGGAGGAAGCAGCGTATGGAATGGCTTCCGGGATTGAATGAGGAGAACAAGGTTGCGGGATTCCATCATCATATACCGCAACGCGGCGTAAAAATTGACATCGTATGATTCCCGGTGGGGAGCGAGATCGAAATGCGTCAACGCGACGCGTGATAATGGTCGCTCGGATAGAATACGAGAGAATTCCGCCAAATCGTTTGGTTCCTTAGGAATTTGCACAGGAATGCGAAGCGCTTTAAGTATTTCCACAAGCAATCCTTGGCGAGAGACGGTGGCGGGATTTTCCAGATCAACGATGGCAAGATCTTTGATCCGATCGCGTGCGATGCATCCGATCCATTCGCGCCATTTTACAGATCCACGGACTACTAAATTGACTGACTGCTTGCGCTCAAGAAAGCGTGTAATCTCTTCTATTGGGGGAGGATCGATTATTTCTTTGTCTTTCACCTCATAGATTTCAATCGGTTCAGATAGTCCTTTCATTTCAAAGGAACCATGGTTTTTCCAATGGATCGTTTTTACTCCTTCGATTGTCTGGCCTTTTAAGACTTGCTGGGCGTTATCATAGACCGATCGTGTAATGAGTATTTGATCTTCCTCACACAAAGAAAGAATCCGCGCGCATGTATCCACTTGAATCCCATACAGGTCTTTGGTTTTATCCGAATTCTCTTCTTCTTCAACGACGACTTCACCCAGATGAATTCCAATGCGGTTTGCTAGTGGGAAGGCTTTATCCTGAAAAAAAACGCGCAGCTGGCGTTGGAGTAAGAGAGAGAATTTAACCGCATCTGAGGGTTTTACAAATACAATCAAAAAAGAATCTCCGGCGGTTTTGATTTCCTCGCCCTCGGAAAAACGATCAAGGAGGTCTCGTACAAGCGCATAATATTGCTGGATAAGATCGACACCAGTACTATCCCCCAGTTTATCCTTCATTTCCGTCGCGTGAACGAGATCGGTAAATATGATAGTAAGTAGAGCGGTTCGATGTTTTCTCCGAAACGCTTCAAGTTGATTGCGATCGTGATAATTTAAGTAAATAACCATTCTTTTATTATTGCGCTTTATAGAACGCTTAACCTGTTGTCTGTTCAAAGATCTTAGTTATGCGGTATAATTTCTATCATAGGCGTTTTGATGTTTATTTATATTTTTCAATTACATCATGCTATAAATCTGTTTTGGATTCAATAGCTTTTAATATTAGTTTTTCTTGATGAATGAGAGATTCTATCCAATCTGAGTTCATCTATTATTCTCCGTAAATAATCATCTACATGGTGGTCTCACCACACTATTCATGATGTAAAAACGACTATTCATAATAAAAAAAATTACAAGTTCTTATTCAGATCAAAAATTCACAGGTATTCGGTTGCTAAAAAGCAATAGTTTTATGTATCTACTCTTGAGGAAAGATTTTAACAAGACGTAATCCTATGCTGACAAAATAACGTTTTTCAGGAGGAGCATGTGCTCTATTCGCTGATTGACAGGAACTGGCAGATAAATCCCAAGCGCCTCCTCGATAGACTCGATCGACACCGGTTTTAGGTCCAATAGGATCAATCTTTGGTTCCTTTGCGTACGGAGCATAAAAATCCTGACACCACTCCCACACGTTTCCGCTGATATCGTATAAGCCAAATGGATTAGGAGGCATCATACCTACGGGATTGTATCCACCTCCCCTTGTGTGGCAAGCGTGGATCTTATTATCGAGAATATTCCACTCATCACCCCAATAGAAGCGCGTTGTTGTTCCTGCGCGACAAGCATATTCCCATTCGGCTTCGGTTGGTAGCCTGAAGGTTCCTATTTCCAGGTCATTTATTTTATTTATGAAGTCTTGGCATTCGTTCCATGTCACACTGCAAATAGGAAAGTTAATTCCAATAGATTGATTAATTTCAGGGAGTGAACCCATAATCGCTTTCCATTGACCTTGTGTTGTTTCATATTTTCCAATATAGAAGTCATTCGTCAATGAGACTTGATGTGGTGTCGCGTCAGGATATCGCAATGAATCTGTTGTTCCCATATTAAAAGTACCTCCTTCGATCAATACCATTTCAAGAGGGAACGCGTTTTCAGGTAAATTGGGTAAATCAATAGTAATAATTTTTTGAGATAATTTCGCTTGTAGATACAGTTCTTGAGCGTCCTGAGGTGTAATGGATCCATCTCGATTTACATCGTCTAATCGTTTTTGTACAACGGTTAAATTATCTTTATAAAAAAAATTTGAAAAAATGGTAATGAAATCATCAAAATTTATTCTTCCATCCCGGTTTGAATCCCCTGGATGCATGCAAATATAGGGATTGAATACATTTTGTGGTGAATACTCGAAACCACTTACAAGTGATTCCCATGAATCATACTGAGGAGGACCTATGACTTTTCTTAAAAACCATATGTCATCCCAAATATCATAATCCAAATCGTTATAGCGCAAATCTAATGTTATTAGACCTCTGTCTCGATTCTTCTCTCTTTCAATAATACTTGAAATAGAATCTATGTGATTATTATTGCATATTAAGAAGGATAATAAGGAGTTTTGGCTAACGTCAATGTTGCTCAACAGATTATGAGAGCATGTTAATCCAATCAATTTAGTATTCTTGGAAATATCGATATCTGTCAAACGATTATTTGAACAATTGAGAAATTCTAAGTATGGCGAATCAGTGACATGCAAACTAGACAAATGATTATCGCTGCAATAAAGACTATACAATGATATAGCGTTTGATGTATCCAAGTAGACTAGTTGATTATCATAACAAGTCAGATGTGTTATGTATTGATGATCAGAACAAATCAATTGGGTAAGCTGATTAGTCGAACAATCAAAGTATTTTAGAAGATTGTTATTCGATACATCTATACGCTCCAGCTGATTTCTGCTGCACTGAAGAGTATGTATATTGGTCGCAAAGGATATATCTAAATTGGTCAATTGGTTCGAGGATATTCTGAGTATTTCTAATTTTTGATTGTTGGAAACATTTAAATAAGTGAGTTGATTATTCTCACACCAGAGGTAAATTAATGAGGGATTGTTCGTCAGGTCTAAATGAGTTAACGAATTGTTATCGCATGCAAGTTCTCGTAAATTTTTTGAATTCGAAATATCTAAATAGTTTATTTCATTATTTGAACAATACAGTTCAGTTATCCCAGTTAATAACTCAATTCCAGTCACATCCTTGATCGACATACTTGAACAGCTGAAAACACCAATTCTTGAAGCCGCATCTTTCATCGTGAAAGGACTTCTATAATCGACACCCATAAATTGCTCTACCGCTGCGCGAAAATTTGAATCTGGAAAAAAATATGGAAGATTAATGTTTTCACCAATCAGTTCAAAGGGATCAATTCCATTTTGAGGAGAATAAGCGAATCCCCATCTAAGATCTTCACCCCAATCGAAATAATAGGCCTCTTCCAGACGATTTCTTAATGTCAAAACATCGTCCCAATCATCATAATCAAGATTGTTGTACCGGATATCCAGAATATCTTGTTGAGAAAATTGCTCATTAATCACGAAACTGGTAATGTTTGACAAAAGGTTATGACTGCAATAGACTTCTGTCAATTTTGTATTGTAAGAAACATCTAAATGAGATATTTGATTATGATCACATCGTAAAGTTGCTAATCGCAAATTTTTAGAAATGTCTATATCCGTTAAGTTGTTATGTGAACAATTCAACTCATATAAAAAATTGTTCCTAGAGAGATCTAAATACAAAAGTTGATTCTCATAACAATGTAGTAGTTGTAATTCCGTTGTGTTTTTTAGATTCAGACTCGTGAGCCTATTCATAGGGCAATAAAGGTAAAATAGAGTTGACGTTGCCGGTAATTCTAAATGGATTAATTGATTATTCGCACATGAAACATGTTTCAATGATATATTTTGTGAGAGATCTAAGTAAGTCAGTAAGTTGTTATCACAATATAATCCAATAACACTTGTAAAGTATTCAATGCCTTTCATATCGGATATTTTTTTATTTGGACAATACAATGTGTCAATTGAAGCGATGTCCATGGCTGTAAATACACCACCTGGTTTGACATTCATGATTGATTCTACAACCTGGCGAAAATTTGGATCCGGAAAATTTTGGGGAGTGTTGATATTATTTTGTAGAGACTTCTCTATAGGATTTTGTGCATTACTTTCAGGTGATAATATTAAAAAAAGAGTAAAACTCAGCACAATCATTAGTGTCCATAAAACGTTTGTATATTTCATTATATATCTTCTTCCAATATATACAAGAATTTAAATCAATCTATATAATAAGCAGATAAATCATCCACAAATACATCCGCGCCTGCAGATTGAACAACTAAATACGCTTTGGATTCTGCGTGTACTGTACTGGAGCACATAATTTTAATCCAACGATCCGTAGGAATTGTTTTTGCAGAGATAAAACTTGCAAAAGTATTCATTTCACCATCTGTAACGATCAGAACAAACGTAGCGCTATCATCAGTAGATCCAAATCGTTTAACATAACATTCATAAACCTGTCTTCCTTCATTCAAATCGATTGAAATCGCAGCGTTTGAGATTCCTCCATGTCCTCTCAGTTCGAGACTGCCACTGTTCGTTTGAGAATGGTTTTCAGAAGAAAACATGGGACCGACAGCGCCTGATTGCAGCAAATCTCCAATCCACCCATCCAGGTTAGGTACGCTTCCATCGATTCCAAGATTAATATCATTTATTGGTATCAGCGTATCGACATTATACGTATCTAATTTAGTAATCGTTACAGAAGCGGGTGTTTCTCCTCCATTGTAAACTTGAAACGCTGGAATGATATTTCCTGTATGAGATAAAAACGATGTATCAATTTCTTGGATGCCATCTACTATCAGAGCATTTCCAGAGGGATTGGTATAATTAACAGTGTTTGAAGCCATTTCACCGTCAAACCCAATCGCAGCAACTCTAATATCTGTTGAATTACTCCTGCAGTTAAGCGATATTATCGCTGTGTCATCGATTGGTATGCTGTCATTTGATACGACTAATATTCCCTCGTCCGGTTTAGCAAAGATAGAAGTTCCATCGACGTTAAACGTAATATCCGCCATCCTTATGCCAACCGGTATTAGGGAAAAGTTTTCCTTAGTCGTTAAATCGATGCTATAGGGTGTTTGTGTAGGTAAAATCGTAGGTTGAATACTTGGTTTTGGCGTAGGTTCTACAGGTATTGACGTATTGAGAAAGATGACAAGTTCATTTGTAAAATCATCGAGCATTGCTAAATCTTCTTTGCCATCTAAATCTATATCAATCGCTTCCAGGCGGAGATTTGCATGATCGCTTGAGTGACGGTCGATAGGAAAAATAACAGAAGAACCAAATTCACCCGGTTGTTCTCCACAAACAACACAGATCATTACGATGCGCTCACTGCCTTTCTTTCGGCTTATGTATATCATGTCCATCGTGTGGTCGTTATCCAGGTCAGTTATCACAGCATCATCAAAAATCGCTCCAAGCTCGCTGACGCCGCTGAAATCAACATCCACAACGCGATTTTGAGCCAAAGGTTCAGCAAAGGACGTGTACAAACGCGCCGTTCCATCAAAGGGAAGAATAAGTAAATCATGCAACGCATTTCCGTCCGCGTCTCTTACTTGAAACGCTGACATCGTATTTCCATCGATTGTATCTTCAAGTGAATAGGTAGCGCGAAGAGTATATTCCAAGAAATTGGCAGGCTCGAAAAAGCGGACCAAACGATCATCCCATGTGATAACTCCCAATACAAAATCATCCCTGCTGACCATATGTTCGATAGTAATCATCTGAATCGTGTGATTTTGGATTTCAGGTACAATCACTTTTTCATGTATCAACTCTTCCCCATATTCCGAAAGCGAAAGGCGGTAAATTTCATCAAAATTATCTGAATAGACAACAAAAATTTCATCTTTACCATCTCCATCGGTATCCGCACAGGCGATGGGTTGCTGGCGTCGTGAGGAAGAAATGAAGTATAGGGGAATAGTCGTTTCTACCTTTTCGTTAAAATTTCCTTCTCCATCTGAGAAAAGCACAGTCAGTTTTTCATCTAAATAGGACAAAGCGCAAATATCTTTCAAATTATCTCCATTAATATCACCCGAAGATATAAATTCACATTGATAACCAAGGGATAGACGGATTTCATAGAATGGCTGTTGCAAATCTCCTGTGGATAAGAAGAGAAGAAGTTTTTCTTCATTTGGTAGCGTTGTGAGCAAATCGGTATATCCATCATCATTGAAATCATCAGAGATTAATTCTTTTGGTTTCGAACTAAGTGGAATTGTGAAAAACTGACGAAGCGAGAAATCGTTTGTACAGAGATGCTGTATAATCGGAGTTGGAGTGAATCTAGGTGTTTTTGTCGGAGATGGAGTCTGTGTATACGTTGGTTGAGCGGTATGAGTTTGTGGAAGTTTTGTGGTCTCTGTCAGTGTAGGAATGTTGGTTTTCGTTCGAGTCGGAGTCAGCGTATCTGTAGGTGATAGAGTCATTGTCCATATTGGAGTAGGCGGTATCGTAAAAGATGGTGTTTGCGTTAGAGTCGGTATCGATGTATTCGTTGGAGAAGGTGTATCTGTGTGCGTTAGTATAGCAGTTTGAGTTGGAAAATATGTTGGAGACTCTGTTGGAGTAGGAAATTCGGTTTTCGTTGGAGGCAAGGTCAGCGTATTTGTAGGTGATGGAGTCATTGTCCATGTTCGAGTTGGCAGTATCGTAAAGGACGGAGTTTCTGTTAGAATTTGCCTAGGCGTATTTGTTGATATGTCTGGTGTTCTTGTAGGTGCGATATCGGTTCCCGCCAAACCATAAAGCAATCCCCAGGATACCGATTCTCCGTTTTTCACCTCTTCAGGATTCCATTGTACATGAACCGCGGAATCATCCAAAAAACTTATATTGCGATTCGGTATGTATTGGAGTTCCACTGGACTGTTTTTTATGCTGTCCCAATCGACAAATTGAATGAGATTCGGTTTTTGTCGATCAAAGAAACTGATTTCACTGATTAAGTTTGGATTCATCAAACGATCAATTACGTGTATGTATTCATGTATTTCGGTTTCCTTCAATTCAGCCTCATGCGTGATTTCATCCCCGTTCAACAGACGGAAAAGAGCCGCGTCGTTCTCCAGTATCATGGTATCCAGTATCAGATGCATTCCAATGGAGTGACTCGTTGCACCATGATTTGACGCGGTCCATAGAATCTCAATATTATCTTCTCGTTTCGAAGTATATCCCTTGGTAAACTGCAGATTCAGTTGCAGTTCGATATCGCCAATCTGCCAGGCTCCTCGTATCTGTTGGCTGTTATTGACGAGTGACATGAGCGTCTGAGTCTCTCCCAAAACAGAATTGCTGAAGTTCGAATACCCAATTCCATCAATTTTGACTGTCGACCAGCTCGACCATGGTTTTATAATGGGATCGCCTGGGAATAATAGATTTTTTCCATCCTTTGTCTTCAATCGGAATCGTCCTTGGGATTCCGCTGTGAGAATAAGATATTCGTTCGATAATATGATTTCTGGTGTCCGGACATCGATCGTATAATATCCTATGTTGTTATCTCCAGATTCATTGACTTTTATATAGTATGTGCGATTTGTCTCCAAATCCAATTCGATTCTAGATAGATAATTGAAGGTGTCGATATCATCATGTTCTTGAATAAGATGAGTTAGACTATCCGGGCCATAGAGATGAATCTCTGTATCTAGAACATCATGTCCAGGAAACTGACGCGTTTCTATCGTGTAATGGGTACCTGTCGAATACGTATTGAATTGATACCAATGGTCCATACCTTTTTCTGTTATTTGCGCTTCGTGCGGAGGCGCATTAACGATTAATTTAGTGATTGTTGATGTCGGAGTGGGAGTAGGGGAGGGCGTTCTTGTCACATCAGACTCGGAAGTTCGTACGTCAATCGTATACACTCCTATATCATTATTTCCCGATTCGATGACCTTGATGAAATATGTGCTGCCCGTAATTAGGGCATGGCTGATCATTGCCGTATAATTTGTATCTGATTGGTCATCGTTTTCCATGATCAATAATTCTTGACTGTCGGGCCCATAAAGATAAATTTTCGTATCCAGCATTTGATAACCTGATCGATAGTGGGTTTCAATTGTGTAGAGACTATCAGGTATCGCAGCATAACACTGATACCAATCCTCTTCTCCCGTCCAAGAGATCTCACCTGGATACGGTGGATCGTTGACAACTAACGTCACAAGAGGTGAATTAGTGCTTGTGGGAGAAACTGTAGGTGTTGGTGCTAGAGTCGGTTCTGGAGTGGGCGTTATGGGTGAAGGCGTTGGCGAAGGTGTAGGAGGGATTTCCGCGCGCACATCGATGGAATAATCTCCCGTTTTATTATTTCCAGTTTCATGTACTTTAATGAAATAAACATTGTCAGGGAGAAGCAGCCTATTGATTTTCGAGTAAAATTCATCCTCACCACTATCATCGTCATCATCGATTTGCATCTGTTGATTATAAGGGCCATATAGGTAGATATATGTATCTGTAGGAATCCCATCCGTTAGTTGATGCGTTTCAATGCTATAAATAAGACCATCTTCTGACAACGTAGTGAATAAATACCAATCGGTTTCTCCAATATCAGTAATTTGGGCCACATAGGGAGGATCGTTTACAATCAATACAATGGGTGTTGGCGTTGGGGATGATGTTGGTGTAGGTGTATTCGTGATTGCGCCATTATTACCGTGGCCTCCATTATCCGTTCCATCCCCACTGCCATTATCCACTCCTGGATCAACCTCTGGAGTTGGTGGAATGACCGATCGTACATCAATACCGTAATAACCGATATCATTTTGTTCTGTTTCAATTACTCTGATGTAGTAAGTACTGTACGATTCAAGATGCAGTTCAATTTTTGAAAAATAGTCGTTTTCTGACTTATCATCATTTTTGCCAATATATAGAGATTGATCGTCTGGTCCGTAAAGATAAATCCAAGTGTCCAATATATCCTTCTCTGCAGATTGATGAGTTTCTATGACAAAATAGTGACCATAATCATCCGTGTCAAATTTATACCAATCGATTTCTTCCGGCCACGATATTTCTCCGGTGTATGGTGGATCATTTACGATTAATGTGACAATCTCTTTCGTTGGAGGTGGGTTGGTAGCGCTTGGTTTCCAGGTTGGAGTAGGAGTAAAGAGTGTTGGTAAAGGTGGGGGATACGTTGGTGAGGATGTTGGAGTTGGAGGAATATCTGTTCGAACATCAATTGTGTATGCTCCGATGTCATCGTGATTTTCTTCGATGACTTTTATATAATACACGCTATGTGGTTTTAGTGAGATTTCGATTCGTGAATAATAATCATTTTTACCCTTATCATCATTTTTCTCTATAGAAATTGTTTGATCATCTGGACCATAGAGAAAAATCATTGTATCCAATATATCTCCATCACTCGAAGGGTGAGTTTCCATGATAAAATAGGCGCCATAGTCTTCCGTCGAAAATTGATACCAATCAACATCTCCGATTCTGTTTATTTGAGCGGAGTAAGGGGGGTCGTTAACAATCAAAGTAACCATTGGTTCATCTGTCGGAGTCGGTGTGGGAGTGAGCGTAAATGTCGATGTTGGTGTGGGAGTTGGTGGATCCGTTTTTGCAACGTTTATTGTATAGTATCCTACACTCCCGTTTTCGGCGTTGGTTACTTTTATGTAATAGAGTTGAAGGGCTTCCAGCTGTATGGTTATTTGCGAAAAATAACTTGATTCCGCGTTATCGTTAAAGGCAATCACATCTAATAGATCGTCGCTATGATATAACTCAATTACTGTATCCGCTTGATTTTCGCTTTCTACAGCGGCCGTCTCAATTCTATAATAATTATCCGATGCTGTTGTTCTAAATGTATACCAGTCTTCTTCTCCGTCTGTCGATATTTCTCCTGTGTAGGGAAGAGATTCGGTGTCCAAATCAATGGGCTTTCCCGACAACTGAGCATTTCCTTCCAATATAAAAACGATAGGGATCAGCAAGATATGCGTATACAAAAATCGTTGGGAAAGAGAAATGATTGTGCTCATATTGACCTACTCGATCTCCGATGTGTTTTAAATGCAAAAATTATGGTAAATTTTGCAATCAGATCAAAATAATGCGATCTCCAAAAAATAGTATTTTGCAGCATCAAAATAATGAAATTTTTTCTTAAGTCACAGTATTTGTATAAATACAATTCAGATTTTAAAGCAATTATTCATTAGAGAAATTCCGTTGTCAAGAAAAAAATTCATTATCTGGAATGAGAAATTCTTGAGCAATATACTGTTGACATCTCTATTGGATATGTTATTTTGGGAAAAATTGAAATCCTAGATAAACCGAATCGAGACGCAATGGCTATCGATTCTACAAATTCAACGCTGATAGGTCGCAGTAAAACAATTTTAGCGACTTTGGCGTAAGAAATTCGGGAGGATAAAGATGAACTGTCGTTATTGTTTATTATTTACTGGTGTGTTGATTCTCCTATGCGTATCACAAGCAGAGGCGAGGGATTATTACGTCGACGCAGTGAATGGAGACAATATTGATGGAGATGGAAGCCAAGGATATCCGTACCGGCATATCACGGTTGCAATAAGGCAGGTGGAGATGCAAGCCGGAGATATTATCCATTTGGCTCCAGGCACATACACTGATGAACCGGATGAGTTTGGTTTTCGGGAAGATTTCCCTATAGACCTTTCATTAGGAATATCCCTGATTGGTACAGAAGCCACAGATGTCATAATCGAAGCAAAAAACACATCGAACACTGTTATCTATATTACTGGAAATCCGAATCCCATCAATATATCTAATCTGACAATCAAACATTTCACACAGCAAGGCTATGGGATACTTGCAAAGAGCAGCCAAAAAGAGATAACAATCGAATATTGTTCAATAGTGAACAATGGGATTGGAATTGTCATTGACGATGCAAAAGCCATTATCAATCGTAACTCAATCAGAGAGAATTTCAATCAAGGTGAAGGTACTTTTGGAGCCGGAATTTGCTCAAACATTGCTACGGTTACAATTACAGAAAACACAATAGAGGAAAATAGAACTAAGAAAAGCAGTTACGGATATGGGGGTGGAGGGATCTATTTATATGCATCGGATGCCTTGATAGCAGGAAATAGAATAATCAATAATTCAGCAGAGGGAAATGGTGGAGGCATTTATGGCAATGGAACATATGTGCTCATTAACAATTTAATTGCTGGAAACACCTCTGATAGAGCAGGAGGTGGGCTTCTTGCCGATAGACATTCAACACTCATTGGCTGCTCTCTAATTGGAAACACAGCGGAAAGAGGAACAATTGCCGTGGAAGGTCCAAACTGCACAATTGCAAACTGCGTAATTGCGGGAGCGGTAGATAATGAGGGGAATAGCAGCAGCGCCATTTATGAAATTGACGAAAACAGTGATCCTCATGTAATGTTCAATCTATTTTGGGATAACGCGGAGCAATTTTACATCGATGAAGGGAACTATGGCATCCCTCATCCAAAGACGATGAATATCATGTTGAAAGAAGCATGGGAAAATATTAGTGAAGATCCTGAATTTATCAATGCGGATAAAGGTAATTACGATCTTCAGCCGAATTCCGCCTGTATCGATGCTGGAACCGATGTTGTGCCTGGTATTGTCATGCCCATCACAGACATTCTGGGAAGAAATCGTCCACAGGGAAAGGGCTATGATATTGGCGCATATGAGTTTCAAGGTGAGAAGCCCACGCCAACGATTCCTCCCACACCCATACCGACACCAATTTCCTCACCAACAGTTGAACCACCGTTCCCATTTGAGATCGTAATAACTCCTGATGAAATCGACTTTGGCGAGGTTACGATCGGGGAATTCCGTGAGCTGGTGTTTCTTTTGGAAAATCCAGGAGAGGGCGGTTGGTCGGTTGAACCGTGGACCTTAGCGCCATTCAGTATTGTGGAAGGGCTTGGAGCGGATATCTCACCCGGTGGCTCCGTGATGGTGATTGTGCGGTACGAACCGCAAGTCGCAGGGACAGACGAAGAAATCGTCAATTTCAATTTCGGCCGCCTGCCACTCGGGATACCGCCTCATCATGGAGACTATTTTGAATCAAAGACTGTTCGTGGAACCGCTGTCCTTGCCCCCATTCCTACCTCACTGCCAACCATTCCCCCTCCAACGGCGCCAACTATTCCCCCCTCAGGACCCGTGGTTTTCGAATTCGACCAGCCCTCACTAGAAGATAACGGGTGGTTCTTCATTCCCGGTGGATTCAGCACTCAACCCGGCGGCGAAGTCTCTTTCGTTGAGTTGACGGATTGGATTCCTTCATCAAGTGACGGGCGAGGTATGATGATGACCGTCGATCCAGGGGAGGTCGCATTTGTTATGACAACTTTTCCGGTGCACATGCGCGGCAGAGCGGCGATTTTACGCGCCGTAGTGCGCGCGGACCATCCGGATGTCAGTGTTGCGCTGGCCGTGTTGAAAGGGGATTATTTTTCGGGAGAAAACATGGACAGTTCGATCGCGACGCACATTCCCGCCACCGCCGCCAGTTTTATTGAGCGGGAACGAACGCTCGTACTGCTGTACGAACCGGATTCCGGTGAGACCATAACACCCGTTTTGCAGATTGCAGCCACGGGAGATACTAGTTCCTCGCGCGTCTATTTTGACAGGCTCGAAATTCACTTTATCGAAGAGGGAACAGAAATTCCAAGCGAACTTCTGTTGTCTTCTCCATAAGAGACATTGATACACATTTGCTTTGATATTCTTCTTTGTTGATTTAAGTTATGTGAAAAGAATATGGTTTTCATGTTGTCTTTCAGATAAAGCGTTTGCCGTTATATGGTTGGATTTAAACGCCATCAAATCTGTTCTGACTTGATCCGACAGAATTGGCGTATACTTAATATTCGGGAGGAAGACGATGAATTGCCGCTATCTTTATTTCCTTACTGTTGTACTCACTCTTCTTTGTACTTTGCAGACTGAAGCGCGAGACTATTACGTCGATGCTGTGAATGGCGATAATATTGAAGGAGACGGCTCCTTTGAAAAACCGTACAAACATATTTTACTTGCGATTCAACAGGGCGATTTACGGCGCGGAGACGCGATCCATCTCGCTCCCGGACTATATACGGACGAACCGGATCGATTTGGATTTCGTGAAAGTTTTCCAATTGATCTTTCGAAAGGGATTAATCTACACGGAACCAGCGCCGCTGATGTCATCCTTCAGGCCAGCCGTACAACGAATTCCGTAATTGAACTTACCAATAACTCGCGAAGGGTAACGATCAGTGGTCTTACGATATGTCACACATATCAAAATGGTCCTGGAATCAAACTCACTGATTGCTCTCCTGTGATTATAGATGTCATTGATTGTGAGATCACAAAAAATTACTGCGGTCTTCATATAACAAACAGTCAAGTGAGTATTGATCATTGCATCATATCAGAGAATTGGGAAGACAATAGTAATCAAGGTGCAGGTATACAGTGCCTTAAATCGATCTTAGATATCTCGAATAGTGTAATCAAGAACAACACTCATCACGGGTGGGGTAGTGGTGGTGTTTTTTGTACGGCTGGTTCATCAATGACATTGTATAATACTGTGATCATCGGGAACACTGCTCGGGAAAACGGAGGTGGTATATTTGTCGCTAGTTCCGATTTAATTGTGAACCAATGTACTATCTCAGAAAATTATTCTGGGAATAGTGGTGGCGGATTAAGGACAGATGGACATGGTAATACAGTTGATATCATAAATTCCATAATCAAAAATAATGAAACGGATGGATACGGAGGAGGAATATACCTTAAGGATGGAAAAGCCACAATTCTACATTGCACGTTTTTTAAGAATATTTCATCATATGGTTCAGTTACTGTGAATAATAGCGATGCCTATATTGCTAATTGTATTTTTGCTAGAGCAATAAAATCAGACGATACTCCTAGCTATGCAATTTACGAACGGAATGAGACCAGTGATCCACATATATTTTCCAATCTATTTTGGAGCAATGCGGAGGAATTTTATATGGATGAGGGTCTTTATGATATTCCACTTGTTATGACACTCAATTTAATCTTGGAAGAAGCATGGGATAACATCAGCGAAGATCCTGGTTTTATCAATTCGGATAAAGATAATTTCGATCTTCAATCGAATTCCCCTTGTATAGACGCAGGCGCCGGTGTTGTTACTAATGCCGTGATGCCTGTCACAGATTATCTAGGAAGGATTCGTCCCCAAGGAAACGGCTATGATATTGGCGCCTATGAGTTTCAAGGTGAAAAGCCCACACCAACGATTCCTCCCACATCCATACCGACTCCAACCCCCTCACCCACAGTTGAACCACCACCACCTTTCCCATTTGAGATTGTGATCTCTCCTGACGAACTAGACTTTGGCGAGGTCACGATCGGGGAATTTCGTGAGCTGGTGTTTCAATTGGATAATTCAGGAGTGGGTGGCTGGTCCGTGGAACCGTGGACCTTGACGCCATTCAGTATTGTGGGTGGTCTGAGCTCAGAAATCTCCCCTGGAGGTACCACGATGCTGATTGTGCGATACGAACCGCTAGTAGAAGGGACACACGAAGAAATCGTCAATTTCAACTTTGGCCGCCTGCCACTCGGTATACCGCCTCATCATGAAGATTATTTTGAATCGAAGACCGTACGTGGAACTGCTATCCTTGCCTCCACTCCCACGGAATTTCCCACTCCGACAGCTACTCCCACACCGACTCCTGGTCCATTCGTTATCGAATTCGAACAGCCAACACTAGAAGAGAATGGATTGATCTACGTAGCGGGTGGATTTAGCGAATTTCCCAGCGGCGAAGTTACATTTGTTGAATTATCAGATTGGATTCCTTCATCGAGTGACGGGCGAGGGATGATGATGGAGGTCGATCCAGGTGAAGTCGCTTTGATTTTAACAGATTTGCCCGTTCATATCGGAAGTCGAGTGGCGCTGCTTCGCGCCGTAGCGCGCGCGGATCAACCAAATGTGAGTATTGCACTAGCAGCATTAAAAGGAGACCGTTTGTCAGCAGATAGTATGGACGGTTCAATCGCCACGCATATCCCAGCCACTGCTGCCAGTTTTATCGAGCAGGAACGAGCGCTTGTTCTACTGTACGAACCCGATTCAGGCGAAGCCATCACACCCGTTCTGCAGATCGCAGCCACAGGAGACACCGGCCCAGCGCGCGTTTATTTTGACCGACTCGAAATTCACTTCATCGATACAGAAACAGATATACCTAACGAACTACTGTTTGCATCCCCATAACAGATCACAAGGTGATTGATCGTACAATTCAGCGGTTTTTTTCACGGATTTGATCAAACAAAACATTCATTCCGTATGTACGTCGTACCCTGGAGGAGAACGATGTCAAACATTAAGTCAGGTAATAGGATCAAATTTTCCTGTTTCAGAAATATTATTAAAAGCATAATTGTTTTTTGGTGTTTGACTCTAGCCTTGTCCGTATACGCTCAGAGTATAACCGATCTCCCGCTTAACACACCAATCTCGGATACGATTTCTCCTTTGAATAAGGAGAAAATATACAGAATTCTGATTGGCGGGGGGGAACACCTGTTTGTGTTTGTAGAAAAGTCAAATGCATGGGCTTTACGGCTCGATATTATGTATAGTTCTCCGCCTAAAGATACGGATTACGACAAAACAGACGGGGGGGTAAATGATCTGACGGATCAGTCTGTAGAGATTCAATCCACTCAAATGGGTGTCTACTTTGTTCGATTGAAAGCGATAGGAGATACACAGGGCGGAGAATACAAAATCATCGCTCAAACACTGAAAACCTGGCCATCGTTGCAGATCGGACAACAGGTCGCTGAAAACTTATCCTATGTCGGCGCGGAGCATTTATTTTGGATCAAACCAAAATCCAATGGATGTCTTATTACCCTACGTGGAACCAATCAAAACGAACTTCCAATTCTTTACATCAAGAAAGATTCCTTACCTGACGTGAGTGATTTTGATATACGCAGGGAAGGATCATTGGAAGTCACAGCCATCCTGACTCCATTAAATGAATCAGAATACTATATCAAGATCGCTAATTCATCTGAAAATGGGATCGATTATACGTTACATGTCACTGATATTCAGGAAACGGTCCGATCGACGCCTACCCGAACACCGACTTCGACACCAACTCCGACGAATACGCCAACAAATACACTTACACCAACCTTTACAGTCACTCCTACGATCTCTCCAACAATTACAATCTCACCTTCTCCTACCTCGTGTGGCGTTCTTCTAAGTTCTCCTGGGAAAATCGGCGTGACTCCAGAGGTCGCGACAGATCCGTTTGGTAACGCGCATATTATATGGAAGGAAGAAGATGGGAAATTAATGTATGCGCGGATCGGCCCCGATAACACAATCGACATACCGGCGAAAGAGATCTATCAAGCGGCGAGTTATAGTTTCCCACGCATTGCTATAGATACTCGAGGCAACGCGCACATTATCCTAAGATTAGGAACAGGACCATTTTCTTCCTTTGTGTATAAAAAAATTACAGATGGTGAAGTGGTAGAATCAAATGGAATCACAGTTCTCTATGGACTGGGTTGGGATGTCAATGTCGGCTGGCCAAGTATAAGCGTAAATCCGAAGACCAATCTTCCATCTATCGCATTTGATTATCATGTCTACATTCCACCAGGTCCAATCGAAATCGGTTATCCGTGGGATAGTATAAAAATCTTCTTACCCCCTGGTTATGGGTCTTCGAATCCTCTTCCTTGGGCTTTTTTCTGGGATGGGATTTGGGTCATGTCGCTTGACGAATCTGGGGAGTGGATTTCTGGATCGTCATGGATCCCTTACGTAGTTAAGAAGCCGCTCACTCCTTTTACAGGTTTTTTGAAAAATCCTGAGGTTATTTTTGATCAGAGCGGACAGGCGCATTGTGTATGGATGCATCAAGAAGTCGGCTGGTCAGGCCCTGGTATAGCGTATGCCAAACAAGGTGAAGATAAATGGCACGAATTAACCAATGAGGATACTAGAGATGTTCTCTTCTTGTTTGGAGGACCTGAAATTGCCGTTTCTGAAGATGGATCATTAGACATTGTCTGGACTCGTGATAATGGACCCTTGGTTTGGAAAAGGATGAATGCCAGTGGATTAATAACGCAATACGATCCAATGTTTTCTATTAAGGGATCAGCAGCCCGTTATCCCAATGTTTCTGTGTCCGATTCTCAAAACGCTGTTGCCGCCTGGACCGATCATAACCAAGGTCAAATATACATTAAACCACTTTTGGGTGATGAAACAGCTGATATGATCACCTGCCAAACAGGTACGGCGATGTCATTTGATATTTCCCTGTTCGAGGATAATTATATCGATTGCGTCTGGCAGGAAAAACGCAAGGATATCTCTCAGGTGTATCATCGAAGGATTAAAACCAATACATGTACTGCAATATTCGGATATGAACCCCCCAAGCCATGTATTGATACACCCATCACTTTCGATGGTTCAAAATCCCATTCTGAAGAAGGGGAAATAGTACAATATGAGTGGGATTTTGGAGATGGTATTACATCAAGTTATACTACGGTTTCGCATGCATATAGCATACCCGGAAATTATAAAGTCAAATTAACCGTCATGGATAGCAATGGCCAAAAAGATACATCTTCATTGCCAATTTATGTCACTGCGGATTTTAACATGATCTGGGGATATGTAACTGATAAAGTTACAAAAGCAGCCATAGCAAGTGCGACAGTCCAACTCGGAGATTGGATAGAAACGACCGATTCAAATGGAAAATACGTATTTAAACACTGTGGATTCTTTTTCCAGGATACATTGACTGTAGAAAAAGCAGGATATGATTCTAAATCATGTTTCCTCAGCGATACACAGCGCCGCTCTTTAAACATAATTCGGAATTTTTCATTATCCGTGAGTGGAAATGTTTCCGTCAAGTGCCGATATTTTCCAACTGGTGATAAAATGCTTTATTTTCTTAATGAAGCATCATCTTCTCAGCTTGATTTGATTTTTGGCGCTTCCTATCCGGTTGATTTTGAAGTCAAAGTAAACTGGGGAAATATAGAAGACGGAATTGTTGAATTTAGATCGCCGATAAATTCTTTTTTAGTTCGTATGAACGATGTAGAAACAGATAAAAATGGATATTTTAAACAACGTATAAATGTGAGTAAATTCTTTGGACATCTCGGTTCATTAACTGTAACCGCATACGACGGATCAACAGATGGCACTCTCATTGGCCGTTGGAATGGGGAAGACACATTTCGTGTTATTGATCCACCTAGTGTATTGAAAAATCTTCCAATTTCATGGATTGCCCATCAGACTGCTTGGGGTAATGATGATGATATTGAATACAGAGGTGGTCCTAATTTTCTGTCATTTGAAACAAATGCCGATTTATCCTTTTTATCTAAAATTAATATCTGGAAGAAAGGACAATCCACGAAATTTATTCGAGATTTAGGTTGGGATCCAAAATTAGTAATCAAATCAAGTGGAAAGGCAACGGGTGGTCTAGGTATAGAGGTTTCTAAAGATGCGCCCAAAGATGAACCTGAACCTAATGTCTTTGGTATACCAGCGCTTCTAGAAAAAATAAATAAAAATACTTTTTCTGTCATAGATATAGAAAAACGTCTCGGGAAATCAAAATCCAATGTCGACTTTGTTTTAGGGTACTATCTTGAATCAAAATTCGATAAAAAAACACTTCAATGGGAAAAACCTAATAATAAATTAGGGATAGGCGTTAAATTTAAAATAAAATCCCCCGACGTACTTGTGTTTAATTTATACGGTTTAATGCCAATTTATGTGAATGGAAAATTCAAGACAAAATTGATCTTTGAGTTTTATTTAGATTCACTGATACCACCAATACCTGACAGTGTTGAAATACCTTTTGAGATTGGTGTCGAGGTCGCTATAGGAATTGCATTGCTCCATCCTAAACTTCTTGCAGGGGAAGCCTACGGAGGAGGAGAGTATAAAACAACAATTTTCTTTGATCCCACATTAAATACAAAAGATGATGAATTAGCAATCTACTTCGGAATACGTCTTGTTACTCTATTGGGTAATATTGATAAAGAATTGTTTCGATGGGATTTTCTGGAACAAAAGATAGGAAGCAACGGATTAAATGATTTTATATCCATACCTATTTCATATGGAAATATCGAGAAAAATCAATGGGTATTTTTACCACGGGAATCACCAAAGAGAAAACAAAAAAACAATTCAAATAGAAAATTAGTGAAAGAAAGAAAGGATTACTTTTCGATTCTGAGAAATGAAGATGTTCTAGAAGATGAAGATATTTTTCGATTTAATCCTCCCTCAATGGCCACTAAAAATATGGCTACTTTACTGTTATGGATTCGTGATAACGTAAACCGGAATGAATATAATCGGACTGAACTTGTATTTTCTCGTTCAGTTGGATCGGATCATTGGACTCCGACCACGCCAGTAGACTCGAATGGCGCGGCAGATTTCAATCCTGATGTAGAAGTCGTTGGTGAACATTTCGTCGCCGCATGGCAACGTTTTGGAACCATATTCGATAGCACTCCTGAATTTAACCAAATGCTTGAATCCGTAGAGATATATGCGTCTGCATACAATCCCCTTACACATGAGTGGGAAAATGCTACTCGTCTTTCCAATAATAATTACTTTGACCGACCACCCCAAATTTCCGGTTCCCAGAATGGAACTGCTTTACTTTCTTGGATTGCAAATCCGGGTAATGATTTAATTGGTTCCGCCACATCGCCAAATGAGATTATATCCACTTGGTGGGATGGTTCTTCATGGGATTCACCAATCGTGGTAGCACACTCCATTGGCTCGATTTTATCGAGTGCGTTGGCGTATGATGGCAATGAAGCAGTTTTCATATATGCCTCTGATATTGATGGAAACCTGAGAACAGAAACCGATATGGAATTATTTGGCTCTTCGCTGAATCGAGTGGGTAGATTTGGGGAAGGCTTTCCTCCATCCTCCCGAAGATATATCGCTTACGTACCAATCCCGACGAGATAAACTAACAAGAAGGGCGGTGCTAGACCGTCCTTCGACAGTCTTCTTGGTCAGCACTCAGTTCGCGTCCCCGCAAGGTCCGATCCTCCGCCCAGGCTAAAGGCAAAGATCCCAATCCCAAGAGAGAGAGAGAGAGAGAAGGAAGAGAATGAAGAACCAAGAATTATTCCGGTTAGCGTTAGGTTTGAGTGAGCCATGGCAGGTCGTCCAGGCCGAGTTTCCTGAGGAAGAAAAAACCTTGCACCTCACGCTGGACTTTCCCGAGGGGAGTCTGTTTCCCTGTCCCGAATGCGGGAACCTGTGTGGAGTGCATGATACGAAACGACGCACTTGGAGGCATCTGAATTTCTTTCAGTATGAGACGTATTTACACGCCCGGCAACCTCGTGTGAAATGTCCCAATCATAAAGTCAAGACAGTGAATCTTCCCTGGGCCCGTCCGGGGGCGGGATTTACGTTGTTATTTGAAGCGTTGGTCATGGCACTGGCGGAGAATGGGATGACGGCCAATGCGATCAGCCGAGTGGTCGGAGAATATGACACGCTGATTTGGCGAGTGCTGACTCATTATGTGATGGACGCGCGAGAGAGGGAGGATTTTTCGGGAGTGAAGGCGGTGGGGGTGGATGAGACCTCAAAGGCCAAAGGGCACAATTATGTCAGCGTATTCATGGATTTGGACGAGCGCAGCGTGATGTTTGCCACCGATGGAAAGGACGCTCAAACGGTGGGGGCGTTCAAAGAGGATTTAGAGACGCATAACGGAAAGGCGGAGCAGGTGGAGGAATTTTGTTTGGATATGTCCCAGGCGTTTCAATCCGGGATTGAAGCCAATTTCCCGGCCGCCGAAATGACATTTGATGAATACCACCTGATGAGGATTATCAATCAAGCTGTGGACGAAGTGCGCAAACAAGACCAAGCGATTTATCCCGAATTATTGAAGGGGACGAAGTATATTTGGCTGAAGAATGAATGGAATCTCACGGACAAGCAAGAGAAGAAACGGAACGAAATTTTTCAAGATGTACGAGGGAGCAAATTGAAGACGGTGAAAGCCTACCATCTGCGATCCGTGTTCCAAGACGTGTTTTCGTTCGACGATCCGGAGGAGGGGGAATCGTTTCTTAAAAAGTGGTATTATTGGGCGACTCACAGCCGGATTGAGCCTATGATCAAGGCCGCGAAAACGATCAAGGAGCACTGGGCTGGTGTGGTGCGTTGGTTTACTTCGCGAATCAACAATGGTCTGTTGGAGGGGATGAATAGCCTGATCCAAGCCGCCAAGGCCCGTGCGAGAGGCTATCGCAACGTCAACAATTTAATCACTACCATCTATTTGATTGGAAGCAAGTTGGAATTCAATCTTCCCAAGGTTCTTCCCTCGCCCCACACGAAATAGTAATACGGCTTGAATCGTTCCCGTTTCTGCAGGCAAGCCGCCAAACTAAGCAAAAGACACCGGATGAAACCGGCTGAGTCTCTCCGGTCTGCGATTCATGATCAGTAATCCGAACGAGTGAGGGCTTGTGGATTCTGCCATCTTATGGACAAACCGCCGATACTCTGGGTGAGAAGAGAAAGTTCCTGCCGGTTTGCCCACAAGATTTGGACAGCCACCTGCGAAAGATTAGGGGGAATGAGAAAGATTATTGAGGCGCCTGACCACAGACTCCACAAGCATGCGGCACATAAAGATATGGTTCTTTTTTCTTCGATAAAATCCAGACCCGCAAACGGATCGATGGAGGGCAATCCTACTGCAAAATACTTGTCGCTTAACAGATATCGAAACGTCTACAAGTTGATCGTAACCATCTGTTTGGCAGAGGAAAATTGGAATGTAATCTTCTCGAGGTTCTACCCTCTACCCACATGAAATAGCGAAGAGGCAATTATTTGCTATTCACTATAGAAATCGTATATGGGAAGAATCTGTGCAATTGACCTTCGATGATGTGCCAGATACGATACCTGCAATCATTTTTGATGGACAGGAACCTGTGATTACATGGATGAAAGATGGAGATATAGTTGAGGTACGTGGATATCAGCTAGATTCACCCAGAATTCTGATTTCGAACGCAAGAGAATCTAGTGTTTCCGATCTCAATCTATCACGTTCAAAGGAGGGACAACTAATATTATCATATACAGCCTCTACATTGGATGAGAATGATGTTTTTTGCTGTTTATACGATCGTTCGCATGACGCATGGTCTTCTCCTCGACAATTAACGAATGACAAAGAACGTAAAAGTCTATCCACGATTGCCATGCAAGAAAGTGGTTTGCCTTTAATTGCTTATCACGGCTCAGAAATTCGTTACACCACAGAAGAAGTTGTTTTTGAATCAGGACCGAAGATGATTCCAAATATACCGATTGTTAGTCAAACAAATCTCCGTGTCCGTGAATGTCAATTAAAGCATGAAATCACAGTTCTTCCTGAATCGATACAACTTGATCCTCTCAATCCCGCACCAGGTACAAATGTGCAAATAACGACAACACTTGAGAATACAGGAGATTTTATAGAGGAAGATATTCATGTTTCATTTATTGATACAAACAATAATAAAATAATTGAGACAATCGCAATTCCTCATCCGTTAATTACTGACGCTTCACATGTAGCGATTGTTAACTGGGAAACTCCCATGGATGATTTTCCTCATACTATTAAAATCTTAGTGGAGAGTAATAATTTGGACTTAGTCTCGAAACAATTAGGAAGTGCGCTTTATACAATGATGCTTCCAGATCTTATTGTAGGTTCCGCTCGTGTGGAACGTGTTACATCCGAAGCAAGTATGATTATCGCAACAGTGGTCAATCAGGGTGTTGTATCGTCGAGTAATGCTAATATTACATTTCATCTTGATTCTTCGGATGGTGAGACGCTGAATAGCGTGTTATTACCAACACTTGCACCAGATATGCTGATCGATATACCGTTCATGATTAATCCTCAACAAATTTTATTGGAAGGAATGGATTCAAGGGATGTTTATATCGTGATTACACCTTCAACCGATGAAAATGAATTTGATCTCAACAATAATATAATGGATGTTTCTGTATTCAATGTATCTTCTACAATACCAGAACCAACTTTACCAACACCGACTCCTACTCCAACTTCAATATTTTTAAGTGAAGAATTTGAGGATATTAATGATTTCAGCGTTAGTCCTGTTTCTCGATACGAACAAGCGAGTATATACGTAGGTGAATTGCCTCAAGGAATTGGAACAGATGGGATAGGATATATCGTTGATGCTTTACCGCAAGAAGGCATTTTAACAATACTGAATTCACCAGTAAAAGTTAACCAGGATTTGGTGTTGATATCCGTATGGATTCAAGCCAATACCATGAATTGTTCAATCGGGCTGGTCGGTCTCAATTCACCTATCGATGGACAATTAGGCTATACACTCGTTACAGGCCCGGATGTCCCTGTAGGAGAATGGAAAAAACTGATTCTTTTGTACGATCCTCCTAACGATATTGTGCAACCAGCCATACAGGTTGTTGCTCTAGAATCCGCGATTACAGGAGTCCAAGTATACATCGATAACTTGGAGATACGTCCATTATCGACTGACAATTATGAAGAGAATACTTTGGATATCGATGGCTCTTTTGATCTGGATACGACTGAGATGATTTCAAATGTAAACGGAGATAGTGGGGAAGCTCTGCTAATTCCTGATGATGAAGGAGGGAAACAAATTCTTCTCTCTATTGATGAATCAGACATCGCAGCTAATATAGGGGTATTCGCAAGCCAATTACAGGATGGTTTTCCCCAATTCATAAAAGCGTCTGTCGAATCGCAATTAGTTAATGGACCAGAAGGTACAACCGCGCTTGTAATGACAAACGGTTATACAGATGTTGGTATGTTTATATACAACTCGTACTTGTCTCTCTCAAGTGGACAACCACATACATTATCAATTGGAGGTCTATTTGATACTCAAAATCCAGATATGCCTATTCTCTGTGTCGTACAGAATGGTGGTCCATCATTACAGTCTGAAATCATAATCGATAATCTAGAACTAAAAAGACTTATTGGAGAGATGTAAAGTGGACATATAAGAAGGCTCCAATGCATTATTATGATTTATTATAAAGATCATCATCAAGCAGGATCTGATAGCCAAAAGATTTTATATTGGGCTCATATCGATCTATAAAGACTCATCTCTATAGTAATCATTTTAGCAATCTATTCAATTTCGCAGTTCATAACATACTTATTTTAAATGACTTATATTTTTAAGTATACGTATTTTGCATCCGCGTACTCAACGTCTTAAATATTTGATATTATTGATCTTTAGAATTTAATATTTTCGAATTACAACGTTTTCACAACAAATCGTTTTTTGATCCTCTCGAAAAGCCATGATTTGACCATTTTGTGATTGCCAAATACTCCTAAATAGAAAGGGAGTATACAAGATTCTTGTCAAGTACAACTGTTTTGATTATGAAAATCCTTTTTTTCCTTATAAGACACCCCGGTAAAAAGTCCGGATTTTGATTATGACCGAAAAACTAGTTTCTCATGCCCTGTGCAAACGTGTCTATCATAAATTCTGAAGAACCGGATTTCGAATGTATGTTTTGACAGCCTTCAGTATGGTTCTCACGTCGAAAAAGGCCGAAAACGGGGCTTTTCACGCCCGCGCCGCCTGAATGATGTTCCAACCCAGCGCTTTCAGCATAACCGCGAAGCGCCACTCTCGCCAGCCCTCTCACTCGCAAGCGCCCCAATCCCAGTGTTCGTTTCAGTTTCGCGTTCAGGGCTTCAATCCCCGAACGCAACCGGTACCTTTCCCGAAACTCATCCGACTCCTCCGCCACACGCCGTTGCGCCAATCGCAATTGCTTCGGCGTGTATTCCAACTTACATTCCGCGTTCATTCCCACGCTGCAATAGTCATGATGTTCACAGTTGGCGCAGACTTCTGGATCAAAGTAAATTTTCAATTCATCGTCTTTCCCGCGCTGGATTTCACACGGCGCCTCCCCGGCGGGACACGACGTCACTTCCCCCGTTTCTTCATCGACCGTAAAATCGTCCAAGATGAGTTTGGTCTCTTTGCTTTTCGGTTTCCCCATCGTAGGAGCGATCAAGTCCACTCCTTCTTCCGCCGCCTTCTGCACGTTCTCGTCGCTTCCATACAGACTATCGGCCAACAACTCTTCCGGCGCGCAGCCCCGCTCTTTCGTCTCTTCAATGGCAGGCCGTACCGCGTCGCTGTCACTGCAATTCGCCGGTTCCACGTTAATGTAAGTAATCAAATTTGGCGCCGCTGATTCGTCATCGGCCGTCTCGTCCTGGCATGTTTCCATCAACTGAACTTGATACCCCTGCCCTTTATGACCGCTATACCCCGCGTCCTCGTCCGAAGGATTCTGCAGACTGTCGGACGAAACCTCCTTGGGATTTTTCACTTCCACCTTCACGTCTTCCCCTTCGCCGCTGACATGACATTGTTCGTCAAGCACACGTTGCAATAGGCGGAAAACTGCCATCCCCCGGATCTTGCGATATTTGCGAAAGGTCTCCACCAACACCAGTAAATCCTCGGTCGCTTGCTGCAGAGCGGCTTGAGCTTCCGAGGGCTTGAGCTGCCCAAAATACCCGTTTTTCTTCCCCAGATACCGCTCGATCAGTTCGCTGTCCACTCTCTTGTTCAGCAGAGTCTTGTGCTCGTTGCGCATGACATTCAAGAATTTTTGAATTGTTTTGAGGAACAATTCCAGTCGGCTTAAGCGCCGCATGTCGGATCGAATGTGTGTGGAATCCAAGCGCTGTTTTTTCGTGGGGATATTCAGTTTGGTCAGCAGTTCATCGGTCAACGACCGGAAGAGTATCGTATCGATTTTTAACTCCGTCGCGAGCACACGGTAGGTTCGTAATGTACGTTCGCACAGATATTTTGAATCATCATCTTCCAGACGGATGTTCAACGCATAATGCCATTCGGTGTTAAAGGCAAACTGGCGGACCGTCTCTTGATCGTTTTGTCCTCCCAGACATAGTTTTACAACTTAATTTGGTGTTAAAGGCAAACTGGCGGACCGTCTCTTGATCGGTCAGGTCGAACAGCTGTTGCAAGATAAGCACACTGAGGACCGTCCGGATTTCTTTGGTCGGCCGTCCCATCTGAGAATTGAAATTGGATTGGATCGCGTCGACAGGGAGTTTATCAATTATGTTGGGCTGGAAAACACCGGCCCAACCTGAGTTCAGGAGTTCTTTCCGCTTGGGCCCGAGGTAGTCAAACGGATCGATCAAAGAGCCTTGCTGATTGTCATCAATTCGGAACATCACTCAACCTTAGGCATTAAATTTATACAATTTAAGTATACACTTACATGATAGTTCTTTCAAGAATTACTTGCCAGTTTCAGCCATATTTACATACTTTTTTCTGCTAACTTTTTGCCGCGGCGTCATATTATCGATATTCAATTAGTAAATGGAAAAGTGATGGACAAAAAAGGAGTCAATTCTTCACTTGTTTACTCCTTCTTTCGTTCAATATAGCTTGTGTTCTCATTAAAATTGTCAATTGAATTTTTTATCCTTATCAAGTATCTCCCGGATACGACTCAATAATTGATTCCGGTTATAGGGTTTCTGAATAATTTGGAGACCTTCTTTTATGACAAAATTCGTGTGAATTGCATTCTCACTATAGCCGCTTGCGAAAAGAATTTTGATTGCTTGATTATTTTTTTGTATTCTTTCATATGCATCTTGCCCCCCCAGATTGGGCATAATTACATCAAAAATCAACAAAGCAATTTCATCGGAATGTTCATAAAATAATCGGACGGCCTCTTCACCATCCTTTGCAGGCAATACCTTGTAACCGGCAGATTCAAGAAATTTTTTAGCCAGATTGCGCACCATTTCATCATCTTCGGCCAACAGGATCGTTTCTGTTCCACCGGTACTAGTTTCTTCCACTTTTCTTCCCACTGTTGTTGCGAGCTGTTCGTAGACCGGCAAATAAATCTTAAATGTTGTACCACTTCCTAGTTCACTGTATACCTGGATTATGCCGTTATGCTGTTTGACGATACCGTATACCGTAGACAATCCCAAACCTGTTCCATGCCCCGCTTCTTTGGTTGTATAGAATGGTTCAAAAATTTTTGACCGGATTTCTTCATTCATTCCACATCCGGTATCTGTGACGTTGAGTAAAACATACTGTCCCGGTATAGAATAAGGATAAATTTCACAATATTCTGTATCGATTAGTACATTTTTAGTTTCAATCGTAAGGATTCCTCCGTCCGGCATGGCATCCCGGGCATTAACACATAGATTCATCAATACTTGATCCATCATTCCACGGTCGGCATAACACATGCCAAGATGGTAACCGGGAACATAATCTAGACGAATGTGTTCACCAATTACCCGACTGATCATTTTTACGAAATCGGCAATTATGTCATTCAGATTGATCACTTCCGCCTTCATCAACTGACGTCTGCTGAAAGTAAGCAATTGGTTTACAAGAATAGCCGCTCGTTCGCCAGCTTTGGCAACTTCTTTCAAGTAGGAATGAGATTGTTCACCGTCAGGAAGGCTGCTCAATACCATATCAGTATATCCATTGATCACTTGCAATAGATTATTAAAATCATGTGCGATACCTCCAGTCAATTGACCAATCGCCTCCATTTTTTGTGATTGTCGTAGTTGTCTTTCCAGTTTGGCTTTCTCTTCTTCTGCATATTTACGCTCGGTGATGTCGCGCTGAACTCCCCATGCCCGTACTAAATTATCTTTTTCTATTATTCCGACAAAGCTGTTCAAAAAGTAGTGTATTTTTCCCTCCCTGTCTTTGGAGAAGGTCTCGGAGTCTATTAGCCGATAACCTGATTGAATGAAAGTTCGCAAGTTCTCCAAATTTTTCGGATCGTCACTTGTCATGTCCCTCAAACTCAGGCCGATAATCTCCTCTGCGTGATCAAAACCGTACATACGGGCCAGTGCATCATTGCATTCAGCCATATAACCGTACTGCAAAATTTGTTCGATTTGTTCGTCGGCCGGAAGGGCAATTGAAACAGGTTGATCTCCCTCATAACGCCAAATGCCTTCCGTGCTGTTGGCCAGAAAGAGACGATATCGTTCTTCACTCTGGAGGAGAGCGTTTTCCGTGCTTTTTCGATCCGTAATATCAATCAAAATGCCAAGAGAACCAATTGTTTCTCCTCCTTCATCTCTTACCTGTACGGCGGAATTTGATAACCATATTTCCTCTCCTGTCTTTTTATTCATTCTATAATCGGCTTTCCATGACAATCCTTTTTCCCTTGCTTTTTGGATGGCTTCATCTATAGATAATCCTGCCAGTTCTCCTGTAAGAATCGACTCTCTTTCTAATGAATAAAACATATCAGGAGTGATTTCTTTAGATGTACAACCCAATAATTTTTCTATACCGGGACTCATGAAATCGTATTGATTCGTCTCATAGTTTTGATAATAAACTACTGCTCCTGCCGCCTCGATGGCTTCCCGGTAGATTTTTTCGTTTTTTTCTATTGTTTCTTCGGCACGTTTTCGGTCCGTGATATCCGGAAAAACAACAACACCAGCTACAATATCTCCATTGGTGTTTCTTACAGGCGCAGCCGTCGCCAGTATATACCGGTCTTCACTGCCCGAACGACGGATGATAAATTCTGCGTTGTGAGTAGTCTCCCCGTATAGGATCGCTCGTGTTAAGGGAAGATCCTCTGGTTGACATGGCGTGCCATCGGAGTGAAAAATTTGCCAATTCTGCGGATGGAATTCCATGGGAATATCCGTAAGAGAAACATTGCTATCTCCACGAATTCCAAGAGCGGCGGGATTGACGCTCCGAATCCGGACATCAGGCGCATCCGCGATCAGAATTCCGGCAGGGGATTGATCGATAGCCGCCTCGAGTAAACCACGCGTCTTGTTTAATTCTTCTTCACTCTCTTTCAATTTGGTAAGATTCAATAGTGAAGCGATAACAAAGCGAACGGAACGATCCTCATTCCGGAAGCAAGAAACTGTTAAATATGTATAAACAATATAACCATCTTGGTTATAAAAACGTTTTTCCATTTCATAATTATCGATTTCATCATTCAGTAACCGGTTAAATTGTAATACGTCGGTTTCTAAATCTTCGGGATGAGTCATCTCAACCCAGGTACGCTGATAGAATTCATTTTCAGAATACCCAAACATCTCACATAATTTGCGGTTAACGCGAATCCAGCCTTTTTGTGGAGACGTAATAGCAAGACCTATATTCCCATAATCAAAAAGCGCGTTTACAAGAAAATTGCTTTCTTGCAGCGCCTTTTCAGATTGCTCTGTTTTTATGCGAGCCTCTTCTGCCTCTTCTGCCAGGTTAAGAGCCGCCAAACGCTGTTGTTTTAACTCACGAATAAGGAAATCCAATTCTAAGGCGCGATTTCTTTCTGCCGATTCAGATTGTTTCAATTGGATTTTTTCTAAACCTATTTGAGCAACCAGTTCAGATACGGTTGTTAAAAACCTAAGAATTGATGGTAATTTTTCTTGATCAATGACTGGAACTTGTTCTAGTGATTTTAGGTATTGATGAACATCAAAGCCGTATTCTAGCGCTTGGTTTCTGAAATAATCATAATCAGGAGGTTCAGTTAGAAATTGTCCGACAAACACATTCGCCACATGGCGTCCAGCAATATAAATTGGAGATGCAGCATCAGTGAGACCGTTTCTGCATTGATAAATTGAGAAATGCTCTCCTTCTTTCACATTCCCTGCTAAGACCGTATCACTTTCGATACACCGTTCGCATGTTATGGGATTGATCCTGTGAAAATTGGTGCAGATAGGCTGCCACCTTGCTCCAATAATAACATTGCCTTTCAAATCGATTATCGCTGAGGCAATTCCAACAGACTCACAAAAACTATTGAGGAGGCATTCCATGCTATCGATTTCAATTAAATCGCTTAACGTATATTCATGGATTGGGAGTGTTTCAGCATCCGGTTTTCGAAATTGCGCAATGGATTGGCTTTCATCTTGAAGGCTTTCTTCGAGGGATGCCAGATTATATGGAGGATCAAGGTTTGATTTTATCGATAATTCATTAACACGCTGTTTAAGAGCAATGAGTTTTCTTTCTCGTCCAATAAATAAGCGATTTAAACGTTCGATTTCATCCAGGTGTTGTTTCAAGTCTTCGTCGGTCCTTTTTTTCTCTGTGACATCCCAAAAAATCCCTTGAATGCCGATGATTTGTTCAGCGGCAGTTTTAATCGGCGTTTTTACAACCTCAACGTATTTGCTGTCACCATCATTTACTTGGTGCTCCTCCACAGTTTGAAATAATTCACCCGATTCGATAACCCGTTGATCGTCTTCCTGATATTTTGATGCTAATTCTTGCGGGAAAAAATCAAAATCTGTTTTGCCAATAATTTCATCGGCGGATTTACCCAAATTCTCACAAAAACAATGGTTGACGAATGTGAATCGTCCTTGTTTGTCTTTTCGAAAAATACATTGCGGCAAATGTTCCACCAAAGAATGATAGAGTACTTCTGAATTTCGAAGCGCTTCCTCTGTCTGCTTGATTTCCGTGATGTCTTTCGCAAATATCGAAATTTGTATCACTTCTCCATAAGGATTTTTAATGGGATGAATGTGATTTTCAAAGTACCGCTCTTGATGCCGATCAATAAAGGAGGCCGGTTTACCCGTATTGATGACTTCATCAATATGGGTTTTCCGGGATTTTGCTAGATCAGGAGGGATAAGATCATAACAATTCATTCCTATAAGTTCAGAAACCGTTTTTTTGAATCTCTGGGCAAAAGTCTCATTTAATGCCAATAAGATACCACGGCAATCAATCAAAAAAGAAATATCAGGGCTCGTATTTAACAACGACCGTATCAATGACTCGCTCTCTTGACGTACCAATTCAACGCGATTTTGATCGGTCCGGTCCTCGTATGTGATAAATTGTTTTCCATCGTCCATTGTAACAGGGCGGAATAAGATCTCTTTAATGGAGCCGTCTTTACAGTGGACTTGATATTCCTGTGGCCGTAATAATCCATTGGGGCATTTTTCCAGATCTTGTTTCCATGTCTGTATGACCTTGCGGCGGTACTCCGGATCAGGATAGGCCAGTTGAAACCAAGTTCTTCCGTGGGGGATATCGCTGAGTGTATATCCAAACAATTCGATAAATTTTTCATTCAGAAAAAGATAAGATCCGTCTTTATCGATGATCGATATAGGAAAAGGAGATGAATCGGCCATATGCCGAAATCGTTCTTCGCTCTTTTTTAATTCATTTCTCGCATGCGATTCCCGAATTGATTTGCAGATCATGGAAGACAGAATGGTTCCAATCTGATGGTCATGCATTGTAAAAGGCGGAGCCGTTTTGTTGTGGAGCGATAGGACACCTATCACATCCCCTATTTCATCACAAAATGGAAATGCAATAACCGATTGATTCCTGTACCCAGTCCAGCCGCTTTGACTTAGATCATTTTCTTCTTTGATATTTCGAATCAATACAGGTTTTTTTTCAGTGAATACACGCTCAAAAACACTCCCTTTTTTCAGCGGGAATTCAATAACTGACGCGGCATGTTCAGGATCGAGTGAATTAATGAGTACAAGTTTGTTATTATCCCGAAGATATAAACTGCCTCCCTCAGCGGTCATGTTTCGCGCAAATTCTGTTAAAAAACGGGGAGCCAATTCTCTTATGTGCGTGCAGGTGTTTAGGATTTCGATTATCTCGACTAACTTGTTTAGCCGGGTATCGAGTTCTTCAACCTGCGATTTCAAAAGGTCTAATTCTTCTTTATTATCTCTTTTGTGTACCCTTTTTTCATTCATAATACAAATCCCTATATTATCGTACTATGACTCTATAACGCTCTTCTTTTTTATATTGTACTATTGTATCAAAAAAAAATCCTGGACTGAATCACTTTTGCGATCTATTACCTACTCTTCAAGGAATTCATGCGTGATTATCCAGCACATTGGACAAACGCAATAAAAACCAGTTCTCAACGGCTCTGTGATGACTCCCTCTTTAACAATCCCACATCCGCGGAAAAACATGAAGCTGCTTCCCGCGAGTGGCAGAAGACGGACACAATCTTCGCCGTGAGTTTGAAAACGAAACAACCACAATGGCGGAACGCCGTGACGTTTTCCTGCTGTGAATCAACCAATCAAATGGCTCATGTAATCTTTCAAGCGGATCCGGAGATTTATCGAATCTCGTGCGCCGCCGTACGGTTTCCTTCAATTGGAAAACGGGAGAAGTCAAAACCATTCCTTAATAATCGTCATGAGCGAGTATTCGAACACAGGCTTGGAAATATATGGAACGATATCCGGATCGCCCTAATGAATTATATGACGAAGCGCATGATCCAGCTGAAAAATTTAATCTGTATGGACAATCCACACAATCCAAAATCCAAAAAGAGTTACGTGCGAAGCTTTTTACGTTCTTCGATCGATACGCCGATCCGAAATATGATTTATGGCATGGCGGAGAATCAAAAACCCATTTGTTAAGCGCGGGAGAATCAAGAAAGTTTGATCCGATTCCAAATGCGGCGCCCCAATGATTCCATTGTTAATTTAGCGTATAGCTACTGATTGGGTACAAATTCCACGGAGGGAATGGGCCTGGCCCAATTGGCAAAAGAGCATGGAAACCAATTGATCTTAACAGGTAAAAGATATAGATATTTTCTCTTCAATATAAATCATTACCGCTTAGTCAGGGGGATTCAAAAACAGGCCCACGATATCTACTACTTTTTAAACGAACTGTGGATTATTGCTTGTTATGAACGTTTGGACTAAACGGTATTATAAGTAGTTCATTTTCCAGACTAGAGAAGCCAAGGATGAATTGTTCCCCATTTCCTTGGCTAGAGTCCTTACTCTCCATTAGCTTGCTCACTTTGGATTTCTTGACTACTACATGTTTTTTTTCATCGTGGCAAAGCCTGTACTGGTGTATGGTTATCAATTTCAGATTGATAAATAGTACTTTTTACTGCATACGATGGTTCACTACTTACGGATATCCTGAACCGGCTCACCATTTCTTGAAGCGATTGCGCCTGCGCGGCCAGTTCTTCGCTGGATGCGGAGATTTCTTCTGACGAACTCGAATTCTGTTGCGTGACTTGGTCGAGTTGAGAAATGGCAGTTCGTATTTGCTCAGAACCACTCGCTTGTTCAGAACAGGCCATTGTGATTTGCTGAACTAAATTCGTGGCTTCCTGTATGGCGGGAATCACTGTTTGAATGCGATTTCCAGCATCCTCCGCTTTGGAAACGCTGTTGATGGCGAGTTCGTTGATCTCTTTCGCTGCTTGTTGGCTGCGTTCGGCTAATTTACGCACTTCGACTGCGACCACGGCAAATCCTTTACCCATCTCACCGGCGCGGGCCGCTTCAATTGCGGCATTCAGAGCGAGTAGATTGGTTTGATCGGAAATATCATTGATGATACCGATCTGTTCAGCAATTCTTTTCATTGCATCAACTGTTTCTATAACTGCTTTCCCCCTATTTCAACTTCCTTGTTTGCTTTCAGTGTAACTTCGTTAGCCCTGGAGGAATTGGATGAATTTTGTTCCACGGAACTGCTGAGTTGTTCGATAGAAGCGCTGGTTTCCTCTAAACTGGCGGCTTGCTCTGTGGCGGCGTTGGCAAGATTCTGTGAGGAAGAGGATAATTCTTCCGAACTGGAAGCCACCTGCGAGGCCGATTCTTGGATATTCTGTATGATCTCATTCAAATTAGACGCCATTTCGTTGAGCGCATTGGCCAAATCACCGATTTCGTCTTTTTGGTCTAGATCGATTTTTTGCGTCAAGTCACCCTTCGCAACCGCCTTGGAAAAATCTACGCCTATACGCAAGGAACCGCATATTCCTCTCGAAATAACCGTGGAAATTAGAGCGCCACAAATCAACGCTACGAGAGCGCAAATAAACAAGACTATAACGGCGTTTTGACGAACGGAGGCAACGGCCTCCATGGCAGATGTTTTCGCTGGATCGATTACATCTTCCATAGCTTTTTCCAACGCCGCGATGAGTGATCCGGTCGATTCAATTAACTTATTTTCGAGAGCCATTCCTGCAACAACAGATTGATTGTACTGATCTCCTAAGGACTTAAATTCATCCAGTTCGTTTTGAATCGTTGTTGCCGCTTGGAGCATCAAATTCTCACCTTGCAACAATTGTGTCCATTCATTCAAGCCTTCCTGCGCGGCGTTTAACTGAGATTGGAAGAGATCCCATTGTCCTTGATTGCTTTTCGCGGAATAATCATGAGCGGGCCATTTGAAGTAAAATAATATTCTGGATGACTCCTTCATTCATGACCATATCGATCTCACCCCACTTAACCATATCGGTTAGCAACTGCGATGTTTCGGCCTTTTCCTTTACAGGATCGATAACATTTTCCATCGTGTTAAGAAGTGTGGCCAAACTGTTTTTCGCTGATGTATCCCAGCGGTTCAAAAGATCCTTACGTAGTTTGTGATTGGATTGGAATTGCCCAGCATACGTTTTATAATCTTGAAGTAAGGCGCCCACATCGCTAGCGACCTTCACAAGTTCTTCACGATCTGAAATGAGTTGATTCCATTCCACCAATCCCGACTCACATCCTGCGATTGAGATTTGTAATTGATTCCAATTGGTCTCCGATCCATCGTACACATAAGCGACGGCGGATGTTTCTAATTTCATCACGTTTTGAATCACACCTTCGTTCATTACCATATCGATCTCCCCCCACTCGGCATATAAATCCATATTGGCGGAGACACGAGACAATGCTTGATAACCAACCAATCCCATTAAAAGCATTAAAAGCAAAACGAATCCAAATCCAATGCTCAATTTCTTGCCAATTTTTATATCTTTACATCTCATCATAGTTCTCCTTTAATCAAGTCTCTTAGAATTAAAATGCAATTTCTATTCTCAGGCCCAGAGCCAAAGCGTCGTCATTGCCGTTGCCTCCCGGATTGGTAATGTATTGCAACTCAGGCTTGAAACACATCCAGCCCAACGCCTGATATTTATAGAAGAGTTCGTAAGCGGTTTCTCCTTCATCAATGAAATCTACTTCATCACTAAAATCAACGTGAAAGATTCCCAGTCCAATGATATCATCATCTCGGCTCGGAATCATCCCAATCCACTGAACGCCACCACCGATGTAGTGATTGACTTCACAACGATCTTCTGGTGTAAATCCGTACTGAGCGAAAAGACCTATCCCTTGTTCGTCATCATCACTATTTGGATTTTCTTTCCAGATTTCCTGGTCCCAGGTCAGATAGCATCCATAACTCTCATTGCACATACAAGGATTTGGATTAGTTCTATCGAACTTGTCAAATTCATCACCATTCCACCATCCGCCAATCCGGAAATGACCTGGATGATCATATAAGGAATAATGAAACGCTGGCTCGATCATCAACATTGGACCATACAGATTTTCGATTGTCGCGCCGATTGAACGGCCGCCATCTGGACGTCCTTGGTAGATACCAAAGTTAATTGAAAACCAATCCGCAGGCTGTCCGCCAAATACAAGGCCCCAATCCTGGTCGGGAAATGTGACCAAAGGAATTGTGGGACTGAATCCAGGTGACGAATTGATAAATTCTCCGCCATATTCGACGAACGCGAAATCTTCATTGGCTTCCATCTTACCAAATTTGATGAATGCGCGATCGTCAAAAAGAGAATGCCTATACCAGATTTCAGATATTTGAAAAAAATCATCCGCGTCGATATTGGACAAAACTTGAAAATCACCAACGTAATCATTGGTTATTCCATATCCATGCTGTTCCTGTAGATGGACGAAAAACATTCCGTCTTCCCACCATCCGGCGGTTTCGGTATCCAACTCTAAGAACAAACTGATATCACCACGATATTCTCCACCCGTTTTTATTCCTCCGCGCACATTCCGAAACAGCTCGGCAGTGTAAATCAATTCGTAGGTCAAACCCCTTTCTTCCAGAAACGGGCGAATTCCCCCCCAGTCACCTAGCAAAGAATCTCGAAGAAGAAAATCTTCAAATACTCTTTTTTCTTCTCCGTGAACATAGAATAAAGGGAAAAATACGGCTGCAAACAATATTAAAATTTTTCTCATACCAAACACTCCCGTTCTCTCATTATTGTAAAAGCGCTCAATCACATAAATAGAAATGTATAAATGCATAAAATGTGCCATTCGTGTATTGCAATAAACACTTTGAGAGATTGAATGATCGTATCTCCATAGATTTAGGAGATTTAGAAGATCAAATTCAACAATTTGACGTTTCTCAACCAGATATTTTTTGAGGAAGAAAAGAATAATTAAATTCCGTAGTAACGAAAATTTATTAATCGAGCTACTATTGGTATTTGAATACCAATAGTATGCAATGGTGATTATTTTTTATTTTTATTTGAATTTAAATTGGATATAATAAATCATAGACCGAGACTTTAGCTTAACTAATAGCGCCAATTACAGGATAATTAACATTCTTCTGGTACGTCCTCTGTTATACATTTCGAATGTTAAATTGCGCGTTCTTTCAGTCGTTGATTGGATTTGTTTTTATCAATAAATATTAATTCTTTTAGAATTTAAATGTTGAGATAATCAATTAATACGTCGTCAGAGTTTGTTATCTTATCTTGAAAAATTTGAACTTATGAACAATGTAACCCAACAAGTTACTTCTCGACAAGAATCTTGTATTTAAATACCACATTCAAATGATGGCGAGAGAAAAATGAAGCATTTCTTCTGGGTATCAGACGTTCTATTTCTTTCAATGCATACCGTTCTTGTTTTGGCAATGAATGAGGGGTATTGCGTTTCAACACAGGACATTGCTAAAAAACTCAAAGTCTCTTCAAATCATCTGCAAAAAATTCATCAACGTCTTGTCAAAGAAGGGATTTTAAAAGCTCATCGTGGTTCTACAGGAGGCTACTGCCTCAATAAGCAAGCGGAAGATATTACCTTACTCGATATCTATATAGCAGCAGAAGGAGCGTACAAACCGAATCAATGTTTTATAAATAGAGATAATGAATGTTGTGACTCTCAATGCATTTTGGGAAGTTTTCTGTCACAAATCGATCAATTAATATTGAACTACTTGAAAACCGTAACAATTGCCCAGCTGGTAAAAAGTCCTCATTTGTTGAATTTAGATCTCGCAGGCATATATAATAAAGAGCATTGTTGATCTCCCGATCCTGGCCGAGTCTATTGATACCGACTAGGATCCTGGGATACACGCAGGATTGTGGTTGTACCAATTAACAGTCCTGCGGAATAGAGAACTTATAGGCTTGGGGTGGACAAAGTTCGATCCGGTTCAACGCATATTGAAACTCGGATACCAAACTAGACTGCAAGTTCTATCAGTCGTTCTCCACCGTCGCCGTTAAAATGCTGAAAGTATACCGCTTGAGCCTCACTCGCTTTGGATTTTCTCACCGGCCTCTCTGGCGATTGGTTGGAGTTTCCGGGTACTCAGTGGTATTGGATATAGAAGAGAGTTGGAATACCAGAATTCTGAATACAAGACTTAATACAACCGCCATTAGCAACAATTGTGTTGTGAATTTTACAGTTTAAATGGGAAATCAGTTCTATATCAATCCATATCCATTCATTGATTTTGAGATAAGATCATTGGAATGGTAATTGTTATGAATTTGGGAAAAGTGGAGCAAGTATTATGCAGGAAAAACAAAAGAAAGAAATTTATTTTCTATTTGGCTTCGCCCTTTTCGCTTTGCTTTATGGAATCGCGCTCATCTGGCTTCATCACTGGTTAGATATTTCCTGGGCTGATGAAGCGCTCATTCTCCTCCTGATTCCTATTCTTCTCGCCGCATATTACTTTTCTCACAGATTATATTTTCCCACCGCTTTCATCACCAGCATTGTTTCAATCTGGGTAATTCCTAACGTCGTCTCAAATATTCAAACCTCTTTTACTACATTGATTATACTTCTAGGGACGATTCTTCTAACCTCCGAATTGGTGTATCAGGCTACCAAGCGTCAGAAGAAGGCGGAAGAATCTCTCCGATCCTTTTCTATCCGGCATGAAACAATATTGAAAGAAATTCCCGATATCATCGCACAAACAGAAAAAGACAGAGTCTATACCTGGCTCAATCCCGCAGGACTCGAATTTTTTGGCAAGGATGCGATAGGAAAAGAAGCCGCCTGCTTCTTTGTAGGAGAACAAAACACTTACGAAAAAGTGCAGCCGCTGTTCAACGGTGATGATGACACCTTCTACGTTGAAAGCTGGCAACGGCGCAGAGATGGGGAATCCCGCCTGCTCGCCTGGTGGTGTCGATCGCTGAAGGATTCGAATGGGCAAGTGACCGGCGCCCTATCCACAGCCAGAGACATTACCGATATCAAATACGCGCAGGAAGCGATTCAACGCGCCAAACAGGATTGGGAAAATATCTTTCATGCCATTTCTCATCCCACGATGATTCTCGATCCGGATTTCACCATCTTGGCCACCAATAAAACTGTCATTCAAGCCACCGGCTTGTCTCAGGAAGAACTGACTGGGAAAAAATGCTATGAAGTTTTCCACCATGCTGATAATCAAGCAGAAGGATGCCCTCTCCTTTTATTAAAACAAGGCCATTTTGAAACCATTGAAATGGAAATGGAGGCTTTGGGAGGGACTTACCTGGTCTCCTGCACACCCGTATGTGACGAAAGTGGAGAATTGAAACGGATCATTCACATCGCCACTGACATCACTGAGCGCAAGCAGGCGGAAGAAGCGTTACGGGAACGGGAAGCCACCCTTCAGAGCATTTTTCGCACGGCCCCCATCGGTATAGGCATGGTTAAAGAGAACCGCATTTTAGGCTGGACCAACGAAACCTTGCAACAACTCATCGGCTATTCCGGCGAGGAACTGGAAGGCCAAAGCTCGCGTATTTTATATCCTTCCCAGGAAGAGTTTGAAAAAGTGGGAAAAGTCAAACACCCCATGGTATTGAAAAATAAC
>CAXXSM010000098.1:0-7989 GCA_963663405.2 bacterium | reverse complement strand
CGCCGAGTTTATGGAGACCGAACCATCAACATCATCCCGGAAGTCCCCACCGGCGGCACAAACGCGGGAATCAGTTCCCCCTACCGCGAACATCTCGGATTCTGGTTCTACGAAGAGTTGAATGTGCTGACCGGATGGGCCGATTTTTACCGGGTTATCGCGCTGCCTTTCTCCACCAGCGTTCCACACACACAACGTCTTATTATCCAACAAGTGAATGAAAACTTTCTTGAAATGAACGGGCGGTTTCCCGGAGCCGATCTGTATAAGCGCGTATATTCCAATCCCAATTGGGAAAAACATACAAACAAAGAGGAAGGAAATGAAAGCATAGAAACCTTGGTCGCCGCAATCAGCGTTACCAATCCAACAAAGCGGCGCGAGGCGTTAGAGCAAAATTTAAATCTGCCCGAATTCATGAATTACAGCGTCGGCTCTGTCCTGACCAGCAATTGGGATGGATTTTGGAACAACCATTGGATGTATCTCAATCCCGATGACGGCCGGTGGGAGATCATCCCGTGGGATCTCGACTGGTCATGGGGTTCCTCCCCCCCTCCAAACACAGGTCCCCTCTATGCGGAAATGCCCCCCACCTTTCCGATTGATGGAATCGCGATCGGAGAAGAGCGGAACTCCCGTGCGCCGGGTCCCGTTACGTCTCCATTGCATCAAGATCCACAATTTTATGAGGAATATCTAAAACGTCTCCGCTACGAATTAACCCATAATTTTGCGGAAGAGAAACTCTTCGATAAAATGAACGAAATGCAGGATCTGCTGATCGATGATTTACTCTTAATCAGAGACGATACGGGTAGGAACGTATCCCAACGAATAAAGCAAATCGAAGAATCCTACGACGTAATCAAACAATTCGTCGAGGAACGGCATGTATACCTTAACGGAGTCCTGCCTGTTCCTGTTACCGATTGGGAAATCTTCTAAAGTTCTCTCTTCTCTCCCCTCGATCCACCCTCCTATCCAGTTGTAATTCAGTCGATTCTTATGTTATAATAGATGGTTAGCGAGGTGAATAAAACATGGTGTTTGGACCTGCGGGAGTTATGACGCAACCAATGATGCGCTTCCGGCCCGATCCGGGAGAGCCTGCGGTGCGTCTAACCGCCCGCCCTCATGAATCCGCCGGCCTCGTCACCGCCCAAGAACAGCGCAATGAAACCCGTCTCCGTCTTCAAGCCCTGGCCCGTGGGGAAGATATTATCTATTCAAACCGCACGTTTACCCTGGGCGTCAGTGGAGTCAGCCCGGTCTACAACGCGGGTCTTACTACAGTCGTCTCCCGCGTCGATGAAAATGGTTTCGCGCCCGATAATCTCCAAAATCAAGCAGAGGAAGAAGATGAACAACAGGTAGGTCAGGCGGAGGAAGAGACGAACAATATCTTCGAAGCGATTGCTCCCGAAGAAACCGATCCTACACAACCCAGCGAAGAAGAACTACAGCGGGAAGAACTCGACCTGCAAAACGAAGATTCCCGCATCGAGCGCAATCTAACCCGCGCGCGGCTTGAAAAAGACCAGGCAGCCGCCGACCGGGATCCCTTCGATCTCGAACAAACAAAACGGGAAGAAAACCGCCTCGCCCGTGAATTGGAAGAAATCGATAGAGAACAACGAAAGGTCAAACTGGAAAAGCAAGCGCAGCAAATGGAAGAAACGCAACAAACCGCCGCGAATGCGATTAATGACAACCTCGCCGCCGCAAGCGGTCTGTTAAACGTGATGTTCGGCTTTGGTTCAGAAGATTACCAACCCGCCTGATCATTTCCAAAAATTAATCTTTAAACCGAGTCACCTCGCCCGTCGCGGCCCATTCACATGCCCGTTGCAACAATGGAGCCAATCCAGGAGCCTGGAAACTGCGGACATCATGTCCCAACGGTGTATGAAAAATCCGCCCGGATTGATACTCCAAAACAAAGCCCATCGGCTCATCTTTTTTTGTTACGGTCGATCGCGCCGTGAGAAGCGTTTCAATTTGGGGGGAGCCTTCCAGGCAGAAATAAAGTTCATCCGTGATCTCAAAATCCTTCAGTGTTTTCGTGATGGGATGATCCTTGTTGGCGACATTAACCATGAATTTCTGGTAAGGATCGTGGGTTTTATCCGTATCCCAAACCCGGCCTACAATCTTTTCATATTCCGGCCAGGCGAGTTCCTGATAATCCGGCCATTCTCGAAACGCGCCGCACGCGAAATGTAAAACCACCAATCCTTTCCCGCTCGCGAGAAATTTCACCAGCCCTTCCCGCGCCGCTTCGCTGGGCATGGGAGATTCCCAATTGCAAAAATGTAGAACTAACACATCGTACCGCTGTTCAAGCGATGTCGAGAGAATCTCCACATCTTCACTGACATAAACATCGAAATAATCCTTTTGAGCAAGAATCGAACGCACAACCGGCGCCGTTTCCCGCCATTTATGGCCGGGATAATCCTGCCCCGTCACAATCAACACACGAATCGGCTCTTCCTCCGTAGCCCCGAAGGAAGCAACCAGTACTAAAATCAAACTAATGAATACTTTTTTTCGCGTAATCATGTTTTGAATCCTCCTTAAGTTTTCTTTTCAGTCTATGATATTCCTCTCAAGTACAAAAAATGAAGGGATAAGAATCCAAGAGGTGCATCTATGGCAGTCATTCCAAAACCATTACAGGTAAAAAATGGCGAAGGATTCTACACACTCAACTCGGAATCACGAATCGGCATCCAACCGGCGAATCAGGAATTGAACAAAATAGGAACCATCCTTTCCACAGTTCTCTCAAAGAGCGCCGGGCGGGAAATACCCGTGCAATCCACCACAGACGCGGCTATTCTTTTAACGATGAATCCAAATGAGAAAGAGCTTGGCGAAGAAGGCTACCGTCTTGCTATTTCTCCCACGGCGATTCATCTAACCGCCAAGACGCCCCAGGGATTATTCTACGCCGTTCAAACATTGCGTTGCCTTTGCCCGTTGCAACCAGAGAACGGAAGCGTGCGTATTCCCTGCGTTCAAATCGAAGACAAACCCCAATACGCCTGGCGGGGAATTCTGCTGGACTGCGTCCGTCATTTCATGAGTAAGGAATTCATCAAACGGTATATCGACTTAATCGCGTTTCACAAACTCAATGTCCTGCATTTACATTTAACAGACGACCAAGGCTGGCGAATTGAAAGTAAGAAATATCCAAAACTGACATCCATCGGCGCCTATCGAAACGAAGGAGATACGCGGTATGGAGGGTATTACACACAGGAGGATATCGCCGAGATCGTCAAGTACGCGCAAAGCCAGTATGTCTCGATCGTTCCGGAATTCGATATCCCCGGTCACGCCACAGCGGCCATCGCCAGCTATCCGGAACTCTCCTGTGAAGGAAAATCCATTCCCGTGCAGACCGAATGGGGGATCTTTGAAGACGTCTTCTGCCCCGGTAAGGAAACAACGTTTAAGTTCTTCGAAGGCGTTCTCGATGAAATCATAGCGATGTTTCCCTCTCCATTCATCCACATCGGTGGCGACGAGGCGCCGCGAACGCGCTGGGAACAATGCCCGCATTGCCAGCAACGAATCAAAGAAGAAAACCTGCGAAATGAACATGAATTGCAAAGTTATATCATCCGCCGGATCGAAAAATATCTGGCTTCACGAGGCCGCCGATTGATCGGCTGGGACGAGATCCTCCAAGGCGGCGGTCTGCCTTCCAGCGCAATCATACAATCGTGGCAGGGAATGGAAGGAGCGATCACAGCCTCCAAGGCGGGACACGACGCGATCTGCTCCCCCCTTCAATTCGTGTATTTCGACTATCCACAAACTGAGGCGCAAGTCCCCTCCAAACCGGATTGGATGAAGCTGACAACTCTCGAAAAAGTCTATTCCTTCGATCCAGTTCCTCAAGAAATCACTCCCGAAGAATCCCAGCGCATCCTAGGCGCGGAATGTACAATGTGGTCCGAACACGCCCCGCAAGAAAAAGTAGACCAACAGTTGTTCCCCCGTCTATGCGCCTTCAGCGAAGTGATCTGGTCACCGCCAAACGCGCAGGACTGGACCGATTTCACAAAACGTATGCAAACACACTATCAACGGCTGGAAAATATGGGAGTCGATTATTATGGGCGGAATGGGAAAGAATAAGATCTTCAGGTTCGCACCCGAATTTGCAGTATATTAATCTCATTTCATCAATTGAATAAACTTCCCTCCATACTGAAACCGTTTTTGGTTTTTATCACTTTCAATCGTCACCGCTGAAGCTTCCGCGTCGCTTTCCATATAGTTAAAGCGGAATTGTTTTTGAGATGGATCCAGTTTGAAAGCGGCGAGATGCGTTGCGCCTTGTTCTTTGATCTCAACACCGATCGCGTTTTCCTCGATCCCCCCGGTCATTTTCGGCAGGCTGTTCTCCTTCCCTTCTTTATAGGGAATCAGAACGGTAAGGAAATGTTCCGCATTTCCCTTCTCCGAAGGATAGACAATGAGATGATATTGATCCGGCTCCCCATATTCCGGTGGATTCTCAAATCCTTTAGTCTGCTCCATTTTTAAAGATGCGGGATGAAGGAACTGAACGCGCAGACGGGCGGAGCCCTGCGCAGATGTGACATATCCCTGTTCAGGTTGAAGAGTCATTTCTGAAAACGCATGAAGACGCCATTCAAATCGAACCTCCTTTGGCGCTTGAACGGTATCGTGAATCACGAAAATATCCGGCCGGATATGGATAACCTGGCGGATAAATTGAGTAAGCCCTCCCTGATACGCCGCCGACGCGTCGGCGCTGACATAGCTGTAATCATCAAACGTAGAAAACGCGAGGATCTTTCCTTTCGATACCGGATCTCGTTTTTTCTGACCGATCCCGCCATCAAACGTAATCGTATTGGATGATTTCGATTCCCACTGCCAATGAGAGTGATGCTTCGAACCATACCAGGGATAATATCCTGAAGCGATCGCCAGCGCTTCCCCATACGCCTCCAATGTAAACGCGTTTTGATCCGCGTGAGCGTGGCTGATGGGCCCATAAGGATCGCTATGAATCAGAAAATGGACATCCTCTTCAGCCGATCCCAACTGTCCATGCAGCGAAACCAATCCCACCCCAGGGAAATATCTTGAATGCGGAAGAGCGGCGGGTGATTTCGCCTGCAATGCGTCATCTTTCAATACAACGCCAAGAATCGAACTTCCCGGCCCGGCGTCCATTGCGTCGGCGTACCAGCGAAGATAAGGGTCCTGCAGCAGCGTGGAAAATTGATACATCAACTGCCCCATACTGTTATTAGGCCCTCGATGTTCCCCATCGCCAAAGGGAGATATTTTCGCATACGGTGGATTCGTGTAGAGTTTATAATAGGGCGTATTTTGGAAAAACGGCTTCCGCATCAAATCCACGCCCGCCGCGTTGCGAAGGGGCACAACAAAATGGAGAGCGAAGCCCATATAATACGACCAATAACTCGGTCCTTCATGCCATCCACCATCATCCTTCCCCCAAGCGGGATAAACATTGCGGAACAATGTCAAAACATAATCAAGCCATTCACTCGATTCGGGCCACTCATGCGCGAACGAGAGCGCGGCTTCTCCTAAAAATCCGAGTGTGCGCCCCGCGTGGCTTTCGTAGGGATTGGTATGAAAGCGGCGGCGGTTTTTCAAATGATCGTAGAACTGCGCGGCGCGGACACGCATCGACTTTTCGACGAGTTCACGTTCTTCCGGCGCAAAAAGATCATACGTCCAATCATACGCCCGTGTTCCCCGCATCATCACCCACATGGCCGGTTCATCGTTATTCTTATACGCCGTGCTGCCTTCTGGATCCCAGCCGAAGAAATGCAAAATCCGCCGTTTCGCCTCTAAGCCGTATTTTTCATCTCCGGATAGAAGATAGGCCAGAGCGCAGGTCTCCATGAGATCCATCGGAGGGCGGGTCGTTCGGAAAATTTGCTGATAGTTTTTCCCCCGTTCCGGCCCGGTTCCCTGCACGTAAGGCGGCTCCTTCACAAGATCTTCCCCAATATGTCGATCGCAGGTCCGTTGAATCGCTCTCAATTGGTTTTGCAAATCCCCCTCACGGGCGCGATTCCGGAAAGATTCCAAATCCTGTTTCAATATAAACAAACGGGGGCGCTCTTTAGGAATGGATTGTATGACCTCCGTGATTGGAGGAACGATCCAGACAGGCGTCGTATTCGTAATCTCAAAACTTCGCATTTTACTGAACTGAATTGTATGATCTTCCAGTTGCACGCCATATCGCCAATACCACTGCCCTGAAGTGAGTGGAGTATGCATCGCATATGTGCTAATAGGGATATCCAAGATTCGCTGAACATTCGATGAAAAATCCGGCGTAGTTGACAGTTCGAGAACATAAGTCAAGTCATCTTTTGGAGGAACCCATATAAAAGGCGGGGGATTCACAGCGGCTTCACGGCCATCAGCTGGAGAATAATCCTTCTGATAATGACCGGCAGCCCGATCGAGTTCATATGTTTCTTCCGCCGCAAAAAGGGATACAGCAAAAACACAGCCAACGAATACTGCAATTTGCAACCTAATCCAGTGATCTCTGTTTAACATTATCATATTAATCCTTACTTTTTTAAAATTCATTGTTCAGCATCGTTAAATCATAGATATCACAAAAAAAAAATTCATGATATTGTTATTAAACGCAATCCCATTTTAATACATTATGACTGCAATAGAATTTCCTTATCACAATTATTATAAACATCAGAATATGGTTTTTTAGTTGCAAGAACAAGACTAAGTTTTTTAATTTCTTTTTGATGCACATAATTTCTATTCTCTTCAATAAATTTCTTTATTTCATAATATCTATCACCTACTATATCCTCCTTAAATCTTAACAATGTACAATGTAGGGGAAAAGGTGTTCTTTTTAAGTTTATAATTTCATTTTCTTTAATACTATCAGTGCAGATTTTTTCAATTTTTTCAAGAAATTTTATTGGTAATTCGATATATAATGATATGGATTTACTAAACATTTCATAACCACCAATAGATAAATTCACAATACCAAATTCCATTATTTTTGACTTCAAGTAATCATAAATTATATTATAGTTTTTCATTGCATTATCCAACATATTCTTATCACATATGTCATGCATCGCAAATTCGTATAATGTAATATGAGAGCCTATATTTGATTGTTTATCCCAATATTGATTTTCTAGAAATTTTATTTTATCATTAATATTTTTAGCAAATTTTCTTATATCATCTCTAGTTAATTTTATTATCAGTGATATATCAGTCATAGGCACATTTATTATCGTATTATTATCTTTAGACAACATATCTTTTTGTATTTTATATATTTGAGGAAATGGAAAATATGGTCTATTTTTTCCTTTATTATATATAATATTTATTTTTTTAAATTTGTAATTTTCCTCCCTTTTTTTCATGTATGTTGAATGCAGTACAATTTGACCTCCATCAATTAAAAAATCATCGTACTTAGATAAAAAATAATTTGATAATTTTTTTGACTCATATGAAAATAACCAGTTTTCTAATAAAAACTGCCCAACTTTTATGATTCCCAAATAATATTAATATTTTTTTATGAATATTAAATGGATTTGGAGCATAATATATAATAGCAACAGCTCTACCTCCGTATCCCTTTTCTTGGTGGAAAGATGAATTGAGGTAGGTTTTTTCATCATCATTCATATTATTACAATTTTTTGGATAAAATCTCAATTTTATCTCTGGTGTATGTTCACTATCCTTGTAGTTGAATTCTGTTGTATAGAAATTAATTGATGGAATAAAATTTAAAATTGGTTTTAACCGATTAATGAAGAATTCAGAACATGTATTTTCACCAATGATAATCATATTTTCAAAGATGTAATTAGGTAGTGAACTTCTATCTATAGCAACATCATCATTTGATATATTTTCAGGAGGAAATTTAATTGA
>CAXXSM010000097.1:0-16766 GCA_963663405.2 bacterium | reverse complement strand
CGCCGAGGAGCCCCGGTCGGAAATTGGATCTTACGTGACCGGGATGGGCATCCCGTGAAGATCGCCTACGGTCATTATTATTGGCGGTATTTACCGGACTATCGAAATCCAGAATATCTTGCATGGTATAAAGAAAATATACTTAAATACTGTGTTGAACAGGTGAAACCGGATATTATTTTTCTGGATAATGTAGCGGAGAATCCACCTGTCGCATGGCAGCCACTGCATAATGAAAATTGGATCAATGATTTTCGAACATACCTTCGGACAACCTATTCACCTGATGAGCGTGTGGCGATGTTAGGCTTTTCCAATGTTGATTACATTCTCCCACCGCATTGGATTTGGGGATCGAATGTGGTCATCGGTGATCCCATCATGCAGCGGTGGATTGATTTCCGGTGCCAATCCCTGACGGACGCGATTTCTGATGTTTGTCACTATATCAAAAAACTCGATCCTAAAATCGCGGTTGGGATCAATATACACGGCATATCCAGAGGCAACTACGCGGTGACTGGAATTGACCCGGCTGCGGATTTGTGACAACACCGGCGTCGACGCTTGGGAGGGAGAACTGTGGGTACAACCCGAACTGACGGATGACGGCGTTCTGATCAATCCGATCCGGGAATGTAAAGCCAGCCGGACTCTGAATGTGGCGTTTACCTGTACCCATGGAACGCCACTTGGCCGAGCTGTCGATCGGGCTTTCTCCTATCGATTGAACATACCAGGAGCGGTGTATTTAGGTGGGCCGCATATTGAGAGCCGGTATGGATACTTCGCGGGATCGCCCAAAGGAGATAAATCATATCAGTACATAGATTATTACCGCGACACGGAAACAATCACCGATGTCGCTGTATTTCGCTCCTATCCATCCACCGCATACAATTCCGGCTCGACATGGAAAAGCGCGATCGCTTTTGAACAGACATTGATTCAAGCCAAGATTCCATTTGATCTTATTTTTGAAGAGCAACTTAAAGATTTATCCAAGTATAAAGTATTGGCGCTTCCCAATACAGAATCGATGCCGGATTGCCAATTGGAATGGATCCGTGAATACGTTCGGAACGGTGGGGGATTGGCCGCTACCGGTTCGGCCTCTCTTTATAACGAGTGGCGGCGTTCACGGCCTAATTTTGGATTGGGGGATGTTTTGGGATTGACATCCGAAGACGCGAACCAAACCCGCCGCGCTTACCGGACCGCTGACGCTGTCTTTACATGGGTGGGCGCGAAAGGCCTTAAGACCGTCAAAAATGAATTTGGCAAAGGACGGGCAGTGTATATTCCCAGAGTTATTCCATCCTATGAAGGTTCAACTATCCGAATGGATCTGCCTGAGAATTGGGAGGAATTGGTCGAAGCCGTTCGGTGGGCGGCGCATGATGATCTATCGGTCGATATACAAGCGCCACTTACCGTAGTGATGAATCTGTATGAGAAGCCGGCCAAGAATCAGATCATTCTTCATCTTGTGAATTTCAACAGGATTCAATCTATGATATCCCGGTTCGTTTAAAAGTCCATCATGAAAAACTGTAAGTATGATCAAAGTGATTTCGACGGATTGGGATAATGTGGATGAAATTGCATTTCAGCAAAAGAAAAACCAAGTTTTTTTTACCGTTCCAAGATTGAAAACTATACAGTATGATTATTGTACAGCTCGATTTAGAATAAATCCATATTGAATCGGCTTTCAATGGAGAAAAATTATGTTTAATATTGTTTTCAAACTGATATACTTAACTGGATTTTTCATTGTCATTTTTTTCGCTGGGATTACAATCCATTCAAGCGCGAGATGCGGTTACATTTGATTCACTCGAAGCATACATTACTGCGAAAGTCTATCAGCCGGATTTCCCCGCTGCGGATTGCAATTATCATTCATTGATCGCCGCTTCCCGATGGGAAGATTTATTTCTCTCTCAGCACCCATAATTCTAAATTCGCAGCTCGTTTATACCGTTTTGATCCCGATTCCCAATCGATCGCGCTGTTGGGGAAAATGGATGAAGTGGCGGGGGAAGATATTACGAGGGAAATCTCACAGGGAAAGATTCATACGCGATTGTTCGAGCATGATGGAAAACTCTGGTTCGCCACCCATACATCTTTCTATCAAGGAGGGCTGCCGGGTACAGATTATGGCGATAAGCGTCCTCATCCGGGGGGGCACTTTATGAACTATGACCTGCGAACGGGCCGATTTACTGATTTGGCTCGGATTTTTCCCAATGAAGGAATTATCAGTATGACGATAGACCGCCCGAATCTTATTTTGTATGGATTGACCTGGCCGTCAGGGATTCTCGTTTCGTATGATGTGAAGAAAAATGATCTGCGCTATTGGGGCGCCGTTCAACAACGAGGTGAGTTGGGCGCGCATCCCTGGGAATGGGATCGTATCTGCCGGACGCCGGGCATTGATCCAGAAGGAAATGTGTACGGTTCTACGATGGATGGTCAATTGTGGAAATACGATCGAACAAAGAATCGGCGGGTGAGTTATATTGATGGATTGGACTTATCGAAAGTTCCATTCGCTCAATCATCGAAGGAAACTCTGAAAGGGGATTTTCATCACAATTGGCGTACAATCGAATGGAATCCCAGGACAAACAGTTTTTGGGGAATGCACTTTGAATGCTCGACGTTGTTTGAGTTTGATCCTGCGAAGAACTTTATCCGCGCCGTTTCTGAATTGCGGCCAAAGGGGCTTCTTGGCAGTGTTCGTAATCCGATGATCAGTCAACTGGGTTTTACGATTGGGGCCTGATAATACAATATATTATTTAGCGCATGGTCCCGCGGTGGATATGCCGGGACGCCCTCACATCCAATCCAATGTGTATTTGATTACATATGGTATTGATCGGGGTGTTTACAAAGATCACGGCCCCAATTTTTACAGAGGATCGTAGGGCGCGTTTTCTTTACGGAGAGCATCGCATTAGAAAACGATGGCCAAATCTACTCAACCGCTTGGGTTGAGGTAAAAGATCCACAACGTGTAAAAGAGATCTACCGCGGCGCGGGAGGAAGGCGCGCCGGATGAAACCAAGGAATTGGTCTATGAAATGCTCTTAATTCAATTTCCAAAAAATGTGACTGCTATGAATAGATAAATGGAGCGGTAGTAGAATTACTGACCGGCTCCACGGCCGCATCAGTTCCTGCAATTCGGATAGATAGTTGTTGTATACGCTCCGTGGATCGGTGGCATGCGATTTACATAGGCTCGCGGCCATGCCGATGACTTCACCCATCATGCCTGTTGTTCGCTGCACTCGAATTGTGCCTAACGCTACATGTGTGACACTGATGTGGCGTCCAGCCATCAAGAGGTTGTCCACATTGCGGCTGTATAGGCAGCGGTAGGGAATCGCATAGGGTTCGATTTTTGTATGTACCGCTCTCGACCGGAATTCTTCACCTGGGAAATATTTTGTGTTCTCTAGCTTCGGATAGTGTAAATCGATTGACCAGGTTGTCGTCACACAGGCGTCCTCATATGGATGCTGCTCTATGATATCCTGCTCACGCAAGATTATATCTCCAAGCAATCGCCGGCCTTTCCCGTTTGCCCCCAATATAGGCCACCCACGCGAGCCGCCGGTTGGCGATCTCTTCTTTCATATCACTGTGTGGTTTATTAAATACGCCCAGTTGCCATAGACGACACGTAGCGCGTAATCCCGAATCCGTTCGATGTCTTTCACCTGATCGAGGTTCATCCCGGTTTCCCAGTCCCAATCGCCCTTGGTTGTGCGCTGGCAGGTTTTTTCGTTGAATTGAACCGCCCAGGGACAGTCTGGAAACGAACTTGGTTCCTGTTCTTCGATTGTATCCCATTGAACGGATGTGCCCATCACCAACCGATCGGCTTTTTCGGGAGCGAGGGATTCCCCCGTTTCGCTTTTTCGCTTCGCGGCCTACGCGGTAGTGCGCCCCGGCGAGAAAGCCCAACACGCCATCGCCCGTGCAATCAGCGAATAAGTGACCTTGGAATCGTGTTTCTTGGCCTGTGGCAATATTTTTGCCAATGACGGCGTCGATGTGGTCTCCCCGCATTTCAACATCAAAGACATGTGTATTTAGAAACAGCCGCAGGTTATTCTCCGCTTCGACTACACGGCGTTTTTTATCGTCCTCATAGTTTGATACGGGGCCGGCGTTGTGGATTTTCTTTTCGGGATGTTTCTCGATTACGCGAAGAATTCGGTGACTGCGTGGCGAATCGGGATCTTGTTTCGCTTCATATAAATTCCCAGTGTCCGACCGGTCCAATTTCATCGACTAGATCGCCAAGACGTGGATACGGTTGTTGGTGAATCAATCCCGACAAGCCTACGCGCACTTCAGAACTGTTGTTCCCTCCAAGAACGGGCCGGTTCTGGATCAATGCGACTTTGCATCCCAACCGCGCGGCGCTGACCGCGGCGCAGCATCCAGCCATCCCACCGCCAACTACAACGAAATCATACGAACCGGCGTCTTGTGGATTGTCAGGTATATCGAGAATCCGGCGCCGGAAAGCGTCGAGTTCCTCTCCCACCTGCTGGGGGAAGGAAGGAAGCGTCTTTACAAAATAGGATCGCGTCACAGCGCCCATCAAAACCGGTCAAATCAACAAGAGAAACGCGTACTTTTTGGGAGGATATTTCGACACTGCCGCCATCTTGCCAATGCCAATCGGCGTTCTCTGTGCCAAAGATGGGCTTCAGTGTTGTGTCCGCGATACGAATTTGAAATTTGCCCGGATATCCCTTGGCGCGCAACGCTTCTGGAATATCCGGTTGCTTCCACGGGCCTGCCCAATCGCGCGTTCGCACCCAAACATGGTACACGCCTGTTTGAGGAAATTGAACTTCGGTACTCGCTTCGGGAACAGGAACGCCGAGACCGTGGGCCAAGAGAAACGGTGAGCCCATTTGGTCCATCGATTGCTGGTCGATTACCCACCCCCCTAAATCGTTAAAGCTTTCCGCCTCGATGAGAATTGTGGTAGAAGATTCTATGGTTGATCCAAAAAGATCTGTTGCCGTATTCCCTATCGCAAAGAGAGATAGCAATATGATTCCACTAGTTCGAATCATTTGGCGCCAACTATTACCAGTGGCTGTTCTCATGATTGTCTCCTATAATTTAGATTCTACTATTTATATCTATTATTATGCAAATTGGATCTTGGATATGTGTCAAGCCGATTAAGTGAAGAGGATTCTTTTGACATTAATCGAATAGATAGAAAGGGTGCTTTTTCAATGTGGAGCGATATTACAGACCGGTTAAAGAATGGGGAACAACTCTATGGGACGATGGTTCGATTTATAAGAGATCCGGGCATCGCGAACCTTTTAGTGAACGCCGGATTTGATTTTATGTTGATCGACATGGAACATTCGGTGTTCTCATTTGAAACCGTGGCGGATCTTATCCGGGTGGCGAGAGGATTCGGGATTCCCGCTATTGTCCGGCCTCCGGCGCGGGTGAAATATTACATGACACGTTTACTCGACGCTGGAGCGAATGGATTGATGATTCCCATGACGGAAACGAAAGAACAGGCGGCAGAAATCCGTGAGGCTTGCTATTACCGGCCTATAGGAAAGCGGGGATGCGCTGGGACCTTAGGGCAGACTGATTTCCAGCAATTGGATCCCCAAAAATCGGTTGAATGCGCCAATCAGAAAAATCTGATTATTGCGCAGATCGAAAGTGAAAGAGGAGTGGAAAATATCGAATCTATCATATCGGTGGAAGGAATCGGCGCCGTGATCATCGGGCCATACGATCTTTCAGATTCGCTGGGGATGCTAGGTCAAATTACGAGTCACGAAGTGTGCGAGAGAATCGATCGTGTCGTGAACGCATGTCAAAAACATGGGAAAATTTCGGGGATTCACACAGGGAACATAGAACAATTGAAATATTGGAAACAGAAAGGAATGCAACTGCTGGCCTACCATACTGACATTAATTTTCTCTACGATTCTTACATCGCTTCCATCAAACATTTAAAATCATAATGGAGATTCAGCGCAAAACCGATCAGATAGATCTGTTTTCCTTGTTCCATCGAATCCGCCCTAGAAGCGTATTGCCTTTCCAGCCATCGTTCGGCAGTGTTTCGCCAACCGTGACCCATGATTCGAATGGCGACACATTGGTTGTGTGGAAATTACCCATACGGGCGACGTGCTTTCCATTCTCGATCCCATCGCCTATTAAAGGAAACACAATTCGTTCCGTCTCACGGATCAGGCATAGTGATTCTGGATCAACCTGCGCGATATAGAGCGGAGAGCGCCAGCGAAATACGTTGATATTATGCTCCGCTTTGCGGGTGTATACTAAAAACAATCCATCACTATGACCGATCCAATGTTGTTGAGTCGTCGACATGGTCAGCGCTTCACCATTGTCCCAACACCAAGGGCGGGGCTTTTTCCAATGCAGTCCATCTTCGGATACGGTGACGTAACCATGATCGTCTTCCGCTCGAATAGTCATCAAGAACCGCCCATTGAATTTGATCAATGATGGTTCCAGCAATCCCCGCTTCTCTGGCAGACGCAGTTCCGTTCCACTCTCTTTAACCGATACGGTTTGTCCATCAAACGAGCAGAGAATCGTAGTGACGGCTCTATCGGTTCGACGCAGGGGGGCAAAGGAGATGGGGATCAAAAGATCGCCGTTTTCCGTGAAATGACGCTGTCCACATCCACAAGTGTACATGGCCGAAGCGCGGGAATCATCCCATTCGATTTTCTTGCGATCGGTCCATGACTTTTTCTGAGGATCGTACACTGAATAAACGGGGAAACGTTTCTCCGAAGGCTGTGTGAGTTTTCCGTCTTTGTAATACACATTGTGTCCGGCGGCCAGAACAACACCGGTTTTCGTATGATATTCAGGGACAACGTCACATACGCCTTCGTATAACCCGCCATCAATAGGATGCCGTCCAAAGGCGGCGATCCGTTCAGGCCGTGTCCATGTGGCTCCTAAATCTTTCGTAAACGAGACATGAACGTGACCGAACACATCCGAGCCGGTTATCGATTGACAGGTCATTAACACGTTGGGCTGTGGCTTATTTGGAATGACGCACGCGCGGGGATGAAACCAAGTGATTGCCTCGTTCCGGCCTTGCCAAATAATCTCATGGGAGATCGAAGAGATCAGATTTTTTGTTTTCGCATAGGCGTTATTTATACATACTCCACCGATGCAGCTGGTTATGAGAAAATGTCTTCGGTTCTTACGATTCATGATGATGATTCACTCCTTTCGATGGTATTCGGATTTAGATTAGGTGATATCATTGATCTGTTCTTTTGTAATGTTTCCTACTTTCTGTTTTCATCGAATCGATGTATTTTAGCGGAATCACAGCCGTTTTTTTATGTCATACCTTTTATTAAACCGATCTTAATGAGCGCAATTATGAAAAATTCGAATCAATGGAATTTGCCGAAAGGCTTAATTTCTGTTGTACAAACACCCTTTCATCTTGATGGAGCGATCGATTTCTCCTCATTGGAGAAACTTTTGGAAGATGCGATGGAAACGGGAGTCAATGGATTTCTTGCCCCGGCTGTGGCCAGTGAGGTTTCTTATTTGACCCACGAAGAGCGTTTTACGCTCGTCCAGCGAATCGCTGAAATTGTCCAAAGTAGAATTCCCCTAATCGCTGGCGCTTCCTCTTCAAGTGAAATGGAATGTCAAAGCTACGCCGAATTTGCGATGAAGATCAACGCTGCGGGGTATTTAGTAGCCGTTCCTGACGCGCTATATGATACGCCACAAGAAATCGTTCCATTTTTTCAGTCTATCGCTTCCACGTGCAGTCTCCCCTTAATCGTTCAAGATTTGCAATGGAACGGATATGGACTTCCTCTCTCGATTATGGAAGTACTGTGGGAGTCAATTCCAACGTTAGCCGGTTTCAAGATCGAGACCGTACCCGCGGGACCGAAGTACACTCAAGTGAGGGAGAGGTTAGGCGGAGAAGCGTTCTTATGCGGCGGCTGGGCGATTCCCCAGCTGATCGAATCGTTTGACCGGGGAATCGACGCGATGATTCCGGAAAGTTCAATGATTCGGGTGTACCGGGCGATCATGGAACTCTATCAAAATAAGCGGCGGCAAGACGCGCTTGAATTATTTTATCGGCTATTGCCCGTACTTTCATTCACCAATCAGGAAATTAGCATATCGATCGCATTTTTCAAGCGTTTATTAGTCCGGAAAGGAATATTCAGCGGCGCTAAGCTTCGCGGACAGTTCGAATGGGATGTGTATAATCAACGAATGGCTGATGAACTGATCGATCGTTATCTTGAGATTGAAGAAGAGATTTCATCGTAAAGAATCACAGAGCCGAATGGAATTATAACCACAGCGCGCTATTCTATGGATTAATAAACACTTTTTTCATTGTTAGAGGATAAAAAACCGATGCGGAAAAATCTTGTCATTACCGTCACTGGTCCCGATCGAATTGGGATCGTAGAAGAGGTTACGAAAGAAATATTAAATCATGGAGGGAATGTGGAAATCAGCCGCATGGCGCGTTTAGGGGGGATATTCTCGATGCTGATCATGGTCTCCATACCGGAAGACCAGTACGACCAATTCGACGCCACCGCGAAGGGGATTCTAAGTGACTCCTACTCGGTGACAACGTGTCAAACGATGTCCGAAGTCAGCGATCGATATGTGGGTTGGATACCATATCAAATTGAAGTCCAGGGGGCGGATCATGAAGGGATCATTCATCAAATCGCGCAGTGTTTAGTTCAACATAAGATCAACATTGAAACGATGGATACGGATATGGTGAGCGCGCCAGTGAGCGGCGCCCATATTTTTTCAATGAACGCCACTGTGCTTGTCCCGCCTGATCTGTCTATTCAATCCTTCCAAAATGAGATGGAAGAACTCGAGCGGGAATTGAATGTGGATATTGAAGCGGCGCCATATACGGGGTAAGGATTGTATATTTCATCAATGTTACATATAGAATTTACGATGTAGTTTTTGGAAAAAGAATAGGATTTCTCTCCGGTCTATTGGGGCGACAAGTGGACCGCCTGTCCTCCATTCGCGGCTAAATCGGCTTTGATTATAGAGGTTGAGTCTACCGTCATATGTTGGATGGAAACTTTTCTTGGGGATGCGCCTTGTGGATCGGCGTCGGAATAGATAGACGCTGTGAATTTCTGATCCGAGGGGAGAAACGACAAGGAGATCTCCAATGCGCGTTGACGGACAGCGTTTAAACTGCCGATGTACCATTCATCTCCCGTGCGGCGAGCCATTGTAATGTATTCACCGATGGAGCCTTGAATCACGTGGGTTTCATCCCAAACGACTGGCATGGTTTTCCAGAATTCGAGCTCCGGCTCATCTTTAATTTGTTGTGGACGGTCGTACCAGAAGAGAAACTGAAACGGGCTGTAGAAGACGACCGGCGTGGCCAGTTGGAACGCGTGGGTGGTCTTGATCCGGGTGCTGTTCCAGCAGACTGTGTAATCCCCCGCGCCGCAGAGTCCACGGGTGAACGGGAGGATCAATGTGTTCTCCGCAGGAGGCATTTCTTCGTTGCCACGGATGCCTTCTTGGGTTAATAAATTCGGGTAGGTGCGGCTGTATCCGGTGGGGCGGTATTCGTCGTGGATATCGACCATCAAATGATTCGCCGCCGCTTTGCGGACCGCTTCATGCAGCCATCGCGTCCATTGTTGTGAGCCGACCTGAACGAATCCATACTTGACGCCTTTGATTCCCCATGATCGATAGAGCGGAAGGATTTCATCCAGCTGGCGTTCCAGGTGGATGCGGTTCACATAGACAATAACACCGATGCCATGCTGATCCGCGTACCGGATCACTTCGTGTAAATCCAATTCTCCTTTAACGCCGGATTTCTTTGGATTGCGTGAGACGGTTCTCGCGTCGGAGGACTCGCTGCGTTCGTTTCCATACCAACCCGCGTCGTATTCGATGTATTGCAATCCATGTTCGACGGCGAAGTCGACGCAGGCTTTGCCCCCTTCGGTGGTCAGCGTCACTTCGCGTATCACCTTGCCCGGTTTGATCCAAGAGGTGTCTTCGATCTCGCATGGATCGTTCAAGTTAAGAATCAAGTAATTCCGCTCAATCAGCTGATCCGGCGTATCGGCGATCATCAAAAAGCGCCAGGGGGTGGTATACGGCGCCGAAACGGTCACGGGGCTGGCCAACTGGCTTTCCAGCGTATGCGGATTTTCGGGAACCGGTTGTAAACGCATCCGGGCGTAATCGACCAAACGCGCTTCACCGATCGCAACGAACGGGCCATCTTCGATCTTCACGGTCAGCGGTCTTTCGCAGTTCGATTTGACATCATCAATGCGTGTCTTTTCATACGCCCCCTGCGCCGAATACACAGGCCATGTGTAATGAGGGGCAGTAAAACGGAATTGTGTTTTCTCGGATTGGATGGTGATATCCTGCAGCGTTTCTTGTTCCGGCAGTGTATAGCAGAACGCGATTCCTTCGTCATATGCGCGAAAGATCAATTGAAGCCGCCGGTGCGGCGCCTGGTTTTCTTTCAGATCGACGATCCATTGGTTGTATCGATCGCGGATCTCGTTTCTCTCTCCATAAGCAGGTTTCCAGGTTTGATCGTGATGGCTCTTCTTGCGTTCGATAATTTGAAAGCCTTCTTCCAACGGGGGCGCGTCTTGGAAAATTATACCTAATCGCGATTCAATGAGGATTGGTTTTCCACAATATGAAACACCGTAACGCAGACCGCCGCGATCCCTCAATTCGAAAGATAAAGCGGTTTTCCCATTCGGTGATTGAAGAACTTCAACCGCATTTGTGGCGGTGAGAGCCGATGTAATCAATAAGAACAAGCAGAGATAGAACACGAACGATTTCATCGAGATCCTTTCATCTTTAATGATTAATACTCTCAATACGAGAGAGGTAAAATAGTATATACTTTATTTTCAATCAGGAATGGATCACTTGTCAACCAGAAGGCGGGAAGGGGATGCGGTCAGTGTATGGACGTAAAATCATTTTATTACTCGAATGTATTATCTTCGAAATCGGGCGAATCGAGAAGAGCCGTGGTTTGAACGGTTGCCTTATAAAAAGAAGATCTCGTTTTATCCATATTTTCATTTGCATTGATTTTATAAAATTGAATCATCTCTTGCAGCGCTTTCGCTTGGCTGGCCAGTTGCTCGCTGGCCGAGGCTGATTGTTCACTGGCGGCGGAATTTTGCTGTGTAATCGCATCAAGTTGAGATATAGATTCCTGTACTTCTTTCGTGTTATTGGATTGCGCGGAACTGGCTTCCGCGATTTCTTGGACCATTTGTGAAGCGTTCTGAATACCTGAGACCACATTGTCAATCAAGTAATCGGCGATCATTTTCGCCTGTTGTACGTTATCGCTTGTCATCTGGGTGATTTCTTTCGAGGCGACCTGGCTCCGCTCCGCCAGTTTGCGCACTTCGACCGCTACGACTGCGAATCCTTTCCCTGATTCCCCTGCGCGAGCCGCTTCAATAGCGGCGTTTAGAGCGAGGAGATTTGTCTGATCCGCGATATCGTCGATGATAGAGATTTTTTGGGCGATATCGTTCATGGACTTTACAATGTCCAAAACGGTTGATCCCCCTTCTTTCCGATTCGAGAGACGCTTTGACTGTCATTTCACTCGTCTGCTGCGCACGGCCCGCGTTATGTTCAATGGAGTTGGCGAGTTGTTCGATCGTCGTTGAGATTTCATCGATATTCGACGCTTGTTCCGTGGCGGATTGGGCTAGGCTTTGAGAGGACGTCGCGAGTTGATCGGCGCTGGCTGCGACTTGATCCACTGCTTCTCGGATTCCAAGAATAATCTCACGGATTTTAATTCGAGTTGAATTTATCGCCGCTGTCAGGATGCCGATTTCATCCTTCTGATTGATGGCGGTTGTTACGCTGAGATCCCCCTCCGCAAGTTGTTCCGCAAATCGTATACTCTTTTTTAGTGAACCGGAGATTCTTTTCGAGAAGATCGTAGTCGTAATCAAAATCAATATGATCGCAACGCCACAAAATACAAGCGCGCGGCGACGCGCATTTTGAACGTGATTCTGAATTACGGCGCCGGTTTCTCCGAAGTTAGTATTGATGACTTCTTTTAATTCAGTTTGAATTTGTTGAAGGGACGTATGGGATTCCGTTTTGCGCAATTGATCGAATTTGCTGATTGATTGCTGAAGAGTAGTTTGCGCTTGATCTACATCCGCCTGAAAAGATCCAACCTCCGCGCTGATCGAATTCATTTCCCAGACTACCCATCCAGTAAAAAGGCATATCAGTAAGAGAGGAATACCAAAGCCAATTGTGCTTTTCTTCCAAAATGTAAGATCATTCCATTTCATGATGTTATCTCCTCAGGCAGTGAACAGTAATGCGAATCTTCTTATATCGGGGGAGATTAGAAACCATATGTCTAATCTCCCCCGTGTTGTATATATCCCTTTTAGACCCCTTCACTGCGCGTCACGACAAACTCACCATAATCATCTCCACATTCAATACCTTTTGTTTGGGCGCATTGGAATGTACGCAGTCCGGTTTGCCCAGTGGGATTATATTCCCCTCCATAGGCTAAATCCATAAATGCGGCGCAGACACCTCGAATCATGTAGGCGCTGGGTTTACTTGAATTGACCATATGAGGCGACGTCCGATTCATAATAGTCGTATGCGCGGACAACCATTTTCTCATTCGGAATCAGTTCAACGATTTCGCTTTTTGCCCATCCCCAGGCGGTAAAAACAGCGAAGGCGCCGTGAAGAATATCTTCCGGAACGTTTTCAACCATCGGCGCCACGACGGCTTTCCATTCGTCAGAAGTAATGATTCCGTAGCCTGTGTGGTAGCCGCATTCATGTGCGGCGTTGACGAGAAGCCATTCAGCGGATTCGAGTAAATCGTCATCCACCAAGCGAGTCAAGCGTTCGGCGAATCCATTCCAAAACGCGGCGGGAAGTTGGGTGACGAAGACGTTAAATCCGGGAATGAGACCTTCGTCGTTACCCATCACTTCAATTTTGGCCATATTTTCTATGATACTTTTTCGATTGATTGCCATTATTCACGCCTCCTTTTATTTCACGACGATATCAAATCGAGATTTTTCATCGCCCATGACAATGCTTGCTTTTTCGACGACCTGGAACGAACGGGGTGGGACGTTCAAAAACCGCGCTGAACATTCCCGCAATGTAACCCGAAGTGATGAAATTGACGGGCGCGCTGCGCTTGTCCCATTTTTTGATCCATCCTTCATCAACGTGGGAGTGAAGCAGCTCCACTTCACCGGATTCTGGACCGGCGCAGACGACATTCATTTGTCCCAATCCAGTAGCCGCGTAGTACTGTTCAGCAATGGTAAATTTATCAGGCAGGCTGGTTATCGCGTGTTCATTGAAGTATTTGATGAGCAAATCGAAAAAGACATCTTCCGCGACTTCCGTTAAGAGTTTTTTCCCATCCAACATTCCACAGTCATCCGCTAAACGGCTATAGAGCGTGGCGTAATGATGACAGTGGAGCACATGCAATTCTCCATTTAGCGTGTGCCGGCAAGTTTTCCGGTCGAACTGATGGTCGAGAACGATTTCGGTTTTTTTCATAAGCGCCATGACTTTTTTTCCTTTCCGCGATTATACGTTTGGGGCGTCCTTGCCAGTAACTTCTTTGATTCCGGCTTTGAGTTTGGCGATGTTTTCCGGGGAATCCGGTTCGGTTTTGGCTTTCAAAGATGAAATACCCGTAACAACAGCCAACCGCATTTTCGCTTCCACTCCACCTGCTTTTTGAGCGAAATCATAGAGTTGATTCAACTTATCACCCATTTGTGTTTCTCCTCCAATCTGAGTTGCTTATTTGAGATTAAACTTAACCATTCTTTTTACCTATTCGCTTCATTAATCATCGAATCTAAACGACGTTTTGTTCTAAAATTCCCAATTGACACGAACAGCCCAGGAACCATTCGCCTCGTGGTTGAGCACATCTCCAAAATGGCCGTACCCAGCGGAAATCGTCATATGCTCGTTGACGATATAACCAGCGCAGATCGTCCACCAGTCATCTTCCCCTTCCACGAGTCCTGGTATCTCATCGTACTCATTGGGCTTCATCCGATATTCTGTGCCGATCAAGAGATTATCCGTGACAAAGGCGAACACACTTCCTTCCACTACAACGTTGTAATCATCCGTAAAACCGAGTAAGCCAATATGAGCCGCTTCTGTGCAGCGAAGACCTAAACTAAAAAGCATGGGCCGTGGTAATTCGGTAACTAATTTGGTCGCATAGAGTGTGAAGTCCACTCCATCGTCATCTTCGATACCAATGCTGCGGAGTACTCCTTGGGGTACTGCGGGTACTTTCAGATCATCGTTAATGTCGTCAATCGTGTCGTTGTATTTATAATGAACGCCCAACGTCACTGCCGGAAGCCAAGGCATATCGAACTCCCCCTCTTTCAATAACGCGATCCGGGCGTTGAAGTTATGGAGCCCGACGGTGTCATCATCGATATTGAATCCGGCGCCTAATAAATCCTCCGGTAAGTCTCCCACATCCATCATGTTATAGGCGTACCCCAATTCAAGGCGGTTCCAGAGTGTTTCGGTGATACCGAATGTATTGATATCTCTGCTGTGGCCAAGGTTAACGTAGGTATACGATAGTTTCGGCAACCCAAACACACCTTCCGCCGCTGGATTCGTTAGATACGCCGCATAGGTAGAAAAAAGTCCCCCACTTCCTTCGATCGCGACACAAGGCAGGGGCGGTGGTTCCTGCGCGGTGATTCCCAATGGCAGAGCAAGGAAAGAGGCAAGGACCAATGTAAGATTAAACAGTCTTTTACTTAGCCGGTTCATTGTTTCTCCTTTTTATTCGCAACGAATACACATAAATAATGCAATGAAAACTATTTTTGAACGTGCTTCTCAAAGTTTTCTTGAACCACCTCCTTCTTTTGTCTCGGAAAAATTACACGGCAATTATTTTCTCCTTCTACGCCTTTTACTTGTAAACCGCCCTCTCCACGCAAACGGAAAAAGGGGCGGGGAAAATCGGGAAAATATTCCAATTCACCGAGGGAACGGAGTTCGTGGATCGTTTCCCGGGTCCATTTCGTATCAAAAACATACCCATACACTGAACTTCCGTCGAAACAGTCTTCAATTTTTTTTCTTTCCAAAATATTCATGATGCCAATTTTCTAATGGATTGAATCGCGAAATCAATTTCATCTTCTGTATTGAATCCAGAAGCGCTTAAACGCACTGTTCCTTCCGGCGCGCTTCCGATCGCCTGATGGATCAGGGGCGCGCAGTGTAGTCCTGAACGGCCAATAATTCCAAAACTTTCCGCTAAAATGAATCCCAATTCTTCCACGTCCCAACCCTGTATACGAAACGAGACTACACTGGTCCGTTGTGCGTGTTCATCCGCATCGAACACAGTGACGCCTTGGACCTCCTTCAATCCATTCCGCAAGCGATCTCTCAAAGCCATCGCTGTTTGCGCGTGAGTGGCGCCATGCTTTTGATGCCATTGCAGAGCCGCCGCTAAACCCGCGAATGCCGGAGCGTTTGGCGTTCCTGCTTCCAGCCGCATTGGCATATCGGGGGGATGGAGCATGAGGTCGCTTCGAACGCCGGTTCCTCCGACATAAATCTGTTCCAGATCCAGTTTGGGATCTACATAAAGCCCACCGGTTCCAGGGGGGCCGTGCAATCCTTTGTGTCCGGTGAAAGCGATCATGTCGGCGTTGCAAAACTTTACGGATAAGGGCACATTTCCTAACGATTGAGCGGCGTCGAGGAGGGTGATCGCTCCCCTCTTTTTGGCTTCTGCGAAAAGAGTCTCCACAGGATTCACGCGACCGGTTACATTGGACGCATGATTGAGAACGACGAGTGTCGGTGAATCGGCCAAGGCGTGTGTAAACGCTTCTTCATCAAGCGCATAACTCGCATCCAATCCAATTATTGTGATTTTCAAACTGGGATATCGTACTTTTAGATGATGAATGGGGCGTAAGACTGAATTATGTTCAGTGACGGTTGCAACGATATGACCGTGATGACGAATTCCAAGACCAAATATTGCTAAATTGAGAGCGTGGGTCGCATGCTGAGTGAGAATGATTCGGTTTGGATCGTTTACCTCCAAGAGGTCAGCCAACCGGCGCCGGCATTCCGTAATAGGATCTTGGCTGCTGGAAGAAACACGGCCTGGATGGAAAGGAGGCGTATTTAGATATGTATTGACGCTCTCACAAACACCATCCGCCCGAGGCCAACCGCTTGCAGCATTATTAAGATATATTTTAGATTGAAGAACCATTCCTATTTAATTTGTCACCAAAAGCATCACAGAAAAAATTATATTCTTAAAAAATAACAACATCCCCAAGCAAGACGAATTTTAAACTTTCAAGTTATTCTTCCAATCTGCTTATTAAGAATCTATTCAATTTACCAATTGTTATTTATTCAAGTTACATTCCACAATGTTAAGTAAAAAAACTCTAATGATTCTTCTTAGAACAAGGGTAATGTATAATGAATCTAATTGAATCAACTTAAGTTGTTTATAATTTTGAAGTTATTAAGAGTATCTGACCTTATTCTTATAGATATGAAATGGCGGATAAAAG
>CAXXSM010000096.1:0-57221 GCA_963663405.2 bacterium | reverse complement strand
TTTATTCGAACGATCAATTTCAGTCAATATCAATCAAGAAAATTCTCAATTATTTTCCATTAATTTGTGTTTTACATTTGTTTAACAATGGAAGAGTGGATATCTGATCAAATTATGTTAACTATTATTTATTCTTTTGAAATGAACGATCAAAATGAATCATGATTAAGCAACAACGATACGCCGAGATACTCGCGCATTTAAATGAACACGAATTCCTTAGCGTAGAAGACGCCGTAACGCTGATTGCCGCAAGCCCCGCTACGATCCGGCGTGATTTCAATGATATGGCGCTGGAAAATCTGGTTGACCGCACGCGGGGAGGAATTCGCCGCAAGAAGATCTGGACCAATGGCATGACGCCATACGCTCTGCGCGAAGCGCGTCACGCTAAGGAAAAACGCGCTCTTGCGCGCAAAGCGGTCACGCTCCTGCGGCCGGGAGATGTCGTGATGGTGGACGGTGGGACGACAACATTTCATATCACTGATTTTCTACCCAATTTTCCCTTGCGCGTTATCACGAATTCGCTGCATCTCGCTTCTACATTAGGAGAAAAGCGATTCGGTGGGAAAGCCGCTGTGGATGTGTTTCTTTCGGGCGGGCATCTCTACCCCCAGTCGGGCCAGCTGATCGGCCCCCAGGCCCGCGCCAGCATCGGCCAGTATTACGCCAACTGGGTGTTTCTTTCTGTTGGAGGAATTGATGGGGAGAGTTTTTATTACTCCAACGAATTGGTGGTGGAAACTGAACAGGCCATGATGGAGAATGCGGAGAAGATCGTAATTCTGGCCGATCACAGTAAAATCGGCGTTCGGGCCATGTGTCATCTTTGTGACCTTGACCGGGCGGATATACTCATTACGGACACACGTAAAGAGCATGAAGCCATGTACGAACGTATCCGCGAAGCGGGAGTTGAAGTGATTCTTGTTGATGTAGAGAATAACGCTTCGAAACCAGATTCATAAAAATCCTATCTCCCTACTCTCACCGGTCACGAACACCCGCTAGTTGATCCACAGTTGACGCATTTATAACACGAACCGTTCCGGATCATGATGGAGCCGCATTCCGAGCAGGGGGGGCGCGTCATCCTGCGCGCGGAAGGAGAACGCGTCGAGTGTTTCCGGCGATGGATTGGCGTCGTCGGCTATGGTGAGTCCATTGAATACTTCCGGATCGGTGGGGATAGGTCCACTCGATTCACTGGGCGCTCCATCAGGACGGACGCCGACCGCGATTTTGTCCTCTTCGCTAAGAAATTTCGAAGCGAGCCAGCGGAAGATATAATCGGTGATCGATTTGGCGAATAGAATTTGTGGATTGTTAGTCATTCCAGACGGTTCAAAGCGGGTATGTGCGAATTTGTTGACCAGAATTTTAAGCGGCACGCCATACTGCAGCGCGAGCGAGATCGCTGTGGCGAATCCATCCATCAATCCGGACACCACGCTTCCCTCTTTCGCCATCGTCAGGAAAATCTCACCGGGCTTTCCTTCTTCGTACAATCCAACGGTGATGTAACCTTCATGGCCGTTGATGTTGAATTTATGGGTCAGCGCCTGGCGTTCGTCTGGGAGTCTCCGCCGGTAGGGTTTACGAACGGTTTGAACCGCTGTTGTGGTTTGTTTTGTCAAACCGTTGTCTTTGTCGAGGGATGTGTTCAACGGCTGCGTACGTTTGCAGCCGTCCCGGTAAAGCGCGACGGATTTCAGTTGTAGTTTCCACGCTTCCATATAGGCTTTTTCGATGTCTTCCACCGTTGCTTCGTGGGGCATATTGACTGTTTTTGATATGGCGCCGGAAAGGAACGGCTGGACCGCGCCCATCATGCGGAGATGGCCCATGTGATGAATAAACCGGCTCCCTTTCGCTGGTTTGAACGCGCAGTCAAAGATCGGAAGGTGCTTTTTCTGCAGATCCGGCGCGCCCTCGATTGTGTCATGTTGATCGATGTATTGTATGATCGATTCGCGATCTTTTTTTGTATAACCCAATTTATCCAACACGGATGGAACGGTGTTATTGACGATCTTTAACACACCCGCCGCCGACCAGTTTTTTGTATTTCACCAATGCGATATCCGGTTCAATCCCCGTTGTGTCGCAATCCATCATGAAACCGATCGTGCCCGTGGGGGCGAGGACCGTCACTTGAGCGTTGCGGAATCCATGTTCTTTTCCCCATTCATAGGCCTGATCCCAGACGGATGTGGCTTCTCCGCGTAGAGAGCCCGGCGCTCCTTTTTGGCCGATGCGATACGCGGCTTCGCGATGCATGGTGATGACGTTCAACATCGGATCGCGGTTTTTCTCGAATCCCTCAAACGGCTCTAAAATTTCGGCGATGCGAGCGCTTTGGAGATACGCCTGCCCGGTCATGATCGATGTCAGACACGCCGCGTAATTCCGGCCTTCCTCACTGTCGTATGGCAGTCCATTCACCATCAGCAGAGCGCCGAGGTTCGCGTATCCCAATCCGAGTGGGCGGAAATAATGGCTGTTTTTTTCGATCTGCTCTGTTGGATAACTGGCGTTGTCGACGATAATCTCCTGGGCGGTGATGATGATATTAATGGAGTGTTTATAGCCCTGGACATCGTAATTTCCATCCTCACCGAGGTATTTCATCAAGTTGAGAGAAGCCAGGTTGCAGGCCGAATCGTTTATGAACATATATTCGGAGCAGGGATTTGACGCGTTAATGCGCGCCGTGTTTGGGCAGGTGTGCCAATGATTGACGGTCGTATCGAACTGGAGGCCGGGATCACCGCAGGTGTGAGCGCATTCGCAGATCATCTTCATTAGTTCCCGCGCTTTGAAGGTATCGCATATTTCACCGTTTGTGACTGCGCGGGTGTGCCAGTCTTGATCATTCTTGACCGCGTTCATGAATTCATCGGTTACGCGCACACTGTTGTTCGAATTTTGGAAGAAGACAGAGCCATACGCCTCACCGTTGAATGATCCGTCGTATCCGGAGTCGATCAACGCCCACGCTTTCTTCTCCTCCCGCGCTTTGCAGTGGATAAAATCGACGATATCGGGGTGATCGGCGTTCAGAATCACCATTTTGGCCGCGCGGCGTGTCTTGCCGCCTGATTTGATGACTCCGGCGAAGGCGTCGTATCCTTTCATAAATGAGACCGGTCCGGAAGCGGTTCCTCCGCCCGTCAATTTTTCTTTGGACGATCGCAGCGCGGAAAAATTCGTGCCTGTGCCCGATCCGTACTTAAAGAGCATTCCCTCTGTTTTCGCGAGCGAAAGGATGGAATCCATCGTATCTTCGACCGAATTGATAAAGCAGGCCGAACATTGTGGATTTTTCTCCACACCGCAGTTAAACCAAACGGGGCTGTTGAATGAGGCGTGCTGATGAAGCAGGAGATATTTGAGTTCATCACAATACGCGTCTCGATCGTCTGGAGAAGCGAAATACTGCTGCCGTTCTCCCCAGGAGACGATTGTGTTGACGACACGAGAGATCAATTGCTTCACGCTTTTTTTCGCGTTGCGAGGTTCCGATCTCACCCCGAAAATATTTTGAAACCACCACATTCGTGGCCATCTGGGTCCAGCTTTTTGGAACCTCCACGTTTTTCTGCTCGAAAACGGCGGTTCCATCCTCACCGATAATCACTGCGTCGCGAATCTCCCATTCCACTTTGGAATAGGGATCTTCTCCCCGCCTCGTATAGTAACGGCGGAAACGCAATCCGGTTTTTTTCTCCATATTTTCCATTGATTCTTCTCGATCAAACTCGGGCATCGTATTAATTCGATTGGATTCCGCAATAGCCATCCCTCAAACTCCTTAGTAATGAAAAATTAATTAAAATCCCACAAATTGAGGTGACGGCAATAATAACCCCCACATATTGTGGTGTCAAGCTATTTTTCAATTTTTTTTAATTCCAATGTTTTTTTCCGGTCCTTATAGCTAGACCGTAAATAACGCAATTACCCGGAAGCGCGGAAGTTAGGATAAAAAACAAAAAAAAAGTTACCCCAAAAGAATTTAAAATAATCGAAGCTGAGTGAGAGCCAGAAACAGTAATACGCGATATTTCGTCTTCCGTTCTATTCATTCCTATCGTATTCATTACAGTATATTTGTTTTTATAGATTGTTTCGTGGGAAAAGTAGGAGAAATAAGAAGAGTGAATCCCTTTTTCCATTGTTTTTAAAAGGAATATGATATAGCCTGATTTATTATTTTAAATCGAAGAAGTGTACGATGATAATGGCTCGATTCAGATTCTATTGTTTGGGGATGTCTCGATTTGCATTCGTTTTTTTCTCATTGTTATGCACGGTGTTTTCCGCTGGGGCTCATCCTTTGGGTAATTTTTCACTCAATCATTATAATATTATAGAAATACATCCAGGGGGGATAATAATCCAACATGTTCTTGATTTCGCCGAGATTCCATCTTACAACGAATTGGCGTATGTCGACCAGGATGGAGACAACCGGGTGACGCCGGAAGAGATCGAGAATTATAAAGCCAATATCTCTACCCGGTTCTTCCCAAAATATACCTATTCTCTTCTTGATGAACGCGGGGAATCTCTTCTGCAATCGCTTACCGTGATGCGCAATCATGTGATTCTTTCACGCGGCCAAGGATCGTTGACGTGTCTGCAGCTGCAAATGGCGTTCTATTTCCAAATCGATGAGAACCGGCGGATCGGGGATTTCACATTCTCGTTTCAAGATGACAATCTTACACATCTTCGCGGTGTGAGAGAAATCCGGATCAAAAACGCGCCGGGTGTGACCGTGTTGCCGGAGAATATTAAGGCCGCCGATGGCTCCATCCCTCTCCCATTGGCGCCGGATGTATCTATTCTGAGTGGTTTGGGCGTTTCATTGACGTATTCGGTGAAAACAAAGGAGCCATTAAGTCCAGAGGACTATAGCGATCCTCTGCGAATGATTGATCCTCTCTCCATCCCGCAATTTCCCTTGGAGCCGGATGAATCGGGTGTTTATACCATCCTAAAATCTCCCATTCAACCTAACCAGGAGGTACAGGCGAAGATTGCGGCTCTCCAACCCCGCAATGTGATGGACGCCTCGATGTCGCTTTTACTGCCAGCTGACTCTACACCAACGCCAACGGCGCCTGTTCAAGGAGTCACATTTGTAGGCCGGGATGACGCGTATGCACGTTCGCAAAGTGATTCCGAGTGGGCGAATTTAATCGGGGCGGAGGATTTGAGCCTCGGCTTTATTCTTACGGCCCTTGGTTTGTCGTTTTTTTTCGGATCGATCCACGCGCTTTCACCTGGACATGGGAAAACAGTGGTGGCGGCGTATCTGGTGGGATCGCGCGGCACGATTCAACACGCCATTTTTCTTGGAATCATTGTGACGATGACTCATGTTTCCAGCGTGTTTCTGATGGGAATCATTACGCTCTACTTTTCTCAATATATCCTGCCGGATCAGCTTTACCCGATTATTGAATCCGCGTCAGGATTGCTCATCGCTGGGATTGGGATCGCGTTGTTTCTCCCGGCGGTATCAAGCCTATCAACGGGTTAAAATCGCCGGGGAACTCGGTATTCCCGTTCATGAATTGACGCATACACATTCCCACGATCGTAATCATGGCCATCATCATGATCACAATCATGACCACGGCCATTCTCATGACCACGATCATCATCACGACCATGACCACCATCACGATCATTCCCACGATCACGTTTATGATCACGTTCATGATCTTGACCATGAACATGGTCCCCATACCCATACACACGAAATTCCCGCCGACGCCACCTGGAGGGATTTATTGATGTTGGGGATTACGGGAGGGATCGTCCCTTGTCCTTCAGCGATTGTGGTTCTTCTGGCGGCGAACGCCATGCATAGGTTGCTGTTTGGGATGGCGTTAATTGTATTTTTCAGTATCGGCCTCGCGTCTGTTTTAATCGCCATTGGTATCATGATGGTGACGGCAAAGAAATTTATGGACCGGTTTGTGACCAAGAAACGGGCCTTTAGCTGGTTGCAGATCGCGTCTCCGATTTTAGTTACGTTAATCGGAATCGTGTTTATTCTTCGTGGATTGCATAATGGTGGGATTATAACGATCAACTTCTAAGGAGCCGGATATGCCCGAAGCGGTACGATTCAGTGTTTCTTTATCCGAAAAACTGCTTGTCCAATTCGACGAACTTCTTGAACAAAAGGGATATAACAACCGTTCGGAAGGGATCCGGGATCTCATCCGGGACAAACTTATCCAGCAGGAAGTCGAAGAGAATAAGGAAGTGGTCGGCGTAATAACGATTCTCTACGATCACCATGTGCGCGAACTTTCGGAACGGATGATCGAAGAGCAACACAACAGCGAAGCGTCCGTCATTTCCAGCATGCACGTTCACCTGGATCATCATAACTGCCTTGAAGTAATCGTCGCCCAAGGGGAAGGTCGTCTCATTCAACAATTCGCCGGGCGCTTGATCGGAATCCGGGGAGTGAAACATGGTGAACTTGTGATTACCTCGACCGGGGCGGAAATTCCGAAGTGAGTGATGTTATGAAAGTCAAATATTTCACAGATACTGACACAGCTCATTTGGAGTTTACGGAAAATGATGTCCATGAAACGAAAGAAATCAGTGAAAATATCTATATAGACATCGATAATATGGGAAATATCGTCAGCATGACGATTGAACACGCGAAAGCCAGTGCTGGTTTGCGGGAATTTTCATATCAAGTTTTTGATAGTTTTAGTTCAATTGATTAATGTTTTCTTTTGTCAGAATCAGGATGGACAGGATAAAAGGATGATTGGGATTATAATAATATTATCTTTGAAAGAATGATACCAGTGTGGAATTAACATACTGAATATCCTTAAATTATGACAATCCTGATTCAGACAAAATAGCGTCAATCTGTCGAATCCGCATAGTTATATTTGCTTATCCCAAGTCAAATCTCCACCTTTACATTCCCGTCGTTCTGAAACGTAATCCCCTCATCTTCTTCCATACCATTCGCGGGGGGGAAGAGTGTATTGAGATACGCGCAGACGAGGGTGAAGGCGACGCCTCCTCCCGCCAAGTAGAGATGGTAGGTGAAAAAACGCCAGAGCAGGAGCACAACCCCGACCAGCGCTTTGGGAATCAGCAGGCCTAGGATAAACGCCGTTGTCATTTCCACTCCTCCTCCACCACCCGGCAGCACAAACAGCAGAGACGCGGAGAATAACAATCCCTGCAACAGGAAAAGTGGAATGGGATCGTTGATTAATGAAAACGCGTACAGAATGAGCGGCAGAATGCTGTAACGGCAGGTCCATTGCATACTCGCCAGGCAGAAATTAATCAGAACCGCCGACCGGCGCATACGGAAGAGTATATGTAAACCTTCTTTGAAATGCCGGATTTCTACGATTAGTTTCCATTTAAGAAGGCGGAACCGGGCCGGTAAGCGATACGGATCTAGCTTTGGCCATGCGGCGATTTTTTTGATTCCCCTCCAGATTAGGTGGTATCGGATAACCAGATAGATAAATAGGATAAAAAACAAAGCCCCAATCAGGATCGGAATCCAAGACCGGTTGTCCCATTTTTGGAACAAAGCGAGAATTTTTTGATTGCGCATTAGGGAGTAAATCGCGAGGGGAAGCAGGAGGAGAAAGTAGCAGATATCCAGCGCCACGTCGGTGGCTAACATGGATGTGCCGTGGGCGAGTGAAATTCCGGCTCTTCGCAACAGGGCCAGACGGATCACCGCGCCTCCCATCCCGACGGGCGTGGCAGCGATTCCAAACTCTGATGATAAAGAGATCGCCAAGCATTGCTTGTATCGGAGTGGATGACCGAGTGAGTGAGAGAGGACCATAATCCGGCCGCCATTGCAGAGCCAGGCGAAACCTACCAATCCACAAAGGAAAATTATCCAAGTCCAGCGGAAATTGCCGCAGATAATCCCACGTTTCGGGTTTCAGCGTATAAAAGAAGACGGCGATCCCGGCCAGCACACCCAGCGCCACTCCCTGCAGGGCGTACCGTAACAATTTCGCTCTGGTTAATTTATTCGGTTGTTTCATACCAGTTCTTTTGTGACATTCCTCGTGGTTTGCTGGACCCATTCTTCGTAAGTGACCGGTGTCCGGGATTTTAAGGCTTTACGCGCGATGGATAAAATCGACAGGCGGATCATTGGGTACTCCAAATCGATGGGATGAACGGCCAAACGCAGAATTTCCTCGTTACGGTTAAGGAAAAACCAGATTCGCGTCCAGATGAGAGAGATCCATCGCCGCCAACCGCTGCGGGAACTGAACACGATGGTAGGCGCGTACGTTTTTTTTTCTCTATCAAGAATCTCGATTTCCATCAAATAGGTTGTATAAAGAAATCCATCATCGCGGACGGCTTGCCGGGCGTCTTTGCTTAGCAGCCATGCCGGCGCAATGAATCCTTCTACAGGCAATTCGGCGGCGTCAAACATCTGTTTTCCACGAGTGATTTTGTCTTTCGCTTCCGGATAGTCCAAGGTCTGAAACTCGCCTTCCCCTGCGGTGTAGTAGCGTCCAATTGCTTGAGAATACCAATTCCCACGAATTTGATCCGCGCGGTGTGAATAACCGTGGAGAACGATCTCATGCCCTTGTTTACGTAAATACCGCGCCCATCGAATAAACGCAGGATATCTCTCGATCGGTTCCTCGCCATGCCAGTCCGGAACAAGAAGGAGAGAGATTTGTTCAATACCCAGTTTGTTAAGATCCTCCAAAAACTGTTCACAGATCGTTTCCGAATGCGGCGCTAAATCGTGAAACGAAACGGCAAGGTACTTCTTTTTATTGATTTTTTTATGTGTTTTTTTTATATAATCCATTATTCGATTATGACAAACATTGTGAGAAAACAGGTTCGGCGCTTCCAGATGAAACCAAGTATTGTTTGTGGATATCTTTCAATACTAATATCTGTTGTTTCCTATTTCAGATTCCAGTTTTTTACTATTTCACCACATTTCAATATTTCGTTCCGTATTTATTCCCAGCCCGGTTGATCCATTTCCCGGATAAAGGTGGAGACATAGACGTTCCGATCATGAAAGCGTTGGAACTTTGTAATTAGGCGCCGGTCAAACAGCGTGAAGCCAAACCGCTCAAATACCCGGTCGGGACGGCGGTCGTTCCCGGTTTGAATTTGCCCATATACACGAGACACCTGTTTTTCCTGTAAGAGTTTGACAAAAGCTCTCAGCAACCGTATTCCCGCTCCTGTATTGCGGTGTTCCGGCAGGAAATTAAAGTGAAAATGAGCGGAATGTTTAGGCGCTTTGGGTGTTTCTTTTGAAGCGTTGAAACAACACCATTTCAGAAATACCCGGCTGTTTTGATCGTATTGGCCGCTGAGAAACCGCCAACCTGCTTTTGGGATGATCAGGAAAGGAAGGAGAAACGCCATGACGAAGGAATGATACCGGTATCGAAAACAGGCGTTCAAATACCCAATCACTTCCCCATCATATTCTGCGACGAGTGAATGTTCCGGTTCCCAATCTGTGTAGTACCGTGTAAAAAAATCAGCGAATACATCCCGATCGCAAAAGAGTGGATCGACGGGATTGCCGGAGAAGCCGGTTTCACAGCATATCCGCCGGACAGCTCGCCGGTCATCCGGCGAGTATGGCCGGATGACGTAACTCATTCTTTTTTTCCTCCAATGTGGCGATCGAGAATTGTTCGACGGGTTCTTCCCGCAATAGGCTTTTATATAAATCCAGCAATCGTTCGAGTGTGAGATGAATCGAAAAGCTTTCAACGATTCGGTGGCGGCGTGTCTCGGAATCCGGATACGATGGAAGCCGTTGTATGCGCCGGATCCCTTCCGCTAAATCTTCGGGAGAGGAAGATTTCGCTTGGATGAGCGGTTCTTCTCCCTGGACCGTTTCATCAAGCCCCCCTCCCTGTACACATAACACGCGTGTTCCACACGCCTGCGCTTCAAGGGAGGTGATTCCGAATGTTTCCCAGCAACCCGCATGGACAAAGAGATCGGCGGCGGTGTAACAGGTGGCTAATTGTTCCGCTGATTCCGAATAGCGGAACCATGTTAAATGATTTCTTTTCGCGGTTTGTTTTTCGATATACCGGCGCAGTTCGCCATCGCCAACCACAAGGAGGTGATACCGGCCTTGTTCGTTGGACTGTGTTGTCAGGATATCCATCATGCCGATCAGCGATCGAATATTCTTTTCGCGCGCCAGCCGCCCTACAAAAAGCAGTAACGTATCGTCTTGTGAGAGTCCCAATTCTTTCCGGAGATTCTCCGCGCGTGGATGGGGATGAAACGTGGATATATCCGTGCCGAGAGGGATCCGAACCAATCGTTTGATTCCACAGTCAGTTAATACATGATGCAAATGTTCGCTGGCCACAACAGTGGCGCTCATGCGGTTGTAAAGGTCGACCACATACCGGTGAATCCGATGCGATAAAAATTGTTCGATCCAATACCCGCAGAATCGGCTGATTGTCCGGCCCAACGCGCGGGGAAAGTCTGAATGATAAAATGCGACAATAGGGATTTTGTGCTTAGAAGCGGCTTCCAGGGCGATCCAGGCGGAACGATAGGGATCCCCGACTTCGATGAGGTCCGGCCTCTCCTGGCCGATGATTGAAAGGATTTTCTTTCGATTTATTAGCAGGCGGTAACTTTGCGAGCCAATCAGTTTTGGGGATCGGATTTCATAAAACCGTGTCACACCATGAACCGTCACCGCGTTGCGATCTGACGGAACGATCGCCATGTGCTCGACATCGTTTTGTTGGGAGAAAAAACGCATTTTATCGCTTAAATATCGTTTTACTCCACCGCCGAGAGGACTATAAAATTGCACAACATCACATATCTTCATCGAAAAAACCAATCGCTCTCATTTCGCTCCTCACGAATTCTGTATAGAACTACATCGGTCATTATGCTTCAGCTAAAAAGCCCTTGCAAGATGAAAGGCCTGATATTTTGGAATGAATAAAAAACCTCAACGCCGATCGAATAGAGAATTCATCCAAACCATCATGATTGAGATCATAACCTACAAAGTAAAAATGAGCCGTAGAAGAATTTGCGAATGAGATAGTTCTTGAGACTCATTTTCAATTGACTGGCTAGATTATAACTTTTTTGTCACTCAATCATTAATACGAGAGTCAAACCGGAATAATTTCTTTTTTATAGAAAAATGAGTCTCGTAGACTCTATCAATCCTTATCCTGCCGCGATTCATTTTCATTTACACGTTGCGATCTTAATCGTTTTTTGGAGATATGAAGAACCACCGCAAATACACATCGACTCAATTGATATTGCGGCGCTTTTACATTATAAAATCCGAATCTTTATACTTATATAACATTTTTGTTGGTTTTCTCCTAGGATTGCGGTGTATTCCAGCCCGTTATTCTTACTTTACGATACTATAATATGTGAGGGATTGATCGCTTTCCTCCGTAAGACGTTCCACACGGGGAAGAAGCGTGATACAATACACTTTTGTTAAACCATATCTGGGGGTATCTATGATATTACGCCTTAAACAACACTCCGGAAGTGAGTGTCTGAAATGGATGTTGATCGTTCTGCTGTTTAGCCCATACGCCTGCGCGGATATAAAAACACGAAGCATTTCCAATTCGAAAAAACTATTTGATGAGGGGAAAGAGTTATTTCTTCATGAGAAATATACCGAAGCGGAAACGTGTTTCAAACAATGTGTCGAGCAGGAGCCGGACAATTCGGATTATCTCTGTTGGCTCGCGCAATCCTCGGCGCGGGTTCTCTCGGAGCGGGGTAAAAAAGGTACCCCCAAGCTCTCTATGCTCGGGGAAGGGCGGAAAATATACGCTTTGTACACAAAAGCGATTCAAGCCGATCCATCGAGTGAACGGGCCCGTGTCGGCTATGCGGTTTTGTTGCGGGATGTTCCCGGTTGGCTGGGCGGTGATGTTAAGAAAGCGGAACAGATGCTGCGGGAAGTGCAACGGGATAATCCGCAGAATATCTTTGCCGCGCATCATCTCGGCACGCTTTATATTCGGAAATTGAAAAAATATGAAGAAGGAATCGATTATCTCAAGCAGGTACTTCGAATCGCGGATGAACGGGAACTCACAACCGAAGAGAAATTACATCTCCCCAACACCTATCACGCCATCGGTAAAACCTACCTGGAAAACTTGAATGACGCGGAAAAAGCGATCCCCTATTTAGAAAAATCTCTCGAATCGCATAGTAATTCGGTTGTGACGCTTCTGGACTTGGTGACAGCGTACCAAAAAGTCGACTCTATCAATGAGGCCCGTCTCTCCTTACGAAAAGCGGCAAAAATTGTCAAAGCCCGTAAATATAAGTATTTTAATGACCAACTCACCCGTGAAGCGAAAAAACTGAAAATGCAGAAAGAACTGAAGATTTAATCATCGCTTGTTTACAATCCTTTCCATTGCAATCTTCAACTAACTGCCCGCAAGGGGGAATTTATTTACTGATCCATATTGATTGTATATGGAAAGAAAGGGAGGGTAGCGTTCATGAAGGAACTTTATGATTTCACGGTGGATCTCGCCAAACGCGCGGGCGCCGGCACATTGCACTATTTCAAAAAAGATATCCAGATTGAAATGAAAGCCGATGAATCCCCCGTCACGGTGGCCGACCGGTCTACTGAAGAATTTATTCGAAACGAGATTGAAAAACGCTTTCCCGCGGATGGAATCTTGGGGGAGGAATTCGGAGAAAAGCCGGGCACATCGGGGAAACGCTGGATTCTCGATCCAATCGATGGGACGAAATCATTCATCCGGGGCGTGCCATTGTATGGAACAATGATCGCGCTGGAAGAAAATGGGAAAAGTCAGGTTGGCGCCGTTCATTTTCCTCCTTTGGGCGACACAATCGCGGCATTCAGCGGGGGTGGATGCTATTTCAATGGTGAGCGCTGCCGGGTTTCAGAGACAGATTCGATTTCCAAAGCCACTGTTTTAATCACCACCGCCCCAAAAATCCTTAAATATCATGGCGAAAAAGCGCTTCTGCGGTTGATGCGGGAATGCGGTCTTGTTCGAGGGTGGTCGGATTGTTATGGATTCATGCTCGTTGCGCGGGGCGATGCGGATGCGATGTATGAATCGAGTATGCACGTTTGGGATACCGCCCCGCTCATGATCCTCGTCGAAGAAGCCAGTGGCCGATTTTCAAGCCTCGATGGAGACCGGTCTCTTACCATGAAAAACGCGCTCGCCTCGAACGGCGTCCTCCACACCGCCCTGACGGACATTCTCACCACAATATAACCCTTTTATATGAAAATGAGTCCCCTGTACTTTCTCATTTGCAAACACTTCCGCGACTCATTTTCATTTACACGTTGTGATTTCAATCATGATAGTTTATACGAATTCTCATCTTTTCAACTCATCCTTGACCAGATCAACGTATCCAGCCAATTCTTAAATGTGGGTTTTGGGACTACTTGTGCGCCAGCTCTTTTGGTTCGATGAGATTGTGGTTAGTAGTTGCGTTTTTAAATTACTTTCGTGTAGAATACAGGAAATAAATCCATTGTTTTGCGACCGGAACGCCTGTTCTGCATGACGACTTCGTTTGTTTTTTGCGTAAGATCAATAATTTGCATGTTCAAATAGCGTATTATAACGGTGTTTCTATTCTGGTGGAGATTGTCTCATGATACGGATCCTTCTTTTCGTTTATCTAATGTTTTTTTCACTCGCGTCTTTCGCGCAACCAAGTGATCCGGTGAATTATAGTTTTTATTTGAAAAAAGCTCATCAGGCGGAAGAGAGGTATCTCTATCAAGAGGCGGTTGATTGGTACCGGAAAGCGATCGAGCTCAATCCAGGTGATTGGCGGTTGTATTTGGGATTGGGGAAACAGCATATCGGCTTGAATCAATTGGAAGAGGCGTATCAAGCCTTCAGCAAAGTTGTTGAAATTAATCCGAAACACGCTGAAACCTTGACGATGATTGGGATCTACTTCAAAACCCAGGAACAGGATTTTGAAAAGGCGATCGAATACTATGAGAAAGCAATCGAAGCCGACGCCGGCTACGAGCGGCCCCGTCATCTGCTGGGGGGCGTGTTGATGGAATTGCACCGGTATGATGAGGCGAAAGCCGTGTATGAAGAACTGGTGAAAACCGCGCCGGAATCTCCGAATGGATATTATGGGCTGGGTCAATACCACTTAAATCAAAAGGAGTACGAAGAGGCCGAAAAGGCGTTGCGGAAGGCCATCCTGCTCGATCCGGCCGATCCTGATCCGCACCGCGATTTGGGGCGCGTGTTGTCGCTGCAGAAGAAAATGGAGGAAGCCAGAGCGGAATTGAAACTCTATCAAGAATTGAAGAAGCGGAAGGACACTCTCGCCGAACAATACCGTCTGCTGCGAATCAACCCAAAAAATCCAAACCGGTGGTTCCAAGCCGGGATCGAATATATCAAAGCCAGAGACAACGATCGAGCGATCGAATGTCTGGAGAAAGGCCTGGAACTCGCGCCTGGCCAGGGGCGTATGCACAGTCTACTCGGCGCGCTCTATTTGAAAGAAAAACAGCCGGAGAAAGCGCTGCCTCACTTGGAAAAGGTGACTCTCCTTGAGAATTGCACGGCGGATGATTATAACAATCTCGGTGTTTGCTATCTGATGGTGGAACGATATAATGAAGCGATCCATGCCCTCGAGGCCGCGATCAAACGTGGGAAAAACGACGCGCGGATCCGCCAAAATCTGAACCTGGCGATCGAGAAAAGCCTTGAAAAATAATTAACGTGAAAGGAATTACGAGATGCTGTCTGTATTGGGGGGATTGTTACTGGCTCCATTAAAACTGGTGGTTTTTCTGCTGGAAGCGATGGGGAGGCTGTTAGGTTTGTTTGTGGGATTGATCTTCTTTGGTATAGGCGCGTGTTTATGTTGTATGGGGCCGTTGATTCTGATCGGAGCGCCACTCTGTTTGTTAAGCGCGATTCTGGTGATTAAGGCGCTTGCGGCGTAGATTTTTCTTTCATTCATATTGGAAACCTACTTAACTTCTACACTTTTTCATTTCTTCTATCTCCTTATACATTTAATCAATTACTGAATCATTATTTAGATAATCATTTGCAGTGCAAATGGTGATCTTTATCAATCAAAATGCAATTTCTTCATATATTAATAGTCTTATATGTTATTTTATATATTTAGAAAAATCACTAAATTTTAAAAATTGTATTGATAATTCTTTTTGATTTACCTATATTGTATTATGTCGGCGTAAATTACATATCTATACGATATTACCAATAATAATTAATATTTGCATTATCTATTGTGCTTCATATTTTGTTGTAAAGAAATATTTCTTTTTATATGAAAGGAGGATGCATAATAAACAATCGATGCTAATTAAGGTAATAGAATAATTAATTGTTGTAAATTGAAAATATTTTACTGAAATGCGCAAATTGGAAGGAATGAAACAATGAAAAATAGTTTGTTTTATAGTATCATTTTCATAGGAATCGCTTGCGTTTGTTATGCGCAAGAGATTGATTCAATTAAGGAAAAAGCGTTGTACGACAAAAATGTAGATGTATCAGCACGTTACGATTATTTTTCCATTACACTTGAAACCAGCGAAGATCAATTTCTGATTGATGAATCAGCCGAACGCTTGGCAAAATTTTCTTCTTCACTTAATCAAGAGAAAGAAGCTTTACAGTTAATTGAAAACAGCATTGACCGGTTAAACGCACAAGGCTTGAATGCGAATCGTCTTGAATTAGCCAAGGCGCGGATTCTCTGGAAGATGGGTGATGCGGAAAACTCCGAGTCGATTCTTAAACACGCTTTATCTCAACAATGGGAAAACGCCGATCGAATTTATCTGGACATATTGCTTGAAAACGATGAATTCGACCAAGCTCTTCAATTGGAAATCGATTTAAAACAATCGGGAACCGGGATTAATGGGGATGCATTGGATGTGCTTAAAATCTCCATTCTTTACAAGTTGAACCATCCAGATGTGAATTTATATCCAGCAGTGCGCCGCGGACTCGAATTCAACGATCCTGAAATCGAAACTGCTTTATCCGCTATTTCAAAGTCGCTTGATAGTGATCACACCCGCGCGTTGCAATGCTTGGATAACGAAGATAAAAACAGTGAGATATTCAGTGAATCTGATTCGGATTATCATGCTAACTTTCCTTTGTACAAAGCTGTGATCTACATTTTGAAAGACGATCCGAATGGATTTAAGGAATCGTTAAACGAATATATCGATCGGAATCCAGATCGTAAAGAGGATGTTTTAAACGATATCAAAAGAGTCTGCGATCTCATTTCGGATTGTGATTTGCATAAGAATAAATCCTTCGGTGGAGCTTATTTTCAACATGCATTTGATATAGTGTTGCCATTCCTAGAAGAAGATAAAGAAAAATACGTTATGTTGTACCATCCCATGCTTTTTTTTAAGGCGCGTGGTTTACATGAGGAAGAAAAAAATGATGAAGCCGCAGAGATTTGTCTAGAATTAATGGACAATGACATGGTCGACCAAAAAACGAAGGCCAAGGCCACCTTTTGGTATGGCGCGCTACAGGCATTGAAAAAGCAACGTCAATTAGCAAAAGATATGTTGATGGCTGCGCTCGAATATGCTGAAAACGATGACTGCGCGGCGGAGATCATGTATTGGCTGGCGATGATTGAATCTTCGTTTCTGGAAACCGACCGGGCGGAACAGCTCATTGATACCGCTCTTCTTTATATTCCCGAAAATGAATACCGGCCCCATGTGTTACTCACACAAAGACGTTTGGAAGGATTCAAAAAAGGGCTCCAAAAAAGACGTCAAACGAAACGCTACAAAGTCATCATGGAAGAAAAGAACAAGAAGAACGCTTTGCGTTAGAAGGAGGCAATGACGAAAACATATTATAAATACCAAAATATAATTCATTTCAGTATTTCATTGATAACAATAGTGTTTACTATTAATCAATGTTATGCGGTAAATCCATGTAATACTCCAGATACGTATTCTGTATGGGCATATGAATATAATACAAGTAATGTTCTGGCCAAGAGCGAGTTGAATGAATCTCTTGAGATTGAGGCGTATTGGATTGAAGAATTAAAGGTCGAGTTCGATATCGCCGCCTATGAGTACGATCCTGATACCGAAACGTGGGGATTATGGGATCTTCGTGATTGGGTATCATGCGATGAACTCGGTAGCACGTGGACCACATCGGATTCCAGTCTATGTCAGATTGATGAATATATTGATCCCCATTGGATTGTAGCGACTATTTTTTGGTTTGGAACATTTACGGTCACAGGCACTCACCTTGGTTTTATTAATTGTACGGGAACCTGTGGAAGCGCTGTATCGGGTGATTCAACCCCAATGAGCTCAATAACAGAGAATACTGCGGAGAAATATAATGAAACAATTAAGATATGGGCGTTTTCCAAGAACGCAATACCAAGTATATTTCATCCATATACTTAGGATGAAGTGTTATTTGGTCATGCTTGGTTTAAACTTGAATTAGCAAATTATAGTGATTCAACTAACTTTATTGGCGCAACCTATGGTTGGTATCCTGAAAACGATGAAGGGATATTCGGATCCGATGGGGAGTTACGGATTGACTCTTACTCTCCTGATGGTTGGGCGGGTTTTGATGTAGACATAGATACAATGAAAGAATGTGTAGATTACTTGCTAGCAATTTCTGAATACGATCCAAGTGATCCAAATACATCGTATAGCGTATTTATTAATAATTGTGTTCATATATCATATAATGTACTGCATTTTGCTAAAGGCGATTTGCCGCCAATTTCAAATTTTCATTTTGAACTCTGGGGCAACACAGCGCCATCACCATCACAATGGGCGCCGTATTTAAATACAATTCAATAAAGTTATTATTTAATTCTTAATGGGAGGAGATACTGATGAATTAATTTTATTTGGGTGTAACCCGCGGAGCTCGATTTCATAAAGTATTGATTATATTATAGTTAGTGTAATTTATGACTTGTTAAAAAGGGCCTCAACAGGTATAACATTAGTCCATGAAAACAATGTATATCCTGACTGAAATGAGGCCCCAGGTTGATGATGGAACAAGAACGAGAAATTTTCAAGTCGAAAGATCAGTTTGCCGCGTTGTGGAATGAGGTGAAAGAAGCAGCCGAAAACGGAATCCCAATCGATCAAATCGAGAAAGAGCTATGGAGCGGTCTTATGAATCTTGGCCGAATCATGCTGGAAGAGACGATCGACCGGCAAGGAACGGGCGACCTCGGTCCTACCATTGAGCCGGACGGGAAAACCTTACGCCGCTTGGACACGCAATACGAAAAGCGGTATGTATCCGTCTTTGGTGAAATCATGATTAACCGAACGGTCTATGGAACTCGCGAGAGCCAAAAACATGAGGTGGTTCCGTTGGACGCCCGGCTGAATTTACCCGAAAGTGATTTTTCCTTTTTACTCCAAGAATGGTCGCAGGCGTTTTGTGTGCAAAACTCTTATCAGCAATCCAGTCAAACCTTGGAACGGATATTGGGGATTGGCCAGTCGGTTCGCAGTCTGGAATATATGAACGGCGCCATGGCGCAAGAGGTGGAAGCGTTTCGCTGGGCGCAGCCCACACCCGCCGCGGAAGAAGAGGGCTCGATTCTAGTTCTCACGGCGGATGGGAAGGGAGTACCGATGCGGCGGGAAGAGACGGTTGAGCCGGGGAGACGGAAACGAGGAGAAAAGGCGAATAAAAAGCGTCAAGCGTGTGTAGGCGCAGTGTATACAATCGATCCGTTTCCTCGTCAGGCGGAGGACGTGGTGAATGAAATCTTCCGGAAGGAGCAGAGCGCAAACCGCCCCGTTCCGCGCCACAAACAGATGCGGGCGGAACTGACAAGAGAGATGGAAGGCGAAGAGAGCAACGGAAAAGATCGAATCTTCCAATGGTTTGCGGAGGAACTGAACATCCGGAATGCAGCTGGAAATAAAGCGGTCGTTTGTTTGATGGACGGGGAACGGGCGTTGTGGAAAAAAGCCGAAGCCTATGAAGTCGATACCGTCTGCATCATCGATATTTATCACGTCATGGAACGCCTGTGGAGCGCCGCCTATTGTTTCGTTCCGGAAGGGAGTGAAGAAGCGGAAACATTCGTGAAACTCCGTCTGACTCGTTTACTCGAAGGGCAAGTGGGCCGAGTGATTGGTGGCTTGAGACAAATGGGAACCAAGCGAGGTCTGCGGGGGGCGAAAAAGAGACAGCTGGAGCGCGTGATTACGTATTTGGAAAATAACCGAGAGTATATGCGCTATGATTATTATTTAGCGTTTGGCTATCCCATCGGGAGTGGGGTGGTCGAAGGGGCTTGCCGTCACTTAGTCAAGGATCGAATGGAAGGAACAGGAATGCGTTGGCGGACCGAAGGCGCTCAAGCCATGTTGGACTTGCGAGCCGTCTTTCTCAATGACGATTGGGAGGCTTTCCAAGACCATCGTATTCAAGAAAACGTTCATAAGTTATATCCATATCGAGAGATGATCAATGAAATCTGGGAACAGGCTGCATAGCGCGGAGCGCGAGTTACACCCATTTTATTTAGTGTCTTCTCCCTTGTTTCTTCAATCAGGAAAACAAAATGAAAAATCTCGCTTTACTTATCTCACTAATCGTTTTGGTATTAATAACGTTCACCTGCGCGTACTATTTGTTTAATTTATATACTAACAATTGTGAACAACCTATTGTTGTACGTAACCAATCGAATGATGGATTACAAATAGACAGTGATGATGTACATTCAAAACCTAATACTGTACAACTATCATTCCAAGAATTTGTTAAATTCGCGCCTATTTTTCATGTTAGTGATTTTATTCTCGATGGAACACACGAGACCGCTGTCAAGAAGGTAAGTGAGAGAATTAATAAAAAGAAGTTACTAACTTAACAGGAAAATTTATACCGGCCGCCTGATCCGGCTCCTACGCATAGACCGCTATTGGAAAATCCTGATCCTGATTTTAATATTGAAATCTATTATGAAAAATCTATTGCTCTTCTCAAAACAATCCATGAGAATATTCAAAAGTTCAAAAACAAGAATCTTTACTCCTATGAGATTTTGAAACGAGATCAGAATGGAAGAATCATATACTTGGATGTTATCAACAAAAAAGATTGGAATCGAATGGCCCGGCTGAAATTTGGATTTGATGGTGAATTGGCCGCTTATAATGAAATCACAACTGTTGATGATTGTGTTATAAGGGATGGAGTCTTGGCGCAATTCTATACGAATGGTGAATTGCACAATATTAGTATTTTTTCAAAGGGGCGGCAAGATGGTCCTTCTTTTTCGTATGCGTATGGGAAAAAACTATATTCATATTATGAGTATAAGGATCATCACTTTACAGGTAAAATTATCAATTGGGACCTGGAAGGGAATGTAATTGAGAATTCAAAATGGATCGTAACTCCTATCCCACTGCCCACACCAATTCCGCTTGTTGATCCCTGGCATTTGAATGATTAATGGACTTGTATAGATAATGATTTGTTGCTGTGAAGGAATAAATCGGTTCAGTCCATTCAAATCCGCATTCGAAATCCTTTCCCGTTCATCTCTCTTTAGAATTCTTTTTATTGTTTTAGGGCGATCTATTTTTCCTTTTTGGGAAGGAAGATGGGACATTTGGCGCCTTTGAATCCATTGAGATGATGCCTGTCCGCGTATGCTTTTTTCCTTGAATTCATAATCGCCGTGTGAGAAGACGTGTTTCCCGGCTCGTTTCTGGATTTATTCCTTAGTTGAAGCATTTTCATGATCGGCTATATGGGATTATGATATTCAATAGAATCCTGCCGCGTAAAAGGAACCGGATTGATGTTCAATTCTACCGTGATTTACCAAATTATTGTGGGCGTTGCCGGCGCCTTGTTTTTCTTGTGGGCGCATTGGCGTATCAATGCGATCGAAAACCAAAAGAAAAAACGAATCGGGCGGATGAAGCGATTTGAGTCACTCAAGACAGAGACACCACTCGATCAACCTATGGAAGAGGCCAAAGAATCGGCTTTGGAGAATGTTAAAAGTCATTTTTCGATTCTGCGCAAAATGATCCTGCTTACGATATTTCTTCTCTGGGTTTTGGCGCTTGTTTTTCCTTTGCTCGATCATCTTCCCGTGACGTTGATTTCTATCGCCGTCGCCGCATCCGGTGTGATTGTTGGAATCGCGTCGCGGCCCTTTATCGAGAATTTGATTTCCGGGATCGTGATCTCGTTTTCGCAGCCCATTCGAGTGGGAGACACGGTGATTATCGATGATATGTATGGCACGATCGAGGATATCACCATTTCACACACTGTATTAAAAGTCTGGAACTGGAGGCGGTATATTATTCCCAATAATCGAATGCTCAGCAAAGAGATAACGAATTGTACGATACATGATACGTATCAATGGGTTCATGTCGAGTTTTTAGTATCGTATGAGAGTGATATAAACCAAGTAAAAGCGCTGGCGATCGAGGGCGCAAAACAGAGTCAACATTTTTCGGATTATGAAGAGCCCCGCTTTTGGATTATGGATATGAAAGAAAATTGCTACCGGTGCTGGATTGCAGCTTGGGCGGATACGCCGATCGCCGCCTGGGAACTGAGCAACGATATCCGGACTCACTTGATTTCCGTCTTTCCATCCAATGGGATTAAAACCCACAGGATTGAATGCCGTCTCTCTAACATAAATACCCTATAGAAGATGTTTGGCTGGCTTGTGGGAAGAATCCTAAAGAAAAACTTGAATCCGGCTCCAAAGCGGAAAAATAGAGTATTCTTATTTATTGGTAAGAGAACCGTTCCACATTCTGATTCTTTAAAAAGAATGTTAAAAACGCTATATTCTTCTAAAAAGGCCTTATTCTTGTGGCGTTAATCATTTATGGGGGGACATTGCGAAAGATTCTTCAGGACGAAACTTGAGTGAATATTGTATTTGGGATGTTGTTCTAAGTCTGTATAAACCGGCATGATTTAGATCACAACCTGCAAATGAAAATGAGTCGCGGTAGAAATCACGAACAAGAGAGTCTCGGAATTCATTTTTATATAGATGAAGATATTATTTCGTATTTCATTCTATGCTGTTTCGTTTTCGATCATATTTCTTTACGGAGCGTCTTTGTATCATTTCGTGAATACTTGTGAAGGGGGCATGGCTTTGGTCCGAATTGTGTTCTATCCCGTATTTCTCTCGAAGTGTTCCAGTCTGATCCGAATTCAATCAGTTTATATATCCGTTCTTTTCGTTTTCTCTCTTTTCATTTTTGAATCGCAGGCCAAAACGAATTCGCCGGTTCCATCGGTCTTGCAGGTGGATCGGATTACTATGGATCAGGGAATATCGAGCAACCAAGTTCGTAAGATCTATCAAGATCGAACCGGTTTTCTGTGGTTCGTGACGGACCGGGGATTGACGAAGTTTAATGGCATCGACTGTATGCTTTATCAAAATCACCGGCGGGATCCAAATTCTATATCGTGTAACGAATTAAATACACTGGTAGAAGGGGATGATGGTATTTTTTGGATTGGTTCGAAAAATGGACTGAACCGTTTTGATCCACGGACGGGCGTGTTTCGCCGTTATTTGCACGATCCCGCTCATCCAAACAGTATTAGTAATAATAATGTATCATCAATCTTATTCGATCGAAATCGAGATTTGTGGATCGGAACTCTTGCGGGTGGTTTGAATTTGTTTGATCCGGTGGAGGATGAATTCCAATCATTCCGGCACGATCCTAACGATCCGGCTTCATTTGCGATCGATCAGTTGAATTGTCTCGCGGAAGGTCCATCGGGTAATCTCTGGATCGGCCCAACAGGGAATCGTTGGCTGGAACGATTCAATCCAGTGACTCAAAAAGTCCAACATTATGGAGTGGAATTGCCCAATGAGCCACTGCCCGATATCACAGCGTTGTGGATTGAATCGTCCGGCGTTGTTTGGTATGGAACCTGGGATATGGGTCTTTACCGATACGATCCGGTGGAAGGAACGTACCGGTATTTCCGGCGCGATCCAGCGAATCCCAACAGCATCACGAGTAATATCGTTCAATGTCTATACCCAGACGAGGAGGGCCGATTATGGATTGGCACGCGGGGAGGAGGGCTTTGTGTTTTGGACCTGGAAACCGAACGATTTTATCCAGTAAAATTGGTCTTGAAAACGGATCCGAATTATGTGATCAAGACAGTAATAGATATTTACCGGGACACCGCTGGAACGCTCTGGTTAGGCACGTTGGATGACGGTGTTCTATATCACGATCCCAACCAGGGACAGTTTGAGTACTTCAAGAATAATCCGAAAGATCCGGAGAGCCTTTATGAGAATCGAGTATATGCGCTGCTCCAGGATCGGGATGGCGTGATTTGGATCGGAACGGATGGCGGTGGGTTAAATCGTTTTGATCCGGAAACCAAGCGTTTTACGAACTTCGGACCTGACTCGTCTCATTCACATAGATTCGATAGCAAAACAGTTGTTTCATTATGTGAAGATCGAAGGGGGAATTTGTGGCTGGGGAGTTGGTTCAACCTGAACGCCTCACTCTGTTGTTTTAGACGGGATAAACAGGTGTATCAACGATTTCCACACGAACCAGACCGGCCGGGAGGTTTTTGTGGAGAAGTTGTTCGCGCGATGCGGGAGGATTCTACCGGTTTGCTCTGGATCGGCACCGAAGGATACGGTCTCAGTGTTTTTAATCCAGAGACAGAAACATTCAAACAATACAATCCGAAAAAAGGCTCTCAACGGGGACTCAGCGATCGATTTATCCGCTGCATTTGTGAAGATCATTCTCATACTCTTTGGATCGGAACTAGTTCGGGTGGTTTGAATCGTTACGATCGCGCCCAAGACCGGTTCGAGGTCTATCGAGCCGATCCAGAAGACTCTAATAGTATACTAAATGATAATGTTCTTACGATTTTTGAAGACCGGAAAATGCGTTGTGGCTGGGGACGGAGCAGGGATTAAGCCGGTTGAATTCGGATCGGACGGTGTTCACCCACTATACCGTCGATGAAGGGTTACCGGATTTCGTGGTTACGGGCATTCTTGAAGATGAGTTGGGGTATTTATGGATCAGTATGGACAATGGTAAGATTTCAAGATTTGATCCTCGAAAACCTGAATTTCTAACATTCGATCACAGTGACGGGTTGCAGAGAGGGGGATTTAATTCCAATTGTTGTTTGAAAGGTTTAAAAGGAGAACTGTATTTTGGCGGCCGGGAAGGATTGAATTGTATCTGGCCAGGAGAATTGACAAATAATTCCTTTGTTCCACCAGTTGTCATTACCGCCTTTCATGTGTTGAATGAATCCTATCCTATCGCCTTTAACATCGCAAATGGTGAGCCAATAACGCTTTCCTATCAAGAGAATTTCCTCTCGTTTGAATTTGCCGTTTTGAATTATACGCAAGCGCATAAAAATCAATACGCGTACCGGATGACGCCTCTAGAAGAGAATTGGAATTATCATCGGCGATTTGCGCGTTATACGGATTTATCTCCGGGCGCTTACACCTTTCAAGTGAAAGGCTCCAATAACGATGGACTCTGGAATAATCAAGGCGCGACGCTGCGTATTGTCATTACGCCTCCCTTTTGGGCGACGATGGAATTTCGGATTTTTGCCATTGGGTTTTTCGTCTCTCTTTTGATCGCCGGGCATTATTGGCGCGTCCGGATGATGCGGATTCGTCAGATACAATTAGAGGGTGAAGTGGAGAACGCGTTAGCGGAGATTAAGACATTGAAGGGAATCGTTCCTATTTGTTCATTTTGCAAAAAGATCCGTGACGATCAAGGTTATTGGGCGCAATTGGAATTGTATATTTCCCAGCATTCCGATGCGGAATTCAGTCATGGCATTTGTCCGGAGTGCATGAAAAAACAGATGGACAAATTAAAAAACTCGAACAGAACATACAGTTGAATTTCGTCTTAGAGAATTGAACAATATATCATTATAATGAGCAGAAACGTTTGATGTAAAGTGAATGACTGGGGAAGATGAATACGTTTTATTTAGGAAAATCAGGTTACACTATATAGGATTGGATCGGTGAAAGGAGGGTATTTGATGTGTGAATTTTGTCATCAGCACGGTGAAGGGAAAAAATGGTATTTGGACATGCGGAATTATTCGCGTGAACTTTACGAACAAGATGGACGGAAGGAATACGCGCAGAACTTCATCTTGCGGTTTGAGGAAGAATACGGTCAGAAGATCGCGAAATTGGACGGGATTCGGAAGGTCCCATGGTTGTATCGCTTTATCCGGAAAATCGCAATTAAAACATCTAAAAAGAATCATTGGGGACAAGTGATTCCTTTGGAAGACACAGAAAAAGTGATTAATCTGGCGGCTTCGGTAATCCGGCTGCCTTGCGTCTGCCGCCGTATCACAACCGGCCGGGAAGCGCGTTATTGTTTAGGATTCAATGTAGATCCAACACTGCGGCTGGGTGAATTTCCGGACTATAACTATGATGTCCTCGAGAAAGAGGAGGCCAAAGAGTTTATCCGCTCGTGTGACACGGAGGGGATGGTCCATTCTATCTGGACATTTAAAACACCCTATATTGGAGGTTTGTGCAACTGCGATCAGGATTGTTTGGCGTACCGGCTGCAGGTGAAATCCAATTTGACGCAAACCATGTTCCGGGCGGAGTATGTGGCGCAGGTGGATTGGGATATGTGCAATGGCTGTAAGGAATGTATTTCCCAATGTCAGTTTGGCGCGATGCGATTTTCAAATATCACCGGTAAAACCACCATTGATCAGAGATCATGTTATGGGTGTGGGGTTTGCCGTCAGGCTTGCCCTCATGACGCGATCACCTTAAAACCGCGGGACGAATGCCCCAATTTGCCCTGGTGAGAACAAATGATGAAGGTACAAATCAATACGAATGCGTGTGGAGATCCTCTGCTGTGCCGGATGTGTTTGGACCGCTGTCCAGAAAAAGTATTTGGCGTCTATCCACGCCAGCAAAGATCATACGGCGCAGCGGCGGCGGATTGGATAGTTGTACCCCTGTTATCGTCGGATTGCAGCGGGTGCATGGAATGTGTCTCCTTTTGCCCAAAGGATGCGATCGCCGTACAGTGAAAATCAAGCCATTATCTTGATTCTTAAGAATCCATTTTGAATATATCCAAAATGAAGGAGGCTGAAATCTGTATTTGTGATCACTACATATCCAAGTTGAATGCCTTTTTCTATTTTACGTGATCATTCCTAGACCCTGTACCACCGCTTCTTCCCCCACTAATCTATTTCCTATGTATTCATACTATATTTTTTGGATTGATTGATTATGGCGTTTTTCCCGAAGACCGCGAAAGAAAAAAGCAGTTGGCTTATATGATTTTGTTGCTCTGTTATATTAACGTGGGAATCATCCTGAATACTATCAAAACAACTATCTAGTATTATGTTCTTTACAAATTAAGGTAGACATGTTATGTATAGCGGATGAAAAAAATAGATAAAACACAGAACGGACTTTTTAGCGGAGCGTCATTCAAGAAAGGAGAAATTAGAGAGAAAAAATGTATTGAGTTAAAGTTATAGGGTAATTTCCCAAAGAATTATTGTCTAAATATTTTTTTGTCAAAGTATCTAGCGAAGATAAAAATTTGAGTCTGTGGAGATAAAAAATGAAAGTGACTTTATTTTACTTTAGTTTTATCGTTCTTATCTTTATTTCACTACTAGCCAATTTTTCCTTTGCAATTTGCAATGGATCATTTGATCCAGCTGACCGTACACTCTGTTGGAAAGTGTATAAAAGTGGTAATGGTTCAGTTGTCGATATTGATGCTGATGGCCGTTGCGAAAGATTTGGACTACAGGCAACCATCTTGGGTTTGCCTGTTGGATCGCAGAGATCTCACATTCTCATGGTGCAAAAAGAAAACGATTTTCAGTGGGGAGATACTTGGGAAGCGGTCTTTCGAATCGTGGATCAATTTAATGATCGGGGCGTGATTCGTGTTGGATGGTTCAAAACCTCGAATATTTGTGACGAGGACGGAAATTACCTCAGTAGTATCAACTTTACGAACTTAGATACTAGCAAAACCCACGTAATCGACACTGACCATTCTATAACAGACATCTGCCCCAATTTCATCAGCGAATCCGTGTCTTGCTTTAACAAAGATTACAATGTTGTGGGGATTCTTGTTGAAAGTTCAGGTAATACGATTACCGCTTTGGAGTATGTGCGGACCGACAAAGTAAAAGAGTCACCAGGTAATATAAACACCCCGGAAAACTTTCCCGATCCTGTATTTCGCACATTTGTTGAGGGATTAATGCAAGTTTCATCCGGCGGTTCTTTCACTGCCGAAGAAGCAGCGAGCAAAATATTTTTTTATATAGATTGTTCGGGAAAAAGAATTAGTGATCTGACCGGCATCGAGTATTTAACGAATTTGTGGAGTCTCAACTGTTCAAACAACAGGCTCGAACGCTTGGATATTTCAAATAATACAGTTTTAATGGGTTTGAATTGCTCTAGCAATCGCCTTACGGACCTAGAATTATCGAACAATACCGTCCTTGATACGCTTGATTGTTCCAACAATCGGCTTACCGAATTGGATATTTCTCAAAACACTAGTTTGTCAAGGATCGCATGTTCAAAAAATGAGATTACCCACTTGGATGTCTCGAAGAATCTCTTTTTGGAGATACTCTATTGCGAAAGCAATCCATTGTTAGAATTGGATGTATCGAAAAACGAAAAACTTATGGAAATTTGGTGTGAAAATAATCAATTGACCGAACTCAATGTTACCCAAAATCCAGTTTTGGAAGAACTATCTTGTCCCAATAATGAATTGACGCATTTAGATATTTCTCAGAACCCCGATTTAAGTAAACTCGATTGTTCGTTCAATAGATTAACGTCATTAAACGTTTCTCAGAATAAAGAACTAAACAACCTGCAATTTCGCTCTAATCTAATCTCAGAACTGGATATTTCTCATAATTCCAAACTCGAAATCCTTGACTGTAGCCGAAATATACTGCCAAGCATTGATATATCTAACAATCCCTCTATCCTTGTGCTTAATTGCGCTGTAAACGAAATCACCGATCTTAACCTATCTAATCAATCCATGATTTTGGGATTAAACTGTGCTGTCAATAGTATAAAACATCTAGATGTTACGCATAATCCCACCCTCAGCCAGATATATTGCGACACAAATGAGATTGCTGTTTTGGACGTTTCCCAAAATTCATTATTACAGATTTTGGATTGTTCAGCCAATGCGCTGAGTCACTTGGATGTGTCAAAAAACATCTCTCTAGAAGATCTCAATTGCGCAACAAATGAGATCTCTATTTTGGACGTTTCCCATAATCCATTGTTGCAGAATTTAGATTGTTCAATCAATGCGTTGAGCCATTTGGATGTGTCAAAAAACACTGAACTAATTCTGCTTGATTGCAGTTCGAATGCGTTGACTGATTTGAATGTATCATTCAACTCAGTCATTGAAAAATTGCGTATCTCGAACAATCATTTGAGTAATTTAAGTCTTTCTTCCAATAAATCGCTTGAAACTTTAGACTGCTCTTCCAATGAATTGTCTGCCCTAAATTTATCGCAAAACAAGAATTTACGCGTCCTAGATTGTTCTGATAACAAACTTACACAATTGGATGTATTCCTCAACATTTATCTCTACGAGATTGATTGTTCGCATAATCAGCTGACAAAACTCACGATACCTGATGATGATAGTAATATGTGGGTTTGCGATAATTGGTTGCAATCTCTAGATTGCTCTTATAATCAACTTACACAACTTGATCTACAGAGAGAATGTTTTTATTTCCTAACTCATATCAATTGCAGTTGGAATCAGCTGACCTCGTTAGATTTAAACAGTATATATTATCTCAGTAATTTGAATTGTTCCGGCAATGAACTAACCGATCTAGGTGAAATGGGCTTGTTGGAAATTTTTGAAGTTGGAGATGCAGTGGACATCCGGTACAATCGCCTGGATGAATTTGATTGTGAAGATGTCGGGATACTTTGTGAACAACTGGGCACAGCGGAATGGGATATTCAAGCTGACTTGCTCAAAGGTATCGCATATTCCCCTCAAAAGAATATAGATCCATATCAATGCGAAAAATGCGTTCCCGTGAGAGATTGGATTTTTTATTAGCGTGTATTATTGGATATATTTTAATACCTCGATTGAGTTATTGGATTTTTTAATTGCGGTCTCTTGCGTTGCTTTTCCACTGAACCCTGTACCACCGCTTCTTCCCCCACTAATCTATTTCCTATGTATTCATACTATATTTTTTGGATTGATTGATTATGGCGTTTTTCCCGAAGACCGCGAAAGAGAAAAAGCGGTTGGCTTATATGATTTTGTTGCTTTGTTATATCGGTTTGGAAATCCGGATGGGGGCGAAGTACGCGGCGCAGCGGGATTCGGATTTCCGGGCGTTCCGGTGGGATACGCGGACGTTGTGGCGTTTGAAGACGGGTTATACGGGTGAGGCGTTTGGGGAGAAAATTCAAACCGGTTCAAGCGGATTCCGCACACCCCGTGATTGCGGTGTGCGGAAAACCACTGATTTTCGCATCGTTACACTGGGCGATTCGCGCACCTATGGCTTCGGCGTTGAAAATGAAGAAACCTATTCCGCCGTGTTGCAGAAGGAACTGCGGGAACGCGGGCGCGATGTAGAGGTCATCAACGCGGGGACGCATGGATTCTCGGCGGTTCAGTGCCGGGCGCAGCTGGAACGCATGCTGAAATATAAACCGGATACGGTTGTGTTCGCGCCGGGATATAACGACCGGCGTTATATTATCACCCGCGCGCCGGATTCCTCCCGCTCGTTTGCCATCATCGCCCGGCTGCGAAGCTTCGTGGGTGTTTTGTCGTGGAGCAATATGTTCTTTGGCATGTTGTGTGAAATCGGGGAACGCAAGATCAAGAAAATTAAGGAAAATTCCCCGCCCTTGGATGAGGTGTTTCCTCGCGTGCCTGAAAACACCTTCCGGGAGGAACTGTTGCGAGCGGTTTCAATCTGTCAGGACAATGATATTCAATTGGTGTTCCTGCTGGTCTATCAAGATCCCAGCGCGTTTGGGCTTGTGGAGCAGGCCGCCCGGTATTACGACGAAGGAGATCCAGAGGAAGCCATTGAAACGATTCAAGAAGCGTTCAACACGATTCCCAACCGGTCGTATACGGAAAGCCGTTATTATTTGGGATTGAGTTATCAGAAAATCGGGAACGAGAAAAAAGCCAGGGATGCGTTCGCCGAACACCGGGCGACCGGTTCGTTGTTTGGGGAATCGGTGCTGCGCAGTGAGCGAAGTTACTTTATGATTTTCTATGATGTGGCGAAGGCGCATTCGATCCCGGTGATCGATGGACGGGCGGCGATTGTGGGAGACGTGACCGATCCGATTGAGGCGGAAGCCGTGTTCCGTGAGGAATTTGTTGATGAATGCCATTACACGGCGGAGGGGCACCGGCGGATGGGAGTGGCGCTGGCGGAACGGATTGACGGTTTGCTCGTGCAATAACGCGATATAAGGATAAACGATTGAGTACAGATCAACAACGTATTTTGACCTGTTTTCCCGCAGGTTCGTCCAATGGGGAATTTAATCTTCCTTCTGAATTCGTCACAGCTATCCAAAAGGGGAACGGCTGTGAATTGTGGGATATTCATGGCCGGTGTTTTTGGGATTTTTCGATGGGCTGGGGATCGGTGTTGGTTGGGCACGCCCATCCTCAAGTTGTTGACGCGGTGAAGCGGCAATGTGAACTTGGGTCCAATTTCGCTTTTGTGAATGAAAACGCGCTTTTATTGGCGGAAGAACTGATCCGCCTGAGTCCAGCGTGCGAACAAATGCGCTTTTGCGCGTCTGGCACGGAAGCGACGTTGTATTGCGTCCGGCTCGCTCGCGCATACCGGCGCCGGTCGAAGATAATGAAGTTTGAAGGCGCCTATCATGGCGCGCATGATCTCGGCGCCGCGAGTTTATTTCCTATTTCGGCTCCTAACTATCCTCACGCCGATCCAACCTGTTCCGGCGGCGATCCAGAGCAGACGAAGAACGTTTTGATCGCTCCATTTAATGACCTGGAAGCGGTGACGCGTATTGTCGAACAAAATAAAGACGAACTCGCGGGTGTGATTGTCGAGCCTCTGCAGCGTTGCACATCGCCGGAACCGGGATTTTTACAAGGTTTGCGCGATCTCACACAGAAACACGAAATTCTTTTGCTGTTTGATGAAGTCGTCACCGGATTCCGTTTGGCCTACGGTGGCGCGCAAACGTACTATGGCGTCACGCCGGATTTGATCGCGTATGGGAAAGCGCTTGGGGGCGGGTATCCTATTGGAGTGTATGGGGGGCGACGGGAGATCATGCGGATTGTGTGTGAAGACCGAATGCATGTTGACACATACGTGTGGAGCGCGTCAACGTTAGGGGGGAATCCTGTATCCACCGCAGCGGCGCGCGCGGCGCTGTCTATCTTATCGCAAGAAGGTGTGTATAAGAGATTGCATGAACTTGGCCGGTATCTTCGATCGGGGATGAAGACCGTGTTGAACGACCTGGGAATCACGGGTTCAATCATCGGCGATGGCCCCTTGGCGCAATCGATTTTCACGGATCGGACCGTTCGGGATTATCGAAGCGCGCAGCATCAAGACAGCGCCTTCGCGCGCCGTGTGTCGCTGGGACTCTTCGAGCGTGGAATCTTCTTGAATCCTATGGGTACAAAACTTTATTTGTCGATCGCTCACGATGAATCGATTTGCGATGCTTTTTTAGATCGTTTTGAGGATACATTGCGGGCGCTGCGTTGAATGACTAAATGAACCGTCTTTTATAAGGTCCTTTCGGGCTATAACCGTTGGGAGGGTTGCGATAGGATAGCATTAACTCGAAACGTTTTTAGATTCACGTTAGAAAGGAAGTTGATAATGTACAGAGGAATTCTTTTGGTATGTGTGTTGGTATTGGCTTCGTTGTTCACACCGCCTGTAGGCGCGGATGAGCCGCTGGTGATCACGGATAAGGATGGCTATACGCCAATTTTCAATGGCCGTGATTTTACGGGATGGACGATGCAGTGGCCGGGGATATGGGAAGTCGATAAAGGTGTCTTAGTTGGGAAACAGGATCAAACGGTAGGCAAGGATTCCTGGTTTTTCACTGATGAGGAATGGGATGATTTCGTTGTCGCGCTGGAATTCAAAATGACGGAAAACTGCAACAGCGGGATCGGGATTCGTATGCCCAAAGGAATTGAAGGACGGCCGTCGCAATACGGGTACGAAATTCAGATCAGCGATATTGATAAGGAATACCCGACGGGCAGTATCTTCCGCCATGTGTCCGCCAGCAAACAACTGCATAAGTCTGTCAAATGGTACACCATGAGCATTATCTGTGTGAAGGATCATATCGTGGTGTATCTGGACAAACAAAAAGTTGTGGACGCGCGGTTGGAAGGTTCGAAAAAAGGCCGGATCGGTCTGCAGGTGCATGGCGGTGAATCGTTGAAAGATCAAGTTGTCCAATTCAGAAATATCCGGATCAAAGATCTCAAACCACAGTATAAAGCGAAAAAATCACCGATCGCTTTCAAAGCCCATCAATTGGATAACCTGCTCAGCGAAGGCTGCACGGTCTGTGATATCAACCGCGATGGCAAACTCGATATCACCTGCGGTCCCCGCTGGTACGAAGGCCCGGATTGGAAACCGCATGAATTGCGCCATGTGGAAATTCAGGGCGAATATATGAGCGACTATGGCGAAGTGGCGATGGATGTGAATCGTGACGGCTGGGTGGATATCGTATCCGGCGGCTGGTTTACACCTATCATGTCCTGGTTCGAGAATCCCGGTGAAGCGGGAGGGCTTTGGAAAGAACACATCATCGCCAATGATCTGACGGGGACCGAGGCGATTTGTGGGAGTGATGTCGATGGTGATGGGATGACGGATATTCTCGTAAATCGCTATAACGATGTGGTACCGCCCGCATATTTCGCGTATGTCGGTTTAGAGAGAAATAAGACTGGTTTTGAACGGCGGATTTTCGGGAAAGAAGGACGCGGGCACGGCATGGGCTGCGGTGATGTCAATGGGGATGGCCGAAGCGACGTGATCACACCATCCGGCTGGTACGAAGGACCATTACGCCCGGCTACTCAGCAATGGATTTGGCACGAACATAATAATTTCCACGCCGCGCATTCCGGTGTGCCTATTCTGGTGGAAGATCTGAATCTCGATGGGCTGCCCGATGTTGTGTATGGACACGCGCATGATTTCGGCTTGTACTGGTTGGAGCAAACACGGGACAGCGCCGGGCGGGTCGCCTGGATTTCCCACACGATTGACGATACGTATTCTCAAATTCATTGCCCTCTCTTCGTGGATCTGGATGGTGATGGAACGAAAGATCTCATCGCGGGGAAACGCTATCGTGGTCATAACGGCAGTGATCCGGGCGCGCATGAACCGCTCTGCCTCTTCTGGTACAAAGTCGAAAAAGGCCCTGATCCCCAATTTACAAAACATATCCTAACGTATGATGAAAACATCGGCGCAGGGATGACCACACGGGCGGTGGATATCGATTTCGATGGTGATATCGATGTTGTCACCGGCGGCAAGACAGGATTGTATTTCATTGAGAATTTGACGAATTAGGAAATAGGAAGAAAAACGAACAGGGGGCTGTGGTTCGCCGCGCCTCCTGTATTTATTTGTCAACTTTCTCAAGTGATAGGCCGGATGGGCTTACGGTGATGATATACTGGCTGCTTTCATCTCCCCGGTTTGACACCGCTGAGCCGTAGACTAGATCTACAAAGGGCATCGTCTCGGCGCTTTTGTACATCCACTCCCACCAATTCTCTGATGTGCGATCGACCATGGAATAAACCGTCCGTTCTTTTTTAAGTTCATCATCAATAGAAAAATAACCGCCTTGAATTCGCGTCAGTTCATAGACGGGGCGGAATCCTAATAAATTCAACGCGGGGTGAAAGCGGATGATGTTGCCTTCGACAGTCCATTTGTCGCCTTTAATGAAATAATCGCGGAAATCGGGGGATACATGCTTGGAGAGTGGTTGGCCGAGTTCCTGGATCTGCACGGAGAATTCGTTTTTAGCGTCACTGGGAGTGATAATGACGCGGGCGACCGGTTCCCCCATCGCGAATACGCGATAACACTGTAAAAACATCGCAAAGTTGAGCACCGCCAACCCGAAAACAAAAATGATCAGCGAACTCATTCCCATCAGGATATCGCGCGTAAACATCCCAGCCCGCAGACGATCTTTCGTGACGGGATGGCGGCGGAATCGTTTCGTCGAATTGTAAATCAGGCGTCCAACGAGAAGGAGGGCGAACAGTTCGAGAATCAGCGCGATTCCATAGAGAGTGGAAATGACGTTCACCATCGCGTCACTTTCAAACACCGAGTCAGGATTTTACCGCTTCGATAGCCTGCTCGATGGTGAATTTGCCTTCATAGACCGCTTTCCCTGTGATGATCCCCGTTATTTTATCACCACCCAAGGAGCGATTCAATTCAAAAACGGAGCGGATATCGTCCAGCGAGCCGATGCCTCCGGAAGCGATAATGGGGAATGGGGACACTTCGGCCATTTCTTCGATCGCATCCAAGTTCGGACCTTCGAGCGTGCCGTCTTTGGCGATATCGGTATAAATCACGGCGGCGAAGGGATGCGCGGCGAATTCTTGCACTAATACAGTCGCTTTGATAGCGCTCGTTTCCCGCCAGCCGCGTGTGGCCATGTTTCCATCACGCGCGTCGATGCCGAGAATGATCCGCTGAGGATATTTTTGGGCCGCGTCGATTGCCACTTGTGGGGCTTCAAGGAGAACGCTGCCAAAGATTGCCCGGCCGACGCCCAGTCTTTCCAATACCATGTCCACTGATTCCACATCCCGAAGACCGCCGCCCAGTTCTGTTGTGACATTGACAGTTTGTGTGATGGATTGAATCGCCTGACGGTTTTTCATTTCTCCGTCACGGGCTCCATCCAGGTCGACTAAGTGAATAATCCCCGCGCCGGCGGTTTCCCATTTCTTTGCGATTTCAGCGGGGGTATTGGAGTAGATAGTTTCTTGGTTGTATTCACCGCGCAGCAGGCGGACGACATTTCCACCCCGCAGATCGATTGCTGGTATGATATCCATTTATTGTTGGTTCTCCTCTTCTTTGGCTCCGAATTTCTTTTCTGTGCCTGTCATCAGCCGTTTGATATTGGATTGATGACGGATGACAATTAATACAGCCGCGATGACCGAAAAAATGTAGACTTCGATCGATGGCGCCAGATCTGATCCAGCCCACCGGAAGCAGGTTCCTGCGCCCGCGAGAGTAATCCCAAGCGTCATGGACGCCAGGGACATGTATCGCGTGGTGATTAATATGACAAGAAATGCGGCCAGCGCGATCGCGAAGCAGATGGGCGTCAATGCGAAAAATACGCCGGCGGAAGCGGCCACGCCTTTTCCGCCGCCTTTAAATCCTAAGAATATTGTCCAGTTATGGCCAAGGATCGCTACTAAGCCGCAGACGATCACAAAGAGTTCGTGTCCGGGTGAATACGTTTGCGCCAGCCAGACCGCCACGTATCCTTTTAAGACGTCAAACAAAAGAACGGGCACGCTCCATTTTACTCCCAAAGCGCGTAGCGCGTTCGTGAATCCCAAGTTGCCGCTTCCGACCTTGCGCAGGTCGATTCCCTTTCCCCACTTGCCTGCGAGATAGGCGGAAGGGATCGAACCAAGCAGATAGGCGAGGAGCAATAAAACCACTTCAGTCATTTCGTTTCTCTTTTCCCCGCTGTTTTAAGAAAAGACGCAACGGCGTTCCCTTAAATTCAAACGTTTCATACAGCCGGTTGATCAGATAACGCTGGTAAGAAAAATGGATAGCCTTCGGGTCGCTGACGAACGCGATGAATGTGGGAGGCCCGGCGGAGACCTGAGTCCAGTAGTAGATCCTTGGCGCCTGTCCTCGATGGACGGGTGGTGGATGCCTTTGCAGAATCCCTTCCAGAAGCGTGTTCAATTCCGCTGTGGGGACCCGGAAATAATAATTGTCCAGAATCTCTTCCACGTGGGGAAAAATCCGGTGAATCCGCTTTTTTGTCAAAGCGGAGATGAACTCGATCGGCGCGTAATGGAGAAAGGGAACCTCGTCACGGACATTCTTCGCGAAGGTCCCGGCGCTGTCCTGATCTTTTTCAACCAGATCCCATTTATTGACGAGAATGATCGCCGCTTTCCCCGCGTCTTTGGCGAGGCCGAATACACGGCGTCACTTTCGGTCAGCCCTTCTTCCGCGTTGATCAACATTAACGCGAGATCGCAGCGGTCCAGCGCTTTTTTAGCTCGCAAGAGGCTGTAGCGGTCCAATCCCTGGCTCATTTTCCCACGGCGGCGAATTCCGGCGGTGTCGATCAGAAGATACCGTTTCCCGTTGACTTCAATTTCTGTATCGACGGGATCGCGGGTTGTGCCTGCGATGGGGGAGACTATCGAGCGGTCGGTTCCGCACAAGCCATTCAGCAGAGTTGATTTTCCCACATTGGGTCGGCCGATGATGGCGATTCCAGGGATCGGTTCCGGCTCGAAGGGGGCGTCATCGGGCAGGTATTCTACGACCGCGTCCAGCATGTCGCCTGTGCCCGTGCCGTGCATCGCGGAGATGGGAAAAATCTCGCTGAATCCAAGTTCATAAAAGGGCGCAATCAATTCCCATTCCGCCGCTGGATTATCCACCTTGTTGACGGCGGCGACAATGGGGATATGGAAGCGGCGCAGCAGATCGAGCACATCGCTGTCGAGTGGTGTGGGGCCGGTCTGCGCGTCTAGGATCATAATTAACACAGACGCGGTACGGGCGGTTCGTTCGATCTGTTCCTGGACGGCGGGAGAAAGCGGATCGTCGTCCGGACCGAAGAAGCCGCCGGTGTCGACCAGCCAGAATCCTTTACCCCGCCATTCCGCCTGTTTGAACTTGCTGTCACGGGTGACGCCGGGCTGGTCGTCGACAATCGCGTCCCGTTTGCCGATGATCCGATTGAATAGGGTTGATTTTCCCACATTCGGACGTCCGACGATGACGGCCGACGCGTGTTTTTGATTCGCCGCTGCTTGTTTAGTTCTTTGTTCTTCCATTGAGGTAACAATTTCGAAATAAGATACCATGTACTATAAATGTTCCGGGAAAATATCCAACTCCGAAGTCGCGTTTGGAAAAGAAATCACATTCTCTAGTTATAGGATCACTTTTCCAGATCTACCCTTTAGCAACAATGATATTGTTGAATTTAAATAATTAATTCCACTAATCTTTCTTTAATATGAAAGGTAAAAAAAACGGACATTTCCATTTTTCTCTTGCAAATTTGTTAAAAAATGAAGTAGAATATAGATAATTTAATGTGGAATAGGTAAGTGGATACCGTTTCCCTTCCAGAAACCATCCGTTGCGCTTGCGCCAGAATGCCCCAAAAGGACAAGATTTATCTTGGCAATGGGGCGCTTCTCACTTAGAAAGGAAGGATCATGATGAAACGATTCACACTAGGTATTGTTTTCTTGTCGATTGTAATCACTGCGCCGGTTTGGGCGCAAGTGATTCCGGGAGAGTATATCGTCGTCCTGCACGATGATGTGAATCCCGCCGAAGTCGCGAGTGAATACGCTCATGGAAATGGAGCGGTACCGCAGCATGTGTATCAAAAAGCATTAAAAGGCTTTTCCGCCGAAATGCCCCCTGGTCTTGCGATGGCAATGGCTAACGATCCACGAGTTAAATATGTAGAGCCCAATCAACTGATGTATGCGAATGGACAAAAACCAATTATCATCAAAGGGAAACCGGATAGACCTAGCGCTAAGCCTCCCAAAGACGATCCTACCCCACCTCCACCTCAAGTTTTACCGACGGGAATCGATCGTATCGACGCTGAGCTTAGCAGTGGTTTTGATGGCGTTGACGCCGATATCGCCATTATCGACACAGGTGTGAGCGACACGCATCCCGATTTGAATTTTTTCAAAGGAATCACTTACATCAGCCGGGGAAAGGCTGTTTCTGGTGGTGTGGATGATAACGGACACGGTTCTCACGTCGCTGGGATCGCCGCCGCGCGTAATAACACTATTGGCGTTGTTGGCGTGGCGCCAGGCGCGCGAATTTGGTCCGTTAAAGTGCTCAATCGAAGTGGTGTGGGATCTGTCGCCGATATCATAATGGGAGTGGAGTATGTCACGGATCACGCCGATGAGATCGAAGTGGCTAATATGAGTTTGGGAGGTGGAATCAGCGAAACGCTTGACGACGCGGTTGTCGCATCGATCGCCGCTGGTGTTGTTTATGTTGTCGCCGCCGGGAATGAATCGTCCGACGCGTCTTATTTCAGTCCAGCGCGAGTATCTGAAGCCATCACTGTTTCCGCAATTACCGACACCGATGGGGCTCCTGGAAGTGAGGGATTCGATCTTATTGATAGTAATGGCGTTCCTTATAACGATGACACGTTTGCCGCATTTAGCAATTATGGTGAATGCGTGGATATCGCGGCTCCAGGTGTGTGGATTTATTCAACCTACAAAGGCGCCGGTTATGAGACGATGAGCGGTACGAGCATGGCGGCGCCCCATGTAACAGGAGCCGTTGCGCTACTTCTAGCAAAGGGTGTAAGTCAAGATTATGTGAATAGCGCCTTAGAGACTACAGCGTGGCAACAAGGAAGTGATAACGGTTTTACGGGTGACCCAGATGGTTATGACGAACCGTTGCTAAATGTTGGAAGTTTTTGATACTCAATCCATCATTCGTACAAGTTGATAAAAGGCCTCATTTTTATGAGGCCTTTATCTTTGAAATGATCTTGGAAGAGGTCAATCGCTATAGAATCGACTGGTTTCTATTTGAAAATAGATGTCAAGGGTGTATAAATAGAGATTGAACATAGAATTGATTTATGCTTTACAATTCATGAATACAAAAAAACAGATTACGTGACGGTTGAAAATGGGAAACTCTATTTGAAATCTAGGATTTAAATTGATTTTCTTTCCGCCGCCGCGTTATCTTTACGATTATTTTTATGAGACAAAAAGGTTTGTGGGCAAAAAAAATTAAAGAGAGACTGCTTGAGGCGGAGAAGCGGGGGCTCTATCGTTCGATGCGGATCGTGGACACGATCGAACCGGGGTATGTAGTGATCGAACGCGAACGGTATCTCAATCTCTGCGCGAACGATTACCTAGGTCTCTCGGCTGATTCTTTTACTCTCGAAGAGGGAAAAATTCTCGCCGATATCATCCCCCCCGGCGCGGCGGCGTCCCGGTTGATTACGGGCAATTTCGCTCTGCACCAAGAGTTGGAACGAATTCTCGCCGATTGGAAAGAGACGGAAGCGGCTCTGGTGTTTCCATCGGGCTATCAAACGAATGTGGGTTTACTCACGTCACTCACCGCGAAAGGCGACGCGATTTTCAGCGACCGGCTCAATCACGCGTCGATCGTGGATGGATGCTTGTTATCCGGCGCCACGTTGCACCGCTATCGCCATAATGATCTGGACGACTTGGAAACGTTGTTAAAAACCAAGCGTCCGAGGAAGCGCCTGATCGTCACGGATGGTGTCTTTTCGATGGATGGGGATCTCGCTCCATTGCGAGAGATCAACGAATTGGCGAAGCAGTATGAGGCGCTGCTCGTAGTGGATGAAGCGCACGCCAGCGGCGTCTTGGGAAACAATGGATCGGGAACCTGGTCTCATTTTGAATTGCCTTGGGAGAAACATGTGATCCTGATGGGGACGCTCAGCAAGGCGATCGGGTGTCAGGGAGGATTCATCTGCGCAAGCCGGGAGATCATTGATTATCTAATCAACTTCTGCCGTTCGTTTATCTATTCGACCGGATTGTCTCCCTATCTAGCCGGATTGGCGCATTACAACATCACACGCATTCGAACCGAACCGTCTTATATGGAATCACTGCGACGCGCCAATCAGACGTTTCGAGAAGCGCTTCATAACAATGGGTTGGAGACGCCTGATTTGCCGACTCCAATCATTCCCCTCATTTTAGGTGGGAGTGGGAAAGCCTTGGCGTGCGCAAAGGCTTTGGAAGAAGAGAAGATCATCGCGTTGGCGATCCGCCCTCCCACCGTGCCGGAAGGAACCGAACGGCTTCGCCTAACCATATCCGCCGCGCATAAGACGGAAGATCTACAACACGCGGCGGCGGTTATTGCGCGTGAGGTTCAGAAAATGTCGTGATTCCCGCGCGGTGTTTGTTTAATTCCCCGATGATTAATGTAAATAACGCAAGGAGCGAGTTTGATGATTATAAATCAGGAATTGCAAGCGGATGGATTAATCCAAAAAATTAATCGGCTCTTTGAACTCTCAGCCCGGAAGATCGCATCGATTGAAAAGGAATGGGATCCAGCCCAGGGAACGCCGGTTTTTACCGTGAAAGGCAAATACACTACCCGTGGATGGACCGAATGGACCCAGGGCTTTCAATATGGATCGGCGCTTCTTCAATTTGACGCCACGGACGATCCAGAATTTCTGGAGATTGGGCGGAAGAACACCGTGGCGCTCATGGCTCCACATGTAACCCACATCGGTGTGCACGATCACGGATTCAATAATATATCCACTTATGGAAATCTGCGCCGGTTGATGAACGAAGGCCGGATTCCTGAAAATGAATGGGAGCGGCATTTCTACGAGATGGCGATCAAAGCGTCCGGCGCGACGCAGGCGGCCCGGTGGACGAAGACGGAGAATGGATTGGGGTATATCTATTCGTTCAACGGCCCGCATTCTCTATTTGTCGATACGATCCGATCGCTGCGGGCATTGGGGATGGCGCATCGATTGGGGCATGTGTTGATGGGAGAAAACGATAAAGCAATCTGCCTGCTAGAACGGTTAATCCATCACGCCCGCAACACAGCGCGTTTCAATGTCTATTATGGGAAGGGGCGCGATTCTTACGATATTCGTGGGCGGTGTCTGCACGAGGCTGTGTTTAACGAACATACCGGCGTCTTCCGCTGTCCAAGCACGCAGCAGGGCTATTCGGCGTTCTCCACCTGGACGCGGGGCCTCGCGTGGGCCATCACAGGATTCGCCGAACAGTTGGAATTCTTGGAAACCTTCTCCGCGGAGGAACTGGAGCCGTACGGGGGCAAGGAAAACCTGCTGGTGGAGTTTACCGAAGCTGCGCAGGCGGGAGCGGACTTCTATATTGAGAATACGCCCATCGATGGGATCCCCTATTGGGATACAGGCGCGCCGGGATTGGTTTATTTAGGTGACTACATGAATCAGCGGTCCGATCCCTATAATGAACATGAGCCGATCGACAGTTCCGCGGCGGCGATCGCGGCGCAGGGCTTGATCCGGTTGGGGAAATATCTCAACACAAAAGGCCGTGAAGCAGAAGGGAAACGCTATTATCAAGCGGGTTTCACCACGGCGGATTCGCTCTTTGACGAACCTTATCTTTCCACCGATGAAAACCATCAAGGTTTAATCCTGCATTCCGTCTACCATCGCCCCAATGGATGGGATCATATTCCTGAAGGCAGTAAAATCCCGAATGGGGAATCGTCGATGTGGGGGGACTACCACGCGAGGGAATTAGCGGTTCTGATTCAGCGGGAAGAGAGCGGGGGGGAATATCCTACCTTTTATAGTTAATCAAAAAGAATTGTGACTATCATCGTTCGCGTTCGAGACGTTTGCGGGCGAGGGTGTTGACGCCTGCGGTGACTCGTTTATCGATATCGCGGGCGCCGGTGTGGGTTGTGGTGATCATGCCTCTTTTATCGGTGGGTTGTTTGATTTGGGAGGTGTCGATATTATCGAACAGCCGGGAGGGGCCACGGTCGAATTTTTCTTCCGCGACGGGGATATCTTCCGGGGGAACCGGTTTCAATTCGTCTTTCATGCAGCGCAGCGCCACTTTTAAAACATTGATCGCTTCCGTTAGTTTCTGCTCGTTGTTCAAGTTGATGGTGTTGAATAGATTCGAGAAGGTGTCGTCTACCGTTTCGGGGATCTCGATCCGTTTCAAGTTATCGAGATTGAGGTAACCGCGTTCAAAACACCAGATCAACATTTCTTTTTTCATGACTACCAAACCGATCCAGCTATGCTCCTTGACCAATTGGGTGATGGAAACACTGTTTTGCAAATTGTGAAGATGCATGTAGATGTAGAGCAGTTCCTTGTAAAAGTAATGTTCGCAGCGATTGTTGGGCGAATCGGAATCGTCTTCTATGTGAAACGGGGGATAGGTTCGCATCTCTTCATCGTAGTAGGAGCCGAAGTTCTTGCCGCATACGACACATCGCTGATGTTTCACGCTTTGTTTCGGTAATTTGCTCTTGGAATTCATTGGTTCGATTTTGTTCATGGATTCGGGGGAATCCTGCTTCCTTGTGATCTGTTTTATAACAAGATTGACCCATTATAGATGATTATTGATAAAAAGGATAACAAAATCTACATCAAGATAGAAAAAAGTGATCGCTAACGACTTTGTGAATCTATGATTTTGTAATAAAAGGTTAAAAGGTGCCGCTGCGCTCAGGTGATGGGGGTTCCGAAAAGTGGATTCAAGGATTTCGCCAGTTCTTTACCAAGTTTTTCAACGTTTATCTGTTCTTCGTCTGAGAATGGTTGATAATTTTTGATGGTCTGCACGGCGCGATCGACCTCGCCGACACTCCGCGCGCCGATATTTAACGTCGTAATTCCCGGTAGTCCCAAAACATAGCGAAGCGCGGTTTCATAGTGTTCCCCAGCGAAGCGGGCGGTTCCTTGACTCCAATTTTCCGCTCCACCGAGTGTTTTCATCGCCACAACGCCGCAATTCTTTTTAAGGGCTGGTTCCATGATCTTTTCTTCAAAATTGTATTGATATCGTTCGACGAAATTCAACGCCAGGAGATAGACATCGATCTCATCACAATCGAGCGCGGGTTTGAAGCGGGAGGGATAGAAATGACCGGAGATGCCGATGTAGCGGATAAGGCCTTTCTTTTTCGCTTCGGTCAAGGCGCCGAGAGTCCCTTTGGGGCCTAACGCTTCCTTGACATCAGGGAAGCGTGACTCCACGCCGAAATTGTGGATATAAACTAAGTCAACGTGATCGGTTTGCAACCGTTCGAGGCTTTTTTCGAGAAGCGCCCAACAGCTTTTGTAGGTGGCTTCTTCATTTTTCGTGGCGAGGAAAATTTTATCGCGATGAGGTTTTAACACTTCGCCGAGATGGACTTCGGAATCATCATAATTGGGGGCGGTGTCGATCGAGTTGACTCCTAGTTCCAAAGCCCGTTCAACGATGTTTTTGATTTCGCTCCGGCTTAGGAGCGAGGAACGCAGGTGAGCTGTGCCCAGTGTGAGAAGGGAAAGTTTTTCGCCTGTGCGTCCCAGCGCGCGCATGGGGAGCGCTGATTCCGACGGCCAAGCGTCTTGATTCGACAAAAGGGATGACGCGGCGATCGACGCGGGAATGACCGTTCCGGCCCGTTTTGAGCAAATCCCGGCGGGTGACTTGTGTTGTTTGTTTATCTTTCATGGGTCATTGCCTTTCAAAATGTCTATAATTTGAATTTAATATCAATGCATTTTTATTGATGAAATAATATTATAGTACTATAAGGATTCATGTGGACAAAATCTGCTTTTTTTGGAACAGATCTCACTAAATTCATGTAAAATTGAATGGATCGTATACATTAATTAAAAGAACACTGTACATAGGAGTGTATGTTATGAATACACGCCGGTTGGCCGTCTGGACTCTTGCTTTTCAGTTTATAGGAATCGTTTCTGTATATGCGTTTGAAATTTCGAAATCAGAGATGGATTTAAACGCGGAGCAGGCGATTGAAGGAACGCGCGCTGTCACTGGACCAGGCGCCTTGGGCGTAGAAAATTTTTTCCGGGCGGGCGATCAATTGTTCGTCGAAATTGAATTGAATAATACAACGTCCAGCGCTCTGACGGCGGAGTTGGAAGAAATTCTGCCTATAGGATGGGCAGTGAGTGATATCAGTGATGAAGGAGTGGAGTCAGAGGGTGCCATTCGGTGGGAATTCTCTATCAATCCGGGTGTGAAAATTGTGCAGTATACGTTGACCGCGCCCAGCGATTCAGAGAGCCGTATTACTTTCAGCGGAACGGTCAATGGTTTTGAATTGGTTCCTGTGGGGATCGGCCAATTTGAATTCGTTGGCGCCGCGATGGGGATTTTTGACGCGCATAAGGATATTGGAGACACACCGCAGCCGGGCTATGTGACGTATGATCCCAACACGGGGGAATATGAGTTAACCGCAACGGGCAGCAATATCTGGGACCGGGCTGACGGTTTTCATTTCCTCTTTACAGAATTGAGTGGGGCGTTCAGTTTCAAAGCCCGTATAGAACTTGATCCATTGGATGGGGACGCGCAATGGGTGAAAACCGGATTGATGATCCGCGATCATCTCGCAGCCGATTCCAAACATTTCAGTAATTTCATACGCACGGATAAACAGCAATATACGACTTGGCGGGAATGGGACAGTGGTTCCTCCGATAGCACTTCCGGCAAGATGAATCCTGATTGGGAAGGAGAATTGGAACTGGTCCGGAGGGATAAAACCATCGAAGCGTACTATACAAGCCTGCAAACCGGCGAGCGCGTTTTAGCCAATACATTTACACTCGATTTAGAAGATCCTGTCTATGTGGGATTGGCGCTCTCATCGAATACGGATGGGTATTCAATCGCCACGTTCCGCGATGTTGCGTTATCACAGAACCTTGTCGGAACGCGCGTGATCGCGGGGCCGGATCATTTTGGCGCGCGGACGTACTATCAAGAAGGGGATTCGTTTCAAGTGACGGGGGGGGGGGGGGGGGATCGAGATCCAAAATCCCAGTTTGGACGAGATGACCGCCACTGTATCGGAAACACTTCCCAAAGGATGGGCGGCGAGTGAGATCAGCGATAGCGGAATCGAGAGTGAGGGTGTGATTCAATGGAGCGTACCGGCGCAGGCGAACTCGTCAATTTTTCTTCAGTATACCGCTACGGCGGGAACGAGTGATGGAGGCTCTGTTTCGTTTGAAGGAGAGGTGGATGGATTCGCTTTGGCGGGAGATAAATCGCTGAATGACTGTTAGGCGCCGCAACCGGTCTATTCGATGGTTACGTAGACATCGGTTTTAACGCAATCGATGGGATTACACTCTTCGATCCAGAGACGGAGGAATACACAATCACGGCGAGTGGGAGGATCAAGGAAAATTTGGGAAACCGCCGATGGATTCCATTTCGCGTTCAAACAATACAGCGGTGATTTTAGATTTAAAGCGCATGTCGATTTGGAACCGCATAACGGTGATGTGACTTGGATTAAGACCGGTTTGATGATCCGGGATGAACTGAGCGCTGATTCGGCTCATTATAGTAATTTGATCCGCACCGACCGGCAGCAATACACCTCATGGCGAGTAAGCAAAGGCGCGGATTCGGCGAGCACATCGAGAGATTTGAATTCAGACCAAGAGGGGGATTTAGAACTTGTGCGGTCTGGAAATACCTTTATGGCCTATACGATCAGCGCGGAAACGGGGGATCGGATTTTGTCGCATACATTCACTCTATCATTGGAAGATCCCGTCTTTGTGGGCTTGGCTCTGTCCTCTAATACGGATAGTTATTCAATCGCGCGTTTTCAGGGAGTGGAAATTGATTCCAGGCGCTGATGTTGTTGTTGATTGGGAAATGTATTAGATGGTTTATTGTTCTCCTGGAAAGTGAGTTCTTTTTCTAAACTCTCATAAACAATCTCTATCCCCTATGTTCAAAGGAAAAAAGAGGAATACCGGTTATCGCTCTATTCAAATATGGTTTAGAATTATACAAGGGCAGATGAAAAACCTTGCCCTTGCCACCCATGCAATAGTTTATGGTTTTATACTAGGGGAGTATATATAATTTAGGGGAGATCGATGCGTTTACGAAAGAAGCAGTTAAAAATTGAACGGGGAACCGAATCCTTATTCGCGGGAAGTGCAGGGAAAGGCGAATGAGCCGATTTGTGTGGCGATGGTGTTGGAACGGGCGCGGATGGCGGGGCTATCCAATGACGCTGATTTGAATGAGATCTATGACCGGCTGGAAGCGAACGCCCCGCGTGTTGTGGCGGTGATTACCGGCTCGCCCGATCATCCCGCGCATGTAATGGATCATGAAACATTGTTGAAAGCGGCGGCGGCGATTTGGAACCGGGGCGGCGTTCCTTTTGTGTTTGGTATTCCTGTGATGTGTGATGGAACCGCGCAGAGCAATCAAGGCATGTGCTACTCCCTGGCGTCGCGCGGCCTTGCTGCGGCGGCGGTGGTCAACCAGATGGAGAGCCATTCGTATCATGGCGCGTTTGTGATTCAAGGATGTGACAAAACACCGTTCGGCATTGTTAAATGCTTTGGCCTCACTCGATGTGACCCGCCGGGCGCGGGATGAAGCGCCGGTCTTCGCAACCTTCGCTCCGGCGCATGTGCTGCGTGGTGGTACGATCCCCGATGATCTGCGTGCGGAACTGCTCGAAATGGCGGATCGCTGTGAGGTAAAAGGAGAAGGCGCAATCGCGCACGATCTGCGTTTAACGCTGCGGCATATTTTGCAATGCTCATCCAACCAGGCGTTTCTAGGCGTCTTTACTCGCGCCGTTCAAACTGGCGTGATCACTATAGAACAACAGAAGGATTATGAGAAACGCCTTGCTGTGAACACGTGTCATCCAAAGGGAGGCGTCTGCGCGTTCAACGGCACGGGGAACAGCTGCCGTCATATTGTTTCCGCTTTGGGACTGGTTCATCCTCAATTGGAGTTTCTCATTGAACCGCCTACGTTTGAACAGGTGGATGAGGCGGTGAAAGCCCTGTTCGCCGTCTGCAACGATCCGGACTATAGTGTATCAAGCCTTGTTGTGAAGAATATCGAAAACGCGGTCCGGGTCCATAGCGCGATGGGGGGATCGTCAAACTTGATCCTGCATCTTATTTCGGCGGTGATCTATGCTGGGTATCGATTCGACTTGAAACACTACGATCGTATCCGCCGTCAAGTTCCTGTTCCCGATCTTTTTGATTACAGTTTGACCGAAGGCCGTGATATCTTTGAATACGCGAAGCAATGCTGCGATGGAAGGATTGATGGAATAGGAACGATTCTCTACGAACTCCGGTGTAACAAGATCCCGATCGCTGAAAACGCGCCGACGATGGCTGGATTCACGTGGAAGAAGCGGATTCGGAATAAGAAGCGCGTATCCGCTGATAATGTGAAAGAGAATCCAATTGCGTTGTCGAAACCCCGGCGGGCCATTAGTGGGATTGATGTGTTAACCGGCAACTTCTTCGAAACCGCCATTGTGAAAATCAGCGGGATGCCGGATGAACAGCTGGATCAGTTTGATGAAAAAGCCGCCGTAGTTGTCTACTTTGAAAATGAGGAAGAGGCGACGGCCAATTTATTAAATGTGAATCTCCTCGATTCCATCTATGCGAAAACGCGTCTGTCCAGAGAGGCGTTCATTCAAATTCACCATCATAACAGCGGTGGACGGGACGCTTCGGTTGAACGATTGAAATCGAAGAAAGCGCTCTTTCAACGATTGATTGATGACGAGGTTCTACGGATTGCGGTCATCATCGCGGGTCAGGGGCCGGAGGCGTTTGGGATGCCGGAGATGTTCACGCCCATGATTCACATCAATCACAATCAGGTGTTGAAGAAATTCACGACGCTCATCAGCGATGGGCGTTATTCCGGCGTCAGCTATGGGGCGGCGGTGGGACATGTTACGCCGGAAGCCTTCCGGAAGGGGGGGATTCTCTATTTACAAACCGGTGATCTGCTGCATTTACGATTGCGCAAACGGCGGATCGATCTACTCGACCCGGATGCGTTTAATAAAGGCAAAATGGTTTCATCGAAAATCGATCTTGCCAAAGAGCGAAGCCGGTTGGGAGAGAAACGGCTGAAGCGGATGGAGAAGCGGCGAAAGACCATTGATCCCAGCAACTGGATTTGTGATTGCACCGACGCGGCGCATGGGATTGTTCCGCAGATTGTTTGGGATCGCGTTGTGGCGTATAAGAATAAACGTTAAGAGGCGCTGTCTCTTTGCAGGCGCGAGAGATCGTAATCCATAAATGCGGATTCGGGGGGATTGTCTCCACTTGCGATTTGGATCAATTCTTCTGTGATTTCGGAACCTGCCCAGCTGAGAACGGTTTCTGCGCGGGCTTCTTTTACATTCACGGGCGGTGTTTTAATGTTGCCGCGGAATGTCAATAATTTCCGGATCAGCCGGGAGGCTTTTTTGACTTGTTTCGGATTCCAGAATGGTTCGTCGGCCCAAGGGGTATACGGTTTCGGAACGAAGGGAGAGATGGCTGCGGTGAGGCGGCGCCCCCCGTTTTTTGTAAAAATTTCGTTAATTCGTTCAGAAAATTGCGCGATCTCTTCGGCTTCACGCATCGGATCGGATTCGGGGCAGCCGATCAGGAAATAGAGTTTGAGATTGGGAAACCCGCGCTTGCCCGCTTGTTCCGCCAGTTCAAAGAACCGCTCATCTTGAATGCCTTTACGCAATCGTTTCCGGCTCTCAAACGATCCGGTTTCGGGGGCGATCGTGAGGGTTTGCATCCCTCCCCGGTGGAGTGAATCGAGCAGGCTCCCGGAGAGTTTTTCTACCCGCAACGAGGAGATCGAAACTTGTTTTCCTTGTTTTACAATCCATTCAGCGATTTCTTCTACTTGAGGATGACCAGCCACCGCAGCTCCAAGAAGCCCCACTTTGTGATATGAATCCTTGTGCCGTTCAAGTGTCTCGATCAGTGATCCATACTCACGATACCGCGCCGGGCCGTTGCGGTAATGAACAACACAGAAGTTACATCGATGAGAGCAGCCACGGGATAATTCCAATAATAGAGCGCCACCGAATTCGTCATTTTTTGCGAGTATTGCGCTGTTGCACGAAGGGGCATTGCATAGGTCCATTCTGAAAGGCTGTATCCGTTCCGCGCCGGATTCTCCATGAACGAGGGGGACATAGATATGGGGAATTTGCGCGATCGTTTCTAACTTTTCGCGCCGAGATTGGTTTTTGGTTTGAATGAGGGCTTCGGTCAGGGGAGGGATGATACCCTCGGCTTCTCCGAGAACCACGGCGTCGGCGATACGTTCAAGAAGCCGTGGATTGTTGGACGCCGCCTGCCCACCGATGATAAGCAGGGGGAATTCTTCCCCCCGTTGTTCGGATAAGATCTCCACGCCGCCTCGCAGGAGCATTTTCAATAGATTGATTAAATCCAATTCGTACGTGAAGGAAGCGGCCAGAATGGGAATTCGGAATAGTGGCGACCGGTTTTCCACACCGCGCGTTTCACGGCCTTTTTTGTCAAAGAAGAAACGCTCGACCGCCATGCCCGCTTCCCGGAACAGCCGGTAAACCTGCTGGTACCCTAAACTCGCCATACCAATCGAGTATGCGTTTGGATAGATCATCCCCACCGGCCCATGTGGGGAATGAGGGTAATCCAATAGATGTTTCTCCGCTGCGATTTGATCCCAAAAATTCATAGGCGCTCGCTTAATGAAAGGGAATAGTATGATGTGATGTATGTTAGCATTCTAGTTAAGGATTGTGGGATCGGAAGAGATTGATCGGCAGGAAATGTGGGATGAATGTAGAGGTTAAAATTATTTGTATAATTCCCATGCTTCTGAAGATGAAGATGTTGGCATTAAACCTAATTGAGCTAACAATGTGATCCCATCATAGTAAGTATGTAAATACGTGACAAATCCATCATCATTCGCTTGCACGATATTCACACCTCTGACTGCGAATGGTTGGCCTGTTGCAGGAATCCCGAAATAAGGGCCATCATGTGTTCCTTTGAAAATCACTTCAGTAACCACCCAACCATCACCGCAATCAATCCTGCGAACTGTTTCCATTATTCTGTTAGGAAATGCGGTTGAATATATTTCCTGCGCCGCGACATAGGCGCTTCGATCCAATGGAATTCCGAGCGGCGCAATTAGAAAATCAGCGTCAGCTGGGTATAGTTTTATAAATGAATTTAAATCTCCGGAATTCCAACGCGAATCACTTTCAATCGCTGTTTCAAAATAGGATATTCCGGAAGGTTCAGGATCGGGAAGAGTGAATGAAGGTTCCAAAGGTGGTAATTCGGCCGCCGGCATCACGCCCATCTGGATTAATAGACTTTGCATATCTAAATATTCAGTCGACTTTTTTACCTGAGTCCCTTCAAACTCAAAAATGTGAAAGGGTAAAATTTGCAGACTGTTTCCTGTGGGAGGGATCCCCGATAAAACGCCTAAATGCGTCGCTTGGAGGACTGCCTCTCTAACGAGAATATTGCCCGCCACATGATTGTGTCTTTCGACAATGTTAAAATCGGGCATCCCTGCGAAGAGTCCCTCAATGAAAGCGGTGATTTCTTCTTTTCCATTCATCGCTGGTGGTTGTGGGACAAAGTCGTAGACAGAATCATCCGTGAAATACGTCATGATTTTGTCAACATCATGAGCGTTCACGGCGTCGTTAAATTCTTGTTCCACTGCCAGCAACTCATCCTCCGTCTGCGTTGCGCCGATTGGCGAAAAGCAGAGCGCGCCCACAGTTCCGATAGCGAACCACATTCCAATTTTACGCATGATACGTCTCCTTTCGATGCGAATACTTCTTCCAAGATGTTAGAGCGTCATTCACTATACCAAATTATCGAAAGAAATAATAGTAAAATATATTAATTTAATTACATATAATATTTAATTTATAGTTTGTAATATATTATGTTATATCTATGAAAATATGATATTTCTTGGTCTATTTTGGTAGTGTTACGACTAAAATTCAGGGTGGAAATATGGTATGGTGTTTCTTTCTTCCTTCTGTGATTGTAGTAAAAATTTGTATTTATTTAGGGATTCAATGTCCAACTGGCGGCCACTTTTAGAAAAGAGGATACTCACTGGCGGTGAGGATCTGCCGGGTTTTTATTCTTTTGAATTTGTAATGAGGGAGAATGTTCGCCGTGTCCGGATTCTCTGCGAAATCCAGGCGCCGAGAGAGTTGGTTGAGTCCATTGAAGAAAATGAATGGTTTGAACAATACACGGATCATCCAAGTGTGGGGGAGGTCCAGAAGGCGTTTCTAAAGAATACGATCGGCACGATGTTCCAATATGCGAAGTCACGTTCGTTCGTGTTGTATATCTTTGATGCGGAGGGCGTGTATCGAGGCCGGTGGGATCCTTCGTTTCAAGGGTGGAAAGAGATTGGGGAGCGGTACGCCTTGGATGGATTCCTGCCGGGCTCCATTGGTTCGGGCGCGTGGAAAGTTCTGATCCCCGCCTATACGAATCCAACTGCTTTATCCATCCAGATTGAAACGGCGGAGGAGATTGAAACGTTTCCAATCCATTTGATGTTTGACTGTGTACCGGAGGATGTGGAGCCTTCTGAATGCAAATGGTATTTAGGAGAATTGCACGAGCATACAAGCCGGAGCGTGGGCGTGTTATCTCCTGCGGAGACAGCGCGGCGGTATCATGAGATCGGGTATCAATTTCTAGCGATTTCGGATCACGATCTTCCACCGTTGAATTCCCTGCCCGAATCGCCGCCGCTTTCGATTCTTTCCGGGCAGGAAATTGAGACGTTTTTTGGGCATGCGCTGCTCTTGGGCGCGCGCGAGTATATTCGCTGGTTTGAAGGCGCCCGTCCACTCGCGATAGCAGATATTATTTATCAGACACATTCTGAAGGTGGATTGTTCTGCGCGTTGCATCCATTCAGCATGGTACCAAGCGGTTCGCCGTCATTGTGGAATTCGCACAGGATGGACTGGACGCACGTCGATTTGCTGGAGGTTTGGAGTGGATTATGGGAAGAGCGGTTTCCGGAGATTATGAAAACGTTCGATCTATGGGATTCGCTGTTGAATCAGGAGCGGCGGATTTATGGGATCAGCGGGAAGGGGGCGCATGGTGAGATGGGCGCCGCATTGGTGGACCGGCTGCCGAAAATGCTGGTTCTATCAGAGGGTGTATCCGAAACATTCATTATTCCCGCGTTGAAACAGGGGCGTTGTTACGCGACGTTGGAAGCGGCGATTAGTTTTTGGGTGGAGTCCAATTCCGGCGTAGCGCTGATGGGGGGAGAATTGCGTATGCCGGTGGGGAAACCGTACCAGCTGCGCGTACAAGTTAATGGCGTGGGAGCGGGGGCTTTTATCCGGATCAAGTCGAATCAAGGGATTTATTGTGAGTCTCCACTTTCTTCCCTGCGGGACAGTGATTTGAAGTTCATCGAATACGCGCGGTCTGAGATCCAATGGTACCGTTTTGAGGTATACCGCTATAGCCGTCCGGTGGATCAATTGCTGGCGTTTAGCAATCCCATCTTTATCCGGGGGACGCTTGGGGCATAAAGAACAGGTGATTTGAGGAAGAAGCCGATGACATATTAATGTTTTTGTAATATAGTGTCTTTGTGCACAATGCTAAAAATCGGATTGATCGGCCCATTCGATTTATTGAAACCAATATCATAATGAAAATTCAACTAGGAGGAGAGGATATGAAAAAACATACGTTTATCATCACTTTGATGGCCATGGTTTTGTTTCTCGCAACGGAAGGACACGCGCAGAAAATGTCGCCGGAGGACGATATCGTCTTTATCCATCATTCGTGTGGCAATAATTTTCTCGAACAAGGGCTGCGTTCCACACTGGAAGGGAAATCGTTTATTAATGAAGTCAATGATATTTATTACGGGGATGCTCTTTCTCCCGATTCGGGAAGGCCGGAATCTCTCGGTTCGGTTCCCGGTGACAGCACGAATATGAACCACTGGATTCTTTGGTTTAATGATTACTTAAAAGGAGTCGAAAAATTCGATTGCGCTGATGGCCGGAACGCGATCATTATGTTTAAAAGCTGTTATCCAATCAGCAATATCTCCAGCGAAGGAAAAATGCCGGGCGATCCGTTCAGTTCTTCGCAAACGACGGCAAATTATAAGAGTGTTTTTCGCAAATACGAAGATCCGGCGGGGACGTATTCAAAAAATGGGTATGACTATAAGCCGTTGGAGCAAATTTTCGCCGAACATCCGGGAATCCTATTCATCGCTGTGACCGCTCCACCGCGTCATTTCGGGCCATCCGATGGGACAAACAACGCGGAGGCGCAACGCGCTCGTGATTATAATAACTGGTTGAAAAACGAATGGCTTTCTGGATACAATAAAGCCAATCCTGGATTCAATAATGTTGTGGTATTTGATTGGTTCGATGTTCTCGCCTATCCCAGCGATCACCCCGGTCATCCCAACCGCCTTCGCGCTGAAAATGGCGGTGAAAGCGGCGATTCCCATCCCAGTCAAACGGCCAACAGGGATTCCGCCAACGTCTTCTCTTCTTTTATCGAGAAAAGTTACGCGCAGTGGAACAAAGCCAAAGCGCTGAAATCGAATTGATCAATCGATTTACGCAATTCCAGTCATTCAACCAAATGGAGGTATAGAATCCATGAAAAAACATACGTTTATATTTACTCTGATGGCCCTACTGTTGTTTCTATCAATAAATAGCCGCGCGCAGGAGATGACGCCGGATGACGATATCGTTTTTATTCATCATTCCTGCGGCGAAAATTTTCTTCAACAAGGGCTTCGCACAACGCTGCAAGGAAAGTCGTTTATTGATGAAGTCAACGATATTTATTATGGAGATTTTCTTTCTCCCGATTCGGGAAGGCCGGAATCTCTCGGTTCAGTTCCCGGAGACAATACGAATATGAACCATTGGATTCTTTGGTTTAATGATTATTTGGAGGGGATCGAAAGCTTTGACTGCGCTGATGGGCGGAACGCGATCATCATGTTTAAAAGCTGTTATCCGATCAGCAATATTTCCAGCGAGGGAAGAGAACCGGGCGATCCTTTCAGTTCCTCGCAAACGACGGCGAATTACAAAAGTGTGTTTCGAAAATATGATGATCCGGCGGGGACATATTCAAGAAACGGTTATGACTATAAACCGTTGGAACAAATTTTCGCCGAACATCCTGAGATCTTATTTATCGCTGTGACTGCGCCACCGCGTAATTATGGTCCCTCGGATGAGACTAACGACGCGGAAGCGCAACGCGCGCGGGACTATAATAACTGGTTGAAAAACGAATGGCTTGCAGGATACTTGGAGGCCAATCCCGGTTTGGATAACGCCGCTGTGTTTGATTGGTTTGATGTCCTCGCGTATCCAAGCGATGATCCCGATCATCCCAACCGCCTGCGCGCTGAATACGGCGGTGAAGACGGCGATTCTCATCCCAATCGCACGGCCAATCAAGATTCCGCCGCGGTTTTCTCTGATTTCATCGATGAGAATTATGGAGTATGGATCGCGACGGATGTAGGGGAATGGGCGTTGTATTGATCGCGTTGATGATGCGGTTTACGTGGCGCCTGTGATCGTCCGCTCCGCTGAAATTTCTTCTATTTTTGCTTCGTCTATTTCGATTCCCAATCCAGGGCCTTGGGGGATTTTGATCTTTCCGTTTTCCGGTTGGAAGGGTGTTTTGATAACGCTGTGATTGAGGAACTGTGGCCCGTTGAGCGCTGCAGGATATTTCAATCCATAGCCCCCGAAAAGCGCGAGGGAGGCGGCCAAGGTCACATCCGGATCGGAAAGGCCGCTGCCGAGGAACATCAATCCCGCTTCCAAGAGAATCTCGATCTGCCGCCGGGCGGGGAGCAAACCACCGCAGCGGGATGGCTTCATCGCGGCGCCATCCAGCATATCCAGACGGATAAACTCAATGAGATCGCGTGGCGCGATGACGCCCTCATCCATCAAGATGGGAAGCGCGCCTTGGCGTTTCAGCTGTTGGTAGCCGGAAATCTGGTTGGGGCGAATCGGGGCTTCCAATACATCGACGCCGATGTCCGCGAGTTTCGGCGCGGCTCTTAACGCGTCAGCGAGAGTATATCCTCCATTGGCGTCGGCCCAGAGAAATCCATCGGGAACACGGTCTTTCACCCGTCTACACAATTCGGAGTCGAACGCAGGATCGGGGGCGACTTTGACATTGAAATTCCGATACCCTTTTTGCCAGCCTTCTTCGATCATGGGATCCAAATCATCTAACGTAGCAGGATTCAGCGTCCAGCTGAAGGTGATTTCAGCGTCATCGGAGGTTCCCCACAGGTTCGCGAGGGAAAGCCCTGCGCTTTTCGCTGCGAGATCGTGCAGGGCTATATCCACACCGGCTTTACAAAGCGGAGCGCCGGTTGAAAACATAGGGCAGATCGTCTTGTTCATGATCGCATGAGCGCCTGCTAGATCGAATGGATCGTGGCCGATCAAAGCGGGTCCAAGATAGCGCCGGATGGCGGCTGTGGCTGATTCCAGGGTTTCGTCGCTCCACTTGGGCACGGGGACGCTCTCTCCCCAGCCTACTGTCCCGTCATCGGCGGTGATTTTCACGAGAACCGCGTCACGCGAACACCGCGATCCATCGGGCGTTTCAAGAAATTTAAACCGTCCACGGGTTGGATAATGAACGGGGAAGGCTTCGATTTGTTCGATTTTCATTGTCAGTCTCTGCTTTTCTGGTCGAAGTAGATTAAAATCACATTTTTATTGATTATACAAAGAAATTTTTAGGGAGGGATAAAGTTACGCCGATTTGTCTTATTATCATCGCATTCGCTACATCGCGAATCATCCACCGCCTGTGGCGCTGGGGGCTGGCACGTCTCCTCCGAAGCGGACGATGTCTCCTCCGCTGCGCAGGCCGTTGGAAGGGTGATAGAGATGGGAATTCGCGGCGTTGAGATCGTTTCCGAATTTGACGTTTAATGGGTAGTGTACACCGCCTGAATCGGCGTCGTCTGGGCCTTGCGAAGTGAGTCCGAATCCATTGGGCAGCTGATGGAGTTCCACGCCGTACGCCGACATGCCCCAGACTTTTCCCCAGTCTCCCTGATAACTGACGTAGACATACGTCGGATGGATAGCGTGGTCTGAATTGTTCCAGAACCGGCTGGGGATGAATGGATCTTCCATGCTGACGGTTGAGATATACGAAACGGGTGTTGTGAGTTCGATGCAGTTGGCGATGTGATTGTACGTATTCAAAACAAGTCCATTTCGCAGTGGGAGAGGAAAATCGTTGTAATCGATGCGATAGCTTTCAATCGCCAGACCCAAAGCCTGCAAATCACCACGTACTCGCGCGATTTTGGCGCGGGTTTGCGCGTTTAGGAAATTCGGGACGGCGATGGCGGCGAGGATTCCAATAATGGCGACCACTATTAATAATTCGATGAGGGTAAATGATTTTTTCTTTGGATTTACTTCCATCTTTTCCTCCTAATGATATCCACAAAGATAAAGTTATTATAAGGATTTTTTCAGAAGGACGCTATGCGTAAATTATAAAATAGAATTTATTGATTCTGGAATTTATAAAGATAGGTTAAGAATGGAGTAGAAAAAGCGTTTCTGCTTCGCTGGACGCTTGACCGCAAATGGATTTGCGATCAGTGATACCATTAATTATTTTAGGACAAAAATGCACTAATTGCCTATACTATAAACGAACTGGTGACAGGTTTTGATGATTCTTTCATTACACAGCTTTAAATGGGCGCCGCTGAAGAAGGAGAGAAAAATGAGACATGTTTTAGTCGTTTTTATCGTATTTAATTTGTGCGTGTTGTCGATTCAATCCCAACCAATAATCAATCCTGTCGAGGTCCAAACACTTCCCAGACCGGAATTGCCAGTAATCGTGAGTCCTGAGAATGA
>CAXXSM010000095.1:0-28099 GCA_963663405.2 bacterium | reverse complement strand
TGCCGGAAGAGGACTCTTATATCCCAGGGATGAGCGGCGTTGAATTTGTCGCATTTTGCGGCCGCCTCTGTGGGCTGCCGTACAAAGAGGCCATGCTTCGCGCCCATATCACCCTGCACTACTGCGGCCTCGGGGAGGCCCGATACCGGAAAGTTGAAACCTACTCCACCGGAATGCGCCAACGTGTAAAACTGGCCCAGGCGCTGGTTCACGATCCCCAGATCCTTCTTCTTGATGAACCCACAAACGGCCTGGACCCGCATGGGCGCAAAGCCATGCTGGAATTGATCAAAGATATCTCAATGAACAAAGAAATCTCCGTAATTCTATCGAGTCATCTCTTGCATGATGTGGAATCGGTTTGCGAGCATGTGATGGTGCTCTTTAAAGGGAAACTGGCGACAGCGGGACGAATTCAGGAATTGAAACAGCTGGCCCAGATCTCATACGAAGTGCGGATTAAAGGCGATGAAAACCAGTTTCGCAAAGCCATCCAGAACCAAGGAGGGGAATGCAATCATAAAAAGAATGATTTATTACAGGTCCGTGTGTCGGAAGAACGCGGGACGGAAGCGATTTTCACCGCCGCGCGGGAAGCGGGCGCGCAAATTCGCCAACTCACACACGAAGAAATGACGCTAAAGGATATTTTTTCCTCCGCCATTCAAACTGTATGAGAATAAAGATAGATTTTCACTCTAAAATCCTGCATGCGCGCATGCGTTGCTATACAATTCGATCCCTTGTGTAAGGAGAAAAAACCGTGCCGGTTTACGAACAAAGTTATCGTCATTACTCCGGAACCTACCTCCCCCGTTCAATCGTCTGGTCGCTGATTGCGCGGCGGGGAATCCATCGAATCTGGCAAGGAAGGATATTCTGGATTATTCTGATCTTCTGCTTAACACCGTTTCTCTACAATATCTGCGTCATTTACTTGGAGGCAAATTTGGAATTCCTGGAAAATTTGGGGGGAGGCAGGGATTTCAATGAGTTCGCCCGGTGGTTGAAGAATTACTTAACCATCGACGCGGAGTTCTATTATAATTTTCTCTATATCCAACTCAGTTTCTGCTATCTAATCGCTTTAGTGACTGGCGCCGACATTATCTCTTCGGATAAGCGGTGTAAAGCATTGACTCTCTATTTGGCCAAACCAATGAGCAAAGTGGATTATTTATTCGGGAAAGGATCAGTGATTCTCTTTTATCTCTATTCAATCACATTATTCCCTACCCTGCTTCTCATGTTCTTCTACGCATTTTTTAACGATCAATGGAATTATCTTTTTACGAGTCTGTCATTAATACTAAAGATTTTTTTATATTGCAATGTGGTGACCATTCCTCTGGTGATGCTCGTGTTAGCGATCTCCTCATTGACTAAATCCCGTGTCGGATCTGCGACGATGATATGCGTAGCGTATTTAATCCCACCGGCTATGGTGGGTATTCTACAAGAGATGACTCGTCAGCAGCCTTTCATGAATGAAGGCCTATTATCGCTCTTTACCTTCCAACATCTATGGACGCAAATGGGTTCCGTGATTTTCTATTCCGAAATGACGTACGACCTCCATTGGAGTTGGCATTTGGGGATGTTGATATTGATCTGCGCCGTGTCGGCGTTCATCCTGCATAGGCAAATCCGGGCGGTGGAGGTGGTGAAATAAATTATGGCGGTTATCGAGATTGACAATGTCTCCAAATGGTATGACGAAGTGCTTGGGGTAAGTGAGATCCATACCCGCATTGAACCGGGCGTGACCGGCTTACTCGGCGCCAATGGGGCGGGTAAATCCACCCTATTAAAGCTGCTCACCGGTCAAATCAAACCGAGCGCGGGAACCATCCGGATCAGTGGCGAACCGGTCTGGAACAACAATTCTATCTATGCAAAAATCGGATTTTGCCCGGATACGGAATCCCTCTACGACTATATGACCGGCTTTCAGTTCCTCTGCTATATCGCCCGTCTCAATGGTCAGTCCAAACAGAACGCGCAGAAAACCGCGGAACGAGGTTTAGAAAGGGTTGGTTTGACCGAAGCGGCGAATAAACGCATCGGAGCTTACAGCAAAGGCATGCGGCAGCGGGTAAAATACGCCCAGTCGATTCTACACGATCCAGAATACCTCTTTCTTGACGAGCCGCTATCGGGGATGGATCCGATAGGACGGAACGCGTTGGTGGAATTGATCCGTGAATTCGGACGGCAGGAAAAAATCGTTTTGGTATCGAGTCACATTCTCCACGAAGTCCAGGAGATGACCAATCGTGTATTGGTATTGAACAACGGGATGTTATTGGCGGAAGGCACAGTGCAGGAGATCCGTGAATTGATCGACGAACAGCCTCGCCACATCCAAATCTTGACACCGGACCGGCAGACGCTCTCCAACCGGTTGGTAACCTATCCCGAAGTGCAGACGCTCAGTTTCGGCGAAGAGGAAAATGAATTGATCGTCCAAATCACCTCACCCGATGATTTTTACAACCGTCTCGATTCCTTAGTCTTGGATGAGGGAATCAAGATTCAGCAACTCGTGGCGACGGACGACAACCTTGAATCCATATTTGAATACCTGGTGAAATAAAATGAATCCGCATGTACTTTCTCGAATCCTCTATCCACTCACCGCCTTGATCGCGGTCAACACTCGTTTGTCGCTTCGGACGCGGAAGGCCTTTTTTCAGATCCTATTGGTCTCTCTGCCGATCATTTTGGCGTCGATCTGGCGGTTCTTCATCTATTACGCATTCAACCACTCGGGAGATCCCTTCAATCATTTTGCGATCCTTTGCGCCTCAATGTACATGCAGTTCCTCGTTCCCCTGTTGGCATTGCTGAAAGGGATGACGCCTCTGTCAGAGGAAGTGGAGGATGGAACGCTGATCTATTTAAACCTGCGCCCTCCGTATCCTTGGGTGATCGTACTCGGAAAATATCTCTCCTTCGTGTTCTCATCGGGGATCATTCTGGCGGGATCGGTCATTATTACCTTTGTCATTTTGGGGAGCGCGTCCGAATCGAACATGTTGATCGAAGATCTGCCCATATTATTCAAAGACCTTTGGGTTTTGTGGCTTGGATTGGCGGCGTATGGCGCGGTGATGCTGCTGATTGGGATTCGCTTCAAACGCCCTTTTATCACGGGGATTCTCATTCTCTTCATATGGGACGCGAACGCGGCGTTTCTACCTGGCATGGCCAATAAACTGACGGTCAAACACTACTTGCAGTCCATCTTCCCCCACGAAGCCACCCAAAAAGGCATCGCCGCCCTGCTGAGTCCCCACCCCCACGATCCATTCCTTCAATCCGTGCTGATTTTATGCCTAATCGCCATCGTCTGCGTCGCGCTGACAACTGTCGTGCTTCGAGGAAAAGAACTACCGAGTGGGGAGAACGCGGTGTGAGAGATAAGTGAGTTGCACTTTTTTCTCAATGCAATGACCAACTGGACACTAGTGTTTCACATGCGTTTTGGGGCTCGAATCTAAAACCAGTACCAATTCGTTCTTTTAGAATTCGGAAATCTCTTATAGCGGATTCTGGATCATTACACCCTATATAATTATATCGGACATCCAAACCATTCCTAAAACCAATATCTACATTATCAACAAAACTTGATAGGCTGGTTAGTTGATTCTTTCTGCAGACGAGTCTCTCCAAAGCAATGTTGTTAAAAACATCTAGGCTGGATAATCGATTTTCCTGACATTCCAGCCACTCCAAAGCGGTGTTTTTAGAGATATCTAAGCAGGTTAATTGATTCCCCCAACAGAAAAGATGAGTTAAAGCAATGCAGTTAGAAATATTCAGATTTGATAATTGATTATAACTGCAGCTGAGTTCAATCAAATCGGTGTTGTTGGTGAGATCTAAGATAGTTAGCTGATTGAACTCACAGGAAAGCCTTTCCAAATCAATGTTGTTGGAAACATTCAAGCTGGTTAATCGATTATAACTGCAGTAGAGATATTTCAAAGCGGTGTTGTTGGAAACATCCAGGCTGATTAATTGATTGTAACTGCATGTGAGTTTAATCAAAGCAGTGTTCATGGATATATCGAGGCTGGCTAGTTGATTGTAACCACATATAAGCCACTCCAAAGCGGAATTATTGGAGACATTTAGGCTGGTTAATTGATTATCCCAGCAACTAAGCCCCACCAAAGCAGTGTTGTTAGTGACATTCAAACTTGTTAATTGGTTCCCGAAACAGTCAAACTCGATCAAAGCTGTGTTATTGGAAACATCAAGGCTGGATAATTTATTGCCCCAGCAGTAGAGATATTCCAAAGCGGGGGAAACGTTCAATCCCGGTCAGATCTTCGATACCAAGTCCAGAACAAATCAATTCCCCATCTTTCATAGAGGCTTCCAGCGCCGAAAATTCCCCACCCGAAGGCACTCCCATATATTCCTCAACCGCCGCTCTGAAGTTCGGATCAGGAAAATTTACTGGGGTATTAATATTCTGAGGAAATGCGCTTACAGATATAACATCGAAAAAAAACAAGAAGAAAAAGCCCTTCATAATTTCCCTCCGTTTATACCTATATTCATCCTAGTTCTTCCCAATCGTCCAATCCCACAGGTTCGGTCGGATCATCATACTTCAAAACTGGATTCCGCAGCGATTTTACTATTTCCATAGGACCTTTCTCGAGAGGGACAATCTTCAACACAGGTTTATCATGATCGGTTATGATTAAATCCTGGCCTGTTTGTTTAACATGACGCAAATATCCCATGGCATTCAGTACAAATATCTTTATCGAGACTTTTTCACACATCCAGAACCAAACCTCTTTCAATTTATTACATATTAGAGATAAATAATCAAATTTCAACAATATTATTCTACATAAGTTTGAATCTCGCAGTCCCCCAAAAATGGTTTTCTAAGGGAAGGCTTCTCCGAAAAAATCTATTTATCTTTTGAGAAAAGTCGAAAATGAGAACATATTATCTCGTCGCATGGGACGCTATTGTTTTCCTCTATGAACCTCCATGTAAGAGCGTAAAACAGCATTCATCCGCGTTTGGTATCCCCGTCCAAGAGATTTAAACCAATCCAAAACTTCAGGATCGATCCGCAAAGAAATTGACGTCTTCGGCTGGGGCATGACCAATCGGGCCTCTTTCCAAAAACGCTCATCCAATTCGGGAATATCGGAGGTATCAATATCATCATCCTTTATCGATTTCATCTCCTCCAAACGTTCTTTCGAGATAGGCATGATATTTTTCTCTTTCTTTCGCTTTTGCTTTACGGGCGGAGATGATTCGAATCCTCTTATCCCGCTTCGTATGAACAACGACAACAACCAGAACTCCTTCGATAGAACCAATACTAATTTCCCGGATTTCCCCGTAATCCCGCCGATTATCCGTCCACGTCAGAACAGGTCTATTAAATATTTCTTTTGCCTCGGAAAAACTGACACCATGTTTTTCACGGTTTAGGAGATTCTTATTTTCGTCCCATTCAAACTTCATATCACTAGTATACACAAAACGTATATACAAAACAAGTATTTATCGCAACAAATATCCCGATTCTTCCCAATCATCCAATCCCACAGGTTTCGGTCGGATCATCATACTTCAAAACTGGATTCCGCAGCGCTTTAAATTTTATAAAAGGATCATCTTCATATGGAACGATTTTCAAGACCGGTTTCCCATGATTCGTAATAATTAATTCCTGGCCGGTCCGCTCCACCTGACGAAAATATTCAAATGCTTTCGACTTAAACTTTGATTTCGATATTTTTGTATCCATCACAACTCACCAATTAAAAAGAATATGGACACACTTCCTTTTATTTTCTCTCTATCAATGAATGAAAGAAAGACCTCAGACATCGCAAGCCGGTCGGAAGGTCCTTCGACGTATACGATCACCTTTTTCATGCCAGTAACTCCAGTTCGTCACTACGATGCATGATTTCTAACTCTTCGGCTCCAAAATCTTTCAGATTCTCCTGCAATGCCTTCGAGTTATGAGGTTTAATAAATTTCGCTTCTCCGCTCTCTTTCCGAAAAACCGCGATTCTTTCTAAATCGAATTGTTGAAGGAAATATGAGGCGTGAGTAGCCAAAAACAACTGTGTACGTTCGCAGGCTTTTTCGAATAGCCCGGCAAGGATGGGCAGCGTCCTGGGATGTACTCCCTGATCAGGTTCATCGATACAGATGAGAGTGGGCGGATTGGGTTGCAGACAGAGCACACACCAACAGATTAAACGGAGAATCCCATCCGATAAATCAGCAAGGCTTAGATCTTGATCGATCCCCGATTCCTGCCAAAATGCGATGACCTCTCCTGGGCCGCCACGAGCTTTCACGTTTAGATTTTGAAATCCGGGAATCATGGAACGGAGATGCGTTTTCAATTCATCAAATATTTGCAGATGCTCCGTCATTAGATAATGCAAGACGGAACTTAAGTTCCCTGCGTCTTCATGGAGAATCGGTTCTTGTTCGATGGGAACTGATTTACGTATTTTCTCATGAGCGATGTTGAAGGAACTGTAAATCCGCCAACCGCGTATATATTCACGCATGTTGTAGAGAGTCTTCATCTCAGGATTCGTAATTGTGCTTAACGCCAGTTGATTCGGACGGGATAATGCGATTTTTTGTTTGATAAATTTATTTGTCTCAGGATCTTTAATCACACCTTTGCGTTCTTTAATATCCATGAAACGTATCGGTGTTTTGTATTTCGGGAAAGGTTTTTCAAATTCTACTCTCTCAAATGAAATATGAGTTTTCCCCACAGGCCCCATCAATTCTCCTTGATAAAGAATGGGAATTGTTTTTCCAGTATTAATCTTAAGACTCCACCAGAATTTTTCAGGACCGGGTATATGGAAGATTTGCTGACCTATCGAACCCGGAATGATTTCTGGGGGAATATCAAGATACACACTATCGCGAAGAAATTTAAGAAATTCAAACAAACTCGATTTTCCCGAACCGTTCGCCCCAACTAAAACCTCTAATAATCCAAAATCAGCAGTGAAATCCCGGAACGGCCGGTATCCTTGAATTTTTATGGATTGAATGTGTGCTGTCGATTTCATTTCATCATCTCTTTCCGTACAGAGAATAATGATTTCTATTTTATACCGTCTCCTCCGATGTAATAGGAAAGCGGAGGGTGAAGGTGGCTCCATGTTTGGGGATGCTTTTGACATGGATGACGCCGCCCATGGTTTCTACGATGGATTTAGTGATGTATAAGCCCAATCCCGCGGACTCGTCGGTTTTCCGGGTGGAATAGAATGGTTCGAAGATATGGGTGAGAACATCGAACGACATGCCCGGCCCATCATCGGTGATGTGGATTTCCAGCCAGGGTTTGCCGTCTTCGTCGATCTGCGAGGCGTTAATCAGGATGGTACCATTGCCTTCCAGCGCTTGGAAATCATTTAGTAGGATATTTGAGAAAATTTGGATCAGTTGATGGCGCTGTCCAAAAAGAAACGGCAAGTCTCCGGGTAAGTCAATTTGCACTTGAACATTGTTTCTCGCATATTTCACCAGCCGCAGCGATCGATCCAGGATCTCGCCCAAATCCACAAACTCAGCGTGTTCTAAATCCTGCCGCAGAAATCCTTCCAGCCGCAATTCGCGGATCATGCGGAGAAACAGATCCGTCTCTTCCAGAATCGCGTCCCGCACGCCATCAGGGGGAAGCGATTCCGATTCCGCACGGATATTTAAGACAGGTTTCTTAAGATCGTGCAACAGATTAGCGGTCACTTGACCGACGAGTGATAAACGTTCGAGATGGATCAACTCACGCTGCTTCTCTTCCAAGAGTGAAGTGGTCTTCCGCACTTCTTCGTCTTTGGTTTGGATGGTGTAGAGGCCCAAGATGCTGACAATAATCAGCGCGGCCATGCTGCCAAGAATCGCGGCGTTGAATAAACGGAGGCGGGCGGAATTGAATTTAATATAAAGAACGCCTAGCGGTGAACCATCATCCGCCTTCAACGCGTTGGTTAAATAGGAATTGTCCTCATCCGGCGGGAAATCCGGATGATCCCAATCGTAAGCGAATGGATACAGTGTACAGGTTTTTCCTTCCCCGTAAAATTTCCGGAGAATAATGGACTCGATGTAAGGGTATTTCTTCTTTAGTTCTTCTATACGGCTATGGATAGATACGATTTTGATATCCCAAACATTCTCGGCCGTAAGCAGCTGACGCATTTCAATCGCGAGGCTGCCAGGCAGCGCGCGAACGGTTTCATCATGCGTTTTCGCCGCAAAGAGAAGCGCGATCAGCACTAAGATCAAGACCATCCCGATCAATAAATAATTAATTCGATTCACTGGAGCCCCGTTAAATCTAAATCGTTTTGCTTTAACTTCCGACACCCATTCTAGCACTGTAAGGGAAACGATATGAGACTCCGTTAAGAACTCATTTGATAAGAATAGCAATAAGAACGCATAAATATTTAGTTTTCTGGAAAAATTTTTGACATAATACAATAAAGAATGTAAAATAACAAAGAGGTAAATACTGATGATTGATATCCTATCCACAGCCCTATCCGGTTTAAACGCGTCTCGGATCCGCGCAGAGACCGCCGCAAATAATGTGGCGAATGTGAATACGGCTGGTTACCGGACCCAGCGCGCCCAGAGCAGTACAGGTCCATCCGGGAAGAACGCCGTTGTGTCAGCCATCTCTTCATTGGAAGAGATGGGCGTCTTGAAACCGACTGGCGATCCTCTTGATTTGGCTATTTCTGGGCAGGGATTCTTTCAAGTGATGGACGGTGATGGAAATACGTTTTATACACGGGATGGGGCTTTTTCACGCGGAACGGATGGCGCGTTGGTCAATTCTCAAGGATTGGTTCTTCAACCTCCCACCGCAATCCCACCCGATGCGGCATCAGTGACAATAGGAAGCGACGGCTCTATTTCCGCACAGATGGCGGATGGAGAAACCATGAACGCCGGTCAGATTGAAATTGCGCAATTCAGCAATCCTGGAGGCTTATCGCGCGGGGGGAACAATCTCCTTACGCAAACCGGAAGTTCGGGAGCGCCACAGGTTGGCGCGCCGGGAACAAACAGGCGGGGAATCCTCGTGAGTGGATTCCTGGAAAACTCAAATGTTGACATTCCTCGTGAAATGATTGCGCTTCAAAATGAAGAGAGCATTTTCCGGGCGAATGCGGCCGTCGCAAAGACAGCGGATGAAATGAATCAAACGACAATTAATCTTTTGGCGTAATTCTCCCCCCTTATTTATTATTCCGTCCTTTATAACGGCGTACATTTTTAACGCCTTCGACACCGAGTAATTGCTGCATCACTGTATTTAGATGATTTGAGTTCGTTACTTCAATCGTAAAGACCAGCGTCGCATGGGGGGGGACCGCGTTGGATTCACACCGCATGATATGCGTGCCAGTCGAGGCGATCATTTGGGAGACGTCGCTGAGAAGGTTCGTTCGATCACGGGCTTTCACTTCGATGCTGACCGAAATGCGATCTTTCTGATTGCCTTCCCAAAACAGCGATAAAATACGGCCGGGTTCATTGTCAATCAGTTTCACATTCCGGCAGACGGCTTTGTGTATCGTAACGCCCCGCCCCCGTGTCACAAATCCAATGATTTCATCGCCCGGAAGCGGATTGCAACAACGCGCGCGGCGGTACATGATATCGTCGATATCTCCCATCCGAACAATGGATCGAGAACCAGGCTCCTCTTTGGCGGGTGGTTCCTCGCGGGACGCTTCTTTTTTAGCCGGTGAATCCAATTTCTGTTTCGGCTGCAATAGCCGGGCGATGACTTGCTTGGTGGAGATACGGCCAAAGCCGATATTGACAAAAAGACCTTCTAGATTTTTCTGCGACAGTGATTCCGCCACCTCTTGGGCGCGGGGAGAATTGTAAAACTCCAGCGGATTGAAACCGGCTTTTTGCAGTTCCCGTGAGAGATTGGATTGACCAATCCGCTGCAGCTCATCCCGGCGGGATTCGAGCAGATAACGGCGGATTTTGTTCCTCGCGGAAGAAGTTTTAACGATGTCGATCCAGGCGGGGGAAGGATGGCTATTATTACTGGAGAGGATTTTAACGGTATCGCCGGTTTTGAGAGGATGATTAAGAGAGACAATCCGATCGTTGATTTTTGCGCCGCCGCAACGGTGCCCCAGTTCCGTATGGATTTTATAAGCGAAATCAATCGGCGTGGCGCCAATTGGAAGACGGATCAATTCACCGTTAGGTGTGTAGACATATACCTCATCCGAGAAGAAATCGGTGCGCATGGATTGAATGAATTCTTCTGGATTATATGTATCGATCAATTCTTGTGAGAAAGGCTCAAGCCATTTCGCGTCTTGACTGAGGCGCCGGTTTCCTTCATCTTTGTACCGCCAATGCGCGGCGATCCCATGTTCGGCGATGTAGTGCATTTCCTGTGTGCGGATTTGAATTTCAATCATCCGGCCGTTGGGACCAAGAATTGTAGTATGGATCGAACGATAATTGTTCGGTTTTGGTGTGGAGATGTAGTCTTTAAATCGGCCTTCTATCTGTCTCCACATCGTATGGACTTCCCCCAGAATCGCATAACAATCACCGATCGTTTCACAGATCACACGGATGGCGGTCAGGTCATAAATCTCTTCAAACGTTTTATGATCGCGGCGCATTTTCCGGTAGATACTGTAAAAATGTTTTGCGCGTCCTTCGACGGACGCGTGAATTCCTCTCTTTTTCAGGGCTTCTTTGAGTTGGGAACAAGCGACTTGAATATAATCTTCACGTTTTTTTCGTTTATTGGCGACCTTTTTTTTGATTGTTTCATAGGCCTGTGGATTGAGATACATCAAACAATTATCTTCCAACTCCCATTTGATGCGTCCTAGACCTAGACGATGCGCAAGCGGCGCGTAGATATCCAGCGTCATTCTCGCGATTCGTTGCTGTTTCTCACGGGACAGATGATGGAGTGTGCGCATATTGTGAAGCCGGTCGGCGAGTTTAATGATGATGACATGCAGATCTTTCGCGGTCGCCACGAGCATGCGCCGGAGATTTTCAACCTCTTCCTCGCTTCGGTACGCCGAACCGATTTTACCGACTTTTGTAACGCCTTGAACGAGCATGGCCACACGTTCTCCGAACTCGTTCGCCAATTGCTCGTAGATCACTTCCGTGTCTTCTAAAATATCATGGAGAATCGCCGCTGTGATTGTATCCGCGTCCAATTCAAATTCGGCGAGGATCTCGGCGACAGAAATCGGATGGATAATGTAAGGCTCCCCACTCGCCCGTTTCTGATCCCCATGCTTATCATAGGCGAAGAAATAGGCTTTCCGGATCCTCATAATGTCTTCGTCCTTGAGATAATTACGCAGAATCATTTCCAGGATGGGAAAATCATCTTCCACATCCGGATTCAATCCGGGCTGTTCTTCAATCACTGGACGCGACACCATGACGACGCCTTCACATTCTAGAATCGCACTTAAATAACGACCAAACCGCCCCCCAATCCTTCATAAGACATGGATAACCGAGTAGTACTGATCGCTCTAACATAGAACAAGAGATTCTCATAGTTTATCATGAGTACAAGAGATCAGCAATATAAGGGAAGAGCGAAATCCAAGCGGGGATTCTCTATGAGAAGCTGGATATAAGCATTGAATCGGCGGCATAACATGTTTCAAACACGTATGGGGCAGGATGATATAGGAAAAGATTCGTATAGAATCAGGAATTTATAGAATACGGTTCAATCCCGGCGCGAATCGGAATGCTCGCGTGGTGGCCGTCTGCGAGAGCTAGGGTGTCCACTCCCCCCACCCCGGCGGCCGCTATTTCCTCCACGGCGAGGCCGTTGGGGCCGTTGTCCACGGCGGGGTGAGCCGTTGTATTTACTCGTGGAAGCGATCACGACCCGTTTGCGATCTCCATTACCGATACTGAAGGTTGTAACGGCGTTATTTTCTTTCAGCGCTAAATGGATAATTCTCCGTTCGGGCGCGGAGAGGGGTTCTGTGCGGATATTACGTTTTGTTCTGAGGGCCTGTTCCGCCAAACGCGTCGCCAAATTCCGTAAATTATCCTCCCGGCGATCCCGGTAATTATCAATATCGATTGAGACTTTGCGCCATTCATCTTTATCTTCATTCAGGTACCGGGCGATGAGATACTGCATAGCGTCCAATGTCTGCCCATGATGACCAATGAGGGGCGAGGCTTCTTCACCGAGAGTGATATTGATAGACTCCCCATTCTCAGTCACTTCAAGCTTGGTGTCGATTTTCATATGAGTGAGGATCGTCCGCATAAAAACCGTCGCGCGAATTTTTTCATCGGGCCGGAGTATCGCCTCCACTTTCGCTTTTTTTCTGCCAAATCCGAGAAATCCTTTCGATCCCGCATCGATCGGTTGGATTTCGACTTCGTCCCGTGTGGCGTAAAGTTGATTCAACGCGTCTTGTGTCGCGTCATCAAGAGAAGCGCCAATTCCAATTGCTGCTTTCATTATGTCTCCTCCATCTTTTATGTCCGTACCGGACGTTGAGCCGCTGACGCCGGTGGTTCATTTTAATGTTCCCCGTCTTGCCGGTGGTTCATGTTTTTTTCGCGCTTGCTAGCGGCGGCTCGGAAGGATTGAATTTCTCCATCAATAATCGCTGAATCACATCAATGAACATACTGATTACAAAATAGAGAATGACCCCTGATGCGAACGACCAGAAAAAGAAGACAAACATCAAGGGCATATATTTCATCATCGCGGCGTTAGGGCCTTCCACCTTTTGTTGGCTGGAACTCCACAGCATCAGCGCCGCGTAGGTGAGCGGCAGGATATTCACCGTGAAGATATAACTGCCGATCGGAATATAAAACGCGCTGTCCGGAGTCGATAAATCCTGTATCCAACCAAAAAATTCCGATCCCCGCAATTCCACCGCCATACTGAATGTCGCATAGAGAGCGATGAACAGTGGGATCGTCGGCAACATGGTCAAACAACCGGCCAGCGGATTGACTTTATTCTTTCGAAACAGCTCCATCTGTTCCTTTTGCAGTTTTTGCGCATCGTCTTTATACTGTTCTTTCAACGCATTGATCTGGGGTTGGAGCGCCTGCATTTTCCGCATCGATTGCACTTGCTTTGTGTACAAGGGCAACATGATGATTTTCAACAACAACGTCAGCAGGATGATCGAAACTCCATAGTTTGGAACGATGTAGTGAAATCCTTGGAGCAGGCTCAACATCAATCCAGCGATGGGGCCGGTAAACCGGCGCAGGAAGATCTTCCTCGCTTCTACCAGAGAGGGGGACGCTTGGACCAATTGATCTTCTTGCATCGGCCCTACATAAATCGTGAATTTATCGGATTGATTCGCATTGTTGATAATTTCGGCGCGCATCGGCATCCGTATACCGGTGTGGGGTCTAAGCAGGTCCGACAATCCATTGCCTGGGCTGGAGACCCCCTTCAACGAGTCGTTTGTTTGTGTTTTTGGAACAATAGCGGCTAAAAAATACTTTTGTCCGACCCCGATCCAGTTGACGGTTTTCCCCGTTGTCATCAGGGTGGGCTCCTCATAACTCTGGAGCGGCCGCGTTTCGCTGGACGAAAACTCTTTCTTCACCATGTCGGTCGTGAGAATCGAGGTGCTTCCATCCAGTTGTAGAAGCGCGTTGTTTTGCGCGTCGTAACGTTCTGAGGCGAACCCAAATCCGCCCATCCAGTTGATGTCATAAAATCCGTCTTTACTGAAAGAGAGTGGCTGTCCGGATTGATTCGATATTTTTACTTCCAGGTCAACATCGTACCGGTCCGGATGGAATGTGTAAATTTTTTCCATCGTGACACCCGCGTTTGTATAGACAAACCGGATCGGCGTTGATTGCTGAACGGTGATTCTATCCACGCCGCATTGATAGGGAATATACCGGTCAGAACGATTTGAGCCCCATCTCAGAATCAAACCGGCTTCCCCCTTCTCATAGGTAGGATTGACGGATTCCATCGGGCGGGTTCCATCTTCCGGAACGCTTTGGAGCCGGTCTAATTCCAATTGGGCTTTTTCCTGTTCCGCGGGAGTTCCATTACTGACTTGAAGGTTGAGTTTTCGAGGATCCTCATAGAGTTCATCATAGTGGAGAAGAAGCCAAGAGGTGGGAATCGCGCCCGCTTTGGAAATAGTGACTTGATAGAGATCGCTTTCTATAACCACGGCGCCGGGATCCGTTTCCGGCGGTGTGCCGGGGATCCAGTTCCACTCACTTTGAGTGACCACAGGCGCTGCAACACTTTTCTCTGATTCCGGCTGGTCTTCCTGAGAAGGAAGCGGTGTTTGGGCGCCTCCGGGGGTGTTTGTGTCCGTGATTTCATCGGTTGTCTGATCCGGCGGGAGGGGAGGATGCATTTTCGCGTTGTACCAGCTGAACGCGACGATGATAAGCATCGACAACGCGAAACATAAAGCCAATCGTTTTTCTGTTTCCATTTTGTTCCATTACCAGGATGAAAGTATATCGATTGAATAATCGATTTCAGCAATTCGGCCTTATTGGTTCCCTGAAAAAGAACGGTTCAGCCCACTACTGGTTTTTCAGCGCGGAAGAGGGTGGTTGAGGTGGTGGATCATATCCGCCCGGATGAAACGGGTTGCATTTTGCGAGGCGTTTAATAGCAAACCAGCCCCCTTTAAGTAAGCCGAAGGAGGTGATCACTTCCATCGCATAAACGGAACAGGAAGGATGAAAACGGCAAAGCGGTCCCAACAGGGGTGATACTCGCCGGTGAAACACGTTCAACAACAAAACAACAAACCGCGCCGGCATGTTGATGAGGGAGCGCCCAATCTTGACCATTCTGTCCTGAACTTTAAACCCGCTCTTGGCGCTTTTCGCCGGAAGGGTTTGGGCATTGCGCCGATTCCGCCGCCGCATCGCGTTTCAGCAATCGCAGCCGCTTTAGGAGGAATTCAATCTCTTCCGCCAAATCCCAATAGCTGGCGGAACGGCTTTTCGGTTTTGCCCGGATGACGATAGATACCCTTCCACTCAGATCATTCTTGATACACCGAAATACCTCTCGAAGCCGCCTCTTCACCCGGTTCCGAGTCACTGCGTTCCCGACGGCGCGGCTGACAATCACTCCTAAACGGGACACCGCCTCTTCTATAGGCAGAGCGTGAAGAATCAGATAGGTCCCATCCAGTCTGCGCTTCCGGAGAACGTTTCGAATTTCCTCTCGTTTCCGCAACCGTTCGATTTTGCGAAATCGGTTATCCAATTCTTATCTTCTTTCGAGACAATCCTCGAAAAATATCTTATTTCTGCATGGAATCGGACACTGTCAGAGCGCGCCGGCCTCTTCTGCGGCGCCGGTTCATGATATCTCGTCCACCACGTGTCTTCATACGCGCGCGGAAACCATGAGTTCGAACTCGTTTAATTCTACTTGGTTGATAGGTTCGTTTCATTCTTTCTATTCACATTTCATTCAAATATTGGTAAAAAATGAGCCTAATAAATCATCCTCTAAAAATCCAGATCATGACTCATTTTCATTTGCAGGTTGTGATCTCGATCGTGATAGTTCTTATGTTCCACAATTTTACACTGAAAAACAACAAGTAAAATAGAATACCTTTTTTTTTCTATCTGTCAAGGAGTTAGTCATACGGCCAGAATTATATCGAACGAATCATTTCTCCTTAACCGCCCAATGCGCCGCATTCGTCAGAATCCGCTGGACCGTTCGATTCATAAATATGGGATATGTCTCGTGTCCCGGACGGAAATAAAAAATCTTTCCTTTCCCACACGTCCAACAGCAGCCGGACCGGAATTCTTCCCCCGTTTTCCATCGGGAATGAAACACGACGGAGCCCGGTTCGGGAACATCGAAGGGTTCTCCATACATTTCCGTCTGCGGCAGTGAAAAATCCTCAACGCCTTCCGCGATGGGGTGATCCGGCGCAAGGACTTCAATGCGCTCTTCCCCCGCCGTTTCCTGCCATGTGGGAAACGTGCAAGCCGTTCCCATCAATTTCCGGAACGGACGGCAGAGATGCGAGGAATGCAGAGGGATAAATCCCATCCCTTCTTCCGTCACATGCCAGACTACACGGTGAACGTATTCATCCTTCACATCATCGTGTTTTTTATGGCCGAACCAGAAAAGGACATCGGCTTTTTGGAGCCGTTTTTCATCCAATCCCTGCTCTTTCTCCTGCATATCAGCGAGTGTTGTAGTAAATCCTTGTTCCGAAAGAAATTCAGCGATTTTCCCATGAATTCCATTTGGATAAACAGTTTTCGGTTCGGTCCATTCTGACCAGAGTAACGCATGTAGATTGTTTCTTGCCACTATCAGTACCCTTATATATGAAAATGAGTTTCAGAGACTTACTCGTTCTAGATTTCACCCGCAACTCATTTTCATTTGCACGTTGTGATCTCGATCGTGATGATTTAATTCTTTTCACACAATCAATGAGAGAGATTATGAAACATGGAATTCCCATAGTACACGCAAGAAATAGACCTCCTAGACGCGGAAACGTCCAAGAGGCCTATCGTACTTATCATTCCAGAGTCATATGGCGATCCAGGAAGTTTAGGGAAGAGGTTTCACCCGGATATTCTTGAAATAGACCGCTTTTTTGTAATCGTTGCGCTGAATCGCGATGCTTCCCTTGTCATATTTGTGTTTCAAATCTTCGATCTTGGAAATGTCGACTTCGTTCTGGACCACGACGTCATTGATGATCACGGTCAGTTTAGGTTCGACGTATTTGATTTCGACGGAATTCCATTCTCCGATCGGTTTGGCTGGATTCTCGAGAGGCGGCACATGGCCATAAATCGCCCCATTTTTCTGTTCGGGATTTTTGATTTTTGGATCGTCGCCCGATTCCAACTGAATCTCAAACGCGCCTTTGTAAATCTCTTTTTTCGCGGTATGAATCAGAATTCCACTGTTGCCTTTTTTATCGAATTTGCAGTCAAAGCGAAGAATAAAGTTTTTGAAATCTTTCTTTGTAATCAACGCCCAGTAATCCCAACCAGCCATGGGAAGAATGCCTTCTTCTTTAATTTTGGGACCGGCTTTTTCTAATCCTTGGATGATCCAGCCATCCAAATTCTTGCCATTGAAAAGCGATTCAAAACCTTCCTCATTTTCAGCCGAGACACTTTCCAGGGGAAGAACGATCGAAAGCGCTGTCATTAGAATCAGACATAATACGGACACATTTCTTACACGGTAAAACATAGTTACCTCCATCGATTGGTCTAGTTGTGGCGTGAAACAATCCAACGCCTTATTTATATGAAAATGAGTTCCTAAGGCTTTCTCGTTCGAATTAGCTCCCGCAACTCATTTTCATTTGCAGGTTGTTTTCTCAAAACACGATTTGTATATGTTAAACGGTACACTCTTTCGGAAAAAAATCCTTAAAGAGAGTATGTTTACTCGCTGGTCATTTTTTTCAAGGACCGTGAAGCGGAGACTTTGGATTAATCCGGCAGCCGGCGTATACGAATATTTCTAAAATAGACAGCCTTTTTGTAATCGTTGCGTTGTATCGAGACGCTCCCTTTTTTGTATTTGTGCTTTAATCCCGGGATTTTTGAGAGATCGACTTTATCTTGTACAACCACCCCGTTGATGATCACGGTTAACAGTGGTTCAACGTATTTAATTTCGACCGAATTCCATTCTCCGATCGGTTTCGCGGGATTACTAAGGGGCGCCACATGATCATAAATCGCGCCGCTTTTGTGCTCCGGTTTTATGATTTTTGGATCGTCGCCTGATTCCAACTGGATTTCAAACGCGCTTTTGTAAATCTCTTTTTTCGCGGTGTGGATCAGAATTCCGCTGTTCCCTTTTTTATCGAATTTGCAATCGAAACACAGGATGAAGTTTTTGAAATCCTGCTTTGTAACCAGCGCCCAATAGTCCCAACCGGCCAACGGAAGAACGCCTTCTTCTTTGATTTTAGGACCGGCTTTTTCCAATCCTTGGATGATCCAGCCATCCAAGTTTTTTCCATTGAACAAAGGAATGAATTCACCCTCATCATCCCCCGTGGAATCCCCGGATTCAACGGAAAGTGGGGGGAGAGGAATTTCGACTAACTGACACCACCCGCCGCTTCGCACATTCCACTCCGCCGCCCATAACGCGGGGGATTGGAATAGACTCAACGCAAGCACAGCGAGGATGATCCGCTTCCAATTTATTTGGATTGTATGCTGAGACATCTTGCGTCCTCCCTTTGCAAATTTTTCCATCTTATCCGTTTCTGAATAATTTGGGAAGATGGGATAAAGGATGAATGGCCATCATACCGGTTTTATAAAAAAAGCCGTTCACTGGATATACCCAAACGCCTTCAAATTCTCGATCTCTTCCGGACTTAATTCAACAGCCGTGTCTCCATCGCCAGGTATCTGGTACCGCTTGGCGATCGTTTCGCATACGGAAACATGATCGTGAATCAATCCTTCATATTCTCTTTTCGCATCGATCGCGCTGGTGGCTAGATTTTTCTTTTCTAATGGGTCGGATTGAAGATCGTAAAGTTCCCATTCATCTTTCTGATTCCACCAGATCAGTTTTTTGTGATTCAACAACACCCCGTCTTTATCCGAGAAATGAACTCCCGGTCCAAGACCTCCACCGTGATGCAGGAAAATCGGCCGGGAAGCCAGCTCGCCGGGCGGTTTTCCAAGCAGAAGCGGTAGAAGGCTTTTCCCCTGAAGCAACTGGGGCGGTTTTAAATTAATCAAGTCGCAAAATGTGGGAAAGAGATCGGCATGTGTCACGGGGAGATCGATCCGTTTGTTCATGGGAATAACCGGTGGATACATGCCAATCGACACGGTTCGCGTACTTTCATCATAGAGAGTGACGCCATGTTCTTTCCAGCCATGCTCCCAAAACTCTTCCCCGTGATCGGAAAGCAGCCAGACCAGCGTGTGATCGAGCAAATCCAGTTCGCTCAACTGACGCAGCACACGGCCAAGACGGCGATCCACTAAAGAAATTTCCGCGCAGTAGGCGTCCTGCTCTTTATATTCCGTCATCCCATCATACAACCCCGCCCAGGGTTTGAGAGGCGTATACGGCGCATGGGGAGCCATATAATGCAGGTAAAGGAAAAACGGTTCTTTAATCGTTTTGAGCCGTTTAACCGCTTTCGGCGTAACCACGGTTTCCCAAACAGGGCATTCGTAAACATCAAATCCACGGGCAAAACCGAATTTGCTGGTAACTTGGGCGTTGCTCGAAATACCAACTGTAGTGAATCCTGCGTTTTGAAACGCTTCCGCCAGCAATGGAACGCCGCTGTACAGCGCCGCGCCTTGCGTCGAGTGCCGGACCGCGCCATGCGCTTTCGGCTGCAATCCGGTCATCATCGATCCGACGCTGGGCCGGGTGGAGGAAGAGGCGCCATACGATTGTGTGAACATGGCGCCCAACGACGTGAGCATGTCGACATGCGGAGCGATCACGAAGGGATGACCGTAGGGGGGCGTATGATCGGATCGAAGCGTATCCACCATTAGCATGACAAGATTCACAGGCGGCGTTCCAGCGCGATCCGTTGAACCAGATGGATTGATGGCCATAACCGAATTGTTCAATCCCCGCCGGTGTGTAGGAGATTGGATGGATACGCCGCTGGCGGGAATTAACAGCAATTCTGGACTGCAGGCCCTCTGCTTGGCGAAGGGGAGCGCTTTCCCATTCTGTTTCAAAGCGCCGTTGTATGTCACACAGCAACGAAGAAAAAAGGGGGGGGCGCCTTTGGATAATTCCTTGAGATGAGTGAGGGGAATCGATTCCTCTCCCGCAATTATCTCGAATCCATCAATACGCCAATTCCGAAGGCGCAGCGCGTCAATATCAATTGATAGCAGTTCTTTCGACTGGACCGAAATAGCGCTGGATTGATACGCGAACGAGAGCCAGCCGTCCTCGTTTTCATTTTTCTCGTACCCCGTAGGGTAGAGCCCAATCAAAGTTGAAGACGCGCCAATGGAGAAAGGGATATTAGACACATATATGAAGAGCACAATAATGAGAGAAATGATTTGAGAAAGATACGATTTCATCGTGGTTTGAAAGAGAAGATAGAATGAAGATTGTTCTTTATTTTATTATATTCCTTTTTATGGATGTTTTGTACCCTGAGAGAACGATCCACCTTTCTTCCTATGGCATCTTCATTTCTCGTATATTAAGACACTTAGCAAACAATCAAGAGGAAGAAGGAAACAGATCTTCCTTAGGAGGTGAATTTAATCGAAACGGCGAAACTCATCTTCATCGCGCATAGGTGTGTACTCGTTCGAATCAGATATCGCCGCTATGGAATCATACTTTTCTCTTTGTATATTGGTTGGTTGATTTCTGCATGAATCCCGGTGTAAATGATACGGATTCTCCTCTTTGTTGATTTTAAATGTCGAAACCATCTCCTGCATAGCCTGCGCCTGACTTGCGAGTTCTTCGCTAGCGGCCGCGGTTTCTTCTGAGGCCGATGAATTTTGTTGGATTACATCATCGAGTTGTGATACCCCGGATTTAATTTGATCGAATCCAGAAGACTGTTCTGTACAGGATATATAAATCTCTTGGACGAGTGTTGAAGCCTTTTGGATCGTGGAAACTACACTTTGTATTTGAAGGCCTGTTTGCTCCGCTTTTTTAACTGTATTGATGGATAACGCGCTAATTTCCCGGGCGGCTTGTTGGCTCCGTTCCGCCAATTTCCGGACTTCCACAGCGACAACAGCGAATCCTTTCCCCAATTCACCCGCCCGGGCAGCCTCGATCGCCGCATTTAACGCGAGAAGATTGGTTTGATCGGCGATGTCGTCGATAATAGTAATTTGAGTGGCGATTTGCTTTATGGCCTCCACTGTTTCCTGGACCACAAGCCCACCATCATTCGCTTGATCCACCGCATCCGCCGTTACTGTATTCGCCTTTTTCGCGTTTTCCGAATTTATCTTGATCGATTGATTTAGTTCTTCAATCGATGCGGATGTCTCTTCTAGACTCGACGCTTGTTCCGCCGCGCCACTGGCAAGACTTTGCGCCGAAGAAGACAACTCTTCACTACTGGCTGCGACTTGGCTCGCCGCGGTTTGAATCCCACTGATTACTGTCCTTAAATTACCCGTCATAAAATTGAGATTGTTGATCAACTCTCCAATCTCATCATTTTGGTGAACTGTTATTTCCCGTGTCAAATTCCCGCTGGCGATTTCTTGCGCTAATTCGACCCCGATAGTCATTGGTGTTACGATGCCGCATGTAATCCGCCAGGCGAGAAGCGTTCCGATTAGAACTGCGAGAATCGAGACGAGAAGAATCGTCGCATTCGCTCGCCGGTTAGTAGCGGAGGCGTTCGCTATAACGGCGTCTTTCGCGGGATCAAGAACTTCTTGCATCACAGTTTCAACTTCCGCCAGAACGGATTGAACAGAATTCGTGAATTCTTGTTTTATGGCTTGACTGCCGGTGAGAATTTGGTTGTATTGATCCCCTAAGGCGCTGAATTCATCCAATTGTTCGCGAATGACTTGCGCCGATTGCCGCATAGCCGCCTCCCCCGAAAGCAATCCCGTCCATTCCTCAAGCCCATTCCTTGCATCAGTCAGCATCGTTTGGAAGCGTTTCCAACTTTCTTCAGTGCTTTGCGCCGCGTAATCATGGGCGGTCATTTGTAGAAGGAGTATTTTTTGAATGACTCCCTCATTCATCACCATGTCAATTTCACCCCATTTCACCATCTCCGGGATAATTTCTGATTGCTCAGCTCTCTCTTTAGCGGGATCGATCACCTCTTCCATTGTAGTCATTAGCGTAGTCAGACTTTTCTGCGCAGACGCGTCCCATTTCCTCTCAATTGCGGCCCGATCCAGATTTTTCGATCGTAATTGATTTTCGATCTTTGAAAATTCAATAAGCGTATTTTCTATGTTTTGTGTGGTTTGTACTAATTCCTTATCCTGACTAACTAGATTTTTCCATTCCGAAACGCCTTGATTCAGTTGACTTGTTATAGATTGAAGCCGCGTCCAATTTTCCTCTGTGTCCATCAATAGGTAGGCGGTCATCGCTGTTTCAAGTTTAATAACGTTCTGAATGACGTCTTCATTCATCCCTTCATCGATTTCACTCCAACCGGACAACTCATCCATGTTGCGGCACACAACGGATAACGAATAAAGCGCCACACTCCCAATCGCAATCGTCGAGATCAAAATCGACCCAAAACCAATCCCCAATTTCACGCATATTTTGAAATGTTTCCAAATCATAATTTACTCTCCTGTGTTTTTTCAATTTATCTCAGCAGCATTAACGCCTAAATCATTGTCTCCCCAAGGAGATTTTAAAAAACGATTTCACACCGAAGACCGATCACCAATGCGTCATCGCTTCCCGCGCCACCAGGATTGATGATATATTGCAGTTCCGGTTTCAGACTCAACCAAGCCATAGATTGCCATTTATAAAAAAGTTCGATCGCGGTTTCCCCATCATCAACGGTTCCCATGCCATTACTGAAATTAACATTGAAGACACCGAGGCCAATAATATCGTCATCCCGTGATGGAATCGCGCCAGTCCAATGAACGCCGCCGCCGATATATCGATCAATTTCCCAACGTTTTTCCGGAGCCCAGCCGAATTGAGCGAAAACACCAATTCCCTGCTCGCTATTCTCATCAGGATTTTCTTTCCATACTTCCTGATCCCAAGTGAGATACCAACCGTAACTCTCGCTGTATACGCCCGGATTCGGATTGTTAACGTCTATTTCATCGAATCGATCTCCATTCCACCAACCCCCAATACGGAAATGCCCTGGATGCCCGGCCAGGATATAGTGAAACGCGGGTTCAATCATGAGCATGGGACCGAATAGGTTATCCAGTGTAGAGCCGATAGAACGTCCGCCGTCCGGACGGCCTTGATACACTCCCACATTCATGGAAAACCACTCTTCCGGCTCGATTCCGAATACAATACCCCAGTCCTGATCGGGAAATGTCACAAGAGGAATTGTCGGCGAGAAACCAGGAGAGGAATTGATGAACTCACCACCATAGTCCACAAACGCAAAGTCTTCATTGGCTTCCATCTTCCCCATTTTGATCCAGAAGAGTTCATTAAAAAACATATGCCGGTACCAGATTTCGGATATCTGCTTAAAATCATCCGCGTCAATGTTGGAAAGAACTTGAAAATCACCCACATACTGATCTGTAATTCCATAGCCATGCTGTTCTTGGAGATGGATAAAAAATGTCCCATTGTCCCACCATCCCGCTTTTGCAGTGTCGAATTCAAGGAAAAGGCTGAGATCTCCCCGATAGTCACCACCGTTTTTTATGGCGCCACTTACATTCCGAAAAAATTCCGCTGTATAGATCAAATCGTAAGTCAAACCCTGTTCAGCCAAACTCGACCGGAATCCCCAGCAATCTCCAAAAAGAGAATCCCGCTCCCTTAGTCTTTCTTGCGTAATTCCAGAATTATCAAGAATCAATATTATACAATTCACAAAAACAAATGGCTGTATTCTTCTTTTCAAATAAGAGATTTTAAACATTTTCAACTTAATGACAATCTATCTTTCTATTTTAATTTAGTTACAACAAAATATACGATTAACATATAGCATTAAACATGCCAATTATATATACTCAAAATGTGCATATAAATGTATAAATATAGGAAAAAATTGTTATATTTATTATTATTATTTTTAGAATTGATATCTAATTTAAATCGTGAGAGTAATCTTTTGTAATACACGATGTAGCTGAAAATTTGATTGAACGAGGAAATCATAATGTGAAATTGTCGACTTCACCGCTCTTCACCTACGATCTGTCAATTCAAGAGCTATTCTTAAATAATATTGGATATTTCCCAAACAAAAATATAAAAAAAAGCGCCCCTTTTTTCCTATCTCCATCTCTGTCATACTTTTTTGTATTCGGATTATTAAAGTAAATTGTTTTGCGGGTAGGGACGCCCGCGCTCCATTGTGTCATACTTTTAGATTAATCGATTTAGTAAAATGGCTGAAATTCATGAAAGTAAAATGGTGGCTTTCAAAAATGAAAGATAAGATGATCCCGCGGGATTCGGATGAGAAACCCATGCATATTGAAGAGCGCAGCGAGGAATTGGCCGCTATAAGAGACGGAATAGTTGATCCGTTCTTAAAAGAAATCTTTTCAAATCTAGAAGAGCGCTGCAAGGGATTGGCTGAACACAATAAAGGGCTCTTGGAACATGCGAAAAATCTGGAACATCTGCTTCAGGAGAGCGTTACCCATACCCGCAACATTGAGCACCTTCTCAAAGAAAAAGACAGTGATTTAAAGCAAACCCAGGTTAAATGCAAAGAACTGGAAGCCCGATGTTACCGATACGAACAAATGTTGTGTGACGCGGGAAAAGGATACGAAATAGAGCAGTGAAAAAATTACGGAAAAACGATCCCCATACGGAATACAATCTCCTTGCTGAACGGGAGGCGGAATTGTGGGGAGTGGGAGCTGGTGAAGTTCCACTCTCGTGGTGCAATTCCCCTTTGATCGCCCGGTACATCAATACCTGCGTCTCCGGCGATCCAAGCCGGGATTGGCTGGATCACTTCAAGGCGGAATACTGTAAAAAGCCGATGAAACTCGGTTTGAATGTCGGATGCGGGCAGGGCGAGCTGGAACGGCATATCCTGAAGCGGGGCATCGCCCAGCGTATGGAAGGCTTTGATATCAGCCCTCAAGCGCTTGATATTGCGCGCGAACTGGCGGAGAAAGCGGGTGTGGGCGATTGTGTGCATTACTACACCGCCGATGCGAACTACCTCGAAAAAACACCACATGAGCAGCAATACGACGTTATTTTTGTCTCGATGGCGCTGCATCACTTCGTCGAACTGGAAAAATGCCTTGACAATCTCCGATTGTGGCTGAAACCGGATGGATATCTCGTTGTGAACGAGTTTGTCGGCCCATATCGTTTTCAATGGACCGACGCGCAGGTCGATATCACCAACCGGTTGATCGCCTGCCTTCCCATGGAATTACGGCGCAACATCCGGGAGCCGGGAAAGTATAAATATATCCTCGTCCGCCATTCACTGGAATTTATGAAAGAACATCTAGCGTTTGAATCCGTCTGTTCCGACCGGATCATTCCCGCGTTGCATAAACGGTTCGATATTGTTGAACAAAAAAACTATGGCGGGACGATTCTCCATAATTTATTCGAAGCGATTATGGGGAACTTTGACGAGGAAATGAATCGCGAACACGCGCTAACGATCCGCATGCTGATCGAATTCGAAAAGATACTACTGGATTACGGTGTGATTGAACACGATCACGCCTTTTTGGTCTGCAAGAATCCATCCTAGTTCAAACTGGCTGCGAACCAAGCGCCGTTATCTCTAAATCCATTGCGCCGCGTTGGTTATTTCCCTTCCTTCATCTCCCATTCAAACCGCGTAAAGATGATTCTTTGTCCACAGTGATCGCGGATTTCCTGAGAGAGTTGTTCTGTATTTAATCGCTTCGACGCGAAAAATTGACAGCGGAAACCACCTCGTTCGTTGCTGGAGCGTTTCCGAAGGATTTCCAGCCGATGCTTCTCCGCAAGGATTTGAAACGCTTCATTAACGGAGGCTGGATCGGTCGCGTCAACCTTAAGGGTCCAGACCACGCGTTTGTGGCTGTTGCCCAGATCTAAAATATAGAGCAGGAAATAGACGAACGCGACCATCGTGAAGGCGAATTTATACAGATGCAAACCACAAGCCATGCCCAAACCGATAAGAATAAACACAACAGAGAGATCGACTGGATTGCTTAAAACCGTTCGGTACCGGACCAAACCTCCCAGGCCGACTAATCCGAAAGCGAGTTCCAGGCTTCCTTGGATTAAAGGAACAAGAATCGCCCCGGCGACGCAGATGAGAATTTTCGTTTTCTTGAGATCGATGTCACTCACCTCTCCCCCGACATCGATTTGCCGCCGGGGATGATAGGCGATCAATCCTCCCAAAATGGCGGCGAGTGAAAGGGAAACAATGATTTCCGCATAGTTTAATTCATTCGCAAAATTCGCTGGAGGATTGGCGTCCAGCATCCATGCGCTGAATGGATGCTGTCCGTTTTGAGCAAGATTGCCGATGGTTTGAGTCACACTGCCAATAATACCGTTTTGCATACGTACTCCAAAAAATCGTATTCAATAGTACTAAACTACATCGTTAAAACCCCAGATGAAAAGCCAAAAGATATAGCCAGTTAAAACTGTATATTTCTATTCAAAACAAAATTTATTAGAACGCGATTTGCAATTGGAACAACAACTCATTGTTATCAGCGTCCGGCCCCCCAGTGTCTTCGTCATTGAGCAGATATTCGAAACGAAAGAGCACATTGTCGGTAATCTCGGAAATCAGAGCAAACAACCATTGACGCCGATCCCACGTCAGCGAACCTTTTTCGGAAAAAGGCCTCGCGTTTAAATCTGTATCGAGAGAGCCATAACGAACCAGAGGGCGAATTGAATCCAGATAACGCCAGCCTTGAATCTCGAATTTGCGAGACAATTCCATGGACCAAGTGAAGCGTTCCATTTCTCCATCTTGCCCTCCAATCGCCTGGCCGAAGATGTCCCATTCCCCAATCTTGTAATCGACATTGATCCCAGCAAATCGTTTCTGATCTTCGTTGGACTGGCCATAGCCTGGCACGTCCTGTTGCAGGAAATCTATATCATCCTGGTTCAACCGGCCGATGGCGCCGAAACCAAGGAGATCTAATTTGCCCCAGTTTTCGAAATCCAGATCGAATCCAAGACCCGCGCTGAATTCTTTGTTCGAGCCAAAATCATAATTGGTAGGGTCATCGCTGATCATCCACGCGGTGTCACTCTTTCCCAGCCTGCGAGTATCTAATTCCGGACCATTTTGCAGGGTGAGGTATCCGTAAAGAGGATCGTAATCGCCTTTTAACGTGATCCCCACATCCCGGCTTCTCCAGAACGCGATCCCCGGTATAGGCATCGTTTCCGTATACCGGTCAGAACGGAAAAAGCGGGGCTGTAAACCTACGAGAAGTTCCGTCGACAACGGCAAGTCCTCGAACGCTAGATACGCTTCTTTGAGTCCCTGCTCATCGATTTGGTTCTCAATATCGATTTTGCTGTAAAACCGGATTTTATTTTTAAAATCCGCGTCGATTCGAAGACGAAGTTCATCAATTTCAAATCCTTCCGCGCCTTTATCTGGATTCGCGGATCGGAGATTGGAATCGGTTTCCGCGTCAAAATAATCAACTTGGAAACGGCCTCCCAACCGGAAGGTTTCATCACTGAGCGATGGAAGCCACGAAGAAGTCTTTTCTTTCTCTTTTTCTTCATCCGTTTTATCTATAGACGGCTCCAGCTCTTTTTTGGTTCCCTTTTTTGTTTCTTTTTCGTCATCTTCCTTTTTATCTTTCTTCTTTTTTTCCTTCGGTTCTTCTTTGGCTTTTGAGTCGAGCGCGTCCAGTCTCGACTGCAGTTTTTCTATGATTTGCCGGAGTTCTTTGTTCTCTTTTTCGAGTTTTTCTAATCGTTTTTCCGTTGATGAACTTTGCGGCCAAGCAGTAGAAAGATTTCCCGCAATAATAAAAACAACAATAAATAGACGAAAAAGGAAAATCGGCATGAAATCATCCCCCGAAATCTAGTTCCGCATAAGAGAGCAATCCTTAACCTCTAATACGATAGTTTTACACAGTTATTGCAAATCATCCGTATGTATCTTAACATTTTTTTAATATACAAGCAGGCAAAGGTTTTTATAGCCCTTCAGTGATTCAGTAAAGACTCATTAACCCTCCACTTCATCGTAAATATGACTTACAAATTTTGATCTAAAACTCAATGCAACGCAAGAAGCAGTACAAAAACAATGAAAACGCTGGATTATCTTATACTTTTTCTAACAATATCGCTTCTGTT
>CAXXSM010000094.1:0-5739 GCA_963663405.2 bacterium | reverse complement strand
GCCGCGTTGGCGCTATCGTTTTTTATCCGGTTTGGTGAAATCTCTCCAAATCATATCGAACCCTACCTTATTTTCGCTCTTCCGATTCTTCTCGTCCGGATCGGTTCGTTATATTTGTTTCGGATGTATGACTACAGCCGTGTGCTGACGACGTTCGATATTATTTATTTCACCGGCTGCGCCATGCTGATCGCTCATGCGCTGGAGAATCTGATCCTGCTTTATTGGGGGAAGTTTGGAATCGAGTCAGAAGCGATAACGGATGATTCTTTCGGGCAGATTTTCCCGGTATATCCTGTTCTTGAATTTTATTCTTAGTTGGACCGGCGCGGCATTTTGGCGCGTGCTCTATCTCAAACGGCGGCAGCGGTGGGCGTACGACCGTACCCGTATTTTAATTGTGGGCGCGGGAGAATTGGGAGAAAGCGTCAAGCGGGAGATTCAAGAATATTCCCGTCTTGGTCATGAAGTCGTGGGATTGATCGACGACGATATCGAACAGCGGGGCAATGGCGCGCCGATTCTCGGCCGGATGGCGGATCTCGACCGGCTAGTGAAAAAACATGAAATCGATGAAATCATCGTCACCAGCCGACAGGCCAACCGGCAGGAACTCTTGGATATTATATCTAGCTGCCGAACGACAGGATGCATCGTCCGCCTGTTGCCCGATTTGTATGAAGTCACGATTGGGCAGGTGGAAATCGGCCAAGTGGCCGGTGTGCCGTTGATTACGCTGACACCAAGTCACTTAAGCGGATGGGGGATTTTGGGGAAGCGGTGTTTTGATATTGCCGCTTCACTGCTCTTTCTTTTTTTGTTGACTCCCATCTTTCCCTTTATCGCCGCGGCGATCCTGCTCGGGAGCAAGGGCCCAGTCTTTTTCCGCCAAAGACGGATCGGTATTGGCGGAAGTGAATTTATCGTTTATAAGTTTCGCACGATGTACGAGAACGCCGAACTCGAAACCGGCCCGGTTCTGTCGTGGGATGAAGATCCGCGTGGTTACGCCTGTGGGCCGTTTTCTGCGGCGCATGCATCTTGATGAAACGCCGCAGTTTATTAATGTTTTAAAGGGGGGAGATGAGCGTCGTCGGTCCCCCGTCCTGAACGACCGCACTTCGTCGAACAATACGTAAAAGAGATCCCCGCTTACCGGATGCGGGAAGCCGTCCGTCCCGGTGTGACCGGTCTCGCGCAGATTCATGGATTCTATAATTCCCCCGTTGAACATAAACTGCGTTATGATTTGGCGTATATTCATAACATGTCTCTCCTGCTCGATCTGAAAATTATTTTTAATACGTTGCGAGTCACCTTTTCTGGTCATGGAGAGACGGCGAAGTAAAAAAAGAAATGAATTGTTTTCAGGATTGTTCTTTTGCCAAATCTGTATGAAAATCCAATTGATAAGATAAAAAAAAGAGATAAAATGAGGTATCGATTAAAAAGAAAGCGCATTGAATTAAGAATGAAAACAGTATCTGCGCTGTTGGTGATTGATGAGTTTGTTTAGAGGCTATAGCGATTATTCGGGATCTCTATCGCGTCGTGAAGACAGGCCCACGAAGGGAAGTCCGTAGCGCCGCGCCGGGGAGCCCACCTGGTTAGGCTGGTCTCTTTAATCCCTCACACACGGCACGGGCGGACTGTTTCATTCTTTTTTCTATCCAAAGCGGATTTCATCCATCATTGGTGATGAGAACCGCTTTCTTTTTGCAGGCGCTTGAGTTACGATTAAGAATCATATTATTAAAAATGAGGGAATCATGAATTTCAAACGCATAACCATTGTAGCAATAAGCGCGGCGGTTCTTCTTACATTGGCGGTCTGTCCAAAAGCGGCGGAGAATATCGGCAAGAATGTTCAATCAATTCTCGAACAGATTCTCAGCAATCAACAGAGTATGCGGTCCGATATCGACCGGCTGACGAAATGGATGGAAGTGAAAGATAAAGAGATCGCCGAATTGAAATCGCTGGTCACATCGCAAAAAGCGAAAATTGAAGAACAGTCCAAAGCGATTGAGGAACAGGCCTCCGAGTCAGCGCCGGCGGCGACTGATTTTTACTCCGCCCGGATGCAGTATGAGGTCGCGCGCGCGCTCCAGCATGAAACGATTTTCAACATCCGGCGAGGATTGCAAAAGCCCTACTTCGAGCGATGTATCATCGAGTTTAAGAAAGTCGTTGACAATCATCCCACCGCGCCGGAAGCGCCCGAAGCGCAGCTTCGCATCGCCAAAATCTATTATCAGTATCTCGATGAAATCGATAAAGCGCGTGTCGAATACAACAAACTGATCGAAGACTATCCCGATAGCCGTTATGTCGATGAAGCCCGCCGGTCACTCAGTAAGATAGGCCAATAGTTTTGCGCTGTGGGTGGGATCGTATTTATTAAAACTATGTTATACAAACGGTTGATCGTGAGCTGACTATGCGCCTTGCGATTGTCACCACGGAATCCCTGCCTCCTTTCCACATACCGTGCGCCGGTGGCGGCGCGCGTGTTTGGGGATTGAGCGAAGCCCTTCGCCGCGAGGGAATCACCTGCGAATTTTTCCTGCACGAGCGTGTACGGACTTTGCTGGAATCCAATGGTTTGGAAGCCGTTCTTCCGGGTGATCTCCAACTGCGCTTTTTTAAACCGGAATTATTGAACGAAGAACTCGCTGGTTCGGATTGCGAGGCGGTTCTCTTCGAACAATGGCAGCCGTTGACGTTTCTTCGTGAGCGATTGAATATCCCTATTATCGTTGATTTACCTGGGCCGCTGGCGCTGGAATATTATTGGCGGGACCGGGAGAATTATCAGCGTCACATTACGCAAAAAATAAAATGTCTTTCGCTGGCCGATTATTATCTCTGCGCGTTGGAACGCCAGCGTGGGTATTACGCCGCGTGGCTGGCGTGGGCCGGGATTCCGCCTGATGAAGATCGGTTGGCGGTGGTTCCTTTCACGATGAGTGAAATGTCCCAATCCCGCCAGGGTCATGTCACCGAAGAGCCGCTCTTTTTTTGGGGGGGGATGTTTTGGCCCTGGCAGGAGCGTACATCAGCGTTTCGGACGATTCTCGATACGATTACGCGCTGCCGAAAGGGGCAGCTTGTCATCGCAGGCGCGCCGGAGAAAAATGAGCAAAGCGGATTCGACCAAGAACTCCTTGATTCTTACCATGTGACCGAACTCGGTTTTCTCCCCTTCTCGGAATACATCGCGGAATTAAAACGATCCGCTGTCGCAGTGGATCTCTGCCGTTCGACCAGCGAGCGGCGTTTGGCGTCGGACCTGCGCACGGGAACAGCGCTCTGGGCGGGTATCCCCTGTATTGTCACACCGCATTCTCCTTGGGCCGATGCGATCGAGGAATATAACGCGGGATGGGTGCTTCAATACGAGGATGAAAAAGGTCTTCAAAAATTGACTGAGGAGATCGCGCTGGAACGGGGGGATATCGTCGCCAAACGGCGCGGCGCGCGAACGGTTTCCGAACGGATTTCAAGTCAAGAGAATATATCCGGCCTGTTGGAGATACTCAAAGTTCCCATCAAGCGGGAACCGGCGGAGCCGTTTTTTGAATCTCGATTTGCGGAACGGGAATCACTCCTGGAAAACATGGAGCGGGAACTCGCCCGGCAGCGGCATGTCAATCAAGAACTCCAGCGTGATCTGGATTCGATTCGTTCGAAATGGATGTTCCGGGTGTATAAGAAATTGACGGCATGGTTTCGCTGATCAGCCCCTTTTTTCTCTCGAGGGGTGGCCAAGGCAAGGTTTTGTTCTACATTGGTGTGCGTTCTGGACCACCGTATATAATTCAATTCTATCTCTACTCATGCTTCTACTAATCATTTAATATCCGCGATATGTTTCAAAAAATCTTCCGGGCCGATATAGCCGGTGATGCGTTTATTGGGAATTCGTTTTGAGTTAGAATCAAGAAACTCGATAATGGGCAGTCCGAGGATGGAATACTCTTTCTGGATGGCTTGGTTCTCTTTCGTTTTTTTGGTTAAATCTACTTTAATGCAAACAAACCGCTTCAACGCTTTCGCGACGTTGGGATCGTGGAATGTGTCTGCGTCGATTTCTTTACAGATCTCACACCACTCCGCGTGAAAATCAATTAACACGGGACGGTCTTCCCGGCGGGCTCTGTTAAGTCCAACGTCAAGATCGTGCGTCCATTTGACCAAATCAGGCGCGGTGGATTGCCTGCTGTTTGTGGGCATCCATCCGGAGGTTTTGCCATCGGTCCAGCTTGCGGCGGTAAGGTAGAGCGCGATGGAGCAGAGTAGAATTCCGGTTGCTTTTTGGAACTTCTGCTCGCGTGTTCCTGTGTGGAAAGAGTAATGGACCGCGCCCAACGCGAATCCACCGAGGAGCAACAATCCGGCATTGAGATAGGTCCAGATGGAATGATAGAGCGGCTCGCGCAACGCTGGAAATACGTTTTTCAAAAAATAAAGCGCCGCAACGAACATAATGATTCCAAAAACGCTTTTCACGCTCTCCATCCAACCCCCCGCTTGAGGCCGGTTGGCGAGAAGACTTGAAAAAACTCCTAGCAGAAGAAAGGGCGTGCCCAATCCGAATGAGTATGTAAAGAGCAGGATGAAACCGAAATACGGATTGCCTTCTGTCGCTACGTAGAGAAGAATTCCCGCCAGGATCGGCCCCGTGCAGGGCGCCGCGATGATCCCCGCGATCGTCCCCATGACGAACGCGCTTCCATATCCGTGTCCTCCGGCTTGTCCCAGCCGCTCTTGCAGGAAGGAGGGGATTTGAAAATCAAACGCGCCCAGCATGGACGCGCCCAGGGCGATAAAAATAGCGGCGATGACGCCGATCACCCACGGATTGCTCATATACTGTCCGAATACCGCGCCGGTCATGGCGGCGAAAAATCCGAGTGACGAATACATGACCGCCATGCCAAGCACATATGTGGCCGAAAGGGAAAGCGCTTCGAATTTCGTTTTCGCTTCCCGCGCGCCGAAGATACTGATTGTGATGGGGATCAATGGATAGACGCAGGGAGTCAGGCATGTCAATAGGCCGAATACATATACGAGCAGCAGCGTTAAGAGGAAACCTTGGCTCATCCATTCCTGCAACTGGTTCGCCGGAGGGGCCGCCGCGCCGTCTGTTGTGACCGATGGAGTCGAAGGCGTGGATGTTTTTTTCCGTTGAATCTCCCGCTATGACGGTAAATGAAAGATTGGAGAATTCAGTCTGCTGTGGAAAGAAACACACTTCTTTCGAACAGCCTTGATAACCGACGGTGACGGAGATTGTTTTCTCGCCAAGCGGCTCATCACTGGGAATTGAGAGTGGGATGTGGAATTGGGCTGTTCCCGTATAGATTTCTTTCATTTTCCCTTCATCAAGGGGATCCGGTTTTTTTTTGAGGTGTTGGGAATACAGCGGCTTGTGATTCAATTGAGCCGTTGGCTGCGGTTTCGAATGTTACGCTATTGCGGTAGATCAGATGATCGGGCGAAACAGTCAGTGTCAAATCGATCAAAATTTCCCCGCCTTGCGGAACTGTGGGATTCGCGATTTCCGCTTTCCATGCGAAGAGCGTGTCCATGTCTTCGGGCTGCGCCCATACGTTCAGCGCGAGTATTGCTAAAAAACCTATATAAATAAAACGTTTCATCAATCTAACCTTTCGATGCTCTTTTTGTCTGAATCGTAAAAGCTCTGCGCAAGCGCAGATTGATGGTCAGGAT
>CAXXSM010000093.1:0-30988 GCA_963663405.2 bacterium | reverse complement strand
ATGTTAGCCAGAAATTCGGATTTATACTGGCTCGTTTGTTCGAGTTCCTTCGCCCTTTTCTCAAGTTCGTGATGAATCTTTTGTAATTCTACATTTTGCTTTTCGATACGATGTTGATGTTCTTCAAGTTCTTCATTGGTCTGCTTCAGTTCCTCCTGTTGTGATTGCAGCAGGGCCTCAGATTGTCTTAATTCTTTGGTCTGCGCTTCCAGCAGTTCATTATTGGCCCGTAATTCTTCTTCGCGGGCAAGTAGTTCTTCACTCTGCGCTTGTAATTCCTCATTACTATTCAGCAGCTCATTTTCTCTCGCCTTGAGCGCCTTGGACTGGGCCTGTGTCTTTTCGAGCAATTCATTGACCCGAACACGGGATTGCGCGGTTTGAATCGCAATCCCGATATTCTCGGATACGGACTGCAGAAAAAGCAACTCGTTCTTATTAAAATCACGAAACGCTCCCAGTTCGATTACCGCGTTGACTTCTTCTTCGAATAGGATGGGCCGTATAACGATCGATGTGGGCGCCGCCATCCCGGTACCGGACTGCACTTTGATATAATTGACCGGTGGGTCGGTTAATAAGATGGTTTTCTTTTCCAATGCGGCCTGGCCGGGCAATCCATCACCCATCCGGTATTCCACCGCGATCTCATTGGTATGTGTATAGGCGTAGCTGGCTGTCAGTTTAAGAATCTTTCCATCTTCTATGACAAAGAACGCGCCTATCCGCGCATCTAAATAATTCGCCAAAAACGTGATGATATTTCTACCCAGTGTAGGCAGATCCTGCTCACCACGCATCATGTCACTAAGCCCGGTTTTGCCCTGTTTTAAGCCAGTCTTCTGTGTCGGCCGCTTTTTTCGCGTCTCGCAACGCAACCAGCATTTCCCGGAAACTCGTTGCCAAGTCGCCGATTTCATTGTGAGCTCTGACGGAAATCTCTTGATCATACTGCCCCTCCGCGACGCATCGGGTTGTCTCTGAAAGAACTCGAAGAGGGTGAACGATCCGTTGGGCAATCAAAACAGAGAGTGAGAGTATAATTAAAAACGTCGCGATGGTCAGAATGATTACAATCTTCTGTAATTGATAGGCCGCCGCAAAAGCCTCCTGTTCTTCGATTTCGGCAATCAATCCCCATGAGATATCAGCGATCTTTATGTTTTTGTGGATTCCAAGAACAAGCATGTCATGGGGACCTTCATAAACAAAACCATCCTCGTACATCTTCTCATTGATTTGCGCGTCCCTTCCTTGATGTTCATTGAACCAAAACTGATATTGCTCTGTATAGATCGACTCGCGTAAAATCGTGGGTTGTGTTTCAAACGTTGAGTTGGACCGCATCAGTCTATCGGAGCCCACCAGATAATTCTCAATCGTCTTACTCAGACCGGTTTGATCCTGCATGATCGAGTCTATGTTCTCGGTTGATATCTGAAGCGCAAAAAGACCGATCTTCTCCCCCCCCATCGTCTGTGATTGGAGAAATAATGAAACCGGCTGGGATGTCGCCAGATGGGGGGTAAAACTCCAAATCCGAAAAGGTGGGTAAACCCGATTTCAAAGAGCGCCGGCATGCCTGGGCGAATAGTGTATAGGAATAGAGGCCATTGAATAGATTCGTTCCTAGATCGTCTTCTTCTGTGGCGGTATAGAGAACGGCGCCGTCTTGATCGATCAGAAATACGTCGTAGTATTCATAGGTTTCTTTAAAAGTTATCAAATCAGCGGCGTGTTCATCGATAAGTTCTCGCCACTGAGGATCACCAATAAAGTCTCCTATCTCTTTGCCACTGGCTCTATATGCTTGTCGAAGTTCCTCTAAAAAATGTTTATTATTTTTGCTCGCGGTCTGGGCTTTAAGATCAATAAACCGGTCCTCAAACCAATGCTCGATATAGGCTGATTTTAATGTCGCGGAAGTACGCAAGGTTTCAAACGCGGCTTCCCATAGGCTGTTTCTCGCCTGCCGGTAACTGATGCCGCCAACAAGAAGGAGTGGAACGATGGCCATCAGCAAAAAACAAAATACCAGAATTCGACACAGGCATGGTCTCTTGATTGAATGCAAGAGACTGACGCTCTGTTTTCTCCCCGCATCTACATTCTTCTCTTCCATACAACGACTCCTAGATGTTTACGAATCGATTTTATACGCTTATTGCGCCATAGTTAAACGCCGTTAAGCGAATATGCGGTTTTTGTTGTACATGTTTATTGTAATAGATGGTTGCTTACATCATCTCCATCCATTGTCGTTACTTTATGATGGCCGGGAAGAAGTCTCTTTCTATCTGTCTTGTCTATCACCCGGATGAATCGCATTATGATAACTCCAATAATTTTACATTTTATTACGAATTCTTCAATTTTAGAATATGTATTTATTTTTATTTATGACCGGGAAGAAGACAATTGTCCATCAATACTCCGCTGATTGGACACAAAGGTCATTTAATACACAACATATGGCTTGAAATATGGCATTTTATTTCATTTTAAAAGAAAAAGGCGTCATTCAAGTCTGGCGTTATTTAAGATTGCTCATTGATGAATTGAAGCAACGGAATGATTTTGACGGTAGGATAGGCTTTAAAATGGGAAACATCGATTCTGTTATTTCGTATCTGAAATATATTTCTCAAAAACTTCAAGGGCTCTTTTTTCCGGTATATCCTTTCCTATGATAAGGCGGGTAGATGCTTTCACTTTTTCTCCCGCCTGAATATCTCTCCCGAAGAGAGAGAAATAGAGAGACGCATGGCTCGCTACGCCATCCGGTGGACGCATGTTGTATGGTGTTTCAATCGCGAAACAGTCTTCCGGACGTGACATTAGCAAAACAGTCATTCCCGTATCACGATCCTTTCTCATACACAAGGGACACTCGAATCGCTGCGTAAGAGAAAACTGTACGGGATGAGGAGGGTAGTTCCATCGCCCATCGTATAGAATCTTCGCCGCATCCAGATCGCGGGGAAACGCCAGGTAGGTTCCCCGGACCAATGGATTGACATCGGCCGCGAGAAAAGTGGGCGCTCCTTGTGTATGATATCCCGATTTTGCATAGACATAACTATCCATGTTTTGATTGAAATAGGATGATAGAAACACCTCGAAATCCGGCATAGCAATCTGTGGCTCTACAAATGTCACGAGATCGAGCGTATCCGGGGCTATCCATTTGAACGTTGCGCGCAGTTCAACTGGGTGATCCGCCGCTGGCGGCCAGACGATCTCTACCGCGCCATTGGATAAAAGCCGGGAGGTGTTCGGCCAATCCCGCGCGGCGTCTCCATACCGTTTGTTCGTTGAAAAAACACGGTAGTAACTAAAGATCCCCACCCCTTCATGCGCCAATTCCTGCCCACTCTTCACATCGATCATCGATACAATGCTCTGCGAGTGAGGCCCCGCCTGCAACCGCCCTTTCACCACACCAGTATCGAACGTAAACACTCCCTCCCCAGCGGATTGAAAGGGCGGTTCAACGCTTTCACACCAAACCGGCGCGCTTGCGAATAGCAATACGATTAGGATCAAACGCATAGAAAAACTCCTTGTAGGCTTACATCAAATGTTAGAACGAAAACAAACTCTCACAGCCGTCAAAGCGGCCGGTTCACCCGGTCAATCGCCTGCTTTCCTTTTACACAAGCGTCATAAGGATCGGGGATTTCCCACTCATCAATCATGATCCAACCCCGAAATCCTCCATCACGCAGAATCCGCAGTGACAGGCCGATATCCACATGCCCATCCCCACAGGCGAGATGTTTTGATGTCCCACCGTCGCGCAGCGCGCCGTCCGTATCGGTTAAATGAAGGTAGCCAATATTTTCCACGCCGATCCGCTGCAGCATCTCATGCGGTTTCCCGGTTGATCCGTTCATTAAATCAAAATGACTCGGATCGTAAATTACTTTCAATGATGGATGATCCGCTGTTTCTAAAATCCGCCGCATGTGCTCTTCCGTATTAAATACGAACGGTGGTTCGATTTCAAAGGCGGGCAGAATCCCCATCCCGGACGCGATATTCGCCGCCTCACGGAACGATAATCCCAATCGCGCAATCGCCGCGTCAATGGTCTGACCGCGCAGCCCGCCTCCCGGCCACATCCCCACGCAGTCACAACCCAGCGCCTTCGCCAGACTCACGCGCTTACGAAACTGTTTCAGCCAGTTCTTCCGTTTTTCCTCTTCCGGATCAAACGCGTCCGCGACTCCCAGTTGAATCGAAAAGATTTGAAGGCTAAACGCGTCATACAACCGCCGCAACGCATCTACACGCAGAGTATCCTCAGCGGATGGATAGCCTCCCGAAGGCCACCCATCCACCAGTTCCACTCCATTGAATCCGGTCCGGGATGCGAAATCCAACACCTCCCAGATCGGATAGTTTTTCCCATATTTCCGTTCCCCGGAAGCGAATCCATTCAACCCAACCGCTGTCTTCCAAATCATCTCCGTCGCTTCACTTCCAGCCACTCCACTCAAAGCGGAAACACCCGCCATTGCCCCAAGCGTCTTCAAAACCATTCGCCGTTGCATCCTTTAACTCCCTTTTATATGAAAATGAGTCTCAAGAACTATCTCATTCGCAAACTCTACCGCGACTCATTTTCATTTGCATGTTGTGATCACTCAATCATGTTAGTTTATAAGTGATAAATGATTTTCAAACTCTACCAGAGAAACTGCTCAGAAACAATTGGCAGAGAAAAATCAGTACTGAAGAACTCAGTTAAGGTAAGATTGAATGGTTAAAGTGGGACAGGAGAAATAAGACGGGAAAGCCAAACGGAGACGCTTCTTTCTTCATCTCCATTGTGGGGAAAAAGCAGTGGTCAATTTACCGTTGACCAGTGGAAATGAATTCAGGTTTTATGAAACCTGCGGTTTAATTAGTCCGCAGTTCCTTCCCATTCATATTCCCGGATAATATCCAACCACTGCACGTTGCTGAAATCTTCGTTCGAGTCAAAACTGACTGCAAATGTACGTTCTTCGACGGCTTCTTCATTTCCTACAACTGGGGGGACTTCACTCATGATCAACCTCCTGGTTAATTTTATAACTAACTACAATTTCGTCTTACTACAATTATCATGCCATATTTGTAAATCTTTATTAATCAATAGGTTGTATAATCCATAGAAATTCGGGGATTTCAAAAATGAGATTCTTGTGTCCGAAAATGGATATTCATCTCATTTCTATCCCAAAATTGACACATGCCTTAATGAATCCATTCTTATCGTTGCGGAGATGATTTAAAAAGAATGTAAAATAATATCCCATCACAAGGCAAATAAATTTAATAGCGTTTTTTTTTCTTCTAAAAAGTAAAGGAAAAAGGTCATCGAGTAGAGAAATACGTTTTTAGTTTAATACTCAGCCCTTTTTACAAAAGAATATGGAACTCGTTCGCTTAGAATTCATGCTCTGGCGCAGACGTCAGTATCTGGACTCGTATCAAATTGGTACGAATTTGACATTTCATCAAGGAAAAACATGTCGGCGTTTGGCTAGATTATTACAAGAACTTCATGACGGGGCTGCCTGGCTCAAATCAATCCAATGGAGAGGGATACTTTTAAGAGTGCGGAAATCGGGGTCCGTGGTAACGAAGAGTTCACATTCATAGTTAACGGCAAACGCGATGTGGATTGCATCCATGGCTTTGAGGTTGTCTGTCTGGGCGATACAGAGGGCATTCTTTAAAACAGCGCCAAAGGTTGGAAGCGGCAATGCTTATGCGAATGCCTCATCATAGGCTTCTATAAGGTCCGTCTGTTTTTGGCGGCGTGGTTTCAGGAGAACCTCTAGAGAAACCAAGTCAGAGAACGCAAATATCCAATCCTCATTCTCTAACGAGGTGAGTTTCTCATCAATGATGTTTTGGTACGCTTCCGTGCCTTCACATTGGGCAATCCATACAGATGAATCCACATAGGCGATTTTCATCCGTTTACCCTCTCAATTCGTGAAGGTCTCGGAGAATTTCCTCGTGAGTGCGCCGTGGAAAATCCAGTGTATTGGCTTTCGCTAGCGCTTTTTTGATTTCAGACCATTTTCCCTTGTCGGTATAACGAATCCCCCCTTCACATGTCTCCAGAATGACTTCATCCCCTGGCTTGAGCGCCGGTGATTTCACGCGCAACACTCCTTGCTCTGTCACTTCAGCGATTAAAGTCATCGTACAATATCCTTTCGGTTCATTGTTTGAGAAACTGAAAACGATTATCTCGTTTCTGGTTGCCAATAAACAACATGCGCTCCCTTATTGGAATGCATGATTCAGTATACCGCAAGGGACAAAAGCGTCAATAAAGTATTGGTTCCCTTCAGATGCAGAGTTCCTTGAACTTTGAAAGGAGATTCCTTACGATTTGTATGTTGAATGATTCAAAGACAATTCGAAATAAGTAAAAGGCGCTTAATCGATTATGAAAATTCCATTCCCGATCCTTCTTTGTCTACTTATTATGACCGGACTTCAGACAGACGGCGCGCAAGCGGACCACATAGTAAAGAATACGCAAACCGCGCCTCATAGAGGAGTTTATGAAATCTCGTTCCAAACAGCCCTTAACGGGCAAAATCCCTTTTTTGATATTTCCCTGCAAGTGATCTTCGTCAGGCCGGATTCAGCTCGTGTGGTTGTCGATGGATTCTATGATGGTGATAACACCTACCGCGCAAGAGCGTATTGCGACACCCCCGGTCAATGGAAATGGTCTTCCGTATCCAACTGGGCGGACATGAATCACAAGACCGGAACGTTCACTGTAAATTCATCGTCTTTAAAAGGCAAATTGCGAAAACATCCAACCGATCCCCATCAATTCGCTTACGATAATGGCGAATGGTTTCTCCATATCGGCGACACCGGTTACCGCTACGTCACCGATACGGAACCGGAATGGAAAGCGTACATCGATCAGGCGGCTCAGGCGGGATTCACCAAAATCCGCACATGGTTCTGCCGGGGACGCAGCGATGTCAGCGCCCTTTTCCAAGAAGACCGGATGGGTATGAATCTTCCCTACTGGCAGGAAATTGACCGCCGCGTGGCGTACGCCTTGAATCAACACCCTAGTCTAATCCTGCAATTGATTCCATTCGGTGAAGACACAGCCGAGATCCGGCGCTATGGAGATGGAGACCGCGCGTCCATTTTCACTGCGCGATACGCCCAAGCGCGTTTCTCTTCGTTTCCCAATATATATTGGTGCGTATCAAACGACCGCGACATCGTATCTCGCGAGGATAAATTAGGAAAACGAGACATTCCGCTCAGTGTCATTCATACCATCGGCATGGATATGCGCCGCCGTGAACCGTGGGGCACTTTACTCACGAACCATCAAAGACGTTTTCAAGGATACTCATTCACCAACGCGGAATGGTCGGATATCATCACAATAGAGGATCTCGATCAAACGGATGGCCGCGCCGTGCTGCTTTATTGGCGCTGGGGAGATGATCCCGTCATTCTAGATGAAGACCGCTATGAATGTTACCGCAATCCCGAACACCCCCGTTACTTTTTCCGGCGGTTGATGTGGGCTTGTCTGCTGTCCGGTGGTTCCGCGGCGTATGGAGGCCTGCGGACATACGAAGCGTACGATGGAGAATTGAAAGGCGTGCAGGGCTATGCGGACGCAGTCAATGCGGGAAAGTTGAAAGACGGCGCCCATGATTTTCAATACATCCACAAATTCTTCCACGACACGGGAATCTCTCTTGTTGGAATGATCCCCGCTGACGAGATGGCCGGCTGCGATCCACAGCAGTATAAATGTATCCATGATCAAGAAAAAACGATCGTCTACCTCCAAAATCCCGATTCGCGGAATCCCCAAAAAGCGAATGTAGCTAACACAAAACCATCCGTGAGCGTCCATCTACCGAGAGGGACATACACCGTTCAATGGTATGAACCCACAACCGGCCAGTGGCTTAAAGACGAAAAAAACAGTCGAATCACGGGAGAAGGTGAACAAAAATTCTCCTCCCCCTTTTCTGGAGACGCGATTCTTTATCTTAAAATTATCAAAAAATGATAATGATTGCGCGGCCATACTAATTCCAGATTATTACAATAATATCGTTCGAATAATGTGAATTATAAAAATACATTGATTTACAACTGTATCCTTGCAGGATTAGTCCGTTTAATTACACTTCTCTAATAGATGTTTATCAATTTTTTTAACAGAGAGATAGAAGATTATGAGTAACAAACAGCGGTCTGGATTTACTTTGATTGAACTTCTTATTGTTGTGGCCATTATTGGCATTCTCGCAGCGATCGCTGTGCCGAACTTTCTGAACGCGCAAGTCCGGGCGAAAATCGCTGCAGCGGAAGCGGATATGCGCAACCTAGGCACGGCCATTGAAAGCTACCGCATTGATAATAATCATCCTCCCCGCACCTATAGCGAGGGCTGCTACTCTGGAACCTGTTCGGGATACCAGATGTCCCGTTACGAGCGTCTTTCCAAATTGACTACGCCCGTCTCCTATATGAGCGCCGTTCCGGAAGATAAGTTCAACACAATTATACTCCAAGAAGAGTCCAGTGAACAAATGAACACGTATCCCTATTGGGAACCAAAATTTGCGGACGGTTATCGGACGCCGACCGCGCTGGGCCGCCATTTCACGAACCAACAGAGCCCAAACGGCCAGTGGGCGTTGATGAGCTATGGGCCGGATGGAGATTTTGAAGCCGCAGGTGGTGGAGACTTGGCGCCTTTTGAGGTGTCCAATGGACTGTTATCCAACGGCGATATCATGCGGTTTGGTTTATAAATCACCGCCGCTTACGCAATTTCAATCAAATCCACATAAGCGGTCTGGAGGTAATCAATCGAAAGCGGGACGCAGAATCGGTCATCCATCCAAGAAGGATTCAACACTTCATTATTTGTGACCCCGTTCCGATGGCGGGATAGAATATCATTTTCTTCCATAACCCGGAATCCAAAAGGATAAAAGAACTGTGTTTTCCGGCTTGTCTCCTTGTAATCGTAACTTCCGTTCGCTTTTATTTTCCCATCGAGAAATCGAAACGCTTTTTTCAACGCCGCGATCACTTGTTCGTCGTTGGTGATCTGCACGTATTTCGCTAAATAGGAGATATTAATCGTTAAATATCCGATATCCCATCCCCCATATTCCTCAAAATAGCCCTCCGGCGCCTGCCGATCGAGCAGCCGGTCGATTTTCCGCCTCGCTTGTTTTGATAGATTATCATCATCTAATAAAACCCCGCTGGACGCCAGCGCCACCGCCGCGCCCGCCATTTGGTTCAATACCGCAAGGTTCTCATTGTCATCCAACCACCGGCAGGCTTTGAGAATGGAATCCTTTGGAGGATCGAGCGATAGAATCAGACAGGTTTCCGCGGCCGCCGCCAAGGAGAACGCTGTCGCGACAAACGACCGTTCGAATGGCCAATATTCATCAAAACTGCCATCGCTGCGTTGAATATAGGTCCAAAAATCCACTGTCGCGTCCGCCCACTCCCGGATGATATCTTTCTGATAAAATCGGTTGTCCGATGCGGGATATACATAAAGGAGCGCGAGGAAATGACAAGTTTCTTGAAACCGGGCGTTGACGATGTCCGTCTGCCGGTAATGCCAGTACGAACGGTCGAAACAGCCGTAACAAGGAGAATTCTCATCCCGGTCCCCCAATCCTAAAATCCGGTAGGCTTGGGATAACGCCACTTGACCGTATATAGAAGATTGTTTACTTGGCTTCGATCCCAATCTCTCCCCCTTGTATAGTATAAAAATATGATTTATCCATTATTCTACTACTTTATAATAAACGATTTTTGTTGTTTATGAGTGGCAAGAGAATATTTTTTCCATGGCATAATTCCAAAGAAAATTAAAACTATTCATACTATTCGATCACCGAGTTTTCCTCATCCATAAACGCCTGATTCTCGTCATCAACCTTTCATGAATCGAAATCGGGATAGCGTGCGCCAAAGTCCGAAACCAGCGCCGCTTGCCCAACCGCGTGATTCCTTCCACTATCCGTTCCTTCCACCAGCGCTTGCGTGTGTACGATGGGATCGGTTCATTATAATCCGGCGTGGGAATTCCCCGCACTCTGCGTTGCTCTATACGAATGTACGCTCCTTGGCGCTTATTGTCCAGATGGTGAGAGTGCATTTCGGCGCCGGTTTGGTAATCAATCTCATGACCAGTAATCATTCCATGCTTCAAAGCCCCTTGAATCGCTTCCTCACCAGCCTCCGTCCGGGTAATCACTACCGACCAACCGCCTTTTGATTCATTCTCATATAACCAACCATCCCCCACGGATAGATCGGCGAATTCCGCCGTATGATCGGCGCAGGTAAAGCAGCGGTCTACCGTATATAAAAAGGAAAGATAATTCGATCCTTCTTTGGAGATCGAACGCGTCTCCCCATTTTTCGCCTGGACTTGAATTCGGCCCGGCCACTCTCCGGCGCGGTATTGCAACTCTTGAATGTCCGATAGATTCTTAAATCCCAATTTGCGGATGATCGCCGCCGTCGCTTCCGGTTCCCACAGATTTCCGCAATAGAGCCCGATGATCAATTTGATATTCTTCAATAACCGGGGATGTTTTTTCTGCATCAGGCGCAGCGCATGAACTTGACAGGGCAGCGCCGTCAGCGCGTATGTTTTCTTCCCTCTCACGATTTCCCAAAGTGGAGTGAGGATCGGATGCGCGATGTATTTACTCTGCTGTGTTCTTAACACATCTTCTGGATCGCTAGTCAGAATCGGGAGAGCCTGATGTGGCTTTTCCGGATCCATTCCCAACGCCAAAACACCATCCACAGCTCCGCTTTGCAGCAGATCAAGAAAAAGAGACGTAATCACCCCCCCGCTGGCCGCCTCGCTTCGAATCGTTTCATCTCTCGAATGCAGCATCCGGATTTTCCGGTAATACCCCAACCGGGATTCCCGCGCTTCCTCTTCATTCCCAGGAAACACCAAATTTCGCAATCCCGAAAAATCTACTTCCTTCCCCGGACACGCCTCCATACAAAGATTGCAATCATTACACCCAGAACCTTTCACAGGCAGCCCACGAACGTGATCCCACCCGATACAGTCATGAGGACAAAATCCAACACAAGCCCCACACCGCGTACACAATCCCTGTTCTACGATCTCCTCAAAAAGATCATCTATAATCATTCAATTCTCCCAAATTCAATTCATCCGTGTGAGACAGCATTTCTTACTCATTTCGTTAATTGTATTCGGCGGTGAAGGAAACTACAACAAATCTGACTCATCGTTTAGTCTATAATACTCAATCCAAATAAAACTAAACGAATAAGTGTGGTGGTAAATAACGAAACGATGAGAGAGTGAATAACTTAAACTGATGCTTGTGATTTGTTATAATCAATCTATTTAATAATCGATTTTGGAATCGCGATGTGCAATTTTGAATCACGGATTCCACGGAGAAGGCGCGAAGAGCCCGGATAATACTTCAGTGAAATCAGTGAATCTCCGAGCGATCCGTGATTCAAACGGAGAAAGGGAGAAATATTGAACCACGGATTCCACAGAAAGGGCACGGAGAGCACGGATTAACAGTCAGTGAAATCAGTGAATCTCCGAGCGATCCGTGATTCAAACAAATGGGGGTGAAAATGAAAAAAAGCAGTGAAGAATTCGACCCTCGTACTCATGAAATCATTTCTGCGGCCATTGAAGTCCATAATACTCTTGGACCTGGATTTCAGGAGGTGATATATCAGCGGGCGTTAAATTATGAATTTCACGCGAGAAATATGGATTTTAGCCGGGAAGCGAATATTGATATATATTACAAAAACAAAAAAATAGGCGTTCGCCGTGTCGATTTTATTATTAATGATTGTATCCTTGAAATTAAAGCAAAGTCCTTATTGGATGATATTGATTTTGTTCAAACACTTTCTTATTTACGAGCAAGCCATTTGAAAGTGGCTTTGTTGTTGAATTTTGGAACCAAAAAGATCGAAATCAAAAGAATTGTGAATTAATTATGAAACCAAAACAACTCTATCCATTCGCATTCCTAATCATTATCACCGCATGTGTTCCCCTTTCCGCCCAGGAGCCATTCAAACTTCCTCCGCAAGTGATTGATTGCCCCAGTCCATCTCATGCGGTCCATGGATCGGGCGTTTCAGGGTTATCCCCAGTCTAGCGATCGCACCTGGTGGACGGCTTTGGGCGACTTGGTACGCGGGGAAGACGCCGAAAGAGGATCTAAATAAACTACGTGGTCGTAGCCACGAGCGCCGATGACGGTAAGGACATGGACCGAAACGCATGTCATCGATCCGGATGGAGACGGTCCAGCGCGCGCATACGATCCAGAAGTCTGGATCGATCCTACGGGAAGGCTTTTGGTCGTTCTGGGCGCAAACCATCGGGCATACTGGGACGGTCGCCGGCGTTTGGGCCATGACAACAGAGAATCCTGATTCAAGCAATCCAACCTGGTCCAAACCACGCCGTCTCACCGATGGAATTATGATGTGCAAACCCACAGTCTTATCCACCGGTGAATGGATTCTTCCCTGCGTCCACTTGGAGGGAAACAGACGACAGCGCGCGATTGATCGTCTCCAGAGACGCCGGTAAAACCTGGAAACTCGAAGGCGCCCTGCAATATTCCCAAAGATGTCCGTGTGTTCGACGAACATATTATTATCGAGCGCAACGATGGCTCATTATGGATGCTGGTCCGCGTTTCCTCATGGAATCGGCGAGAGCGTCCTCCACCGACCGGGGCAAAACCTGGAGTCCTCTGAAGCCCTCCGGGATCGAACATCCCTCCGCTCGTTTCTTCGTCCGGCGGCCTCCAATCGGGGAATCTTCTGCTGGTCAAGCACGGTCCCATCAAGGAAAGAACCGGCCGCTCTCATCTAACGGCGTATCTATCTAAAGATTGACGGAAACACCTGGGAGGGCGGACTTTTATTGGATGAACGAGAACGCGTCTCCTATCCCGACGGCCAACAGGGAAGCGATGGCGTTATTCGCATCATCTACGATTATAACCGCACAGAAGAGAGGGAAATTCTTCTCGCAAAATTCACCGAAGACGATATCCTCCATCCCAATCCCCACTCCAAAACCCTATCTTTGAGAAACATCGTCCAAAAAGCGTCGAAATAAGAAAATTAATGGAGCGCGGGCGTCCCGCCCGAAAAAACATACTTGTTCTTACATGTTGTGATAGTGAGTTACATGGCGCCTAACCCAGCTGGAAGAATGGTCTTGGATGGGTAGAATGATTCTTTGCTGTCTGATATTAGATTGAGGAGATAAAAAGTAATAGTCAGAATGAAACAATCCATTTTCACAATCATCGCCATATTCATCGCCATCCCCTGTATGGGGCAGGATTGGGTATTCACCTTTGATTCCACAGATGACTTCAACGAAATCGCGGGAGGATTTCGATGGATATGACGCAGGAACCGTTGTTGTAGGGACGATCCCATCCGGAGAAGGGAACTATACTGAATGGGCAAGGAGTCGAGATCCATACAGCTCCTGGGCAAGTCGAATTGTTATTGTTCCCCACTCTTGAAGTGGGTGAAGATATTGCGCTGATTCGGGCGTCTGTACAATCAACGGGAGACGGCGCGTCGATCGCGCTGGCCGCTCTGGATGGCTCGATGGATGGTTCGATCGCTACGAATATCCCCGCAAACAGTGGAATGTATAAAGACGCTTATCAGCGAATCGTTCTCTTGTACAACACGCCGGGCGAGTCGATTGTTCCGGTCTTTCAAGTTGCGAACTTTGGTGAGTGGGAACTGTCCGTCTATTTGGATAACCTGGAAGTTTTTCTGATCCCTAGGGATACCAACATCTCCAGTAATTTATTGTATGGTGAAGATCGTGTCACGCCGATTCCCACGATTCCAAGCCCTGTTAACACTCCCACGCCCTCACCTACTCCAGCGGTCTCAACCGGAACAAAAAACGATTGATCTGAGTCTCCCCCCAGGTTCAAAGCCATTGGTGATGGTGTTAATCCCGGCAGGTTCATTTACGATGGGCAGCCCAGAGGATGAGAAAGACCGGTTTGGGAGTGAGGGACCACAACATAATGTCACAATCACCGAAGAATTCTACATTGGAAAATACGAAGTGACACAGGCGCAATGGGCGGCGGTAATGGGCAATAATCCATCCTATTTCGATGGACAACCAGACAATCCAGTCGAGAGGGTGACTTGGGATGATTGCCAGAGTTTCTTTGAAAAATTGAATGAGTTGGGGCAAGGAACGTTCCGGCTGCCAAGTGAGGCGGAATGGGAATTACGCTGCGCGGGCGGGTACCCAGACGGCGTTTTATTGGGGAGATGATTTTGAGTATTCCCAGATCGGTGATTACGCATGGTATCCTGAGAATTCTGATTCAATGACACATGAAGTAGGCCTGAAACAACCGAATCAATGGGGACTCTATGACTTGAGTGGGAATGTATGGGAGTGGTGTTTCGATATTTACAATTATAGTTTTTACAAAAACCTCACCGAAAATAAATCCTATAAACCAATCCAATGATTTCAGTGACGAACGCGTAAACCGGGGGAGGGCGCTTGGGACTACGAAGCGGGATCCAGCCGATCAGCCTCCCGTTATGGAGCCTCACCAAGCAGTTCATGGAACAACCTGGGATTCCGATGCGCCGCTACCCACATTTCCATAAACCAGATTATACCGCTTACTCTGATGCGCCATTCAAAAAACCTTTCTAAATTAGCGCCAATATAATTATAGTGAAATAACAATTGATATACGGCTCATTCTTTTAAAAAATGATACGATAGGCGCATATCTTATCTAGATCAGCGGATTGAAAATGTATAGAATGGCTTATGGCCGTTTAATAAACATTCTCTGAGGCGGATGTATGGGAGCGATAAATATGAGAAAGTTAAATTATTGCAATTATTGTGTCATTCATCGCCTTGCCATGTATTGGACAAGATTGGGTATTCCCGTTGGATTCAGCGGATGAGTTCACTGAAATTCCTGGTGGATTCACAGAGTTGGAGGCAGGAACCGCCATTGCAGGAGCGATTCCAACTGGGGAAGGGAACTACACTGATGGGCAAGGAGTGGAGATTCATACCGCTCCTGGGCAAGTCGAATTGTTGATGTTCCCCACATTGGAAGTGGGAGATGATCTAGTCCTGATCCGGGTGTCCGTACAATCAACGGGGGATGGCGCGTCAATCGCGCTTGCGGCTCTCGATATCTCGATGGATGGTTCAATCGCTACGAATATCCCTGCGAACAGTGGGATTTACAAAGATGGTTATCATCGGATCGTACTGTTGTACGATCCACCAGGCGCATCGATTGTTCCAGTCTTTCAAATTGCAAACTCCGGTGAGGAAGAATTGACCATTTACCTAGATAACCTGGAAGTTTTTTCTTATTCCCAGAGATGTCAATATTTCCAGTAATCTATTGTATGGTGATGACACCGTTCCACCAGCTCCATTCCTTTCCAAATACAGAAAATACGCCTGAACCAACAGCGACTCCTACGCCTACGATGACTCCAACCGCAACTCTCACCAACACTCCAACATTAGAGCCAACACCCAAGAGATCCTGGTGAAATTGATGGACTGCAAATCAAGAATGTTTCATATACGTATTCTTCTCCTTATCTACTCGATTTTGATTTTTCGTTACGGGATGATGACAACCGCGCTGTCGTAGTTGATTTATCGTTGCTTGATGTGACGTGTCTGGAAAGCATTAATCCGATCAGCCAATCTGAAACGGCGTTTTGGCTCGCGGGCACTGAAAATAAGCAGTTGTTTTCGTATCTTGTTTTGGATTAATACGGCGAGTATGGCCAATCCACCCAATGAAGATAGTGATTTGGACGGAATATCCGATGCGATTGAGAATATGGAACACGCGGCGAAAACATTTATTGATTCTCTGAATGAACACGCGCAGGTAGGAATCTACGAATTTCACCGGGATCAAGACCCACAACACGTAAGCGAGTTTCTACTGGCAAAACATAAAGAGGAACTATACGATAGAATCGATTCCATATGGGATGATTATGTCCAATGGTTTCCTGGCACTTCAAGATGCTGGGACGCCGTGTACGCGGCGATCGAAGAATTCTCTGAAGGGAAATTCGAGAGACCAACAGCGTTTTATTATCTTCTTGTCAGACGGCAAGGATGAATCCAGCGTAAAAGGCCCTGCTGATATCATTAGCGCGGCTCAATCACGAGGGATCAAGATCTATTGCATCGGATTCGGAGAAGAATTAGACTCGTCGATCTTGGAAATGATTACATGCGAGACTTCTGGAGAATATTATACTGCGGAATCTGAAGATGATTTAACTACACAGTTTCAGCAAATTATCCATGATCTTGGTGGACAGTATTCGTTACGCTGGGCGACTCTCAAGCGTGACGCTTCCTCCTTTACGCCCTCATTTTCGATTAAATTGAATGGTTTTACTGATACGTATTCCTCTAACGAATATACTCCTTTCAATCATTCTGGTAATACCTTGCAAGGCACGTTGCGATTTGCCGCTTCTCAACCAGTTAATAATAAGGTGACCGCTTACCTCCGCGTGGAATATGTGCCGCGTTATATTCGCAAGATTAAACTTTTTCTCAAGACAGAGAAACTATACACCGTATCTTTAGCCCCAAAAGAAATTGGGGGTCTTTGTTGGGATTGGCCAGAACCATTGATTGAGGTCGATGAAGAAAGTGGAGGTCAATGGATCACAATCCAAAGCGCCAATCCGGATAGTATATTTACCTCAATCCCCTACGGCGCGTTTGGTACTCTGTTGATTTTTGAATTTTCAGATATAAATCCGGGGGATTCCTTGTTTGAACAAGGCAGTGGGGGGATGTTTGTCGATATTGATATTTATAATGAAACAGGAGGCCAATCGTTCCGGCTGGTTGACACTCCATTTTATAATCCAAGTACAGGAGAATCTGGACAATTTACTGTTCCCTTGGATCTACCTTCTGATGCATACCTTCTCGATATGATTTTAATTCCCGCCGGTGTATATATGATGGGAATCTCCTTCAGGTGAGGCCGATCGGGAAGATAACGAAAGACCACAGCATGAAGTGACAATTAGTCAATCTTTCTATTTAGGAAAATACGCGGTTACCCAGGCGCAATGGTTCGCTGTAATGGAGAATAATCCATCTTCTAGTAAACGAAATAATCTGCCGGTTGATCGAGTGTCATGGGATGATTGTCTGCAGTTTGTTGAGAAATTGAATAGCATGGGATTAGACATATACCGCTTTCCCACGGAGGCGGAATGGGAGTATGCATGCCGCGCAGGGACAACCACACCATATTATTGGGGAGATGATCTTAACCAAGTTTATGATTATGCATGGTATATGGAAAATTCAAATTATCAAATCCATGAGGTTGGATTAAAACTGCCGAATAATTGGGGATTGTATGACATGAAAGGCAATATATGGGAATGGTGTACGGATGACTGGCATTACGATTATTATAACGCTCCCGTCAGATGGCAGCGCGTGGATCGATTCACCGAGATCCGCGAAACGTTTATTACGCGGTGGATGTTGTGATATCATATCTAAGTTCAGCCACTCAGCGGACCGTCACGAAGCATGGTCAAATAGCGAAAATAGCGCTACTGGTTTCCGTTTAGCCGCTTCCTTGACGAATTAAATTGATATCCTTCAACACCCTCTGTAACTCTAGACTTTTTACAATTAATCCTTGACGAAAAACCAAATAAATCTGCGGATCATAGACCAAAGAATTGTACCTTCAACCTTCAGTCTAAACACCTATCCGCAACTGCGGACTATACATCCAATACCAAAAAGCCATTTGAATCAATGTGTTCTGTATCGCGAGAAATTCCTTGCGGAAGAGACCGTCTTGATACTGGGGAAGACAGACCAATTGAATATCCCCTTCTGGAAACATCGCATTGTGAAGAATTTTCCGGAAGCGTGATGAGTAGTATTTTGGGAAACAGATATACGATCGCATCTTATGCTTGTGTATCCAATCCCGGAACACAATCTGACTTTCTAGTAAATTATGAATCCGGCCCCTTCTAAACAAAAGATATGCTCCTCCGGAATCCCCGCCGCGATTAGATCCTCATGGATAAAAAATTGAATTGAAACCGGCGCGTTGATTTCCTTGTATCGTTCGGGGATGGTTTTTGTGATAAGGATATTCTTCGCCAGCCCTTCTTCATAAAAAAGAATCGCCTTTTCCAACCGTTCTCCCGTCTCTGAAACTAGAACGACATCCGCCGCTTGCACGGGCGTTTCATAGACTAAGAAATAGCGCAGTAAAAATCCGGTGGGATTAAAGAAATAGAATAACACTCCCAAACCCAGCAATAATCCAGTAAGAATTTTCCACCATCGCCACGGCCAACGTTTTCCCGCCTGTACGTATGGATTATTGTTTGAAGCCGCTGAATTGATTGGCCCTTTGTTCATCATAAATCCTTATAAAAAAAGTGAAACGAAATAAAACCGGTAAACATCACATGGAACGCCTTCCTTTGTGGATTAATTATATGTATACCTTCTTTTCCTGTTAATACTGATTGTTAGCCAGGTTTTCCTCTATAATACTCTTAATCAATAGGTCAACCGGTAAAAGAATTCAAAATAACGGCATATGGAGTGATCTTACTGTGAGAATCGGGAAGGTAAAAAATGAGATTTTCTATACAAAAGGGAGCTATTCCCTGCAAAAACGGATACCAGTTTACTATGTGGGCGCCCCATGCCGAAGAGGTTTTTGTCATTGGCTCGTTTAACAATTGGAATAAGACTGCGCATCGAATGAATAAGAGGCTGGATGGATGGTGGACAACCGATGTGTCTGTGGCAAAGCCCGATGATGAATACCAATACCGGATCATTAACGCGGGAAGGGAGTACTTGAGAATCGATCCCTATGCCCAACGAGTTACAAATTCCGTTGGCAATACGATCATCACAAAACCCTGTTCGTTAGGTCAAGTCGAAGAATTTACCCCTCCGGCCCTTAATCATATAGTGATTTATGAACTTCATATCGGAACCTTTGGAAAACAGGGCCAGGAACCAGGACCCGGTGATCTCGAAGGCGCGATAGACCGTCTTTCTCATCTTAAGGAATTGGGAATTAACGCTGTCGAGGTTATGCCGTTGGCTGAATTCGCAGGGGGATATTCATGGGGATACAATCCATCCCACATTTTCGCCGTCGAAAGCGACTATGGAACTCCATGCACTTTCCAGGAATTTGTCGATACATGTCACAAACTAGGAATCGCTGTGATTGTAGATGTCGTATACAATCACTTTGGTCCAAGCGACCTGAACTTATGGCAGTTTGATGGTTGGAACGAAAACGGGAAAGGCGGAATCTATTTCTATAACGACTGGCGTTCGCAGACGCCCTGGGGTGAAACACGGCCGGATTACGGGCGCAAGGAGGTTCGGGAGTATATCCGGGACAATGCGCTCATGTGGTTTCAGGATTATAATGTCGATGGTCTTCGCTGGGATATGACCGCGTTCATTCGAAACGTGTATGGACGGAACGATGATCCTGACAGTGATCTGACTGATGGCTGGAGTTTAATGCAATGGATCAACCAGGAGATTAAAGAATTCAAATCCAGTTCCTTTACCATTGCTGAGGATCTTCAAAATAACGCTCTGTTGACGAAGCCTCAACAAGATGGCGGCGCCGGATTCGACACACAGTGGGGCGCGCCGTTTGTGCATATGATCCGGGCCGCTTTGATTGGCGCGGAAGACAAATATCGTAATATGGAGGCTGTACGAGACGCTGTTCTTAATCGTTATAATGAGGATTACTTCGAACGGGTCATCTATACCGAATCACATGATGAAGTCGCGAATGGCAAAGCGCGCGTGCCAGAAGAAGTCGATCCAGGAAAAGCCTCTTCCTGGGCGGCGAAGAAAAAATCCGCCCTCGGCGCTGTCCTTGTTTTTACTGCGCCGGGCGTTCCGATGATCTTCCAAGGGCAGGAATTTCTTGAAGACGATTGGTTCCATGATCAAGATCCCATTGATTGGTCGAAGAAAGAACGTTTCGCCGGAATCCTTCTGCTATACAAAGACTTAATCTCGCTTCGTCTGAACCGGGGGGAGTTTACCAAAGGTCTGACGGGGCAAGGAGTGGATGTGTACCACATCAATCAGAATGATAAGATAATCGCCTATCATCGATGGATGGAAGGTGGATTTTGTGATAGTGTTGTTGTTATTGCGAATTTCTCAACTGTTTCAATAGAGAATTATTCAATTGGATTCCCCGCGCCAGGTCTCTGGTCCGTCTGTTTCAACAGTGACAGCCGATATTACGATCCGGAATTTGGGAACTTTGGTGTCTACTCAGTTCATGCGGAACCACCGGGGAAACATAACTTACCCGCGCAGGGCACGGTTAATGTCGCCGCGTATAGCGCGCTTATCTTGTCCCAGCATTAAACTGGACGCTCTCCTCCTTAATGTACTCATCCATCTTTTTCAATATGAAATCGCTTGATTAAATCATAGACGGCTTGTTTGTTGCGAGGGGAAGTGGCGGTTTCATTGAAGAATAGAATCCCTGCGATGTTATCGCCGGGATAGTCATAGATCCAGTCCCATCACCTCCGCGATGATGGCTGGATTTTTAAGCCATAACTTGTAGTTCTCCGGCCGCCGGTCACGTACGCAGAAATGCAGGACGCATGGATTGGGCGCGAGAGAGTCCAATTTCTCATACGTCTGTTTTTGGGTTTCCTGAAACTGGATGGTGTGCGGTTGAAGGAAATCGATCCCATAGCCGCGCATCCGGGCTGGGATCGTGCCCCCATCCTTTGGCGCACTGCGTGTGGAGACAGACAGAAATATCCGGCCGGATTTTCTTAATGTGGTCAATATACTTTTTTATATAACCAATCCGATATGACGTTTTTTCCATGTCTCCAGTTCCGTTTCCTCCACCTCGAAAATAGAATGACCGGTTTCGCGTTTAAAACGCTGCCTGCGTATCCGGGCAGAAGCAGTAATTGGCGCTGGCGTAGCTGATGCGTTCGAACGCGTAACTCGTCACATTGGGGTGATTGTAGTATGTCAACAGGTCTTCCACTTCATCCAATCCCGCCTGCCAGGCGCCTTCCGAGTCGGGGCAGTGAAGGCAGGGATGAGATTCGCCCTCTCGCGATTGCTGAGTCCGGATCGAGGGATAGCCTGCCTTCATTTTCCCGGTCGTCCATATGCCCCAATTCATCATCAATTGAATCTCGATATCCCGCGCGGCGGCTTCTTCGATGATTCGGGACACAAATTCCGTTGATTCCCGGCCATTGGTTGATTGAGAATCCCAATTGGCGCGGAGTTTCGGATTTTGAACGGGCCAGCAGTAACCGTCGTGAAGAGGATCGTAATACCCATAGCTGATCATCATCAGGCTGAGCATATTCATCCCATTCTCATTCATCGTATCCAGTAGGCGAAGCAGGTAATCCCGATCGAGGCCCGAAGGATTCGATGTCTGGTAGGTCAGCCCCACCTGCCATCCAAGGTATTTCAATTTCCTCGTTCCCGCTCGCGTGGTCTCCTCCAACCCAACCCCATTCGAATTCACTCCACAAACCGCGGTCATGGCCCCTACTGAGGTATACAAAAAATCACGTCGCTTCATTATGGATTCCTTTATTCATTGATGAATGATCCTTTTCGAGATTGTAAGTTGTTTTCTTGGCTGATAATACGGGGGGAGTAAGAAAATTGGGATATATGTGAAGCGTAAAGAGCGATTCCATAATCTATAGAAAACAAAAATACTTTGATTCTTGAAAAAACACCGACTTTTTATTTGTGAAATCCGTATGAATATATGTAATAAGAGAGAACGAACGAGGGTGTGGGATGCCGCTGACCGATGAACAATTGATGCTCCAGAGCCAAAAAGGCTCGTTGGCGTCGTTTGAATTGCTGATTCAACGCTGGGACAAACGAATGCTTAATTATTTCTTTCGTTGCGTCGGCGTGTCAGTGGAAGCGGAGGATCTCCGGCAGGAATTATTCCTGCGGATTTATGTAAAACGAAAATCATTCAAAGGGAATCGGCCGTTTTCCCCTTGGATCTACCGAATCGCCACGAATTTGGTGATCGATAAAGTGTCAAGGAAAAGGAATCCTGATATGTGTCCCATGGAGGAACTAACCGGCTCACTCTCCGAAGCGTGTCCAGATTCACTCACGACCAATTCCCGTTCGGCCGCGGAGAATGGAGAATTGAGCCGCATCGTACGCGAAGCGTTGCGCCGGATCCCCGGCAAAGAACGGATCGCTCTCGTTATGCGTCATTTCGAAAATTTGAATTTTAAAGAGATCGCCGAAGTCCTGGGCGCCCCGGAAAGTACCATCAAAACCCGCGTCTACCGGGGACTTTCGGCCTTGCGGAAAGAATTGAAACGGATGGGCGTGTTGGATATTGATTGCCTTCAGCGCGCGTAGATCCCATCAATGAAATTGCATCGAAGAAGAAGGAGCAGATGATGGACCGAAATGAATTCGAACAATTGGCCGCTTGTATGTTATATGATGAAATCAACGCTGACGACCGGCGCCGGTTGCAAATCTACTTGTCCAAACATCCAGAAGAGCGGATCGAATTCGAAGAGATGAAAAAAACACACGCGCTCCTGAACCAATTGGAGGAACAATCCGCTTCGGATATCCCTCTGAGCGCGTCTCAAATTGCGGCTTCTTCCAGAACGGGTAAATCATGGAAGCGTTGGTTCGCCGCCGCGGCTGTTTTCCTTGCGTTCTTCCTGACTGCGGCGACACAGGGAATCGCCTTCCAAATAGGTGAGTACCGTATAGCCTTCGGTCCCGCCGCTGACGCGCAGACCATACGGGAAGAGGTTCAAACAGAATTTGCGTCTTCCTATCTCTCTATTGTTGAAGAACTTACTCAAGCGGTTCAGAAAGTCCAGAATCTATCTGAATTAACCGCTGGCCGCCAAGACGCTTTAGATGAATCTGTCAAGTTATTAACCTTTCTACAAAAGCAAGATCGAAGGATCGTCTCGGAACAATGGAAACAGTTTACATCTGAACTCTCTCTCGAAATAAACAAACGGCTCAATCAAATGTACGCGATGACGACACAGCCGATTCCCTACGATCCAAAAAACAGTTATTGACACGATAGAGGTTTGTATAACGTAAATTAAGAAACTAGATACAATTAACACATAAAACCCGGGTTATGTGTTATTTGCTGTGAATAAACAAATATAACGGTTATAAGTTTTAAAATTCCATTTTAGAAAACATGAGGTGAAATCATGAAAAAAAGTATACTCATTACTATCATTCTTTCTATTACAATTTTTACTGGAATGACGGTCTATTCAATGGAAGATCTGCAAAGTGAACCTACTTTACAAAAAATAAATCTTCCGGAGGAAAAACCAGCGCCGGCTAAAAAATCAACTTGGGATTCCTGGTTGACACAAGTCACCGCTCCAGAATCGGTTAAACCAGCCGATCCACCCGCCGCTTCACCCGCGCAGCCAGAAAAAGAATCGGATAAAGAGGCGAAATCTGAATCAAAGAGCGCTGGTCATGAAAGTGGAGCCGGCGTCTACGGTGGGACAGTCCGTACCGGCGGCTATGGTGGCGGCGCCTACGGCGCCAGCAACAGCGCCAGTTATGGTCGTTCGACACGAATGGTGAATAGTTATTACAGCGCGGTAAGCGCTCCACCTGACAAGCAATGGATCTCTAAAACGAAACGATCCATTGCGATCATGTGCAAAATTATAGATGACCTGCTGGGAAGAGAATTATCGGGATCGGATTACGAACCCCAGGGGATGTTTAAACAAGGCTGCCGTGGATTTTGGATTCCCAACACGGGTCTTCATTTCAATCTGCAAGTTGGATTCCCGCTTCGGTACTCAGAAATGTCAGAAGAAGAAAATAAGGAGAATGAGAAAGACCTGTGGGATCAGTATGAAGGCGAGTTGGTCATGCAGCCTTTTGGGGGAATGCCAACAAATGTTGTGATCTCAAAAAAGAAAACCGGTTGGGATCCTTTCGTTCAAGGAGATACAGAAAAGTTAGATAAAGAAAAAATCGAAACATTGAAGAAAACCGTTATCGGCGCTATCGCGAAATATGGATATCGGTTTGAGGGATTTAAAGACGATGAAATCATCACGATTGTCGTCAGCAATCCCCAATCCAACATGTGGACTGGCTTTGGTGGTTTCCAGGCGCCTTCGCTTTATGAAAAGAATCGTGAATTCTATAAGACGATGAAAGAGGATCCAAAAAAAATCTACGAGCAGACAAGTAAAATGCTTCCGGATATAACTAACGCCAAACGGATGTACACAATCGCTAGAGCGCAATCGGGCGGGAATCAAGAACCAGAAGTAGTCGTTGTCGACCCCAAAGAGGATGATTTAAAAGATGTCCGGGAAAAAATCATCCAGTTTCAAACCAAAATCGCCACAAACAAAAGCAAAGAGCGTATCGTGGCGCTGAGAAAAGAAGTGGAAGAAAAAATAAAGAAATTTGATCTCGCGAAAAAAGAGAAAGACGCTCTTCAAAAAGAGTTAGAAGCGGGAACATCCGATCAAAATCGATTTAAGGTGATGGAAAGAAGAGTCAAAAACGCGGAAGATGTTCTAAAACGCGCAGAGCAAAGACTTCGAGATGCTGAAACGCAAGACGAACTTGAAAACCTAGAGATCGTTTTGGCGCAAACGAATAATGGCGAACCTGTAATCGTCCATAGCCAAGCGCTAAAGAAGCGAATCGAAGAAGCGAAAAGAATTCTAGAATCCCGGAAAAAAGATCTGGAACTCAATTCGCAGCGGATCGAAATCGCTGAAAAGAATCTTAAAGAAATGAAACTCAGATACGAAAGTGGAATGGTTTCTTCACAAGATGTGTTTGAAGCGGAAGAAAAACTGCTTCAAGCGAAAAAAGACATGAATGAAGCCGAACGGAAATACATGGAAGCGGAAAAGGATTTTCAAGAATCAGAAATGGCTGTCGAACAAAAAATCATTGTTCCCAAAGAAAAAGAACAGGAACATATTGAAATTAAGGTTAAGAGCGCGAGCGGAGATGAAGAGGGGAAGCGGAGCATATTGCTTGATTTATTAAAGAGTGATGTCGAAATCTGTCAAAAAGAAGTCGAAATCGCCGAACAACAGAAAAAGTATTATCAAGTTCTGAATGAAAGAGGCAATGTAAGCCAACAAGAAGTGCAAGAGTGTGAAGAAAAAATTCTGAAGGCTCAAAAAAACTTGAATGAAGCCCAACGAAAACTCCTCGAAGCCCAAATCCAACAGGAACAAGAATCAAAAGAACAAGAATCCAAAGACCCCTTTGATGATTCCAATCCGCCAGAAGAAGAAATGATGGGAATGGGCGGTAAAAATATGGGTGGCATGGAAATGGGCATGATGGGTATGGGAGGTATGGGAGAAGGTATGATGGGCATGGGAGGCATGGGAGGGGGAATGATGGGATTTACAACTAGCGTTCCAAATGGCCCTCAGTCTCAAACCACCATGGTCATTCAAATCCCATTCAAGATCATCCCCAAAGAAAGCGTCGCCTATGAAGACATCAAAGACAATGTGACGATTACAGTCTATTAATAATCCGTTATTCCAAATTAAAAATTCCCCGGAAAGTCAGATTCTTTCCGGGGAATCTATAGAGCGCGGGCGTCCCGCCCGTATAAAAAATTTAAATGATCTTTATACTCTTTCAATTTAAATCGATGGATTTATACTGCTTATGATAAATAATTGTATCGATTTTTTAAGAACTTAGTGTCTACTCACATAATACTCTCCTCACATAAAACTATTCCCCTGAAGGCTTCCACCGAATTCCAATATCATTAAAATAAATAAAAGAATGATTCCATACTCAATCGCTCAAGAATCCGTAAACGAACTCTGTTTTCTTGAGCTCGAAAAAGATTTATATATTCTTTACAGTAATGTTATTGACATTAAATTCTTTATCCGCTATATTTTGTGTGCTCAACTATGACGATGAGTCTTACTCGCTGATAATATTGGACTCATTTTCATCCATCTTCACATCCTTATTTAAGCTGGGAGGGAAATGGATTGCGCATAAGCGGGGATGGATTTCGTCTTTTCGGAATCGAGCGATGGGTGGAAGTTCTATTCTAAACAATACATTAAAGGAGCGTAGTCAATAATGTCAGGTTTAAGCCGAATCGTTTATGTTCACGCCCGCGAGATCCTTGATTCTCGCGGAAATCCCACCGTTGAGGTGGATGTCACGTTAGAAGCCGGTATCATCGGCCGCGCCGCTGTTCCTTCGGGAGCGTCAACCGGCGAACACGAAGCCATCGAACTTCGAGATGGTGATAAAGGCCGGTATGTCGGAAAAGGCGTTTCCAAAGCCGTCACAAATATTAATGAAATTATCGGTCCAGAAATTGTGGGTTTCGACGCAGTCGATCAACGCGGCGCTGACCAACTGATGATCGATCTGGATGGCACAAATAACAAATCAAAACTCGGCGCCAACGCGATTCTCGGCGTATCACTGGCCATCGCGCGAGCGGCCTCCGATTTGGTGGATCTCCCCTTCTACCGCTATCTTGGCGGCGCCAACGCCCATACGCTTCCCGTGCCCTTGATGAATATCCTTAATGGCGGCGAACATGCGGATAACAACCTGGATATCCAGGAATGCATGATTGTCCCTCATGGCGCCTGCTGCTTCAAAGAAGCGCTCCGGATGGGCGCGGAAATCTTCCATACCCTGAAAAAAGTGCTCAGTGAGGAAGGCAAAAACACGGCTGTCGGCGATGAAGGCGGATTCGCTCCCGCTGTCGATTCGAATGAAGAAGGAATGTCCGTTATTCTCAAAGCCATTGAAAAAGCGGGATACAAACCCGGTGAGGAAGTCTCTCTTGCTCTCGATGTCGCGTCGTCCGAATTCTATGACGCTGATTCCAAAACCTACGTGCTCAGCGCTGAAGCCCAGCCGAAAAAATCCGCCGCTGAACTGATCGATTATTACGTCCAACTCTGCAATAAATATCCCATTGTCTCCATTGAAGATGGCATGGATGAAAATGACTGGGATGGCTGGAAACTTCTAACCGAAAAACTCGGCGGTAAAGTGCAACTGGTCGGCGACGATCTCTTTGTCACCAATCCAGAACGTCTCTGCCGGGGAATCGAGGAAAAAATCGCCAATTCGATTTTGATCAAATTAAATCAAATCGGTTCCCTGACCGAAACTCTCGACGTGATCGAAATCGCGAAACGGTCCAAATACACCAACGTGATCTCTCACCGCAGTGGTGAAACGGAAGATTCCACCATCGCTGATCTCGCCGTTGGAACGAACGCCGGACAGATTAAAACCGGTTCCCTTTGCCGGACGGACCGGATTGTGAAATACAATCAACTCTTGCGGATTGAAGAGGAATTAGGATCCAGCGCTGTTTATCTAGGAAGTAAAGTATTTGCTTGATCCAATATAGGTTATGATGCTTCACTATTTAAAAGCGTTGCTTCATGATAGTGTCTCGTGGATTTTGCTTCTCGTGTTAGCGCTGACGATTGTCGTCGGTTTGACGGTTCTCTGTCATCGCTATGACCAGGTTCATGAGTACCGAAGTGTCTTGTTTCGTTTATCTTATGACATCGCTGTTTTAGAGAAGAAACAGGCGCAAATGGAAAAATGGGCGCAGAGCCTTGTCACAGATCCCGCCGCATGGGAACAAGTGGCGAGGGAAAAAATGAATTATCTGGAACCGGATGAAGTTCTGATTACCTTTGTTCCCGCTGTTGAATCCCCCTAATCCGGGATTCGTGGGACATGGTCTGAATGAATGCCGGATTTGCAAATACTTTGAAATCAGATAATTTTGGTCTTTTTTTATCTGGAAACAGCAAAATTTCCTTGACAATAAACTAGGGATGTTGTAACGTTAGGGCGTAGTGTGGTTTTCGTAAAATAACATATTGGCCGAGGGATAAACTTTCAAACATACTGACGCGGGGTGGAGCAGTGGTAGCTCGTCGGGCTCATAACCCGGAGGTCGTGGGTTCGAATCCCATCCCCGCAACATAATAATACAGGGAGCCGGAATAAAACCGGTTGATTTGATTGGATGTAAAATCAGGTGATGTTAGTATATAAATCGCAGTCTCTTATATTCAATCCTATCCCGTAAAGTAAAGGCATTCGGGAGTTTGTCTCGCGTGACAAAAAAAGAAATAATTGAGATCGTTTCTCAAAAAACAAAGTTAAAAAAGAATCATACAAAGGCCATAGTTGAATGCGTCTTTGATACGTTTATTGAAACCTTGGCTCGTGAAGGCCGTATTGAAGTGCGTAATTTTGGTGTGTTTAAAGTCAAACGAACACCTGCCCGGATTGGGCGTAACCCGGTCACGAAGGAAACCGCCGATGTTCCCTCCCGGAACATCGTCCAATTTAAAGCCGGGAAATATATGAAAGAATCCGTGGGTCAAATAGATCCCAATGATGGCTGAACAAAACGATTCCACTCCCCGTGATTTGGGAGATATTGGCGTTTCCAATGAAGTGTTTGAAACGATCGCGGTGACATGCACACAAAAAATCACCGGAGTGATGGGAATGGAATCGGCGGATGGTTTGGTGGATAGCCTTTCGAAAGTATGGGGGCGTGGTGATGTCCCCAAAGGCGTGAAAGTCACCACTGGGGATGAGGACGTTACGATCGATATGACCGTCACCCTTGAAGAAGGGCGCCCCATTCCCCAAGTCACCAATGCGATCCAAAAAGAAATTAAGGTTGTTATTGAAGAAATGACCGGTCATGCGGTTAAAGAGGTGAATATCCTAGTGGCCGATGTTCAGCCACGAAGACCGGAACCTAATAACGAATTCCCCGATTCAGGGGACGATAGTTCATAAACGGCGCGTAGAAAGTCGGCCGTTCTATTTGCTTTAAATGACCTGCTTTCTTCCTTTCCTTCTTTGGAAGATCGTAGAAGAAGAATCGTAAGCCAGTCGGACCGGCGTTTTGCCGTCCGATTATAAAAATACGTCTTTGAAACTTTCTGCTATCCGTCTTGAGTTGGATCGCAAAAGACGGCCCCTTTTGAGGAGGATGCATAATGTTAAAACGAAACAGGCTGGTGTGCGCAATGAAGGCGATCACGGTTCTTCTCTTTCTTGTGATTGCCCTTCCCGCTCCGGTCTCCGCTCAATCTGATCAGGCCGCGCGAGTGAAAATCACGGATCCCAGCGGACGGCTGGGTGATGTCCTTCTCGTTAGAGATGGAAACGATATTGTCCTTTATGGATTGGCCGAATCTGTTCCCCCCATCAGCGCCGTCACTATTACCGCCGGCGCCCAGACCTTCAACGTGTATGCTTCTTACACAGGCCAGTTTCCCATTCGAACTGGGACGGCGCCTATCCGTATTGTCGACGGGGTGAATATCCAAACCGCTTCTATCTCCGTCCTTGTGAATGATGGATCCCCCGCGATTGAGGGAACCATCTCTCTCGATCTCAACGATCCAGCCATCCTTGAACGGCTTATCGCATATCAGGGTGGGGATTACGAAAACGGGACACCTCCTCACATACTTCTGGATGTGGTTTCCGAAACGGATCCGGATCTTGTTGGGAAAGTGCTCTTAACCCAGTACTTCCTGGATGAAGGGGCTAAGTCAGTGATACTCGATACTTTCGAGGGCATCTCCGGTAGCGGGGGCGCGACCGAAACACTTCGCAGTGCGCCTCCCTTCTCTACCATTGGCGTTTACCTTGAACCTATCGCTGATATTAATAATCCTGACCGGACCAAGCGCCTGCTGGTAGTGCAAACCGAAAACTTTATTTTTGGGAATTTCGTTAGCAATGGTTCCTTCTTCCCCTTTGCGGTTACGGATGCGAACAGTTCGGTTCCTGGTGAGCGGCCTGATATTCTGTATCTCCGGATTACTACAGAGGATGAAAACGGCGATCAGAAAATCTTTCTCGCCACCGTCCAGAATGATGTCTCCGCCGCGATCGAAGGAACGCCCGTTGTCATTACGAATAATGAACGGGGCAATGCGGACGCTCCCGGCGCTGATGGCCTTGCCGTCATCCAAGGAATAGCGGATCCCTATTCGATTATCACCGCCTATCGCGCGCAATCGGTCTCATCCGATATGTTGGCTTCAGCGATCGCAGACGGCGCGGGTAACTTTTCTTTGCTCGTTCCGCCTGTTTATACACAGGATGGTCTTTACGATACGCTTCCAGAAGTGTTCCTGAGCGTTCTCGATCCATTATCAAATGTATCCACGGATCTTCTGCCCGTCGGGACAGATACGGAATCAGTCATTTTCGAACAACCCACTGCCGTTCTCCAAAGCGATAATACTTTCGATGTCAGCGGCGTCGTTGAACCTCTTTCCTTCATTATTATCGTTGGGCGCAGCGTGAATGGAGACGCTCCCTTCTTCGCGGGTGGCGGTATTGCGGAAGCGGATGGAACCTTTACATTCAACGCTCTCCCCGCGTACGATTACGTCCTTGACGTCGTCGATCAGGCAGGGAACCATGTCACATCGGATGTTGTTCCCGCCAAACAAAGCACTATCGATCCATACGATCTGACATTTACCCGCGTGTTCCCCAACATTCAAGTTGATGGAAAAGCGGAACCCGGCGCGAATGTTCTTGTGTTTGGTTTCCCCTTAGATCAAGTGCCGGATTCAGCGGATCCATCTGACACGCAGCCGGTCAATTCATTCTACATTATTCAAACCGTTGTTGATGAAAATGGCGAATTCACGGTCAGAGTTCCCGGCGGTGTCA
>CAXXSM010000092.1:0-169403 GCA_963663405.2 bacterium | reverse complement strand
TTGAGGATAGTTTTTACTTGCATCCGGTGGCCTCCTGATTGATGGTTTGTCTTCGTCGACTCCATCTTCTTAGGATACGTTACCGGATGTCCTTTTCTATCTCTCCTTCTTCAGCATTCCCTCTTGTTTACCCACTGATTTCTCTGAGGAACCATCTTATTAAAATCCTCAATGTAAATCCTATTATATATTGTAATTCAGAGTTTTGTATTTTAACTATCATGATCGAGATCTCAACTGCAAATGAAATTGAGTGGTGGGAGTAACCTGAAACAAGCAAGTCTTGGAAACTCATTTTCAATTAAAACTTACACTGGATTTACATCAAAAAAGTCTGTCAAAAGTGAATTCAGAAATAGAAAAAACGATTTTTTTGAGAAAAAAAGAGAAATAAATGCAATTTTTTTTTCGACGCGTTACTGTGACCTGTTAAAGAAAGGGGGTTGTAAGTACCAAAAAATCAATATGTTATAGGATTGTGAAAAATAAATAAAAAAAATGAATTTTTAGCTAAAGGATATTAAGAACGTGCCGATAAAGGGAGATATACCGGTAAAAGTGTCTTGTAATTAAAACCTCGGAAGTATGTTGAATTGGTTGAGTGATGACTTTCTGATGATCTTTATTTGATTGGGTTTTCGGGAACGCTTAGGAGTTAAAACGTAAACGCGGACTTACTTCCAAGCGCATAATAGCGCCTCAGTATGAGGTGGATGTTTTGTTTATTTATTTTTTGAGGCGATCGAGAAACAAGCAATTTAGTTTTACGGATTAAGGAGGAAGGTTACGGTGAGAAAACTGTGGACGGTCATATTACTATTTGCATTCGCATCGGTGCTCGGCAGCGTGATGACTGCCCAAGCCGATTACACTCGTTATTATCCCTATACTGTGGATTCTGCGCATTGGTCTTATACTTATAATGCGCCGTGGTTTCATGTGGATGGGGATGAGATGTACTACGCCGCGAATACGGTTATCAATGGAACCGGTGTCGCGATTTGGAATCCAGCGATTCAAGCCCCAGCTGCGCTCAGCGGAGTCTGGGAATTTGAAACGAAGATTTCTGGAGACGGGAATCAAGGGCGGCGAATTATCAATTTCTTACCTGCGGATCTTACATCCGCTTCGTTGCGGCATTACCGTTTAACAATGGGAAATCCCGGTGTCGACGCGGGGAAATGGTACTTGGAACGAGTTGATTTAGCCAATACCTTATACGATCGAGTCGGCACGTATAATTTGAATCAGACGGATTTCGATCTGGACACATGGCGGCATGTGAAAATCGAGATGGAATCCTATCCCGATCCCGCTGTCGCCGCGAATACGATTGTTTACGTCACGACGTTTGTGGATAATGAAGTGGCGATCCAGTTTGAAGACTCGACGTTGACCCCGGCGGAAGTCGCGACCACGATCGCGGCTGTGACGAGTTTCTATATCCAGTTCGAAGGTGGAAACGCCACGCAGGGAAAACACTTCCGAAACTTTAAATTTTATGAATCAGGCGAACCGGATACGACGCCGTTGTTTGGCTCTGACGGTGAAAAAATTCTCGGACTGGGTTCGGTCGCTGCGGCTAAGTTTACGAAAGAAGCCGCCACTCTACCTCCCGATCAGCGTTTGGGTGGGAAGCAGATTGTCTCTGGTGGGGGGCTTGGTTCTTTCTTATGGGACGGGTATACGGCGCAAATGATGCGCTGGGAGAGCAGCACGAGTATTTATGACTTAGTCGGATTTTCGCCGAACAACAAGTGGATTATGGCGGGGAACAATTCGGGGGCGGCGACATGCCGGATTGTAGAAGCCACGTCTGGTACGACACTGCAAACCTACAATGGCCGTTTCCTCGCGTTCTCACCGGATGGGACGCAGGTGTTGACCGCGCTCTGGGAAGACGCGGTGTTGTACAACACCATTACGGGTAACGTGCTACGAACGTTAACCGGTCACTCCGGTGAAATTCAGGTCGCTCAATTCTCTGACAATGGGAATTGGATTCTTACGGGAAGCGATGACGCTACCGCCAAACTGTGGGACGCCGCGACAGGAAATGTAATTCGTACGTTCGCTGGATTGGATGGGCACACGGACGGTGTCACAAGCATTGATCTATATAACACCGGCACGCTGGCCAGTACGTTGGTCTTGACCGGGAGTAAGGATAATACGGCGAAATTCTGGAATTACAGCGCGGGGACAGTGCAGACACTGACCGGTCATACGGACAACGTCAACAGCGTTTCGTTATCAAACGACGCCAGCCGGGCGTTGACCGGCAGTGATGACAATTCCGCGATTATCTGGAACGCGGCGGGCGGTGTGGCGCTCTTTACACTATCCGGCGCGAATGGGCATACTTCAGCGGTGAATAGTGTCGTCTTTTCACCCACAGCGGATATTGCGCTCACGAGCAGCAGCACGGATACAAAAACCTGGAATGTGAGCACCGGCGCGATTCTTTATACTTTTTCAGGACGTTATTTAGATACATCGCTGGACTTCCGGGAATTACTGACTGTTGACCGTCAAGCGATGAATTTGTGGACCCTGCACACGGGTGAGATCAGTGATTTGATTGAAGGGCACACAAGCGCGATCATTAAGAGTATCTATTCTCCGGATGAATCGCAAGTCTTGACAATTACGGATGATGGCACAGGGAAATTATGGACGGTTGACACTGGCGCGCAAGACTCTGCAATACGAGCCAATGACGGTGTCTTCTCCCCCGATGGAACCTACCTATTTACAGGGGGGGCTGATGAATCGGGGAACGGGATCGCGAAAATGTGGGTGGTCAGCACCGGAGCGGCGGCCTTTACAATCGATCAAGATCCGTCTGGTTTGATGGGTGAAATATTGAGTGTGGCGATCTCGGCGGATGGGGAGCGGTTGTTGACGGGTCACTCAGACAGCAAAGCCCGGTTGTGGGATGCGAATGATGGCTCGTACATTCGTGAATATGCGCATGCGGGGAATGTAACGAACGTCGCGTTCACAGCCGACCGTTCAGTCGTGATCACCGCCAGTCCTGGTGGAACAACCGTCCGGCTTTGGCAATACAATGGCACGCAGATCGGCTCGTCTATTATGCAGCGATTCCTTGCTTTGTCACCCGACGGGAATTACTTGCTGACAGGTGGTGTGGATGCGAATGCGCACATCGCGTATGTTTATAATGTCTCGACAGGCGCTTTGGTATCCACGTTGACGGGTCATATTGATGAAGTCACTGTAGGTGTCTTCACACCGAATTCCGGTACTGTGATTACTGGCAGTGATGATGAAACCTTGATCGTTTGGGATCCCGCGTCGGGTGGATTGAACCGCCAAATCAGCGCGCATTCGAAGACGATCACATCCGTGAATGTCTCCGCGGATGGAACAATGATCGTCTCCGGGAGTGAGGATAACACGGGTAAGATTTGGGATATCACAAGTGGCGCCTTGGTCCGGACCTTCAGCACGAGCAACGGGGCGCTGAATTCGGTTGCTTTCTCGAACAATGGAGAAACGATGCTTTCGGGCAGCGCGGATGGTTCGGGACGTCTTTATCCGGTCGCCAGTGGTGGTAATTTTAGACTTTCCGTTGTGCCAGATTTCAGTAATTACATTGATCGAGGTGTGGCAAGCTCGGATAAAACATTTACCGTGCGAATGGATGATTTGGGCGGAGTCGGCTCCTTCCGTATCGTTCTCGCGGCGACGGATAACCGGGTCGCGATCAATACCGTGGCGGTTACGAACACGGCGACGATAGATTGGGCTTTGACGAACTTCTCACAGTATACAAAGGCCTCATATGAAACCGCATTTGGTAATAGTGTTCCGAATCCAATTCCAACGGGTGAAACGTGGACAATCGTCACTGGTCAGCGGGGAACGAATCCACGACTGTCCTCTGGTGAAGGGGCGTTGTTCCAATTTACCGCTACGTTCCCTACAGGTGTTGTGACACATGATGTGCCTGCGGAGATTCGAATTGAGTGCTCCACAGACTCGCTTTCGAAGACGAACGCGAATTTGTTGATCAAATCTTTTGTCGATCAGAATAAGGTCATCGCGACGAACATCACGGAAGGTGATTTAACGCATGTGAAAACATCCGAGTCCCTGACACCGGAAGGCGCGTATAACGACCGCCAGGGGATTCTCCCCTCCCCCATCGCATGGGTTGGGTATGAGGGCAGCAGTGGATTGTTCATGTGGGGTGATGTGAATGATGACTCCATTCCCGGTACATTGGATGCGAACTATATCCTTCAAAACGACATCTTCATGCTTACGGCTTGGCCCGCTCCGTGGAACGGCGCGCCATGGAGCATTTCGCCTCCGAGCGCGCCGCCTTCGGCGGATGTCAGTGGGGATGGCGTAACAGGAGCGTACGACGCCGGTCTGCTGATACAATACGATTCATTCCTCATTGAATACTTCCCGGCGGATACCGATCACGATGGATATGGGCCGGAGGATCAGGCGTCGAAGAGCAGGAGCCGGACTGGCGCAGGCGTGGTTCCCCTTGTGAAGATGATCGCCTCAGTAGAACCAGTGGGAGGTTCCCAAACCGCTTGGCTGGTGAAACTGGGAGTGGATGATGCGAGTGGGATTCAAAGTTTGAGAGTGATCCTCAATTATGATAGTGAATCGCTCGTGGTGAACGATGATTCCTGTAAACTTCTCGTTGGTGATTCACAAAGCCGGATGGTGACGAACAATCTAACTGCCGGGAAATATGCGGTTGTCTGTGCGCTCAGTCAGCCTCTTCCAGCGGGACCGAATAATCTTCTGTCCGTGGAAGTGGGATCAGCGCCCGGTCAAGATCCATCGGGAGACGCTCTCCTGCTGGAAGTCGATCCAACGTTGACAAGAATTAATGACGGCAATATTCAATTGACAGCGGAGGAAGTCGCGGCGATCGACTTGGCGGAAAACACAGAGGTTGATACGTGGGGGCTCTACTAACGTATCCCTAAAGATATCGATGAATCAGTTCATGAAAGAGGGCGTTCCGGCGCCCTCTTTCTTATTTTCATGAGCAGTAAATTTAAGTTTTAGATCGATTCGGACAATAATTATAAGAGATTGCATGCAGGATCAAATAACGTTGCAGCCTGGATCAGAGGGAATAGAAAACCGGATACGCTCTTTGACTCTTCCACAGAAGAGGGAGAGCGTGTATTTATCGATAGGAAACCATCTAATCATCTCTTGCCACAAGGATTGTTCAGACATATTTATATTGGATTGGGATAACAATCGATGAGACATACGGATTTAATGTTGATACCGTTTTGGAGAACGATCAACGGAAGAGGAGAAAGAGGATTGCCGTGAATTCATCGCCACGCTTTGTTCTGTATTTCTCTCGTTTGGTGGTTTTCTTCGTTGTGACCGCGCAATTTCAGGTCAACGCCCTTGCGCAATCGAGAACGATCTCCTTTTCGTCGAATCTAGTTGGACGGCCCGGTGATGAAGTGACGATTAAGGTCTCGATTGATAACGCGGAAGGCGTTAGTTCCTTTCGAGTCGCGGTCCAGATGGATCCGGACGATCCCTTTGCATTTGTTACGGATAGTGGATCGAGCGTTGACGCGTTGACGGCATTGTGGAGCCCGATGGTTCAGAATAATTTAACCGAACAGCGGGGCTTTGTGATCTTTACGCAGACCGCCGGGATCGAACCGGCGCTTTCCAGTGGACCGGGTGTGTTGATGTCGTTTAAAGTACTGATCAAAGGGGACGCGGCGGATGGAGTTTATCCTCTGACCTTCGATTCCAGTCTATCCCGTTTAAATGATGGCGCAATCCCGATGTCTCCTGCCAATTCGACGTTGACAATCAGTACATCGGGTGAGCCGCCCACACCTACTTCAACATATACACCAACGCAAGGTCCTAGTCCGACGGAAGGAGCGAGTCCGACACAGACACCTACCCATACGCCCTCGATTAAACCGACTATCGCTGTCACATCGACGCCGACGATTGATCCCCGGTTTACCCCGACGCCGACCAACACGCCTCGTCCCGGCAACCATCCTCCATTGCTGCTTGTGATCCCCGAAGAGAAATACCGGATTCTGCAAGGACAGGAAGTGATCGTGCTGGTCGTCGCGTATGACCAGGATGATGGGGATTCGATTGATGTCTGGCTATCTCCAAACGCCCGCGCCTGGTTTACATCCATTGAAAATGTGCCGCATTATAATTTTACGGAATTTAAATTGGATACAACTGAATTGGGCGTTTATTCGTTCGTGGTCTACGCGTATGATGGAAGCCATTTCAGTCAGCAGGAAATATCTGTTGAAGTCGTAAGCGATCCCACTTTACCGACGATCGTCCCTTCTTTTACTCCCAGCCCTACTGCGAGTTCTACGCCTACATCCGAGCCAACGGTTGCAATCGAATTTCAACAATTGATTGTGACGGATGATGAGGCGGCGTATGTCGATCTGACAGGATCGACGGATTTTGACACCGTTGAGGACCGGCAGCTCACAATTCGATGGGAGGATTCTTCCCAAACCGCTTCTGATTGGCACGTCTATGTCCGAACGGGCTTTGGTGGGAAGAAGTATTTAGGCCGAACGGGGAATGGCGAGAGCCGCCGGTATGATTGGTATCCCGGTGAACCGAATTTGAGTTCCGAATTTAAAAACGGACCGAGTTTCAATTCGTCGTACATGTTTCGGGTGATTCGAATTGACGATCATCTAACTTCGGATGATTTTTATGAGCAGACGTATCCCGTAGGATTCAATCTTTTGGGGAGCAGCGCGGTGAAATTATCCAATCCCGAGTTTCCCAATTTAAACCGGCGGAAGATCGTCATTTATGATGATATCTTGGGGGGAGATGATTTGGCTCCGACAGGGGGCGTCGGAATGGACATGGATAAACCATCCAGCGCGGCGATCAATATCGCATGGAATTTTGCGGTTGACCCATCCGCTGTTTTGGAGTATCACGTGCAGGTCCGGCGGGAAGGGGAAGAGAAATTCGAACATCTCGGTCAGACCAACGATAATCAAACGAATTATTTCCTCTGGTCTTCGAAAAATGAATTCTATACCGCGGAAAAATACCGTTCAGGTCCCCAACACGATGAAGCGTATCAATTCCGGGCTGTTCTGCTTCCCCGTGAAGGGGAGAATGATTATCTGGTGAGTGGCGTCTTGTATTACTATCAGGACGTGAGCTATTTTACTCCCACGCCCAGCCCGACAGCGCCGCCTTCTCCCACGCGCACTCCATCCGCGACACCAACATCGACCCCGGTTCCGATGAATCCATATACGTTAGTCCCGTCCGGACCGGGAGGGAATTCCTTATTGGTTGTGCTGCCAGGTGTATCGGGGAATTTGAAACCGTTAAAATTGACGTTGATTGAGTTAGGGACGTTTGACATGGGAAGCCCGGAAGAGGAACGAGGGCATGAATTTGACGAGACGCTAATCAAAGACGTCGAAATGACGCGCAATTTTTATATCGGAACCTATGAAGTCACGCAAGGACAGTGGCGCGCTGTAATGGGCAGCAATCCATCCTGGTTTGGGAGCAGTTTAAACAATCCAGTCGAGACAGTGTCTTGGAATGATTGTCAAGCATTCATTACGGAATTGAACAATCAGGTCAGGAAAGGCTTATTCCGTCTTCCCACCGAAGCGGAATGGGAGTACGCGTGCCGTGCGGAAACGCAGACCCGCTTTTCGTTTGGAGACGCGTTGGATTGCAGTGACAGTTCAAGTGATTATTGTGAGGAATTCGATACTCATATGTGGTGGCTGGGGAACAATAATTACGAAGAGTATAAGTACGGCACAAAAGAAGTGGGATTGAAAGAGCCGAACGCGTTCGGTCTGTTTGATATGCACGGTAATGTTTTCGAGTGGTGCAATGATTGGTACGGCACGTACTCCACAGAAAAGAAACAGAATCCACAGGGATCGGATACCGGATCGCATAAAGTGGTCCGGGGAGGCAGTTGGAGCAGTGACGCGGTCTTCTGCCGCTCCGCGAAGCGATCGGCTCAATTACCTAACAACCGGTTTGTGGCGATTGGGTTCCGGCTTGTGTGGCAGGTGGATTGATACAAAGGCAGAATAATAATGCTTGGACACATACGCAGGTACGTGCCCTTGCCACCCTAATGAAATGCTTAATCGCCCAGGATTGAAATCCTGGCTAGTATTTAATCTAATGTCCCTATGGGACAAAAAGTGAGTCCATTGTTTAAATTCGGAAACGAATGAAAGTTATCCGGTTTTTGTATATCAGCGCAGTGATTTGGAGCGCAGCCTCTTCCAGTTGGGGGATGGTTCCCGATCCTTATTTCCAATTGCTTTCAGTCGCGGCGGAAGCGCCTCGTTTATTAATTCATCCAGCGGAGATTGTCAGTGTCAGCGAGAATGTACAGCTTACATTGGAACTGGAAGTGGCGAATCCGCCAGAAGCCGCTACATTTATATATTCTGTCACTCCCCCTCTTGCGAATTCAGTTTTGGATGAAGAAACGGGGATCTTTGAGTTTACACCGGATTTCAATCAGGCCGGGATTTATCCGTTAATCTTTTCGGCTACAGACGGTTCTATGTCACTTGTTTCTTCCGCGACGATCACTGTGGAAGATGTGCCGTTGGCCAGCCTAACTATCCATCCATCTGATTCTGTAACGCTTCTCGCCAAGGAACAGATTCGGCTTGAATTGGAAGTGGAACATGCCGGCGATACGGAATATCTTTTTTCGTTTGAGCCCTTGATTCGCAACGCCACCATAGACTCGGAAACCGGTGTCTTCGAATTCACCCCGGATTATACCCAAGCCGGTGAATACACTATTAATTTTAAGGCGCAGGAGACGGCTTCGGAATTAGTCCGCTCCGCCACCATCATCGTCGAGGAAGTGGAATTTCCTCGATTGATTATTCTTCCCTCGGATTCTGTATCTATAGAAGAAAATGACCAAACTACACTGGAACTTCGGATCGAGAATCCAGGGACATCATCTGCGGTTTTTTCAGTAACTCCCGTTATAAAGAATTCGATCTTGAATGAAGAAACGGGGATCTTTGAATTCGCTCCTGATTCACGGCAGGCGGGAGTGTATTCCTTTGTCTTTTCCGCGAGTGACGGTCTAACGGAATTTGTCCATTCCGCGACGGTTGAAGTGAGTGAAGATACGAGCACACACTTGATCGTCTTACCAGACGATTCCATTTCGATTTTGGAAAATGAGCCGTTGACGTTGAAAGTAGAAGTTGAGAATCCAGGTGCGTATCCCTATCAATACAGCTGTTATCCCATCATTGAGAATGTGCAATTCGATTCTGATCATGGATTGTTCTATTTTACGCCGGACAATCTGCAGGCTGGTCAGTATACATTTTACTTTTCGGCCAGTGATGGGTTTTTTGAATTCGGAACCAAGGCGGAAGTTGATGTGCTGGATAACAACCGTCTTCCCATCGTCCAAGTGAGTTTCCGTGATGTGCTGGAAGTGCGGGAAGGCGACCGCGCTGCGATACAAGTGACTGCGTTCGATTTCGATACAGATAATATATTGCGGTTTGATGTGGAGCCCCAATTACGGAATCTGACCATCGATTCAGAGACGGGGCAGATTGTGTTCACGCCGGACTATTTCCAATCTGGTGAATATCCCATCGATTTTCTCGTTTCAGATGGACACGACACCGTTGCGGCTCACCGGGAAATCCATGTGATCGATCAAAATCGCCTGCCGGAAGTTTACTTCAATCCAGAAATGGGAGGCGCTGTGGAGGCGGGGGATACGTTTTATCTCCTGGTGTTCGCTTCGGATCTGGATAACGATACGTTGACGTATGAAGTGGACGCATTGCCTCCGAATAGTGAATTTAATCCTGAAACGGGACGGTTTGTGTTTACGCCTGGAATCGATCAGTACCGGGATCAGTATGATGTGAAGTTTACTGTTTCGGATGGTAAAGACCATGTGGATCGAACATTTACGTTTAATGTGACCGCGCCGCTGTCTCCGCTATTTGAATTCAACACGAATGGGGATGCGGAAGGCTGGCAGAATAATTCGGAAGTGCAGGCGGTGTTGGTGGAGAATGGAACCTACAGCGCGGCGACGGCGGATCGTGGACCGACCATCTTTCGTTCGAATTTACATATTGATAGTTTCACACAGCAAGAATTTGTAATGCGTATCTTCATGACGAACGCTTCGACGCTTACAGTTTCTTTTGTAAAGAGTGGTGGGGAAGTGGTCGGGCCCATTGAATTGGACTACGACACGCCATTTGAGTATAAAACGCTGCATGTCAATTTCCAGCCGTTGTTTCCCTTTTTCGGGATTGCCGAGAGTGTGCGGATCGATATGGGGGAACCGTTAAATTATTTTTCCATCGATTACATTGGATTTCTACAATCCGATTTTCCGACGGTTACGCCCACGCCCAATCCTTCACATTCGCCCACGCCGACCGTGTACGTAACTCCAGCGCCTACGCCGATTCCAACAAGCACGCGCCCTCCTACCGTTACTCAGACGCCGACGATAACGGAAACACCCACGATCACGTCAACGCCGACTGTGACGAATACGCCGACCCCCACCCCCACCCCCACGCCGTTGGGATTCGAGTTTGAAGATTTCGATTATTTAAATGAGCAGTTTGACATTTTGACGCCGAATGGTTTTCTGGACGCTTTGGTCCAGACGGCGGACGCGGGGGAATCAGATTTGTTCAAGGGGAATGCTCTGTTCGTCCAGGTTGAACCGGGTGAGGCGGTTCTTTTGATTTCAAAGTTGAGCACTGAACTAACCTGTGACACCGCGTGGATCAAGACTTCTGTGTTTGTCAGTTCCAATATCGCTTCGGTGGCGTTGATTGGATTTAACGATCCGATGGACGGTCAGTTCGGGTATTACATGGCGGAACGGGATGGTCTGCCAGCGGTTACAGAACATGAAATGGAATTATTTTACCAGCCGCCCAGTGGGGCGGTCCGGCTGGGGATTCAAGTGGCGAATCCCAGTTATTCAACTGAAACCGTAAATGCGCTGCTTGACCGGCTGCGGATCGAGGATACATGTTTCGAATACGAACAGTCAGAACTGCCTTTAAATCCGGATGGATCTTTTGATGAGAGTCTCTCGGCTCTCGTGCGGAATATCAATGCTGTGGATGGAAGCGTGCAGATCTCTCATGAAATCGAGGAATAACTGGGAATTGGCGTTGTCCGTTCATGAAAGCCAATTGGCCGCCAATATCGGGGTCTGGGCGGAAACGGCGAATACATGGATGCCAGGCTATTTTACCGCGGAAATCGGCGCGCGCCGTTCGTTGGGCGCTGGAGGAACTTTGGCGTTTGTGATGACAAACGGGCAGGAGACACTCGCCGTGTTTGAAGATGGATACAATCTGAATGAGGAGACACCGTCGAAAACGATATGGCTTGGTGGCCGGATGTTTGTCCCCAATCCAGCGATGAATCCAATTCTTGTTTTCCAAAACGCCGGGCCGGGGATCTTTTCTTCGATTAAGGTGGATAACCTGCGATTGTGGCAAACAACGCCGCGTTGAGAATAGTTACAGCGTTTTATGGATCCGGATATTACCGTTCGTGCTTTTTAAGATGACATTCGTGTTTCCCCCGCCGTTAATGTGACCGTTCAGCCGGTTCTTTTTTATCTCATAAACGGAAACCGGCGCTTCAGAACGGATGTTTCCATTTGAGGTTCGCGCATTTAAATATCCATTGAAATAATCGGGCAGACTCAGGTTGATGGAGCCGTTTGTTGTTGTGATTTCAATTGGGGCGATCCCTTCCCGGACAATCGCATCGACTGAGCCATTTGTTGTGGAGAGTGTGAATCCACTATCAAGTCGGTTCGAGTCGAGATGGATGGGACCATTGGATGTGTTGGCGTAAACGGCGCCTTGGACTCGATCGATATCAATTCTTCCATTTGTTGTTTTGATATTAACGTTTCCATGCGTGTCGCAGACGCGTATTCGGCCATTTGTGGTTTTGAGATCCAGGTCTATGTTGTGAGGTGTTTCGATAACGTACCGGACGGAGATATGAATATGCTTGCGGCGGCTGGGGTGGGATTTATAAATCCGCATCGTATTTCCCTGCCGGACTACATTGATGTAGACTTGGTCCGCGAACCGTTCCGCCTCGGCTTCACTTCGGCCATGAATATCAATCCATGATCGAACGAGGATTTGATTGGAATCCGTTCCAATGACTTCAATCGAGCCATTGACTGTTTCCGCGTCGATTTGGGTAATCTCTTCGCTATCCAATACCCATTCTTGTTGCTTGGTATGTTTGCATCGTAAATCGGGCGGGATATCCACAGCGGCTTCCACAATGGAAACGGGTATATCGACGGCGGTTTCGACCACGGTGATCGGGACTTCGACAACCGTTTCGACGATTTCCGCGATGAAACACCCCTGGAAGCCCGTGATGATGAGAATGCAGAGTACAAATCCAAACCAGAGTTTTCCCATTCGTTTCATGATTTCCCCCTTGCTCTCAGCTTATAATAATTCATACGGAATTCATTGGCGAAACATTTAGACAATCGATTGTAATGTTCTATTGTTTTCTATCGGAGGTGATTTGGGGATTGCTAGAAGCAGGCTGTTTTTTTGATTGAATAGACGCGAAATACGATTATTTGCGGGATCTACTATTATTACTCTTGCATTTTTTTCTTTTGTCAAAGAGATGATTCTTTTCTAACTTCGCATTAGTACTATTGATTTTGATTGATTAACCGGCTTGCTAAATCAATAGCGTCTACTGGCCAAAAGCATTGGGGACGTGGGCGGTAAACAACGGGATTTTCAGCTTCGGGCCGGCAATTTAGAACACAATCAGTCCATTGAACTGGAATGAATTCCGAACCGTACACAGCGCCTAGAAGCGCTCCACAAATGGCGGCGTTGGTATCGGTGTCCCCACCGCGCATCACAGTGTCAATTATACCTGCTTCGAAGTTTGGAGCATGAATTAATTGCCAGAGCGCATTCTGGAATGCGATTAAAACCCAGCCTTGTTGATGAACATAATCTGTTGGAGGGGTATCGGCGGCGTAATGGATTGACGCCATTAGTTCTGGTTCGACCTTTATCTCATTAGCCCATGTCAAAATTGTTTGGTACAGCAATTGGGGATTAATCCCAGTGTTGATGGCATGAGAAATCGCCATGGTATATAGCGCATTGGCTTGCAGGCAAACTATGTGAGGGTGAGTTATTGAAGCGTCAAGCTTTGCCCAGTGAGCTACTTGATGTAACTCATAGTTCGATCCAAAAATCCCTAATGGACTTACCCGCATCATGGCTCCATTGGCTTGGCTGTCATGGTTTGGGTGTCCTCGAAGGCCTGCGGCTATTGTCATTCCACAGTCGAAAGGATTTGAGTTCAGCCAGAAAATATATGTTTTCCGGGCGGAGTCAGGATCGTAGGTTCCGTTTTCAATAAGCATTCGTGCAAGCAATAGCGCCATCTCTGAATCGTCTGTGGGTTGACCAGCTATCGTATTCCAAGTACCTCCATCGGCCATCCTCCTAATCCCTTCAGGATATTTATTTTGAATCTCTTCTGGAGGCATAAACTCAACTAAGCTGCCCAGAGCGTCACCGGCGAGTTGTCCTAATAGACAGCCTTGCGCTCGATTTATCGTCATGTTTTATCTCCTATGTTTTTTGGGACTGTGTTTCAATTCTCTGGACCTTAGCGAAGGGATTCATCGTTGTAATCCCATTCAATATTAGGATATTTTTAAGATTTGTTAAATGAGCCGCTCTTCACAATCTTTTTGATCCATTCGCTCTCATCCCCCTTGATCGAATGAGTCTTTGCGAGTTTAATATTGGTTTGCTTATATACCAATCATAATTGAAGACCGTTTTGGGTCTCTATTCCGAATTGCGAATCCTGCCCGTATTGAATGATACGGGCCAACAGACCGAAGGAGGCAGTCTATGGCTCAAGTATTGTATGAAGCCATGCTCATCATTGATCCCACCTTGGAAGAAGACGCTTCCCAACAGATCCTGGAGGATATCCGTACTTTAATCAAGGATTCTGATGGGGTGATCGACAAAGAAGTGAACTGGGGAACCCGGAAACTTTCGTACGAAATCAAGAAAAAAGAACGACGGGACGTATATTAACATCGAGTGCAAAGCGTCTCCCGAACTGCCGGAAGAACTGCGGGAGTACGAGCGGACACACAGCGGTTTGCTTCGGTATTTAATCCTCAAAGTCCCCAAAGCGAAATTGATCCAGGAAGAACGCGACGCAAAAGCGTTGCAAGCGAAGAAAGAGGCAGCGGAGAAAGAACGGGAAGCGGCGCTGGCCGCTGAAGCGAAAGCGGCTGAAGAAGCCGCCGCTGAAAAAGCCGCCGCTGAAAAAGCCGCCGCTGAAAAAGCCGCGGAAGAAGCAAAAGAAAGCGCTTCCAATGAGGAGACACCCGCTGAGGCGCCTGCCACGGAAGAATCCGCTCCAGCCGCGCCGGAAGAAAGCACTGAACCCAAACCAGCGGCGGAACCCGCCGTGGAAACCGAGGAAACCGCTTCTCCACCTGAGCCGGAGAAGGCCCGCTCCCGAACCGGAAAAATAATTATGTTAAACCGGATCGTATTGATTGGACGTCTCGTGGCGGATCCCGAACTGCGCTATACGCAAAGCGGTATTCCCGTCTCCAGTTTCTGTATCGCCGTGGACCGGAATTATAAAAATGCGGCGGGGGAACGGGAGACCGATTTCATCAATATATCCGCGTGGCGCAAATTGGCGGAATTAATCTGCGAATATATGAAAAAGGGCCGGCTCATCGCGGTCGAGGGATCGCTTCAGATGAGAAAATACCAGACTCGTGAAGGCGAGAATCGTACGGCTTATGAAGTGCAGGCGGAAAACGTTCAGTTTCTCGATCGAGGTGGATCGGGCAAGGGTATGGATGGCCCCGCGCCTTCGCATTCCGATGCGGACGCTCCCCCGCCACCCGAACCCTCATCCATGGGACCTGCGATGGATGATGATAACAGTGATTTGCCATTCTGAACATTGAATACAAAGGAGTGAGTCAATCTCATGTCTGATATAAACGAATCAACAGGAAAGAGACCAGAAACGAGCGCGGCGCCGAGCCGGCCATCCATGCATAGAAGCGGGCCCCGGACTTACGGTGGAGGCGGACACGGTGGAGGCGGACAGGGTCGAGGCGGCCCTCGTGGTGGAGGTAGCAATAGCGGTGGTCCAGGCGGTATGCAGAAAAGACGTCCCATGCGCCGGGGATTCCGGCGGCGGAAAGTATGCCGGTTCTGTGTAGACAAAGTGGTTTATATCGATTATAAGAACTACCGTCTGCTGCGTGATTTTCTGACGGAGCGGGGGAAAATCATGCCCCGGCGCATCACAGGGAACTGCGCAGGTCATCAACGGATGCTGACTCGCGCAATCAAGCAATCGCGCAACATCGCCCTTCTATCCTTTACACGAAGATAGAATACGGAAACGTAGAAAACCATTGTGATTTAAGATCGCAATGCGCAAATGAAATGAGCCGCGTATAGTATTGCAAACGATGAATGCGCAAAACTCATTTTTATATAACGAGATTCATTCAGGGATTTCCTGATGCGAGGTATAGGAACCATGCCCAACCATAAAGCGACAGAGAAAAGTCTACGGCAAAACGTCAGGCGGCAGAAAAGCAACGTCTCGGTAAAATCCAAAATCCGCACATTAGTCAAAAAAGTTAGAACGGCTGTAAGTGAGAAACGTGTGGAGGATGTCAAGAACCGGTTGCAAACCGCTGTCTCGGCTTTGGATACCGCCGCGAAACGACACATCATTCATCCACGCAACGCCGCCCGGCGGAAATCCCGCTTGATGCGGCTAGTGAATAGTATTGAAAAGAATTGACTGAATCCGCGTATAGCCGCGTAGGGTAGGCCGCGTCTTTATGAGGCGCCAAATCATATAATAGTAACTGGTGGATCGGTTAATCGCGATCCAACCTACTTGTTGCATACGATCAATTACCAACGGCCTCTTCATTCGAGGGGGCCGTTTTCGTTGTTTGGAAAAACGAAACGGTTCCGTTATCACGAATCTATGTTATAGTTTGTCTGGTGTCATTCTTTGGTCCCAAACTCTCGATTTTTCATTAAATTTCATCCCGTTTCGTCCTATCTCTTAAATCGATGGACTTGAGTTGGAGAAATCATGCCGGATCTTCGCGCAGCAGCTGTGATCGTCGCAGCGGGGAAAAGCCGCCGTATGGGGGGCGGGCGGAATAAAGCGCTCCAAAGTCTGGGGGGAAGGCCCATCCTTTCGTATAGCCTGGAAGTCTTTCAATGTTGTGACGGCGTATCTATTGTAACCGTTGTTGGCCGGGAAGAAGACCGGGAAGAGGTCGAACGGATTATGGAACGCTATTGTCCCAAAGCCAGTGGGCATTTTGTTCCCGGTGGTTGTGAGCGGTTTGAATCCGTGAAAAATGGTCTTGCCTATCTCTCCTCCCATATACCGGACGCGGTTTTAATTCAGGATGCGGCGCGGCCATTTCTTCGTGAGAATTACATACAGGATTCTTTACAGGCGCTGCGAGAGGTTTCTGGCTGTGTCGTCGGCGTTCCTTTGAAAGATACGCTGAAAGAGACAAACGCCTCAGCGCGTGTCACGGCCACCCGTGACCGCAGTCAATTTTGGCTTGCGCAAACGCCTCAAACATTCCAGTATTCCGTGATCCTCGAAGCGTACCGATCTCTCACCCCTCCCCCCTACCCCACGGATGATGGGGAGGTATTGGAATTCGCCGGTCAGGAGGTTCTCATGATTCCCGGTTCGTATCAAAATATGAAGATCACGACGCCGGAGGATATCCCCTTGGCCGAAGCGGTTCTTCAAATGATCCGTCATGAAGTAAAGCAACGGCAGTCATTATGAAACAGTTTCAATTCAATTCCTACGCCAAACTGAACCTCTTTCTGGATATCCTTGGGCAGCGCGCTGATGGATATCATACGCTCTGTATGGTGAATACAAGAATCTCACTGCACGATCGTATTACGATCCAATTCATCTCATCAAACGACGTTCTGATTATGGTGGATCATCCTAGCGTTCCCTCGGATGAACGCAATACGGCGCACAAAGCGGCGGTCTGTTTTTTAGAACAGTCGCGCCAAGATACCGGCGTTCGTATTGTGATTGAGAAACAGATCCCCGTGGAAGGAGGATTGGGCGGGGGCAGCGCCAACGCCGCCACCGTCCTGCAAGCATTGAATCAGCTCTTTGATTATCCTTTATCTGATGAGGAACTGCGGCATATCGGAGAGGGTATTGGAGCGGATGTGCCTTTCTTTTTAGCGAAGGGCTGTTGCCTGCTCGGTGGGGTGGGGGAACAGGTTTTGGAGTCATACTTTTGGGATGAGGAGACTATCCCTTGTTATGCTGTTCTTTGTTCGCCCCAAGAGAGTGTATCAACAAAAAAGGCCTATCAGCTCTGGGATGAAAGCGCGTCTAAGATCCATCGATCGCCTCAAGAGTTGATTGCTGCGCTTCAAGAGAAGCGGTTTGACCGCCTGCCTGAGTATTTATTCAATTCCTTTGAACCGGTGATTTACGAGGCGTATCCATCGATTCAAAACGTCTATAATATTTTCTGCGAAATCAGCCCGACGAAACCTCTCCTTTCCGGCTCCGGCTCCAATCTATTCAGCTTGACTACTGATTTAAAAGAAGCGAAGCGGGTGGTTCAAGAATTAAAGAAAAGTGGGTTTGATGCGTCGTGTTGGGAATGTCTCTTTTGAAATTCGGCCCTCTTTTAGGTTTTGACGTGGTTGAAATTCCGTATACACTGTAGTTAGAGATATGATCATAATTCATTTATTGTCTTGAAGATTGAGGGATGGCCAAACCGACACCGTTAAAGAACAAATCCTGAATAAAGCCGATCTGGCGGATATCGTCTCCAGCTATGTGCGGTTGAAACAAGCTGGGGGGCGGCTGTTCGGCCTATGTCCATTCCATAAAGAAAAAACTCCTTCGTTCAGCGTTCATCCCGATCGCCAATTTTTTCATTGTTTCGGCTGTGGCAAAAGTGGAAACGCCATTGATTTTGTCATGGAGGTGGAAAACCTGACATTTCCGGAAGCGAAGCGGTTTCTGGCGGGGAAACTGGGGATCCGTATCGAAGAGCAACGCGGGCGGGACCGGCCGCATGGGGAGATCGACCGCTATCAGGTGATGGACATCGCGGCGCAGCTGTATGTGAAATGGCTGAGTGAAAACCAGACCGCCATTGACTACATCAAATCAAGGCAGTTGACGGGAGAACACGCGCGGACGTTTGGCATGGGCTATGCGCCGGACCGGTGGGACAGTCTTTTGCACGCGCTGAAGCAGCGGGGTTTTCCCGAAGCGGTCCAAAGTGAATTGGGATTGATTATCCCCCGCAAAGAGGGGAACGGTTTTTATGACCGGTTCCGGCATCGGATCATGTTTCCGATCCGGAATACGCTGGGGCGTGTGATCGCGTTTGGTGGACGGGCGCTGCGTTCTGACGAACAGGCGAAATATCTGAACAGCAACGATACGTCTCTCTTCAACAAATCGCGTGTGCTGTATCTCTTGGACCGGGCGAAGAAAGTCATCAAAGACAATGGCGTTGTGATTGTGGAAGGATACATGGACGCTATCGCCTTGCATGTACACGGTTTCGAACAGACCGTCGCTACACTTGGCACGGCGCTGACGAAAGAGCACCTTGCCATTCTAAAACGCTACACGAAAGATTGCACGCTGCTCTACGATGGGGATACCGCCGGGATCAACGCCGCCAAACGGGGTGTGGAATTATTTTTCGAAGCGGGGCAGGCGGTTCGAGTGGTCTTGATGCCGGAAGGGCTCGATCCGGATGATTTTCTAAAAAGCCGGGGAAGAGAAGAACTTCAACAGTTGCTTGAAACGGCGCCGGATGGATTTGAGTTCTATCTTTCGCAGATGCTGATCGGGCGTAATACTTCCACCCCAGCGGGGAAATCTGAAATCGTGAACGGTATGCTGCCTCTGCTGGCGCGGATTTCAGAAGCGTATATCCGCCAGGATTATATCCGGATCTTAGCGGATCGCATTGGCAGTGAAGCCGCTGTTTTGCAGCAATCCGTTGCGAAAGCCTTGGAGAAAAGCGTCTATCGCCGCATGCGTGAAACGAATGATGTGGAATCGGTACCTATAAAACAAGTAAAACGCCATTCCGATATCACAAAAGAGATGCTGCTTCGATTGTTATCGTTTCACTATGGCTTAGTTACTGTGGAGAATATTGAAGGGAAAAGCAGTTTAAAAGTATTTTCGGAAGAGGAACTAACAAAGATATCGAATTGGTTTGAATTGATCGATGAGAAAACTGAATTGGACAGACTCATACGGACGATCCTTAATGCTAACTTCTCCACCAAGGAAGATATTAATGCAAAAATAATGAATTTGTTCCCCGACCAAGAAGATGAAATCGCGTTTAAGAGGATCGCCGATATCCGAACGGTTGCCGATAACCAATGATATCCTGGTTGATCCACTGCCAATCGATGAGAAAGATATAAAAAAATCTCATGATGAGGTATTGGAATTGCTCCAACAGGAAGCGGAAAAGAGAATATTAGATAATGTCAAAGAAAAAGGAAAAGATGACTGGACAGAAATGACGAAAGCATTTGATAAAATATTATATGGCGATAGAAAGCGAAACGAATTGTGAATATAGGACACCCTTCTTTCAACGGTTGTAGAACCGATTGACGCCGTCCGGATTCAGGAACATCTCAATCGTATTTGGGAGAATAACCGGCTTTCGAGTTTTCATCAGTATGGATTGAATGCGGATTACGTCTTCGAGCAGTTGCGGGATTATGGATTGGAGGTGGAGCGGCTAGATTTCAAGGCGGATGGAGAGACTACTTACGGTGACATGGTAATGCCGCTTGCCTGGGATTGTGAAGACGGGTCGCTTGAATTAATCGAACCGGAATCGAAAGTCCTCAGTCAGTGGAGCGATACGCCGAATCTTGTGGGAATGTGGTCTCCAGGCACACCGCCGGAAGGATTGGAAGGTGATCTGGTTATCTTGGGAACGGGCGATCTGGAGCGGATGGACGTAGAAGGAAAATTCGTCTACACGCCCGGAACGCTTTCCGGCGATCCGGCGGGTGGCGTCTAACCGGGGCGCGCTGGGCGTGCTTAGTGGTTGGCTCCCCAATCCTTCCAACGCATCCGCAACGCAAATGGATTCACAACAATTCAAATAATCCCGGCGGTTGGGGAACGAAGAAGGATGAAAAGCCCTTAATCGCTCTGGCGGTTTCTCCTGAGATTGGGAATGAACTCATACAAATGGCGGCGGAACAGAATGTCCGGATTCGCGTAAAGATCAAAGCGGAGTTGAAACCGGGCACGCTGCCGCTTATTCATAGTGTAATCCCCGGACAGATACCCGAACGCGAGGTGATGTTGATCGCGCCGTTGTATGGCCCTGGCGCGAACTACAACGCCGCCGCCGCCGCAGTGGCGTTGGAAACCGCTCGTGTTTTGAAGGATCTGTTTGATAGTGGACGGCTGCCGCGTCCTCGTTTTGGAATCCGATTTCTATTGGCTCCGAAAACGTATGGCTCCATCGGCTTCGCGCACGAACGGAAATCGATTCTGGATCGGAACCTGTTCGCTCCTCTGTGTTGAAACCGGCGCAGGGAATCCCGATTATTCTTGGTCGCGATGGAGTTACCGGACCGCGCCCGTGTGCGCGCGCCATTTCTCAGATGGAGTCGGCTGGCATATTTGCCAACGGTTGCTCGCCCGATTTCGTCCTCAGCGGCATCTTGAAAGACGGCCGTTCTCGCTCGCGGCGGATCTCTTCTTCAACGATCCCGCGATCGGTATTCCTACACAGTGGCTGACCGGCGGCACACCCGATGAGGTACGTTACACAAGCCTTGATACGCCGGAAATTGTGGACCGCCGTTCCCTGATTGATCTGACGGTGGCGGCCGCTTCGACACTTTACACAATCGCTTCGCTGGACACGCAAAGCCTGCCGCAAACCGCCTTATGGAACTACCAACTTGCGCAAGAATCGATCCAGTCTGAGATTGCGCAATATATGGAACGGATCGATTCGACGCAATCCACGACAGAATTAAAGGAGATCAAACAGGACGCGGCGCAGCGGCTTTCACTGCGTATGCAGGCGGAAGGTCAAACGCTGCGGACGCTGGAGACGCTGGAAGAGAATATCGCCGTGAAACCGGAATGGGACTGCGTCCATGAACTGTATGGCGCGCTCGAAGATGCGGTTGAGTCAGCGTTGAATTTGATCCGGTCTCACCTGGACGCGCGCGCGGAACAGTTGGGGGCATCGCCGGAGTGGGATGAGTTGGAACGGCCTGCGCCCGCTGACGAGAGAGTGCCCCTGCCGGATGGGACATCGCTCTGCACGATTACGCTTGATTCGATCCCGTATGAGAATTGGGGGTCGCCTGTGAAAACGGCTCCGTATAGCAACCTGCCGTTTATTCTTTCTTGGTGGCTGGTGGATGGTCAGCGCACAGTGGGTGAGATTGAACAGTTAACGCGGCTGGATATCGAACGTTACCGCGAATGTATCCCCGCGTGGTTTACATTTTTAGAGAAACATGGATTTGTGGAATTTGAAGGCGCTGAAGAGGATGATACGGATATCGAATCTGAATCCTTAGCGGCGTACGTAACTCGCCCGAAGGCTAAAAAGAGGCTGCGCGCGAAATCAAGGGCATTTCTTTCATGCAAACGAGTTCCTCGATTGAAAACAGCGCGGGGGAAAAGATTTCTTAAAACCAAATGTACAGTGAATTTGAAAGGAATAGGCGGGGGGAAGAAATGTAAATTTCTCGGTAGGAAGCGTGGGTAGGGTATTAGAGGAAATTGAATGAACGTGATGGTATGTTGGAAGTATGCCAGGGGAGGATAAAGCCTTCCCCTGGGCGCCCATCTGGTAGTTTTAATCCTCCCGACTTGATGTTGATGTTTCTTGGATGAATGTAAATATTTTTCTGAACGCTTGGATGATTTTTTCTTTTTTTATTGCATTTGATAGGAAGAAATCGCGGCGGATTTCTAATTGAAGCCAGGGAATCTCTTGGTAATGACTTTGTATAATATACCCACCCTTGAATGGATCGTTGACAGCGGTTTTAAAACCAAACGTTTCTTCAAAAAACGTTGCGAAATGTTTGATCCAGCCTTTGGGAAGGGTTAAACCATTCCCATCGCTTAAACAGATTGCTGGGCGTTTTAGATTTTCACCGGGGCCTATTGGTGGCCCATACGCCGCCATCGTGTGACAGTCAATTCCTAGTATTGCATCCTTACTTTTCTTTGTTAGTTTCTGATGGTAGGGATGGTAGTAGTTTTCTAACAATTGATCGGCGATGGGATCTGGCAGTGGTGGATGGTAAACGGGCACATTCCAGCATGTATGTGTTTTGATGACTCCATCGGGACGCCGGTCATCAGTGCGCCGGTTCAGATCGACAATGGCCCGCGCAATATGCGTAGTGACATAATGATCAACTTCTTCTTGGATGGAATAAATATCCGCGGCGTGTTCGTCTCCGTCTTTGATGATGTCTTCATGGGTCAGTGTACAATAGGATTGCGCCTCTGGAGGAATCTCCAAACCGGCGTGAGGGACGGAGATTAGGAAGGGAAGTTTCATTTTTGCGGCCCCTTGGCCGATCCATCCCGGCGTTGATCCGCTACGCCGATGAATTCTCTCCGATCCTGCATCACCAGTTGAATACAGCCTAAATAGAAGGAAAACGGTTCTCGTATTTTAATATCAAATCCATGCCGGCTTAAAAAACGTGGGATATCATCTCGCATCCGGGAGGCTTCCAGATGGACGGTTCCTTGCAGGGAACAATGCAGCCGGGGCGCGGTCACGGCGTCAAGTGGGGGTATTGCTTATCCAGGCGCATTAATACTTGCAGGATGGAAGAGGTGATTCGATCGCTGCCAGGTGAGCCGATCGCCAGCCAAGGCCGTCTTCCCTGAAATATAATCGTCGGCGCGACACTGGCCCAGGGAACCGCGTTGGGACGGAGGTAATAGGGATGCGAGATATCCGTATATTCGAACGCGCTCATGTAGTTATTATATAAAAAGCCCAGTTCCGGCGCCACTTCGAATGAGCCATACACTTTTTCAATGGATTGCGTCAGCGCCACAACATTACCCGCTTTGTCCATGACAGAGAGATGCGTTGTATCGCCATGTGTCCGGATTCGTCTTCGAATCTGTTTTGCGACGAGCCGTGTATATTCTTCGCTTAGCATTTTTCGATCGTCGACTTGGGGATAGAAACTGGGATCAAAGGGGCGGTCCCGGCGGTCAAGGAAGGCGCGGCGGATGACTTCCGCTAAGAAGAACGCCCCTCTGGGCGTGTCAAAATTGCGTTCCTTTTCAGGAATGGACATGAAAAGATTGATCATTTCGATCAATGTCCGGCCTGAGCCAGGGGGAGGGAATGTGATTAAAACGCTTTCCTTCATAGCGGACACTAACTGGGCGTCTTTCAATGGGCCAGGGGATTTGGGCGAGATCGTCCAGGTGGATTAAACCTCCATTTTTTTCCATATCATTATGAATGATCTGGGCGATTTCACCCATGTAGAAATCTTCAATCCCTTTTTTCTTTAACTGTGTATATGTCTCGGCGAGGACAGGTTGTTGAAATATGTCTCCTGGTTGGTAGGCCGCTTGAGAATCGGTAAGAAAAAAAGATCCGGCGGAACGGGCCGCCATATATTTCAATTCTCGTTGTAACAACCGGTTTTGCAAGTCAGTAATAGGATATCCTTTTTGCGCTAACTCAATGACCGGTTCGAGGATCTTCTCCAAAGGAAGGATTCCGTAGGTTTTTCGCGCGTATTCTAGGACGGCGGGTGTGCTTGGCACGGTGGTCGCGCGATGGCCGCGGTTGCGTTCTTTTTGGGGGATCATGCCAGGGGCCGCCCGGTTCGGCGCTCTTGATGAGCCATCCAAGGCGAATGTTCGTTTGGGATCTTTTGTGTGGATCAGCATCATGGTCTGGCCACCCAGACCGGACGCTTGCGGTTCGCATACTCCTAAGGCGAACGCGGCTGCGACCGCGGCGTCGATCGCGTTCCCCCCTTCTTCAAGAACAGCGCAGCCGATTTCCGTCGCGCAAGGGTGCGCCGTCGTAACCATCCCGCGGGTAAGAAACAGCGATTTTTTGTGGATACATTTCTTCGTGAGGTGTATCGAGGTATTCCGCTGTCTGTAAAAAGCCGTTATCTGTCATATATTTTACTCTTTTTACCGCCAGATACTGCGCTAATAGCAACGTGCGCTGCAACAGGCTGATCCGGCTTATGGATTCATTGGGAGTATACAGGTTGTTACAAATCGGCCCCATACCACACATGACAGGTATAGATGAGGGCGCCATTCCAGCGACGGAGGGAACAGCCGATGATTGCTCCGTTAGGGGGATATCCCACGATTCCGCCAATTGGAGGATATCTTTGGCCATTTTTGAAACCAAGCGGGTATTAATCATCGGTGGCCGGTCTGACACAAGTTCAAGTTCGGCGTTGAATTCTCTTTGCTGGAGAATCGCCCGCATCTTTTTTTCGGCGTCATCCGCGTTTTGACGCCGGATATAATTCATGATGACGGACGCCTCCAAGCGGTGGGGCAATTGCATGGGGAACGATTGCGTATGAACGTCCACGGCGGCGATGGATAATCGTTTTTCGCTGAGACTCAAATTGGAAAACGCCGCCAGTTTCGCGCTTCCCCAACGGAACGCGTCATCCTTTTTAACATTTTTATCGATCCGTCGTCCTTTGCCCTCGACGACGAAATGATAGAGCCGCTGTCCCCGGCGTTCGACGATGATCGAATCCTCTTGGATGATTGGGCGAATCACAATCACCCGCGTAGCGCGCCGGATCGCGTTGTCAATCAGATCGGAACTATAGCGGCATTCCAACCCTTCGTCACTGTATAACAGAACGCCTAAACGCCGCTTGGTCAAGGACCGGGCAAACTGCAGCGCCCGGAGAGCGAATTCAATTTCAACCAACGGGCCTCGTGAGGAGCCAATCCCTTCTCCGAAGAGTAATTCGGGATCGCGCCGGAAGGGTTGAATCGGTTCAATCGCTTTTAATGGAACGTCCAGATGGGCGATGATGAGTGTTCCTCCATTCAATCCCGCGTTGGTTTCCCATGTCCATACGATGGGATCATCAGAGAGATCCTCAACCAGTTTCATTTTTACATCGATAAAAACCGAGTTCATTTCACGTTGAGCGTTTCGGATACCTACGAGATTTTCCGTCCGGCTGTTGAACCGAATCCAGCGGGCCAGGCGGTCTTCAATCCGGTCTCGCCGCTGTGTGATAAACGAGAAAATAGCGGAATCTAATTTTTCTTTCCGCCGGGTTAAGGGAGGCGGTTCGGGAGAGCCGAAATATCGCGCGTTGGCGACTTCGACCAACCGGTTCACCACAGCTTTGAAATTCAAGCCCGCCTGTTCCGCGCCAACCAGGTAAGAGCCGTGTTCGCCCAGGCTGGGCAGACTGTTGATTTCAAGGATGTATAAATTACCCTCCGCATCCAAACGCATGTCAATCCGGGCGCAGTCATAACAGCCCAGGGCTTTAAAGGCTTGCAGCGAGATCTCTTGCGCTTTCGCAGCGATATCTTGGCTAATTGGCGCGGGACATTGATAACCGACCTCCCGGCCAGAAATCCGTTTTTTATCTTCCATTGTATAGATATTCGGACCGCCTTCACCAAAGATCAGTTCGACCGGCGCGAAGATTTCTGGATTCCCGTTGCCGAGGATTCCGACGTTGATTTCGCGTCCTTCAATGTATCGTTCCACTAACACCGGTTGTTGAAATTTATCAAAGATAATCAACGCGGCGTCGTGCAGTTCATCGTCTGAATTGACGATTTGAATGCCGAACGAGACAGCCTCATTTTTCGGTTTTACAATCAGTGGATATTGAAGATCTGGAATCGAGAAGTCTGGGGAATCCAACACCGTGTATTCAGGAGTGGGCAAGCCGTGCTGTTGAAATAGCATTTTCGCTACGACTTTATCCAACGCGAGAGAATGCGCGAGCGGTCCGGAACCAACGTAGGGAATCCCGACCATCTCCAGGATCGATGGGACGTGTGTATACCGGGCCTGTCCTTGAATGCCGTATGATATATTGAACACCATGCCGGGTAATTCCCCTTTCATCACACGCGGCATAAAATGCTCCAGATTATCGACCAGGTCTTTATCCCCTTCAAACGATTTAACCTGATGTCCACCTTTTCTAAGCGCATCCGTGATTCGCCGGATCGATTTCATTCCATATTTTTCCCGGTTTGGAATCCCAAAGAGGTTGATGACCCGGTTGCTATCCCGGTTGTAGACAATGGCCACTTTCATCGTTTTGTCCTTACATCGGATCGAATACGCAACGGATTCCCAGTTTATTCTACTTTGCGCGCGTATCCAAACGTTGTACATTCTAAAGAAGGAATACTGGGCGTGATTAATTTTCAGCCCATCCTACTTTATAAATCTGTAACATTATATCTATCCAGGCAAGAGGAAAACAGGAAAAGAAAAGGAAATACCATGAAGATTCTAGTCACAGGCGGCGCGGGATTTATTGGTTCGCATCTTGTCGATGAATTGATTCAGCGCGGGCATTCGGTTCGTATTTTTGACAGCCTTGATCCGCAGGTTCATCCGAATGGGGAAAAACCGGAATACCTGAATCCAGAAGCGGAATTCATCCAAGGCGACGTGCGGGATATCGACGCGCTGGGGAAAGCGTTGAACGGCCAGGAAGTTGTCTTTCATGAAGCCGCCGCTGTGGGGATGGGGCAGTCACAATATATGATCAAACATTATGTGGACGTCAATACCGGCGGCACGGCGAATCTGTTGGATCTGCTGGTCAATACGAAACATTCCGTCCAGAAGGTCGTTGTCGCCGCGTCGCAGTCCAGCTACGGCGAGGGCTGCTGCGCGTGTCCAGAGCATGGCGCCGTCAAACCGGATTTCCGTGGGGAAGAGCAGTTGGCGGATCATCGCTGGGAGCACGAGTGCCCCCAATGCGGCGCCGTGATGAAACCGGTTCCAACCCCGGAAACCACGCCGATGGACTGCCGGGCGATTTACGCGATCGGGAAGCGGGATCAGGAGGATATGGTTCTAAGTATCGGACAGACGTATGACATCCCTTCCGTGGCGCTGCGGTATTTCAACGTCTATGGTCCGCGCCAATCGCTGTCCAATCCTTACACGGGCGTGCTTGCGATCTTCATGAGCCGCGTGGCGAATGGGAATCCGCCCGTCGTGTATGAAGATGGATTGCAGACGCGCGATTTCATTTCCGTGAAAGATATTGTACAGGCGAATATCCTCACGATGGAGAAGGATGAAGCAAATTACAAGGTGTTCAATGTGGGAACGGGGTTGGCGACATCAATCGATGAAGTGGCGCGAGCCCTCGCCAAAGTGTATGACTCCCCGCTGGAGCCGGAAATTACCCTTAAGTATCGCAAAGGCGACACCCGCCATTGCTACGCGGATCTCACGAAAATCAAAGCCGCTCTTGGATACGAGCCATCAGTATCGCTTTTGGATGGCATGAAAGATTTAGTAGAGTGGTCTCACACGACTACCGCTGAAGACAAATTCGATGAGGCCGCGAAGGAACTTGCGAAGCGGGGATTGGCGTAAGGGATTACATTATGTAATTTGGAGCAAGAGATCATGGAGAAAAATAACGGAATTGTTAATAGAATGTGTTTTTTAATATGTAACATTGTACAAATAAAATTTGTGATTTTATATATTTGTTTTTTACAATTCTCTTTCACATTTTTCATTCCTTGCTCCTTTGCCTACTTCTCTATATCTAATAATGAAGTAGAAAATATAATTAATAAACATCAGAACTGGTTAAAAAAACTTTCAGATTATGCCGAGAAAAATGGTGTTGAAGATATCAATTTCTATTTTGTTAATAATAACATACCAGATGAACTAAAAATCGATCCGGACAGAGCTGATTTTCGAAATAAGGGTGCTATGCATCCTATTATCATTAGTGATAAAGACCTTCGTGGTTGCGCGTTTGATAATTCGGATTTTGGAAATAGTATAGTAGAAGAAAAAATTGTATTGTTATTTGTAAATACAAACTTATGTGGCAGTACTTTTGATGGAACAATACTTAATAGGGCAGAATTCAAAAATACAAATCTTAATGCTGTCCTCTTTGAACCCCTTACTAATCCCGAACCAGCGAATATTGCATATTCTTATGGTCTTGGAGGGATGATTTATAAGAATGATCCCTCTGGATTGATTCGTTTAAGCAAAGAACTTTATGATAGTGGTTTCTATCAGCAATCCAAACTTGTTAATACTGCATTTAAGCGATGTTATCGAAAATATAATAGTGGATGGTTTATGGGTTGTGTGGAATATTTGTTATTTGATGCAACCTGTGAATACGGCTCTAATTATTGGTGGCCGTTAATATTGTTATGCGTGAACATGGTTATATTTAGTATAATATATTGGATAATGATACTTCTCCCTTTTAAAAGTGGAATCATTATTGAATATAAAAATGATAAAGAGGTACCAATTCGCTCTAAATTACCCTTAAGTAGTAATCTTAAGATTTTATTTTTTCAATCTCTTTTCTTTAGTCTTCTTTGTACATTCAATATAAGTTTTAAAGATCTTGATTTTGGCCGTTGGTTCCGGTTACTTTTGCCATGGAAAATTGATTTCGAAGCTTATGGATGGACTCGTACTGTTTCTGGATTTCATTCTCTTATTGGCGTGTTTCTATTAGCTATGACAATACTCAGTTATTTCGGGCGATATTTCGAAGGTTGGTGATATTAGGAAGTGAATTGTTTTATTTCATAATAAAATCAATGAGGAGGAAGACATGTTGAATCGTACGATTTGCATAAGCGTTTTTGTAGTCTTTCTGGTGTTGGTTGGTTTTGCTTCGGCTGGCGAGCGGCAAGATTATGTCCGGGAGAATTATACGAAATTCGAACACCGGATTCCAATGCGGGATGGGGTGAAGTTGTTTACGGCGATCTATACGCCGAATGATGTTTCGAAGAAATATCCGATCTTGATATTGCGTACACCCTACAGCCTGAGTCCCTATGGGGTGGATCAATACCGGTGGGAAATCAGCCCGCATGAGGAGTTTGAAAAAGAAGGCTTCATTTTTGTCTATCAGGATGTGCGGGGGCGGTATATGTCCGAAGGGGACTTCGTTCACATGACTCCTCACGTCGCGAATAAGAAAAGTAAAACGGATGTCGATGAAAGCACCGACGCGTACGATACGATAGAATGGTTATTAGAGAATGTGCCCAATCATAACGGAAGGGTAGGGCAGTGGGGGATCTCGTATCCAGGCTTTTATACATCCTCCGGCGCGATTGATTCACACCCCGCGTTGAAAGCAGTTTCGCCCCAGGCGCCGGTCTCTGATTTCTATTGGGATGATGTGTTCCATCATGGCGCTTTTATGTTGAATCACTGGTTCAGTTTTTTGAATTGGATGCATCAAACCCGTGATGGATTGATCGATGAACGGCCGGAACCGTATTACGAAATTGAAACACAGGATTCGTATAAGTTTTTCATGGATGTCGGACCGTTAAAGAATGTGGACAAATCGTATTTTGAGAAGAAATCCAAATTATGGACGAATGTCACCCAACATCCCAATTACGATGAATTCTGGCAAAAACGCAATATCCTACCTCATCTTAAAAATATCAAAGCGGCGGTGATGGTCGTGGGGGGATGGTACGATAGGGAAGACCTGTATGGTCCGTTGAAGACCTATCAATGCATCGAGGAACAGAATCCGGATACTTTCAACATCCTGGTCATGGGGCCTTGGCGGCATGGCGGATGGGTGCGGGATTCGGGAGAAGAGTTAGGAGACTCGAATTTTGGATTCCCGACGGTGAAATATTTTCAAGATCATGTCGATCTCCAGTTCTTCAAACATTTTCTGAAAGAAGAAGAAAGTGATTTGAACCTTCCCGAAGCGTTTATGTTCGAGACCGGCGCCAACCGGTGGCGGCGATTTGATCAATGGCCCCCAGCGGCGGCAGAGCGGACAAAACTCTATTTCCAGAAAGAAAGCGGATTATCTTACGAACCGCCTGAAGAAACGGAAGACGCGTGCGATTCGTATGTCAGCGATCCGGAAAAACCGGTGCCCCATACGCGGGATAATTCGAGTTTTCTCCACAATACTTTTTATGCGGAGGATCAGCGATTCGCCTCACGGAGACCGGATGTGTTGGTGTATCAGACGGAAATTCTGGAAGAAGACGTCACGCTGGCGGGAACGATCAAAGCCAATCTTTTTGTTTCAACGACCGGAACCGATTCGGATTGGATTGTGAAACTAATCGATGTGTATCCGGATGATCTCGGTTCAAAAGGGGCGCAGCATACGCTCGTGCGGTTCGAAGGTTTCCGGGGACGGTACCGGGAGAGTTACGAGCATCCCAAACCGTTCCAACCGGGCGAGATCACCGAAGTTTCTTTTGAGTTATGGGATGTGCTGCATACCTTCAAGCGCGGTCACCGGATCATGGTTCATGTGCAAAGCACTTATTTCCCCTTCTTCGATCGCAATCCACAGAAGTTCGTTCCAAATATTTTTGAAGCGGATGAAGATGATTTTATCCCCGTGACGAACAGCGTATATCGATCGGAAGCGTATCCAAGCAATATCGAAGTGGGAGTGTTAAACCGATTGTTTTAAAATAAGTTGCTCGAGAAATGTAATTCTTAGTTTTCATTCAATTAGAGCGTAGTGAAGCGACTCAATATCTCATATCCCGTCCTAATAACTTCCGTAATTAAAATTAACAGGTTTTCTACCCATCGTTTATATCACCGTTTTTTCATTGTATATCAATTCTCACTTTTACTCATTTCTTTTTACAAAATTGTCAATATGACAAAATTGTCAGAATTGGACAAGTTGTAAAATTATATCTAAGTGATTTGTGATATGCATTTACCAATGTTAAAAGTGTTGGTTTTTGTGGGCTTCAATTTTTTAGTAAATCGGCTATAAATTATAAATTAAAGTTTCGTTAAAATGTTATTGATACTATATGAGTAGTAATAAGGCTATCAAAAACGAGGCGCCTGGATTGTAATTTCTGCTCATCGTTTGTATTCGATAAAGTGGCTAGGAGATAAGATTGAAGTTGAAAACGGGTTTCACATTGATTGAATTACTTATCGTTGTCGCCATCATTGGAATTCTCGCGGCGATTGCTGTTCCTAATTTTTTAAATGCACAAATGCGCGCTAAAGTAGCCCGCGCGGAATCGGATTTAAAAGCTGTCTCGACCGCGGTTGAAATGTATACACTGGATCACAACTCTCCCCCGCCCAATACCAATGTATCCATCGGCGATCCCACGAATGGGTATATACGATATAACTTAACGACACCGGTCGCCTATCTCTCATCGGGGCTTTTAGTTGATCCTTTTGTGCGCGCCAATGATCCGGATCAAGCGGCGCAGGATGAATTGTATTATACATACCATAATATAATACAATATGGATGGCCGGAAAACATTCTGAAGCATTATGGGATGTGGCGCGCCTGCTCTTATGGCCCAGACCAAACGTATTTTAATGGGGCCTATGGAGCGCGTTGCTACGATCCTTCAAATGGATTGATCAGCAATGGCAATATATGGATTTCTCAAAAAGGATTTATTCATTCTATGCCGGAAGGCATATAATTAGAAAACGATGGGAACGCGGGCCTGGAAAGGAGGTTTTTTGTAACAACGAGTTCTATTTTTGAAATGGTTTTATAATGATAACATTTTAGGAGGATACAATGCTGAAACAAACTACTTTTTGGCTGTTTGCAATGGCAGTTCTTTTTGCTTCTCCCCTCTGTTTTTCACAGACCGTTTTATTCACCGATGGATTTGACAGCGCTGATTCTGAAAATAACTTTGATATTCTAGTTTATGAGAATCCAGAAGATCCAGATGGATTCCAGCATTTTTGGGAATTTGTTGATTATTCGGATATGGGAATCTCTCCCGCTCCGAATTCCACGGATGGCTCGACCACAGGCGTGCAGGTATATGCCAATGTCGGTGGATATAATACGGCTGATGTGATCAATTTTTATACCAGTGAAGAGTTTTCAGGGAACATTCGAGCGAGTGTTGACGTGTATATGAATTTCATTCCTGAAACCTCCGGCACGACGGAGAATTTCAATTTCGGAATCTATCAGAGCGGCGATCTTGTCGTGAGTTGGGAAGGTTTTGTCTATGCGCCCGACAGCAATGATTTACCCAGCCAATCGGATGGGTATTTCTTTTCGATGAATTCGGATGGGGATTCTGGATCCCGTGGTGATTATTTATTTACGGAAGGATTCCCAGAGGGTTCCGCCGGCGCCAATTTCTCCTGTGGGGAATGGGCAGTCGCCGATCCAGCGGCGATTAGTGATTGCCGTGTGCTTCTGGAGTCCAATGGAGAAAACAACGACGCGTTATTTGCGGAATTATTCCCTGGGGATGCAGCGGATCATTTTATCGGTTCACCAGGAAACCGTTGGGTGACCGTCTCGATGGAATACGTCGATGGAACCGTCACTGTTTTTCTGAATGGCGTTCAGGTTCATACGTATACAGATCCCGATATGACCTATACGTCTGGACGCGTTTTAATCGCTCACGAAGATCCATTTGGTTCGAATGGGGAAGATCGAGCCTGGGCGTTGTGGGATAATTTTGTCGTTGAACAACTGGAAACCTCAGAAGTGAATACTTGGTCACTTTATTAATCCAGCCTAGAAATGAGTCCAATTGAAACGCCGCCGGTATTACGGCGGCGTTTCATTTTTGTGGTGATCTCAATCATGATGGTTTTATATGAAAATGAGTTTCCGAGACTTTCTCGTTCAGGATTTCTCCCGCAACTCATTTTCATTTGCTGGTTGTAATTTCGATCATGGTGGTTAAAAAAAATTTTTTGAATATCTCATCAAATTGTGTTAAATTATTATTAATCCAACATGGATCGATACATAAATCCAAAAAAACGATATACACTAACCTAGTTAATGACTATTAATAAGGGATGAGGGATTCGAATGAAACAGCTGTTACCAATCGAACGCTGCAACAAAGGCATCCAAGGAACGAGTCAATCAATCACTTGATACGATTGGAAAGGAGGAACCTATCGATCAACAAAAAGGAATCACGTTCTAAAATCAATGAGACAAAACACGAATCGTTCCATTCTCATAACCCCTAAGCACCGATTGAGAAATCAATTGAAGGCGCCTTTCTTTTCCTGCTTCTATTTGACACGTAACACCGGCCAGCCTGCGGTTGCTTATCCCTTATGCCAATTTGTTGGAGGCGTTCATGCGAAAAAATTATGTAATTGACACGAATGTTCTTCTGGACAATCCAAACTGCATTGAGATCCTGCATAATGGAAGTGAAAACGCGGTCTATCTTCCCTATACCGTGATTCTCGAATTGGAAGGATTGAAAAATGATAAGCGGTTGGCTCCACTCGTCGCGCGGGTCGTGGATGAGATCGAGGAGAAGGACTACGTTACGTTATTAAGGGCAGAGAAAGGCAGTAACGGCAAAGTCACCGGCGATTTGCAGATATTAAACGATATCAAACAATCCAACATCGAAGAACCGATCCTGGTCACAAACGATAAACTTTTCCGGGTGATCTGCAAGTATCATAACGTTCGCAGTGAACCGTTCGAACATTCTATTCCCTATCAATCCGAATCGCAGCTGTATACAGGATTTCAACAAGAGGACCAGAAACAGTTTATCCCCAATTCGTTTTCGTGGGAGAACGGCAAACCGTTTATGCATGTATCGCCGGCGGAACGCTACCCAGTCGATTACGAACATTCCGTCTGGAACGTGAAACCGCTGAATGTGTATCAGAATTTAGCCTTTGAACTGCTGCTCAATGACGAAATCCATTTGGTGAGTATTCAATCAAAAGCAGGATATGGGAAGTCCTACATCACCCTGGCGGCGGGGATGCAGAAAGTCATCCAGGAGAAAAGATACAGCAAAATCTATCTGGTCAAACCGACGATCGAAATCGGGGAAAGCCTTGGTTTTCTGCCCGGTGATATTGAGGATAAAGTCGACCCGTACGTACGATACATGCGGAGTCTAATCTATAAACTGCACCAGCACCGTGACAGCAAGTGCAGCCGGATTTTCACGGAGGACTCCACACCAGCCAAGTTGAAACTCAATCCAGAGTTTTTCGAAATTCTTCCTATCGCTTACATTCGCGGGATGAATATCGAAAGAGCGTTTGTGATTGTAGACGAGACACAGAATTTATCCCGCGTAGAAGTCCGAAGTCTCTTAACTCGGATGGGTCATGGGACAAAATGCGTATGCCTGGGGGATGTGGAGCAGATTGATAACCGGTATCTCAACAAGTTCAACAACGGCTTGAACTGGATCGTTAAAACCTGCTTGGGTGAACCTCATTATGGGCATATCGTTTTGAAAGGCGATCGCAGCCGCGGCCCCATCTGTGATATGGTGTTGAGGAACGAGTTGTAATGCGCACTTCATTCCACCGCCAGCGCGCCAGTCAGGAAAGCGGGGGGCCGTAGAATCCGCGCTGAATGGTGTTTGAATAATTTAATCAATATCCATCGTTACTATCATTAATCCTTTCCTGATTTCTAATTTTTCTCCTGCAAGAGAATCTCTTTTCTCTCATTATCCATCGCCCAATCAATGATCTCTTTTCCTTCTCGACTTTTAGGTTCTAAGAGAATTGGCGATTTTAGGGATGTTAGCGAGAAGGGGGGATGCTAAAATGGTGTCATATGGAGGTTGTATGAAACTTTCGACGTCAATTACTCCGAAGGAATTAAGCGAATTATTACTAAATATTGGTTTGGTAAGACCTGTTTTTATTTGGGGGACCGCCGGGCATTGGAAAATCATCCCTGGTTGTTCAATTTGCGAATGAAGTGGGATTGCCGTGTGTGTCTCTGCTAGGCAGTCAATTGGCGCCCGAAGACTTGATCGGAGTGCCGCAGATTGTCGATGGAAAAAGCCGGTTCTGCCCTCCGAGCATGATTGCGCGTGACGAACCCTACTGCCTTTTTCTCGATGAACTTAACGCTTGCTCGTATGAAGTGCAAAAAGCGTTCTATAGTTTGATTCTCGATAAGCGTGTTGGAGAATACACAATGCCATCAGGCTCTATTGTCATTGGAGCGGGCAACCGCGCGGAAGACAGCGCGATTGTAAAGCCAATGTCCTCCGCCTTGATTAATCGTATGTTCCACATTGAACTTCGCGCTTCCCATCGTGACTGGCTGGAATGGGCGATGAAGGCGGAAATCCATCACTGGATCATTGAATATATACAAAATCGTCCGGATCACTTGCACCAAAAACCACCGAAACACGAAGAGCCGTTTTCCTCCCCCCGTTCGTGGCATATCTTGAGTGATACGCTCAAAGCGCATGGAGAAGATATTTCGGACGAAACGATAGACACGTTGGCGCATGGCTGTGTATCGCCTACACATGCGGGGCAATTCAAAGCGTTTGTGAAACAAATTCGGAACAAATTCGGTTTGGCCAAAATTCTAAAAGGTGAAGACCGGTGGCCAGACGGAGTGGGAGATCGGGATGTGTTATATTTTTTAGCGCAAAGTTTTCGCGCGCATCTGATCAAAGAGTTACCTGATGACGATACCAAACTCTCTGACAATCAAAAGCGGCTTGCCCATCAAGCCAAAAATCTATTGAAAGAGTTATCCACGATCAGCTTGGAGATCGCGCAGATGGTCGTCACTCAAAGTGACGATGGGCGCGTATTGCCGGATTGGTTTTTAGTCCGGATCATCCGTGACTTGCCCCGATTGGCGAAGGAGAGGAAATAGGTGGCGCGGAAAAACAAGCCGAAAAACAAAATCGATCCAGCCGCTCAAAAATTTTTGGATGCGGAGAGGATTATCAGTAAGCATCCGATGTTTGCCCCACTTATGGATTCGGTTGATATTTATCGTACTAAGGATGTGTTGTATCCAGACCAAGGATATGCGATTGTTACAATAGATGGCATGATCTGCGCTCATCCGAAACGGCATGAAGAAGTAGATGTGTGGGTTTATGTGTTTGCGCATTGTTTGCTGCATTTAGGATTCGAGCATTTTAAGCAGAAACCTCGGCCGGATCTGTGGAATACCGCTTGTGATTTAACCATAGCGAAGTTTCTAGATGATTTCAAACTCGGACAAAATCGGCTGGCGAAACCTATATTTTAATGGACCTGCCTATCAATTCGGAACAGCAACTCTATGAAGAATTTCTAGCGAATGGTTTGCCCAAACGATTCATGAGTTTTGGGACGGGGAATCCAGGTCAATCGGATATGATATTTGAGAGGAGGCGATATTATTTCTTTGGCAATGAGCCCGATTGGAAAAAACTGTTGGGAATCGGCTTGCGCAACGCTGTAACCAGCGCGGTTAATGTGGCGGCGGGGAAACAGAAAACGATCGATTCGGAACAGTATGAAAATACTAGCGCGCAACGGGCGCGAAGCTGGTTCATCAATTCGTATCCTTTGCTGGGTTCGTTAGCCATCCGTTTTAAAATCATTGAGGATCAATCCATATGTCACCGGATGGATATTTCGGTGGCGGCCGTTCACGCGGAACTGCAGGAGATTTATCTGAATCCCGCGATGAGCTTAACCGAAGAAGAAAGTAAATTTGTAATCGCTCATGAATTGCTTCACGTGGGTTTGCGCCATGATTCCAGGCGGCAGGGACGGGATCCCTTTCTTTGGAACGCCGCTTGTGATTATGTCATCAATGGTTGGCTGATGGAAATGCAGTGTGGCGACATGCCCGCTTTCGGCGCTCTCTATGATCCGAAATTAAAGGGTGAATCCGCGGAATCGGTCTATGATATCATTGCCGCCGATCTGCGGCGGATTCGTAAACTCGCTACATTACGGGGGATTGGCAAGGGGGATATGTTAGATCCACAAGTGCCGGATTGGTGGGCGCATGGCGCCGGAAGCGATCTGGATATTTTTACCGGCGCTGTTTGATACAGGGATTGGAGTATCATTCCGAGCAAGAAAGAGGCTTCTTACCGGCTGGGCTGATTGAGGAAATCAACGCGTTAGCGCACCCACCGATTCCTTGGGATGTGGAACTGGCGAAGTGGTTTGATGGGCATTTTACGCCGCTGGAAAAGATCCGGTCCTATGCGAAACCAAGCCGCCGGCAGTCTGGCAGTCCGGATATTCCACGGCCTCATTATGTGCCGCGATGGGGCGCTGAGGAAAACCGGACCTTTGGCGTAGTACTGGATACATCCGGCTCCATGGATCGAAACCTGCTTGCCCGGGCGTTGGGAGCGATCGCCAGTTATAGTCTTTCCCGCGATGTGAATCGTATTCGATTGGTATTTTGTGACGCTGCGACTTACGATCAAGGATATATAGCGCCCGAAGAATTATGTGAACATGTAAAAATCAAAGGGCGAGGTGGGACCATCCTTCAACCGGGAATTAATCTACTTCAACAAGCGGAAGATTTTCCAAAAGACGCCCCCCTGCTGATTATAACTGATGGTTGGTGCGACCGATTGAGTATTCGGCGCGAACATGCTTTTTTGATCCCTTCCTACAGCCGGTTACCGTTCACGCCGAGGGGAGATATCTTTCGTATCGAATGATGGACTTTATTTCAAGGGAATAGCATTTTAAAAATTCTTTTACAATCCACCCTTTACAACTTGGAAGAACCGGTTCACGCCTGGTTCGGGAGGGGCTATACCACCAACGGAAATGATCTCACCCCGGCTGTTCACGCCATTAGAAGGATGATAGATGAGACCGAGTAAACGCGCCGCGTCATAGGTTTGCCAACCGCCGCCGGGATAGGACATTGTCGCGATTGAGCCGTGGGTGAGTTCGACTTTCCCGGGGCCATGTGATTCAAAAATGTAAGTGTTCATCGGATGAATCCGGGCTCCAACGCCCGCTTTGCCCGCGCCGTATTCGTATCCTTTCATCATTTCCCCTGAATTTTCCATCGATTCCCCGAACGGATTGTCGGGGATGCTGCTCATATACGCCACCGGTGTCGTTAATTTGTGAAATCCACGGAAGGCCATGATATCATAATCCCACGCGGGATCGGGGAATGTGTTCCAATCCACATAATACGATTCAAACGCCGTGGCGAACGAACGCATATCCGCTTTACATCGCGCGATTTTGGCCCGAATCTGCGCATTGAGGAAATTGGGGACCGCGATCGCCGCTAGAATACCAATGATGGCGACGACAATTAACAATTCGATTAGCGTGAAGGCGAATGTCATCTTACGGATTTTCATATTGTTTTAGTGGCTCCATTTTGTTTTATTTCAGTTTTATTATGTATAAAAAATATTATAAAAAAATGTTAGAGAAGAATTGGTTGTAGACAAGTAGTAAATCATATCGTTTATATATATACGGAACGCTGATTTGTAGCATGTTCTCGTATAATTTGAGGATAATCCTCCACATTTCTACCTATTTTTTTCTCTTTTTCAATAACTATATTTGAATATATTTGAAAAAGATCGCTATAATGTTAAATTACATGAAATTTATTCGATCTATGATTGGAGATTGGTATATGATGAAGAAGTTTTTTTCGATCCGTTTCGTTGTATTGGTTAGTGTTTTGGTATTGCCATCTACTGTTCCCGCCCAAGAAATTGTGATTACACCGGATATTTCTCTTCCCTATGTCGGCGCGTTATCGGGAGTCAGTCTCGAGTACGATGCGGCGGATGATATCTATAAGGGCCACGCGGTGCTAAAAATTCCCTATTTCCCAGAAGAAGGGGAGAATAGCCTATACGGCTTCGACGCGGATATCGAATATGACGCGGGCAATGAACAATTGTTAAAACTTGATGCGGAGGTCAGCGGATTGAATATCCCGATCGCCGATACCGGGGCGTTTCTTGATTCTATTGGAATCGGGTATTCGAACGCTTTAATCACGGACGTTTGCGTGCCCAAAAATTCTATTGATATCGTGTGTATGATGTTGAACGCCGCGAATAAATTAAAAAATCAAATTCTTGGATTAGTAGGCTTCAGTTCCGATGAGACGTTTTCCGGGCGAGTCGGTATCACAGCCGGCCCGGACATTGGAGACGCCGGATTGTTAGTGAGTCCGCTTGAAATCGACGCTGAATTTGTCATTCATCTAAAATCATCGATCGCTGCTGAAGCCGGGCAATTTGATATAAACGGATCGGCGAAGGTCTTTGGCGTGGATACAGGGGACACGCTAAATGCGGTTTTTCTGCCTTCCCAAAAGCGGCTTACGGTTGACGCCCATGCTGAATTCGTCTCTATCTATTCAGCGGATATCCATTTCGTGATCGATCGTAATACTTTCGAAGGTACGTTAACGGGTGATTTGCAGACTCCCTCATTGCCCGTCGTGGGCAGCATATCCGTCGGTGAAGTGAAAGCGACTATTAACACGCATGGTTTTTCCGGCAGCGTTTCAGTGGCTCCACTTCCCAAAAAATTATGTACGCCGGGTGGTTGTTCCCACGTTCCCCCCTGCCTGCCGATTGTCGGCTGTGGGCCGGAAGTTTGTCTTCCGGATGTGTGTGTGCCGAATCCCGCGTATTTCAGCATCAATGTTGGATTCTCGTTTATGGATGGAGATATTTCATTCTCGTTGAGCGAAAATCAACCGGAGAATCCTTGGGAATTTAACAACAATAAAGTTTATGTAGATCCTAAAAGCGGTCAGGCGTTCCGGTTTATGACGAACTGGTCTGTGTTGAATCGAACCTTGACGAAAAACTCGATGCGGACATTCCAAATTCGTCCCACTGGGGAGCCGGTTACATCATTTACGCTCGATGAAGGCGTCCCCGCCGTCATCTTCCGTATTGGATACGCCAATGACGATGTGACGAATGTCGACGCCACTCTGACTCTGCCGGACGGAACGATTTTGGATATCGCCGATGGTTTGCTGCCCGTTGGTTATGAGAATATTGCCGGTTTCAGCATTATGAATCTGGAAGGAAACGACGCCAGTTTCTTCCTTCATCAGCCGGATCCCGGTTCGTATACTGTCACCATTTCGAATGCGGATCAACTAGGGGAATACAGTGTGGAAACCCTGATCCAAAATGATATGCCGTATGTGGAGATTCAAACGATAACCGAAACCAAGACTTCGAATGTGTTCGAAGTGACCTGGTTTGATGAAGATTCCGATAATAATGCGGAAATTCGTTTCTATCTCGATACCGATCAGGAAGGGGAAGACGGATTTTTCATCACCAGCGCAGAAGAAGATGGTGAGGAAAATACCATTTTTCTGGATGCGAATGAGCGGGATCTCGCGCCGGGCTATTATTTCGTATACGCGAGAATCGACGATGGCGTCAACGCTCCTCAGTACGCGTATTCCCCTATTCCTGTCCATATCTCAAATCCGAATTCCCCCGAAAATATAACGGATATTGCCGTGTACGAAGGGGATCAAAGCGTCAAATTGTCATGGAAAACACTCGATGATCCCACCGTGGTTCAGTACAATATTCTATATGGTTTGGAAGGCGATCATTGGGAGTTGACGCATCTGATCGCGCTTCCACCGGAAATGAACAGTGTAACGATTCCCTCGCTGCCGAACGGATTGCCTTTCTTGTTCTCGGTAATCGCTGTGAATCAAGACAATTATTCTTCGGAACCGGTTACGATTGTGCGCGCCGTACCCCATAACGCGCAGGGGAACAACCATCCGTACATCGTATCCAAACCCCAAACAAACGCGGTCGCCAACCAACCCTATTTCTATCATCCTGTCTTTTTCGACGCCGATTTCCATCATCTGGTTCAGGACAGTTTAACCGATGTATCGTATGAATGGCAAATTGTCCAAGGGCCGGAAGGGATGACGATTCACGAATCGGGAACCCTTCTTTGGACACCAACCGAGGCGCAGATAGGAAACCATGCCGTTACGATCAAACTGGTCGATCATTACGCGCAGGATAACGGACTGGGGATCGAAGAGGCCGTTCAGGAATTTACCGTTAACGTCGCAAGTCCCCATGTTGTATCGGGGCTTGACGAGCATCCGCACGTTTTCATTACGTATCCCGCTTCGACGGTTCATGAAAATTCGTTGTTCTCCTATCAACCCAGCGTGTTGGCGGATCCAGAAACCGTGACCTTCGAATTACTCGACGGTCCGGAGGGAATGACGATTCTGGAAGATGGTACTTTATACTGGGAAGTTCCTGACAACGCGGCCGGCGCCTTTGTCCGCCTGCTCGCCATTATTAATGAAGAATACACGGTCGAACAGGATTTCTTCCTGCACGTTGTCACCGATGCGAATACTCTTACTGATTCGAAAGCGTCTCTGTGGGAAAACTACTGATCATTAGTGATTTAGAACAATCGAAAAAGTCCCGGCAGTTTTTGCTGGGACTTTTTTTCGGTGTATAAACTATCATGATTTGAGAACACAACGAACAAATGAAAATGAGTTGCGATAGAAATCTCGAACGAGTAAGCCTTAGAAACTCTTTTTCATATAAATATTCCATGAGCGGTTACTCACTAATCTCGGAGATCGTTGTCGTAACTAAGAAAACGATGTTGGTGTGGAAAAGTTGATGGAAAACACCGTCTATGTACAATAATTATAATAAGAATGGTTTCGGCGTGACTCTCTTGGCTTACCTTTTTAGTTGGAACGAATTATAGAAAAGGAGTTTTATCGTGTCTCAATCAAAAGTTGCCGTGGTTCGGACAACTCCTCGAACAGTATTAGAAGATTATCACCGGTTGATGAACTTAGCCGGATATCAGAACGTGGTTGCGAAGGACGCCGATACGGCGTTGAAGATCAATATCAGCTGGCATTTCTTTTTCCCCGCCTGCTCGACTACACCCTGGCAGTTGGAGGGTGTGATCCGGACGATGAAGAAGGATGGATACGATCCGAATTTGATTCATGGCTGCCATAACCGGACGGTGGTCATCGATTCGCATCTCGGTGAGCGGGAGAACAAACAGATCAACGTGGTCGAAGCGCATGGGCTTCGAAACGTGCATCTGTACGAAGGAGAAGAGTGGATCAATGTACGGGACGCGGTGGGCGATCTGGCCGATGAGTTTATCTGCCTGAACGAAGTCTATCCAAAAGGATTCTCGATCCCAAAGCGTTTTATTGGAGAGAATATCATTCATCTGCCGACAGTGAAAACGCATGTGTTCACCACTACGACCGGCGCGATGAAAAACGCGTTTGGAGGGTTGCTGAACGAGCACCGGCATTGGACGCATCCCGTCATTCATGAGACGTTAGTGGATTTATTAATGATTCAAAAGAAGATTCACCGAAGCGTTTTCGCCGTGATGGATGGGACATTCGCTGGAGACGGGCCGGGGCCCCGGTGTATGATCCCCCATGTAAAAAATGTATTGCTGGCTTCAGAGGATCAGGTCGCGATCGACGCGGTGGCCGCGAAATTGATGGGCTTCGATCCACTAAGCGATCTAAAATTTGTGCGGATCGCGCATGAAAAAGGACTCGGCTGCGGCGATCTAAAAGAGATCGAAATCGTTGGCGATGAAGACGCCGCGGCGGAGAATTGGGCGTTCCAAGGGCCGTTTAAGGAAATGACGTTCGCATCCCGGATGCAGCATCAGATTTATTGGGGAAAATTGAAAACGTGGATTGAATGGTCGTTAAAGACATGGATGGCGCCGTGGGCCTATATCGCCAGCGTTCTTTATCACGATATGTACTGGTATCCAAAAAATGGAAGCAAACGTGTGCATGAGGCGTTGCGCAGCGAATGGGGACGCTTGTTTCATAATTGGGAGAAGGTACAGCCGGATGAAAAAGGCTGGGCCGATGTCGGTGAAGGACCGGCGAAATTTATCCGCGCCACGGGAAAACTGCTTTGGAAGGGAATTAAAATTCTTGGCCAATGTATCAAAGAAGCGCCCGAATTCGCCACCCGCAAACGCCGGAAACAAGCGCAAAAAAATCAAACGAAATCCTAAATTATTCAATCCTCACCATCCTACGCAAACATGTGTCTTCCTCGGCAATGCAATCGATTTCTCAAAAAAAAACAATAGATATTTCATAGAAAATTGTTTTTTTACTTGACAAGCGTGTTTCTCCTCTGGCACAGTTAAGGAAACCTAAATCAAGAGACATTCATTAGAGGAGACTGGTCATGAAAAAAATGCGAGCTGTTGTGATTGGATGCGGGGCGATCGCCCATCATTGTCATATTCCTGGTTATCAGAAAAATAGATGGTGTGAGCTTTCCGCCATCGCCGATCCTTCTCCAGAGAACTTAAAATCCGCTTGTGAGAAATTCGGTATCGACAAAGGATATCAGGATCCGATGGAGATGCTGGACAAAGAAAAGCCTGATCTTGTCACCGTCTGTTCGCCCAATCGTTTTCATGCTGAACAGGCCATTGCGGCTTTGAAACTGGGCTGTCATGTGCTTTGTGAAAAACCGATTTGCGTGAGTATGAAAGAAGTGACCGCGATTAAAAAGGCGGCGGATAAAGCGGGGACGATCTTTATGGTGGCGTTCAGCAACCGGCTGCTGAAAGGCAATATGAAAGCCAAGCGGGAATTGGATAAAGGAATCATTGGAGAGCCGTTCATGATTCGCGTCCGATTTGCGCATCAAGGTCCGATTCCCGGCTGGGCGATGAGCGATTGGTTTTATAAACCGGATACGGCTTTCGGTGGGGCTATGTTCGATATGGGCATTCACGCTATCGATCTCGCCGCGTTTTTCTTTGGCGCGATCACGAAGGTCAATGCAATGACCGGCACTCTCGCCAAAGATATCCCTTTGGAAGATAATGCGATCCTGCAATTCGCGTTTAATGAGAAGCGGTTAGGATACGCCGAAGTGGGATGGACGACCAAGCAGGGATTCTCTGGTGTGGAGATTTATGGAAGTGAAGGCGCGTTAGTCGTCGATTACAACACGACCGCCTATACGATCAAAGGGACAACAACGCCTTCCGGTAAGCGAATCAGCCGGACCAAAATTCTAGAGAATAAACCGACGGAGGGCGGCTGGACAATTGAGATCGATGAATTTGTGAAAGCTGTTCGCAAGGGCGAACAACCTGCAATGGGACTCGACGCGGGCATCGCTTCCATGAAAGTTGTCTTGGGCGCCTATGAGTCCGCGAAAAAAGGAAAAACTGTTTTAATCAAGTAATTGTGGATTATCTGATCTGTGAATACGTAATAATAAGCCTTCTTAATCATATATTGCTAGATTACAAAGCTATGAAAAGCGAGTAGCTAAAGTCCCTTTGGGACAAAAGATAATAGCCCAGGATTTTAATCCTGGGAGCAATGTGTATAATTCCGATCAAGGTTGAATTGAGTCGATCTTTTTCTCTTTTCCCCCATTGTTTCACTCAAACCGGTACAGCAAAATCGAATGGCCTACGTGACCGATCGGCTCATATTTTTCAAACCAGTCGAAATAGGTTGAAGAGCCTTTAAAGATCCGGCGCCGGATGGCCCAATGTTTTCCCACCGCTACAACGCCTTTTGGGGGAGAGGCGATCTGGTCTTCTTGCAGACGTTGGGCGTCGATGTGGAACGCTTTTGGTTCGAACATCCAATTTGTCGCGACGTAAAATGGTTCGTTTGGATATTGGTTTCGTACCGGCCCCAACCGGGCTAAATCCTGTCCCCAATCGATATTTGAATCGTCGAGAATCGCCTGCCCATTCGCCGGTCCACCTGCGAGTGGATTGAAATAGGCGAGGTAATCAGGATAGATCCAGAGACAATCCACCAACGCCCAAATGGTGAGAGGGATGAGAACGCTCTGTTTGATCCATCGTTTTTCGATGAAGACTAACCGGCCTAGATAAAGGAATAGAAACGGATAAAAGGGAAGCACGTGCCGAAGACCGATATTCATGCGGTTGAACATCGCCGCCACATGCAAAATCCCGATCGCGCCGAGAATCAACACATCCGGCGCCCCCATCCATTTTTTACGCTTCACTAGAAATAAACCAAGCGGCGCAAGAAGAACTGGTAATGGCGTTTTCACCAACGCGGCGATCAGGAAATAATATGGCCATCCCTTGGATGAATAATTCCCCAAGAGGTAGTACGCGTAATTCAGGTGAGGCATCCCTGCGATCTCATTTCCTCCCGCGCCGGAATGCGTGGCTTTAAAAAAGACGTTGGAGACCGTATCAAGATAATAACAAGGCTTGAATGGGAAACCATAAATGAGCAGCAACGCGGCCAAAGCGCTGACCAGCAGGATGGAGAGACGGCTAATGTATTGCGCGGGAGGGATTGTTTTCAGCGAAACACCTTTTTGCGCGAAGGTCCATAACAATCCGGCCGCGAGCAGGGGAAGCAGCAGAACGGCGGTTACTTTCGCCGCGAGCGCGCATCCTGTTATCGCGCCCGCTAGGACAAGATCACGCACGCGGCGTGTTTTCCAATAGTGATAGAATGCGAAGAGTGCGGCGAAGAAGAAAAAACAGAGTCCTACGTCCATCGTCGCAAGCCGGGCGTGCGCCAGCATATTGGGAGAGACACAATACAAGAAGAGCGAGAGCAACCCGCCCGCGTCTCCATACAAATCCCGCGCCCAAAGATAGAGCAGCAATGCGAGACCGCACGAAAGCAGAAGGATGGGGATTCGCGCAAGCAGCAGAATTGGCTCCCAGGCGTTGCGTCCAGCGAGCAGCATCTCCCACCCAAGGCGGTAACCGTACGTGTAACTCATGGGAGAATCCCACTGGTTCCGCTGGAGGGGGGGCAGCCAAGGTTTAGTCAATTGAAGCGGCAAGCCAATTAGAAGACGAATGAGAGGCGGGTGGGTGCGGTCGAGACGGAAATCGCCGGTTTTTACATAAATGTAGGCAGTGGCGATGTAGGAGTATTCATCCGCAGTGGGCGCTTTTTTCAAAGCGCTGGTTATACCGAGTGTGAAGTGGAGCGTAATGAGGAATGCGGCGAGGCTCCATTGGACGGAACGCAGTGGAAGCCATCGGCGCCACATCGATTATTCCTTCCTGGCTTTTTCCAATTCCTGGTTGAACGCTGTGACATAGCCCGCGAACGGGTATAGGAGAACGCCGGTGATGGTTCCATAAACAATGCCAGTGAGAAACATGATGACAGCGGCGGGCAAAAGGGCGCCGGTGAATTGCCCATAATAAACTGTGGGATACTCGTAAAGGCTCGCCGCATCCGGCCAGATCAGACCTAACAATTGGATGAGAAAAAGCAGAGCGCCTACAATTAAGCTATGCAGAATCCCCACCGTCGTACAAAACGCCACCGCTTTGTCACATGGTTTCAGCCGGTTGGGTAGATAATTCGCGTATAAGAAAAAACAGGCAAAGACGATTCCAATAAAGGGGATCGCGGCCATGGCGCCGATGTTGCGGAATTTCATCTCCCAGATCCAATGGGGCGCGTTCAGAACGGTGTAGAAGAAGATCCCCGTCGCCAATCCGCCGGCGCGCGTGAGTTTCGTCTCGGTGGGCTGTTCTCTGCGGTTCTCATCTACCCGGAAACGGAAATAGAGATTGGAGTAGTACGGTTCGAAATAGGGTTCTCCTTTGTCGTCCCGTATCATCTCGCCCCGGATAGGAAGATCTTGATAGCCTATGACATTGACAATAAGTATCGTCAGCGTCATTTCAACGAGGATTACCCCCGCCACAACACTAAAAACAATTAAAAAGAACCTGCGGAAATCCACATGGCTCTCATTCGAAACCTGTGTATTGGACAGCGTATCCGCCGTTTGCGCGCTCATAACCACTCCCACGTCAATCTCTTTGTTTCAATGGAATCGATCCAACCGATCCCAAAATAGAATATCGATCCCCCTCATAAAAACGAAGGCGCCTGGAAATAGTTTCGCAAAAAATTGGGGATGTAGGATTTTTATGGTTTGGGAGGAATCGCCGGGAAACAATAGGAAAGTGTTTTTTCCCCATTCTTGAACGCTATCAGCCTCGATATCTAGAAAAAAGGATAATCTACAGCTGAATCTAAGCCGGGAATTTTCCATTTATAGACTTTGTTTCCACTTAAAGCATAAACCAGATTTGCGCTGTTCCAAAAGGAGTGGTATTTAATCTCGTCATTATTCTTGTTTTCAAGTGTATGCGTAATATCGTTGTTTTCTATATCGAGTATTACTAATGAGGTCTATGATTCATCCAGCGCTAATAGGTATTTTCCATTTGGAAGAACTTCAATATATGGACCAAGTGACATAAATTCATCGGATGTATAAGTTATCTTATCACTACTTATTTCATATTTTCGTAAAATGGCTGTTTCACCAGGTTTGCTTCCAGTATTAACAATATACAAACTATTACCATCATCTGACAGTACTCCTCCTGCGCCACTCACATCAAGTAGAATTTCTCCTGTTTCAGTAGATATGACGCGTGAATCTTGGAGAGAGCGTTCTAACAGGTACCTACCATCTTTTGAAAAAATTAATCTCTCCACAGGGGTATGTTTCATTACTCTTAATAATTCTACTCGGTTCACCATATCCCAAATTTGCAAATATGATTCTGCAGGATAATTCTCTTCAGTTGCAAATATATTATTGTCTGGATGGAAGGCCGTTGCAACTACAGGCGCTGGGCCACCTAAATAAATAGCGTTTTTAGTTGATGTTTCAAATGTGTATTCTTCTACATTGTTATTGACATCCCATAATTTGACTTTCGCTCGATCGAGACCTATCAGTAATTTTTGATTGTCCGGTGATAGAGACAGACTCCTTGCGCGTTTTCCTTTCAGATCAATTGTCTGAATCGTATCGCTGGTGGCTGCGTCGAGAATTCGAACCATCTCGGATCCTAAAACGATGAGTGAATGATCGTCTGAGATGAAATAGGTATCAATCGATTGGTCTTCGGAATTAAAATACTCTTTTTCTGGATAGATTTGAGCTCGAGAAAATTCTACGAATAGACCTAGAATCAAAACGGAAAGGATTAAACGATTTTGAATAGCCATCATGAACTCATGGGAAGAACATTAGGGTCGCTTGATTTTCATGCGCGTTTAAGCGAGTGCAAGGATTTTTCGATGCCGACAACTTGGCGCTTTTAAGCAACAATATCATGAAAAATCATTTCATCCCAATGATTTTTTGAACCATTCTAATGATCGATTCATTGAATGACAACGTATCGATATCACAAATGGGCTTCCACTCAACGGTGTTGGATTCATCGCTAACAATGATTTCCTCTTCGCGGTCCGCTTCAAATAGATATCGAATATCGTAATGAAGATGTTCGCGTTCATTCCCGTGCGCCGGAATTGGATGGATATCGATGTCAAAAATCTGTTTCGAAATGGGCTTGATGCTTTTCAGTCCTGATTCTTCCCTCGCTTCCCGCAGCGCTGCCTGATAAATGTCGCATTCCCCATCCGCATGTCCACCAGGCTGCAGCCATTTGTTCAATTTACGATGATGAGTTAACAATACAAAATGTCTATTGGAATCAAGAATAAACGCGGAGCCTGTGATATGTCCATCTTCAGACGATCTCTCGAAGCAGGAAGGATTTATTCTTACAAACTCTATGATTGAATCTTTAAACTGTATCTCTTTTTCATTGGAAGGTGTGTAGGATTGAAGGCTGGAGAGAAATGCTTCTCGACACACAACGTGTTCCTCTTCTTGCGAGTGGAATTACTGAGACTTGATAATTCGCGCAGATTGAAAAATATGGAAATGGAATCTTATTGATTCCGGCCATTTTCATAAGCAGAAAATTCACTAGTTAGCGTGAAACGCTGTTCTCGTCAATTAACCCCTCATTTTTTTCTCAATGCAAGGACCAAGCCAATACCGCCGTTTCACATCTTTTCTGGGGTGAGAAGGCGAAACCGGATTCAAGATTTCCCCAGGTGTCGAAGACGGCCTCACCAAATCGCTCTACAAGAATTTGGATATCACTCATAGAGGCGTCAGGATCAACACAACCAATGTAATTGTTTCGAATATCCACTTCGTCTCCTGGCCCAAGACCTTCGTTGGTTACAAGACTTGAAAGGCTGGTTAATTGATTTTCATAGCAGTCGAGTATAGTCAAAGCGGTGTTGTGGGAGACGTCCAGGTTGGTTAATTGATTTCCACCGCAATTGAGGTTTTTCAAAGCGGTGTTGTGGGAGACGTCCAGGTTGGTTAGTTGATTGTACCCGCAATTAAGGTCTATCAAAGCGGTGTTGTGGGAGACGTCCAGACTAGTTAATTGATTGCAGTCGCAATAGAGCTGTTCCAAAGTAGTGGTTCCGGAGACATCCAGGCTGGTTGATTTATTCCAACCACAGCTGAGATAAGTCAAAGCAATGTTGTTGGAGACATCCAGGCTGGTTAATTGATTAAAACCACAGCTGAGATAAGTCAAAGCAATGTTGTTGGAGACATCCAGGCTGGTTAATTGATTTTCATAGCAGTAGAGGTTAGTCAAAGCGGGGTTGTTAGAGACATCCAGGCTGGTTAGTTGATTGTACCCGCAATTGAGGTTTTTCAAAGCGGTGTTGTGGGAGACATCCAGGCTGGTTAATTGATTACCACCGCACCAGAATTGAGTTAAAGCGAGATTGTTGGAGACATCTAGGCTGCTTAATTGATTCTCCGCGCAGTAGAGCAATTCCAAAGCGGTGTTGTGGGAGACATCCAGGCTGGTTAATTGATTGTTCCAGCAGTAGAGTCCAGTTAACGCGGGAAAATGTTCTATCCCAGTCATATCTTCAATTTTTTGCTCAAGGTAATAGCAGGAACAATCCAATGTCCCATCTTTTATAGAGGCTTTCGCCGCCGTGAATTCGCCGCCCGGCGCCACCCCCATAAATTTCTCAACCGCCGCCCGAAAGTTCGGATCGGGGAAGTTCTCTGGTGTGTTAATGTTCTGGGGAAATGCGTTTGTGGAAATAAAAATGAGAAATATTGTAAAGATGAAGGATTTCATGGTTTTCCTCCGATCAATCGATTAATGATTTAGGTATCATACAACGATCCCTATTTAGCGTGAATCTCTATTCACATCAAATAACCATCCCTGAAAAAAAAATCAGAATCGCTTTCGAAAACTTACTTTTTCAAAGGCAGCGTCACCGTCTTCCCCGTTTTGGCTGATTTATAGACCGCGAGGATGATCTCCAAAGGTTTGCGGCCGGCTTCGCCGGTGATGAGGGGATCGCGGTCTTCGAGGATGGCTTGGCAGAAGTCTGTGATTTGGGCGACGTGGCCTTCGTTGGTGATGGCTTGGGCGTCGGCGGCGCCGCTGCCCCGTTCGGTGGTTTCTTCTTTTTCGGCTTTCTTCTCACCCATGATCTCCCGCACGACAATCTGGTTCTTCTCGATCATGATCGTGCCCTTGGTTCCGGAAACTTCGATCCGCTCTTCCATACCCGGATAGACGGCGGTGGAGGAGACAATGGTTCCGAGAGCTCCATTTTTGAATTTCAGCAGCGCGTGGGCGATATCCTCGACTTCGATCTTTTTATGCGCGGCCAGGACGGTCTGCGCGGTGACGCTGACAACATCATCGTCCATAACCCATTGGAGGCAATCGACCGTGTGGACACTCTGGTTCATTAAACAGCCGCCGCCATCGAGTTTCCACGTGCCGCGCCATCCACCGCTGTCGTAGTATTCCTGCGTGCGGTACCATTTAATATAGGCGTCACCCAAGATGAGTTTCCCCAATTTCCCCTGCTCGATCGCTTCCTTCAGTTCCCGCACGCCAGGATCCCAGCGGCGTTGGGAGATGACGCCCAGTTTGACGCTGTTGTCGCGGCAGGCTTTGATCATTTTGTCCGCTTTCTCTAAAGAGACCTCGATCGGTTTCTCGGTCAGGACATGTTTTTTCTGGTTCGCCGCTTTGACGGTCCATTCACAGTGCAGTCCGCTGGGCGTGCCGAGGGTGACCATATCGATATCATCCCGTTTCATCATCTCGGTGGGATTGTCGTATGCCATGACGTTGAATTTCGTCTGAGCTTTTTTCAGATTTGGAACTTTTTGAATGTCCGCCACCGCTACGAGATGCGCTTGGGGGACTTCCAGCATGCTGTCGCAGTGGAACATGCCGATGAAGCCCATGCCGATGACGCTCGTGCGGACTTCGCGGTGTTCCATCCCCGCATTGTCACAGATTTTTCGGAACGCTTCCGTCGCTTCGGCGAACGGCTCCGACCCGGAGAAACCGCCAAACTGGCCGCCGCGGGCAAGGTGCGGTTCCATTGTGGCGTAGCCGTCAAATCCCTTTTTCGCGAGCGCTTCGATCAGCTCGGGAATCTCACTATCTCCCTTGCCGGGGGGAGTGAATTCGATATCGAAGGTGACATCTTTGATGTGCAAATGGGCGATGTGTTCAGCCTGCATTTCATACCACTGCGTAAACGCTTCGGTTCCAATGAAAACATAATTGGCGGGATCGAAAATGAGTTTGAAATTAGGGGAATCGATCGTTTCGACCAGGTCTTTACAGCGGATGCCGGTGTCGCCATAGATGTTGGCTTCGTTCTCATGCAGCAGGAGGATATTCTCTTTCTCCGCCCGATCCGCCATTTCTTTCAAGCGTTTCATCACGGTCGCGCGGTGTTTTTCGGGCGGATCGCCTTTTGGGAAATAGAATGAGAACATGCGGATACGGGGGCAATTAAAGAAGTGCGCCATCTCAATCGCTTTTTCGTACCGCGTCCATTCTTTCTTCCACGAGCTGGTGATCATGACTTTGCCTAACGGCGTGCCGATTTCGGATACGCCCATGCCGTATTTCCGGAGAAGATTTCGCGCTTTGGTTTTCTGGTTGGCGTTCAAATCGAGAATGTTGACGCCCCATAAATTGCGCAGGGCGATGTGATTGAGATTCATCTTGCGCATTTCACGCAGCTGGCCTTCAAAATCTTCAACGATCTCATCACCAAATCCACTGAGTTTAAGCATGTTTTTCTCCCCTTGTATCATTAATGGTTCTTAGCATGTTATACCTTTTTTCCATAATCTGGAAAACCCTTTTATGCAAAAAAACCATTGAAAAACAGCCATTTTATTGCATACAATAATCATGAATCATGATGGTCAATGCAAAAAAAAACTATGCAGAAAGGAAAATGGTCATTTGGTTGGTAGATCGAGTCCGTACATCTTTTTACAATCCGGGAGTAGAATATAGAAACGCCGATTGAAAAAAACGCTAAGATAAAACAATTATCAATTGAGTGAAGAGAGAAGTAAGAATGACGCGCATACTCATCATTGAAGACGAACCGGATATGCGGCGGGGATTGCAGGACAATCTCGAATTTGAAAATTACGAAACGGTCACGACCGCGAATGGGACGGAGGGATTGCGGCTGGCGCAGAAAGAGCCGTTCGATCTTATCCTCCTCGATCTCATGCTGCCCGGCATGGATGGGATGGAGGTCTGCAAGCATCTAAAGGAATCCGGTTCGACGACGCCGATCGTTATGCTCACCGCACGCGGGGCGGAGGAGGATAAAATCGCCGGCCTTGAAGCGGGCGCGGACGATTACATTACCAAACCGTTCAGTCTGCGGGAGATGCTGGCGCGGGTAAAAGCGATTCTGCGCCGCGTGAAGACAGATCCCCCCAGCGTCCATGAATTTTCTTTCGGCGATATCACCCTGAATTTCGACCGGTATCAAGCGAGCAAGGATGGGAAACCCATCGAGATGTCCCCTCGTGAATTTGAGATGATGCGCCTGTTTGTCGAGAACCAAGGCGAAATCGTCACCCGCGAGCAATTTCTAGAACAAGTCTGGGGCTACACCAACTTCCCCACCACCCGTACCGTCGACAACCACATCGCCAAACTCCGCCAAAAAATCGAAGACGACCCCGAAAACCCCTGTCATGTTATCACGGTTCACCGGATGGGATATAAGTTTATTCTTTGAGGATTTGATTTGCGTTTACAAATCTGAATATGGTATCTCTTCAATTTGTTTGACGCTTTCGAGTATGCTCATTTTCGCGGAGGTGAGATTGTATTTCACGCGGGGATGTATGGGAATGGTGGTTCGGCCGATGGAAAGGGTGGTATGTTCAAGTAATCGTAGATATTTTTTTGCCAACGTTTGGAGCAGACCTTCACCCGCGCCTGGGATTAAGGATAGAAACGCAGTATCATCCCACCGCCCTAATAGATGATTTTGTTTGGAATTGTGGAGCAACGTTTTGGCCGTGATTTTCAGGGCTTGCCCGGCGATTTTTTCTCCATATTCATCGACAATCTGACCATGGTTTTTTACTCGTAACAAGATCGAACCGGTCGAAGAATTCATGATCTCCGCTTCTTTGTGGAATGTTTCCATTTTCATAGATAAGAAATTACGGTTCGGTAGACCCGTCAGTGGATCGATATACGCCATCCGCGCTAATTCCTTCATCTTAGACTCATCGAACATCTTCTCGCTGGTCCCTTTAAAGATTTCGACCGCGCCGAGAATGTTTCCATTCGAGTCTTTGATTGGAAAGGAGCGCATGGAGATCGGCACACGGTGTCCATCTTTGTGATGGAGGAATAGATTCATTGTGCAGGATTTACCGGTGTTGATTGTTTTGAGAAGTGGACATTCTGTTTGGCAGTAATTATTTCCATTTTCATCGACGTGATTTTGAATGTTGTCAATGCAGTGTTTACCGATCACTTCTTCTTTAGTATATCCTGTAATTCGTTCCGAACCCTGATTCCAGTACTGTATCGTGCGTTTATTATCTACAAAATAAACACCCTCATCTAGTTTCTCTAATAGTTCGAGATGGACATAATTTAGTAATTCCATTGTTCATCACCCGGCTAATGACAAAATATAATAGTACATTATTTCGTCATTAAAGAACAAAAAATGCCGGATTTCAACATTATTTTTGGAGGGATGTCGATTCAGCGCCGTTTCCAGCGGACGCCATCGCGGGTGTCTTCGAGGATGATCCCTTCCTCCGCGAGGCGGTCGCGAATCGCGTCGGCCTTGGCGAAGTCTTTGTTCTTTCGGGCTTGCTGGCGTTCTTGGATGAGGGCGTCGATCTCTTCGTCGAGGAGAGTTTCTTCTTCTTTTAACACTCCTAGGACCGTGTCGATCCGTTCGATCGTTTCGAGCAGTTTGTTCGCTTGCGCGGCGGGCAGGCTTGATTCATCCAACAGTTTGTTTGTTTCCCGGATAAAATCGAAAAGAGTGGCCAGCGCGCCGGGGGTGTCGAGATCGTCATCCATGCGCTGATTGAACAGATCGATGAAAGCGGGGAGCGTTCGATCGAGTTGTTCCACACGTTCCGCGCCCGCGTCCGCTTCGATCGTCTCTTGGATGCGGCGGCGGAAATCCATGATGCGCGTCCAGGCGGCGTGCGCGGCGTGGAGCGCTTCTTCCGTTAGGTTCAGCGGCGTGCGGTAATGGTTCGAGACGAGGAGATAGCGGATCGCCATCGGGTGATGGCCTTTCTCGATCAGGTCCCGCAGGGTGAAGAAATTGCCTTTGGACTTCGACATTTTTTCACCTTCCACCAGCAGATGGCGGCAATGCAGCCAATAGTTGACGTAGGTTTCTCCGCTGCAGGCTTCGCTCTGCGCGATCTCGTTTTCGTGATGGGGGAAGATATTGTCCTCACCGCCGCAGTGGATATCGAAATGCGGGCCGAGGTATTTCATCGCCATTGCGGAGCATTCAATATGCCAGCCCGGGCGCCCTTCGCCGAATTCCGTCTCCCAAAAGTGTTCGCCTTCTTTCCGGGCTTTCCAAAGGACGAAATCGCGGGCGTCGTCTTTTTCATACTCATCCACATCGATGCGGGCGCCGGATTGGACCTCGTTTACTTTGATTCCGGATAGGCGTCCGTAGGATTGGAACTGCGCGATCTTGTAATAGACCGATCCGTCTTTCTCGTAGGTGTATCCCTTGTCTTTCAGAGTGCGGATCAATTCGATCATCTCGCCGATATGTTCGGTGGCGCGGGGGTAGAGTTCGGCGCGTTCGATGTTGAGCGTATCGAGATCTTCAAAGAACGCTGTCACATAGGGCGCGGTATATTCGGAGATGGAGACGCCTTGTTCCCGCGCATTGCGGATGATCTTGTCTTCCACATCGGTCAGATTCATGACCTGTGTAACCCGGTAGCCCCGGTATTGTAAATACCGCCGCATCACGTCTTCAAAGACATACGCCCGGAAATTTCCGATATGCGCGTTGTCATACACCGTTGGCCCGCAGGTATAAATCCGGACATGCCCCGGTTCAAGACTCTCAAACGCCTCTTTCCGCTTCGATTCCGTATTCAAAAAATGAATGGCGCGCATAGATTCATTCATAAACCAACAATCTCGCTTCCGATAAGGTGATTTTTGGATAAATAAGAAATTATATACTTTGAGTGGGAAAAGAGAAGCGGTTTCACTTTACTTTGACGATGTCCTGGAACAACATTATTTAACTGATGTTGCGCAGATTCGACAAATAATCCACTAATTTACAGAGAAAATAGATTGATTCACCTTTCGTTGTCTGAATCAGGATGTCCAGGATGATTAGGATTTTCAGGATACGAATCATCAGAGTGGAATCCATCAGCGGATGGCAAAATCCATTAATCAAGTGAAAAAAATCCTGAACATCCTTTAATCTTGGCCATCTTGATTCAGACAAAAACAATCCTTAAATCAATCTCTATTGGTAGATTTGCGTAACATCAGTTATTAAACTGACTACACAATTAAAAAAAAGGATCAAATTGATTATGGCTGTAAAAATCGAGAAGCCCACTATCATCACAGCCGCGGGCAATAAGCCAAAAACAATCGAAGAATATATCGGCCGCGTGAATTCAAAAACGCAGGATTTAAGTATCGCCCGCATGAAGAGTCCAAAAGGCTGGGAAGAGCCCGGACAAAAACCGGAATTCGATGAATACACGGTTGTCCTGCAGGGAACCTTGCGCGTCAAGACAAAAACTGAGATCGTAAATATACATGCGGGAGAAGCCGTGATCGCCAAGGCGGATGAATGGATTCAATACAGCACACCTGACGTTGACACCGAATACATCGCCGTCTGTCTCCCCGCCTTTTCGCTGGAAACCGTTCACCGGGATCAAGAATAAAAAATAAATGTTTTGATTGAATAAGTGTTGTAATCATCGCGGAAGATTGAAAGGAGAACGTTCAAATGAAGGTGCGAGCAAGTATTTTCATACTGTTTATCTTTCTTGGGGGATGCGTGTCAATACATAATAACACGCAAGGAACCGCTCAGGTACGTGATTGCGAGAAAACCCATGAACTGCTCAATGGAGTCAACTGGGTACAGACATCAGCCGAGTACCGGTTTGCCTGCCATCAGGCCTTTTCCAATGCGCTCGCTTGTGTGGAGCAAGGATTGAAGGATCCCAATTGGACGGCGGCGATTGAGCAGACGGCGGGATATGAGAACCTTCCAACCGCAATCATCGTTGATGTTGACGAGACGATTCTTGACAACTCTCCTTTCCAGGCTGGTCTCGTAAAAAAGAATATTGAATTCAAACCCGAAGAGTGGAAAGTATGGGTAAATAAAAAGAAGGCCATGCCAGTGCCCGGCGCAAAGGAATTTATCACCAAGATTCGGGATCTTGGCGTTCGGGTGTTCTATGTCACCAACCGGGAACTGGAAGCGCCTACTGTAAAGAATCTTCAAATGGTGATTGATCGGAAAATAACCGCCGGGGATGTACTGTGTAAGAATGAGCAAGATGATTGGGGATCAGACAAGACGTCCCGCAGAATGGAGATCGCCAAAACGCATAGAATCCTATTACTCGTGGGCGATGATTACAATGACTTCGCTTATCTAGGCAAAGTATCTCCAGCGGAACGAATTAAAAAAACGCTCGCGCATCAATCGCGCTGGGGTTCGAAGTGGATTCTCATCCCAAATCCTCTCTACGGAAACTTTGAAAAGGCGCTGTATCATTACGATTACAATAAAACACGCGCCCAGAAACTAGCCGATAAGTATAGAATTCTTCGAACCGAAGAATAGGCGACTTGAAGAGATCGTTGGGAAAGCCAGCTGATAGGCGAAGGCAACTGGATATGCGTCCAATGTCACCGGTTTTACAGAGGAAGGATTCGCTTTATATGGTTCAAGGTGTGATGCTTCATTTATTGTATATCAAAACATTCCTTAAAATTAATAAATAATAAATTCGAATAATCCAAAAAAATGTTCTTGACACAGTGGTTATTTACATTAAAATGCCACATGCTTGGTGGATCAATCCTAACACAAAATATTTGAAACTAAAGTTACTACAAAATCTTTCAAGTTAAGCAATCCTCGTCGTTGATCGGTTCTACATGAAAGTAAGTTGAGAGATTAATTCGCCGATTGGCCTTGAAAGTTTTTTATGAATGCCAGGCGCTTAAAAAGGAGTTTAAATGATGGATGATCAAACACTTCTGAAGGGTTTTTCCGAGCTTAGCTCGTTAGCTCAGGATGAGTACCGTGAATCATTACAGGATATCGCGAGTGACAGTAATCCACAGCGATGCGCTGAGCGTCTTGGTCGGCTAGTAGGGGTAATGATGAAGCAACCTTTTGCCACACTGGAATCATTCTCTACACCCTCGGAACACACTGGCGCATATCGTGGATGGAATCTTGAATCTCGTGAGCAGTTCGAGATCCCTGAAAAGAAAGAGACTTGGCAATATCAAACACTGGCGCAGATACGGCAAGAACTAACTGTTGATTCAAATTATTTCAATAGCTTTTCCGTTTATGAATTGGCTGAAAACGCCCAATGTGAAACGGGATTCTTTGGATACTTCGCGCGCATCCTACGAAAATATATCTGCGGTAATCCTGAGATCCGAAAGAAGGTCGAAAGCGCGATTGAGCAAGCGAAAGGGGATAAAACTATTCCAACTATTACACCGGAAATGGTTGTCGGAAGTGGGGGACTGGCGCTAGGCGCCTATCTAGTTCAAACCATTCCCATACTCGGTATAGTAGGCGCGCCAGTCATTGCAGCGGTCGTTGTGATTCTATACACGTTAGGTGTAAGAGCATTCTGTGAGTGGACTGAAGGTTTACGCACCAATGAAGATGAAAAGTGATTGACTAAGCCAACGCCGCATTTAACTAGGTCATGCAAACAACAGCATCCAGTCGCGCTTGACGCCTGACAAAAGCTGAAAGACAAATTAAGTACTTAAGCAATACGAATTGGAATTGAAGATTTACGACTCTTGTGTTTCCTGGCGTAGTCCATAGACAATCAATCCAAAGGCAATTCCACCCGCCTCCCCCCCTCAACAGCCCTAAATACCCCCTCCGTAAATTCCATATACTTCACCCCATCATAGAAATCCGGATGGATTTCTTTCCCTGTCCGGATGGAATCGATGAAGTCTTGTTCAACGGTCCATTCTTTAGCGAGGTCGGTGGGGATTTCTTGTTTTTGCCAGGGGGCGCCTTCTTTAGAGAGGTGGATTTCATCGGTTGTGAAATTATAGCGGAGGGCGGCTTTGCTTCCGTAGGCTTCGATCTGGTCTCCTGAAGTGGGGCGGGCGAGGCCGCTCCATTCGCAGCGCATTAGGGCTCCGTTTTCCATTTCGCAGAGGCAGAATACCACATCGGGGCGGATGACTGGTTTTCGCGGGCCTTCCTGCGTGGGGCGTTCGGGGATGAAGGTTTTCGCTTCGGCGGTGATGGATTTAGTGTAGCCGAACCAGCGGTGGATGATCTCGGCGTATATGCCGACTGTGAGCGCATTCACGCCGGATAGTTCTTCTCTTTGCCGCCAATGGAGGGGCGTTTCGGGATCGATGAGTCCGGCGGATAACGCTTGGAAGTGGATTGTGTAGAGTACGCCCAGAACGCCGTCTTCATGAATCAATTTCTTCATCAACCGGTCACCCTTCATACCCATCGGTGGGGGGCAGAGCATGGATACGCGGTCTGTCTTTTTTGAAGCGTCCAGCATTTCTTTCGCGTCGCTGAGGTTCATCGTCATGCGGGCTTGGCAGAAGACGTGTTTGCCCGTGTTGAACGCTTCGAGCGTGACCGGTTTGTGCATGTATGGCCATGTTCCGATCCAGACCACATCGATATCATCCGCGTGAACGAGTTCCCACCATGAATCGTAGACTTTCGGGATTCCGAATTCCTTGGCGGCGCGTTCGGATGATTCGCGGCTTTGGTTGCAGACGGAAACAAGTTCGACGCCATCGATTTTGCGCAGGTTGGGAACATGCCGGTCGCGCACGATGGCTCCGGCTCCGACGATTCCTATTCGAATGGGTTCAGTCATGACCGTTCCTCTTTAATAATTGTACAGCCCTCTGAATGTTTTGTTTATACTAATTCACTGATGTTACGCAAACCAATAGATTGAAGTTCTTCTCTGAATCCGCTTTTGTCTGAATCTGGATACCCAAGATGAAAAGGATAACCAGGATAAAAAACTTTGAGTATGAATTTTACTATTCGATGATCAATATCACTCTGATAATACCTATCCTGAATATCCTGGTTGTCCTGGCCATCCTGATTCAGACAAAAAAATCTCAATCAATGAAGTTGCGTAACATCAGTAATTCAATATCTAATCGCTATATTTGCTGAGTTGTTACTATCGATTACGAGGCCAGGGTTAAGCCGAAATCGCCTCTCCATCGTTTCCGCATTGTGTCTATGGGCAGTTCGAAGAGAAGCGCGTCTTCTTGATTATACACACGCAGTTGATTGTTGTCTGTTGTCTTGCCGATTATATAAATATCCATAGAGAATTGTTGATAGACCGTCCGCAGCGATTCTAGGTTGTCTGGCGCCACTTCAAGAAGCATCCCGCTTGATTCGGAAAAGAGCAGCGTGTCGATTCGTAAATCGGATTCGAGCGTATTCAGACGCAATTCCAAACCGGCGCGATGGCGGGGGTGATTCGTGAGAAGCATTTCCGCCGCCGATGTCAGCAATCCACCATTGGAGATATCGTGGGCGGACCGGACAAGGCCTTGGTCAATCGCTTCGATTGTGCCATAGATGATTCCACGCTCGTTTTCATAGCGCACAATGGGGACATTCGCGCTCTTTCCTTTTCCAAGCGTCTGGTAATATTGAGAGCCGCCAAGTTCATTATAGCGGGAGCCGATCAGGACGAGATGATTGCCCGGTTCTTTGATCTCCTGCGTCACCGCTTTTGATGCGTCATCGATCACGCCGATACAGGCGATAATGGTGGATGGAGGAACCGACCGTCCGCTGGTGGATTGATTGTAGAGAGACACGTTGCCGGAAACAAAGGGAACCGGTTCGGCTTCGCGCCGGGGATCGTATAGATTCTTGGCCGCTTCGGAAATGCCTTTGATCCCCTCTTCCAGCGCCCAGAAATCTTCGGGCACTTCGGGATTGCCGTAATTGAGACAATCCGTGAGCGCTTTCGGGGTGGCTCCCGTAGCGGCTGTGTTTCGCATCGCTTCCGCGACGGCGGCGGCGCCTCCCCAGAAGGGGGAAATCTCTCCATAGAATGGATTGCCATCCACTGAAAGCGTGACTCCCGCCGGACAATCGGGCAGAGGCAGCATCAATCCAGCGTCGGCTTCACCTGAACGAATAACCGCCCTGCCTTGCACTTCGGTATCGTAATGGCGATAGATATCCTCTTTCGACGCGATATTCGGATGAGCGAGAAGATCGAGAAACACTTCTTGCAAATCGGAGGGAACTGGGAATTTCGGTTCGGTGAATTTAACTTGCGGGGCAGCGGATTCGCGGTCGTATCGAATGCCTTCAACAACAAAATCAATGGGAAGATCGACGACGGTTTCTCCACGGTAACTGGCGCGCATGGCGGGTTCATCAATCGCTTTACCAACGACAAACGCTCCCGCTCCTGAACAGATCGCTGGGAGTTCCCAATCTTCATTGTAGATCCGGAGAACGTCTGGTGTGAATTCGGGGGGAACCGCCAGGAGATAGCGTTCCTGCGTTTCGGCGCAGAGAATAATTTCCGGAGGCAGATCTTTTTCAGCGATATGAACTTTATCGAGATTGAGTTCGACACCCAAACCGGCGCTGGCTCCCATTTCCGAAGAGACGCATGCGATCCCTCCCGCTCCCAGGTCTTTCATCCCAATCGTGATTCCCCGTTCTTTGGCGAGACGGCGGACCGCGTGGGTGGCTTTATAGTGAAGTAAAATATTCTTCAAGAAGGGATCGGGAATTTGGACGGCGCCTTTGTTCTCTTCTTCGTCTTCCTGGTCCAATGTGCCGGAAGCGAACGACGCGCCCCCGAATCCGGATCGATCCGTCGGTTTGCCGGTTAAAATTAGATCGTAACCAACGCCGTCTTCGGGGATACGGCTGTGGATGATGTCCTCTTCGGGAAGAATTCCCATCGCGACAACGTTCACCAGACAGTTGTCGTCGTATCCTTCATGATACACCACATCGCCGCCCAGGTTCGGCACTCCAAGCGCGTTGCCGTAACTCCAGATTCCCTCGATGACACCGCTTACGATGGATTTCGTCCGATCCGCGTATTGTCCATTTGGATTACCAAAGCGCAGTGGATCAGCGACAGCGATCACAGACGCGCCCATGCAATCCACATCGCGGACAATGCCCCCAATACCCGTGGCGGCGCCTTCAAATGGAAGGACTTGTGAAGGGTGGTTGTGGCTTTCGTGCGCGATCACGATCCCATAACGGCGCCCTTCATGTTCTGTAAAGAACACGATCCCCGCGTCTTCCTCCGGCCCTTGGATGACGGCGCTTCCCGATGTGGGAAGGTAGGTTTTCAACAGGGCTTTGCTGCTTTTGTAGGAGCAATGTTCGCTCCATTCAATATCGAAGACGAAAAGTTCCGCCCAGGTCGGCGCGCGTCCGATGCGTTCGCAGATTTTTCTCGCTTCGTCCGGCGTCAGCGAAAGGCCATTCTTCCGAAGCGTCTTTAATAACGTGTCTGGGTTGGAATACGTATCGAGAGGGATCGCTTCCTTCATGAGTTACTATCCTTATGGGGAACAGATTTATATACTACTGGATTCACTGTATGTCCCACTATTCATCTGTTTTGAAAGTATTGATGGGGCGTTGCGATTGTCAAGTGAATCGGGGTAGATTTACCTATGTGGACTTATCATGGAAAGCCGGGACATTGTAAGGGCTGCTCACATATAGACCAGCATGATTTAAGATTACAACTGCAAATGAAAATGAGTTGTGGGAGCGAATTCGAACGAGACTGCTTTAGGAACTCATTTTCATATAAAAAGAATTTACAGCAACTTTAATTGCGAATATATTTGGCTAGTATTTTGTAGAAGTGGTTCCGGTTTTTTTATCTACTCTTGGGTGATTGCCGGAATGTGATTGTCCGAACCTTGATTTATATGAAAATGAATTTCCGAGACTAGCTCGTTCGCGATTTCTATCGCAATTCATTTTCATTTGCAGTTGTGATCTCGATCATGATGGTTTACATGATTCTCTTGATTTTCCTGATTTTAAATCATGGTTCAGACAATCTTTTATTCCAACCCACACTGAATGCTTTTCAAGGCCTGTTATAGTGCGGATTTTACATGTTTATAAAGATTATTATCCACCCATCTGCGGGGGGATCGAAATCGCGATCAATCGGATTATTGAAGGAATCCGCGATGAATGCGAGGACGTTTCAGTTTTAATTTGCAGCCGCAAGCGGAAATCAGAAATCGCCGAGGTGGAAGGAACCACCGTGTACAAGGCGGGAGAGTGGGGGCGGTTTTTATCCGCGCCGATGTCTCCCTATTTTCCCTATTGGCTCAAAAAATTAAAGGCGGATATTCTTCACTATCACCTGCCCAATCCAACAGCGGTGCTGTCCCATCTATTGGTTCGGCCTCGCGGAAAGATCGTCGTTCATTATCACAGCGACATCATCCGGCAAAAGAGATGGCTCGCTTTCTACGATCCGTTCCGGAAAGCGTTTTTGAACCAAGCGGACCGGATTATCGTCACCTCACCCAACTATCTCCAAACATCCGATGTTTTACGGCCGTATCAAAATAAATGTGATGTGGTCCCGCTAGGTATCCCCTTAAACCGGTATACTTTTAATCCTGAAATCGGCGAACAAGCGCAGGTGATCCGGCGAAGGTATGGAGACCGGTTAGTGCTATTCGTCGGAATCCTGCGCTATTACAAGGGATTGCATGTATTAATCGAAGCAATGAAACAGGTGGAAGGAAAATTGTTAATCGTCGGGGATGGGCCATTATTAGCAAATCTGATGGAATTTGCAAATCGTCTGCGCCTGACGGACCGGGTGATCTTTCTCGGACAGGTCGAATCAGTACGGCCTTACTATTTTGCGTCGGATGTGTTTTGTCTTCCCTCGATCTACCGTTCAGAAGCGTTTGGATTAGTATTGGCGGAAGCGGCTTCCTGCGGGCGGCCTCTTGTCTCGACGGAACTGGGAACGGGCACATCGTATGTAAATCTACATAAAGAGACGGGTTTGGTTGTTCCCCCAAACAATCAGAAACAGCTGGCGGATGCGCTGAATCAACTGCTCGCGGATAAAACACTGCGAATTCAATATGGAAACGCGGCGCGAACGCGAGCGGCGCAGTTGTTTTGCCAAGAGACTATGGCGCGAGACGTTCTTAAAATCTATAAAAAACTTTCGTGATTGGCCTGATGAATTGATAGGCGGAGTGGATTTGGATTCGCGTCAAACCTTGTTCTTCGAATCGTGGATCGTATACTAATCTCGTTAGTCTATATGAAAATGAGTTTCCGAGATTTACTCGTTTGTGATCTCAATCATGATGGTTTAAATCAAAAGGAGTTCTTCCATGTTTTCTCTGCTACCCGTGCTGGCCGCGGAATCCGCCGCGCCTCAAAATCCATTGGGATCGAGCCTGATGATGATCGGGGCGATTTTTCTCGTCTTTTACTTTATTCTGATTCGCCCGCAGCAGAAGGAGAAACAACGTCATCAAGAAAAAATCGCCCGTTTGAAAAAAGGCGATAAAATCGTCACGACCGGGGGATTATTCGGCACGATTGTCAGCATAAAAGAAAAAGAAGGGCAAGCCGTGATCCGGATTTCAGAGGTAAAAGGAGAACCGGTGAAGATCGAAATCTCACAAGGCGCCATCGCGACGGTGCTGGAGGAGGAACCGAAACAATAAGAGTGGCTGGTTTTTAACCGTATATTTTTTCATAATTTTATAAGATTATCCTCCCCTTTTTTCTTCATTCATTTCCTCCCCATTCTGCGATTCACATTTACAAACAATGGTGATTGTTCGAAAATAGACTATTCGTTCTTGGATTTAAGTAGGAGGATCGTGGCATGATTATTCGATCGTTTTTGACATTCGTCATTTTTGGTTTGGTCTCTTTTACGGCTATGGGAGACGATTTTATTCCGGTGTGGAACGTGGGGGATTTGGCGCGGATTGAATCGTTTCAGAGTACGCGGAAATTGGTCGGCACGCACTACTTCTATTGGTACAGCTATCCTCAATCCCATTTTTTTGACAACGCCGCGCAAACTGATGACGCCCTGCAGGATCATTTTCCCGTCTCCGAAGCAGTTAGTTATAATTCCGCCACTTGGCATGCGAAGGAAATCGAGGATTGTGTGGAAGCCGGAATTGATTTTATTTTGCCCGTGTATTGGGGCGTGGTGGATAATTATTTCCGGAATGGGATCTTTTTCAGCGTTCGGGGACTCGGTCCGTTGCAATGGGCGATCGAACAGCGGGAACGGGAAGGGAAACCTTCGCCTAAGATTGGCCTGTTTTACGATACGAGCACACTGTTGCCGGGAATCCGGGGGGTTGAGGGCCGTTCCGAGAAATACGATCTAACCACTGCGGAGGGAAAAGATATTTTCTACCGTACGATCCGTGATTTCTTCTACCAGATCGATCCCAAGCATTGGGCGTGTATAGAGGGGCGTCCAATCGTTGTGTTTTATAGCAGCGCGTTTGCCAAAAAACACAATCAAAGCACAATCGATTATGTCTACGCTCGTTTCCAGAAAGATTTCCATGGTGTGCGGCCCTATATCATCAAAGATAGTTCCTGGTCATTCTCCGTAGACGCCGTGACACAGTGGGGGGCGGCGCTCGGAGGCCCAAATGTATTTGATTCGGTTGTACAGATCGGCGCTGGGTACAATGACAGCGCGGTTCCCGGCCGATCTACACCCATCCGTGACCGTGAGCAGGGTGATTTTTATCGTTTAAACTGGATCGGCGCGCTGAACAGTGACGCAAAGATCGCCCTAATTGAAACCTGGAACGAAATGCACGAGGGAACGGATATCTGTGAATCGAAAGAGTATGGGCGTCTTTACATTGAACTGACGAAAGAATATGGAGCCCGTTTCAAGCGGAATGAAAAAACGGATGAAACAATAGTTTTGAAACATCCCGATCTACTGCCTCGTCCCGCCTCGAATGAAGGAGTTGAATATAAAGACGTCGCGTCGGTCCGAATCACGCTGGGTGATCCGATCCAGTCCGAAGGGATCAAACTGACGCGCGGTCAGCCCGATGGCCCTGTTAAAACCGCTTCGTTTGACGGTGTTCCTTGTATTGTGACGGTCGAAGCGGCAAATAGTTATATGTACTTCTCCGTTGTAGATCCATTTTATTTCGATGATGAATTATCACTAACGTTGACGTATACCTATTGGGACAATGGATTCGATTGGCATGCGCCGCAATACGATTCACACGACCGGAACGCCACGTTGAACGGCGCCTACAAAACCGCGCCGCAAGTTTTATGCGGCCATACAAAACGATGGATTGATAGTACCGTAAATCTGCGGGACGCCCGTTTCGTCAACCGGCAGAATGGCGCGTCCGATTTTCGGTTCGCTGTATCGAATGGATCTCTCGCGATCAAAGAGATCACAATCAGTAAAGATTCTTCCATCGAATAATGTCCGGAGCGGCTTTTCGTGGACGGAGAAAAACAAGCCGAATTCCTTCGCAGCCTTTGGCTGAAGAAAACGCATTTAGGGCTGAAAAAAGATCTTTCGTTGACGCCGGAGATATTCGGTCACGAGTTGCTCGTTACAGGGCTCTATATCTGGGGACGGGCGGGATCGCGTGATTCCATCGTTCTTGCGTCAATTCCCTGCGACATTGTTCTCTATAATGAAACGGATTCCAGCCAAATTGCGCCTCCATCGGAATACTTATTATTCCGTCTTCACGATTTACAGGAATTTCCTTACACCGCCGCTGTCCGCACGCATCCTACAGAGGAAGAAGAGTGAATTCATATAAACCAGCATGATTGAGATCACAACTGCAAATGAAAATGAGTTGCGAGAGTAATCGGAAACGAGCAAATCTCGGAAACTCATTTTAATAACTTTTTCTCTGAATAAGGGTGGAGTTTCCTATTATATTGTGTTAAAAAGCCGTATAGTTTTATGGTTATGTAGTCTTATTTAGAAGATTGCCGCTATTGATTTTGATAGGGGAGAGTTCCTATAGGGAAAGGAGGTGGTAGTCTGTTCGTAATGATTTCCCCAATGTTATTTTGGGGGGAAATGATGGAAAATCTTATTATTCGTTATTGAATCCTAAAAGGATCGAAGGAGAATTTTCATGAAAAAAACTTTGTTGTTAAGTGTCATTCTTTTAGCGTTTTGTGTGGTGATGGCTGACGCGCAGCCGAAAAAAATCGCTCTTATCGGCCGGATTTCCTGGTGTCCTGAAAGTGATGGCGCAGCGTCAGGCGGGAACCTTGATTTTGATGTCATGCCTCACTTTTCGATGGACGATGAATTAACGAGACACATGCTCGATGGGATGGGCTACCTGCCGATTCTCATGCCGGATTACGTCGTTCAGTATATGCTGATGGAAGGCGATGAAGAGGGCCGTGGCTATGATGTGTATATCAATCCCGGTGTCTATATGTGGCAGCCGAACTTCTTCCAGGATAATGAATACGATCTTATTTACAATACTGGCACATGCTGGTCATCCATCGCCCCGCCGGTGAAGGATTACGGAATTCCTGTGGTGCAGGGTGAACACTCCTGTTTTGGCACGCGAGCCAAACTTGGATCATGTGGTTTCTTTATTGGAGAGGAAAGTGGAGATATTAGTGGTATCGATACACTTGTACTCACCGAAGCGGGAAAAACTCACGAATTAACCGCTGGTTTCCCCGATGAAATCGTAGTCTTCGGAGATGGCCCCGAAGGGCCACCCGAAAATCCAGGGGATGCTTGGACAGGAATTTATGATTCCGTCGATTTAGCGGCGGAAGGAACCGTTGTTCTAGCCACTTGGAAAGACAATCCAACTAAGGCGGCTATTGCGGTCGTCGAAGCCGGTGGAGCTCTCGCCGATGGCGTCGCGACGGCGCGGATGTCGACAATATTCTGGACGGGTCAAGTGCGTCCGATGAACGGCGCCGAACTGCCTCCGGATTGGTTGAACGTGATCGAGCATCTCACGGCTGATGGAGAAGAATTGACCGCCCGAATTATCCGCTGGACGATGGGTGAAACACCCGTGGGGATGTGGCAGTCGCATTAAGACATTGTTTTATTGAATCGAATACAAGTGGGGGCAGACGAAGGGTCTGTCCCCTTTTCATTTGAGTGAAGTTTTAATAGTATCTCGGTCCTTTCTTCCAGAAACGAATTGTTCATGAATTCTATATTCAGCAGAAGCGCAGTATTAAATAGCATTCAATGCTAAATAATGCTATATTTAAGAGGTGAGTCGAAAGGAGAAATTGATGATGGAAGCGACTGTAACGAGTAAAGGTCAGATCACTTTGCCCAAAAACCTGCGGGATACAATGCATCTGAAAACAGGTGATAAATTGGTCTTTGAAATGTTGAAGGATGGCGCATGTCTTGTAAGGCCAAAGACTTTAGATGTTCGGGTATTGAAAGGCTGTTTGTCTTATGAGGGGGCGCCGAAAACACTCGATGATATGGAGCGGGCAATTGCGGAAAACGCAGGGATTCATGAGTGATGATCGCGCTGGATACGAATGTACTTCTGCGTTACATCATGCAAGACGATCAAGCGCAGGCGCGTAAAGCAACTAAAGCGATTGAAAAGTTGACGCCGGAAAAACCCGCTTTCATCTCTTGTATTGTATTATGTGAAGTAAACTGGGTTTTACAAACGGCCTACAGAATATCTAAACATGATCGTCTTAATGTATTGCAAGATATATTATCTGTTTCTGTATTTGATGTTGAAAGGCAGGAGGTTTGCAGGAAAGCCCTTCAACTCTACCGGATAGGCAAAGCGGATTTTTCTGATTATTTGATTCAACAGATTGCGTTACACGAGGGGTATGATACTGTCCTCAGTTTTGATAAGAAGGCTCATAAGAGTCCTGGTTTTCAATGTCCGTAATTGAGACACTACCTTAACAATAATTCCCCCAATTTCTTTTTTAGGATTAAAACAATCCCCAAAAATCCCCGTTTGCCCTGGTAAAATGATCTGGTTCGTCTACGATTCTAACACTCGATATTTTCAATTGGAGGTTAAACGTGAACGAAAGTCTTGGAGCGATCGATTCTGGGATTTTGATCCTATACGCGATTGTGTTGGTTGTAATGGGAATTTATTTTGTGAGGAAGAGCCAGACGGCGGAGCAGTTTATGGTCGCCGGACGGACGATCCCCGCATGGGCGGCGGGATTGGCGGTGATGAGTACCTATACGAGCAGCATCTCGTACATCGCGACGCCGGGGAAGGCGTTTGACGCCAACTGGAATCCGATAATCTTCTCCATCTGCATCTTTCCCGTAGCCTGGCTGACCTGCCGGTACGTGGTCTCGTATTACCGGAAATTGAACCTAATTTCCGTGTATAAATTTTTGGAAGAGCGGTTGGGCGCCTGGGCGCGGATTTATGCGGGACTCTGTTTTCTCTTATTAATGATTGGGCGCGTCGCGGTGATTCTCTATCTCGCCGGCTTGTTGCTGACCAATTTTGTGCCACTCAATATCGGCGCCGTGATTGTGCTGATCGGCGTAGTCACGATTGTTTATACGTTGCTGGGTGGTATGCAAGCGGTCATTTGGACGGATGTAGTCCAATCGGTAATCATGATCGTCGGAATCGCCTTCTGCGCGATTAGTCTCAGCATATCGATTTTCTCCGGCGATCAACCATTAATTCAAGCGGCGATCGCAGAGAATAAATTCAGCTGGGGCAGTTGGGATTTCGATTTGACCACCCGGACGATTTGGGTGATGATTCTGTTTGGGGTGTTCGATAATCTGCGCAACCTGATCGCCGATCAGAATTACGTGCAGAAATACTCGACTGTCGCGACGGAACGGGAAGCCAAACGCTCGATCTGGATCGCGATGTTGATCTACATTCCATTAACCGCTGTCTTTCTCTATATCGGAACGGCGCTCTTCGCGTTCTACTCCCAGACCGGTCTGCCCGAAGAGATCACCAAGGGCGATCAAGTTTTTCCATATTTTATCGCTACGCAGTTGCCTGTTGGATTGAAAGGCTTGATTGTAGCGGCGATTATCGCGGCGGCGATGAGCACGGTCGATTCGGCGTTGAATTGTTCGGCGACGGTCTACCTGTTGGATTTTCATAAGCGCTATATCAATCCGGATGTGGACGAAGCGAACAGCGTATTCATTCTCCGCTTCATCACCGTGTTGTGGGGAATTTTAGGAACCGGATTCGCGATCCTCTGTATTTATGGAGGCGGCAGCACACTGGATCTCTGGTGGGCGGTATCGGGCATCTTCGGCGGTGCGATCCTGGGTTTGTTCTTGCTGGCGCTGTTCCGGACGCGGTTGCAAGTATGGCAGGGGCTGGTCTCCATCTTGATCAGTTTTATCGTGATCGGATGGGGCACATTCGCCCGCGATCTGCCGGAAAAGATTGAATATCTTAACACAACATTCAATATGAAAATAACGCCGACATCGCTGCAATGGCTGGAATGCAATCTCGACAGCATTATCGTCGGTACGGCGGGTACGATCGCGCTGTTGATCGCCGCGTCTCTTTTCAGTTTAGCCAACCGGAAGAATGTGTGATTCCTTGATCCGATTATTCAAGCGCTGATATCCTTGATCTGTCTCGTTTCTCTCCTTATTAATAATTTGAATATGTAAAAAGTTTTCATGATCTCTTCATAATACCCCTCTCTGTACAACATTTTACATACCCATACCAATCCATATTATTTTTTGTGATAGATTAGTCTCGTCCGGGAAATGATTGGTTATTATAGTTTAGATTTCCTCCACCCTATTCAATTGATAAGTGAGATAAATTATGAATCCACGTGATATTTACTCCTCAATTATTGTGCTACTTGTATCCATCTGTTTGTTAACTCCCGTTTATTCACAACCGGTTATAGGGCCTTCGGGTGAAACGATTTTGAACGCTGGTCCAGTGTATTCCGTGGCGGTCTCGCCCGATGAGCGCCTTTTTGCGACGGGTGGTGAGTTTGGAGTGTTTCTATGGGATACAGATACCGGTGAACTGATCCAGCGGCTCTATAAAAAGGATCATCTTGTTTTGGGATTGGCGTTCACACCGGATGGTTCGAAACTGTTGGCGCTTGGAAATTATTGCATCCTCTGGGATGTTGCGACGGGGCGAGAGATCTTGTCTTTCGATTGCTTGATGAATGTGACGGATGGATTCAGTATCTCTCCCGATGGGAAATACGCGCTCATTGGTACCTGTGATGAGGACTGTGAAACGTTCCGCGTCGAGATGTGGAACTTGGAAACAGGAACGTTTGTCCGCGCTTATGGCGCCTATCGCACAGCCATCTCACAAGCGGTCTTTTCGCCCGACATTAAATACATCGCGATTGGCACGATCGAGTTGACCAAGAATGTAGGGTTGAAACAGGAAAGTGCGCTGGATTTATGGAGCGCTGAAGAGGGAGAGAAACTCGTCACATACGCTCAGAGTTATTACGTCTTTAAATCCGTTTCCTTTTCACCCGATGGCAATTATCTATTAGCGGCTGAACAAAGCAGTCATGGTACTATTCTTCGCGGGTATCTTTGGGAAACCTTAACTGGTGAGTATGTAAGAAGAGTAATACTGTCTGGATCCGCTCAATTTGCACCCGATGGCAATCAAATTATATCGATTTCCAAGGGGAACATAATTGGAAATGATTCAGTGGCGATTGAATATATTAATCCGGAGACGGGAAGAGCCATGGAACGAATTGAGTGTCCCGGATCGGGCGAATACGGCTATCTCTTGAAAGACAAACGGCGCGTAATCGTGTCGAATTACGGATCAATATGGGATCTCTCAGATGAGTACCCTCTCCGGCTTGGTGAACAGCACTTCATTGGAACGAACTATGGTTTGATGCAGCTATGGGATTTGGAAACGAATAAACTGATTTGTAATTATGGAAATACGATTCAATCCATTTACACCGCGAAATTCTCTCCAGATGGAAAAACAATCGGTGTGGGAACCGCTTCATGCGCTTTCTTGATCAATGTGGAAGACGGTTCGGTCGTTCGTACGTTCTCTCCTTTAGAAGGCGACGCCTATTTCGTCTCATTTTCTGGAGATGGAGATCTTTCCAATCCGGAAGAGAATGGCCGGTATTTTATCACGAGCGTGTATCCCAATCGATTCTACCTCTGGGATGTGAAAAGCGCTGATTTAATCCAATCTCTGACAGTATTGGGAAGAGACGATCTCTCCTTCGATGTAACCCGTGATGGAACGAAAATCCTTACAGGAATCGCGGAGGATGATAACGAACTTGGCTCTATCTGGGACGTGGAGACAGGAGATAAGATCCGTTCCTTCATCAATCCACCCACGGGCGCCGGAGGGAATACGCTTGCGAGTGTTCCTCCAACAGATTCGTCTTCATCGAAGATGCGGCCATTCTGCTATATTCCCATACGATCTTCCTCAAGTAGCCAGATTCTCTCCTGATGAATCTAAAGTACTCACGAAAAAAAATACGCTAATTGATGCGGTCTTATGGGACGCGGAGACAGGGGATGTGCTGCATACTTTAACGGGCCATAGGGGAATTCTCTATTGCGCAGAATTTTCAACGGATGGCCGGTACCTAGTGACAGGCGCCGGTGAGAGTAAATCTTTGTTGTGGGACGTGGAAACGGGAGAGATTCTTGTTCAATACCACAGTTTTCTGCATTCCGTGAATATCGTATCATTTTCGCCTGATGGTCAGTATTTGCTTACCGCGTGTTCCGATTATAAAAATGAAGAGAAAAAACCAATCGTTCTCTGGGATACATTCAGCGGGAAACAATTGTTCGCCTTTGATGGAAACCATCAAGAGACCATCACCGCGATTGATTTCTCGCCAGACGGAAAAACATTCCTAACTGCGGGTGAGGATCACACGATCCGAATATGGAGCCTTTCCGATTTGTTAGAAACGACATCAGTGGAAGGATTTGAATTGTATTAGAAATGAATCGAGCGTAGTAATGATCACCAATTGCAATAAGGGAGATTGGCTATGTTTTTGCACAAGTCTTATGTCCTTACCATTGCGTTACTCATTTATCTTTGCTCGTTGATATCCGTTCAATCCCAAACGTTAACCGGGCCTTCGGGCGAAACGATCCTGACCCATGGCTATAGGGAATCGGTGGCCATCTCACCGGATGAGCAAATTGTTGCGGTGGGAGGGAATCAGGGCGTGTTTCTATGGGATACATATACTGGGGAATTCATTCAGCGGCTTTACAAAGAGGGCCATACGATTATGGGATTGGCGTTTACGCCAGATGGTTCGAAATTGTTAGCGGCGGGGAATTACTGTATTCTCTGGGACGTGGAAACGGGGCGGGAGATTCTGTCCTTCGACAGTTTGTTGAATTATACCGATGCGCTAGACATCTCTCCTGATGGAAAATACGCTCTGATTGGATCCTACAAACCGGAAGGCCCACGCTTTTTCGTGGATATGTGGGATTTGGAGACGGGAGATTACATTCAAACTTTTGGAGACTATGAACATGCGACCATAGCGGGTACGGCCTTTTCGCCGGATATGAAATACGTAGTAGTTGGCGCGAAACGTTCAGAAACGGATTTATGGAGGATTGAAGATGGAGAGAAACTCGTTTCTTACAATCATCCTGTGAGTGTGAGCTCAGTAGAATTCTCTCCGGATGGAACGCGGCTGCTGACTATTTCCGGCAGTAAGGGGTATTTGTGGGATACATTGTCCGGCGATTTAATCCATGAATGGCCTAACAAGGGCTCCTATCGATTTAATTCTGATGGAAGCCGGATTGTATACAGTTCCAGGTGGAATGTGGATACGGGCGAACCGGCGTCAATCGAATATCTCGATCCAGATACCGGAGAGGTAACAGAGACAAAAACCATCCCAGGATATGGAAGTAACTGTTTTTTCATTAATGATGAACGGTATATGATCGGCGGTTATGATGGATTATTGCAACTATGGGATTTGGAAACGGAAGAACTGGTTTTGACGTATGGAAATTCGATCAATTCGTTATATAACGCCGAATTTTCTCCGGATGGAAAAACCATCAGCGTTGGGAGCGATTTCAGCGCCTACATAATCGATGCGGATAATGGTTCTGTAGTCCGCACATTCGCGCCGTTTTATGAGTCGGCCTATTTTACCTCTTTATCCGCTGATGGCCGGTATTTGATAACCAATGGTTACCCCACGACAATTCGTCTCTGGGATGTAGAGACCAGTGATTTACTGTTATCACTGGATGTCCTGCGCGCAAGGGAAGACATATCCGCTTGCGTAACGCGTGATGGAACAAAACTTCTTACAGGCGCGGGAACAGAGGAGAACGAATTGGGAGTGATCTGGGATGTCGCGACGGGGGAAAAGATCCATTCTTTCCCCGCTTCAGATGAGGGCGGTGGAAATTATCCAGCGAGCGTTTTCGATGAGGTTTCATCAAAGGCGCGCCTTTTAAGCACTTATCCAGATACTCTCTCCTGTGTGGCCACATTCTCTCCCGATGAATCGAAAGCGCTTACATTGGATGCGTCACGGATGAACGCGATCTTATGGGATGCGGAGACGGGGGATGTACTACATACTTTCATAGGTCACGCACAGTCAATATTAAGCGCTGAATTTTCCAAAGATGGACAATACGCAGTGACAGGTGATCGGTTTGGAATCGCCCGGTTGTGGAATGTCGAAACAGGGGAAAATCTCGCTCAATATAATTACCGGCTTCAATATAACAGTTTCTCTATGAATCAAATCTCTTTATCCCCAGACAACCGTTATTTACTCACCGCCAGTTCAACCGGGATCTTGCGAGGAGGTTACTCGATTATTCTATGGGACACATTCAGTGGAGAGAGACTGTTCTCTTTTAATGGAAACCATGATTATCAAATCACCGCCGCCGATTTTTCTCCCGATGGAACATCAATCCTGACTGCTGGAGCGGGTTTGGATAACACCATCCGGATATGGCGCCTTGCGGATTTGATTCAGACATCATTCGCGGATGGATTTGAATTGTATCCATAGTAACGAGCGCAAGCGGCATGTAAGAATGAAACATCATTCTCTATTCCAATATTGTTGGGAGATTAATCATGTTCTCACACAAGTCTTACATCCTTACCATTGCGTTACTCATTTATCTTTGCTCGTTGATATCCGTTCAATCCCAAACATTAACCGGGCCTTCGGGTGAAACGATCCTAACGTATGGAGGCAGGTATTCAGCGGCCGTCTCATTGGATGAGAGTATGGCCGCGACAAGTGGAGATTATGGCGTGTTCTTGTGGGATACGTTCACCGGAGAACAAATCCGTCATTTTTACAAAGAGGACCAAACGATTATGGGTGTGGCGTTTTCACCGGATGGATCAAAGCTGCTTGTCTCAGGGAATTACAGTGTTCTTTGGGACATCGAATCAGGACAGGAACTCTTATCCTTTGATTGCAGTTTGAACTCTTCCGATGGATTAAGTATATCCCCCGATGGCAAATATACGCTGATATGCAGATACGTTTCCTCCACCGAACTCTTCACAGCGGAACAGTGGAACTTGGAAACCGGCGCGTTCGTGCGTTCCTTTGGAGATTATATAGGAACGACCACTAACGCGGTTTTCTCGCCGGATATGAAATACATCGCCATTGGCACAGAAATATCAAAGGCGGATCTCTGGAGTGTTGAAGATGGAGAAAAGCTCATTACATACATTCATGATATGAGTGTAGATTATGTGGAATTTTCTCCAGATGGAAATCATCTGCTCACGGTTACTGGAAATGGATATGGCCGTCTATGGGATACTTTTACTGGTGACTTAATCCATCTCTGGAGTAAGCCCGGTTCGTATCGGTATAGTACTGATGGGCGCCGGATCGAATTGAGCGCCAGGCGGAATGTGGATACAGGCGAACCGGCGTATTTCGAATCCATCGATCCAGAAACCGGAGAAACGATAGAATCGAAAACCATTCCTGGAATGGGAATTAACACTCATTTTTTTAACGATGGACGGCATATGATAAGCGGCTATTGGGGATTCTTGCAACTGTGGAACTTGGAAACCAATGAACCGGTTTTAACGTATGGGAATTCGATCAATTCTATATATAACGCTGAATTTTCACCGGATGGAAAAACCATCAGTGTGGGAAGTGATTTCAGCGCCTATTTAATCGATACGGAGAATGGCGCTGTTGTCCGTACTTTCAGCCCGTTGAACGAGTCGGCGTATTACACCTCTTTATCTGCTGATGGCCGGTTTTTAATCACCAATGGGAATCCCACGACCATCCGTCTCTGGGATGTGGAAACCAGTGATTTATTGTTATCACAAGATGTTATACAGACCAGGCAGGATATTTCTGCATGTGTAACGCATGATGGAACAAAACTTCTTACGGGCGCGGGGACGGATGAAAATGAGTTAGGCGTCATCTGGGATGTCGCGGCGGGGGAAAAGATTCATTCTTTTCTCGCTCCAGCAGAGGGTGGAGGCGGGAACTCTCCAATGAATGTTTCCATCACAGATTCATCTTTGTCGAAAACGCGGCCGCTTAGCAGCTATACTCCCACTCTTTCCCGCGTCGCCACGTTCTCACCGGATGAATCAAAAGCGCTTACCTTAGACAAGTCTCGAATGAGCGCAATCTTGTGGGACGTGGAGACGGGAGAGGTGATCCATACTTTCACTGGACACAGCCAAGAGATCTTGTGCGCGGAATTTTCAAAGGATGGGCAATATGTAGTGACAGGAGGCAACGATCACATCGTTCAGATATGGGATGTGGAAACGGGGGATAATCTCAATCAGATCCCAGTCGCTTTAATTCGTGATCAATATAAATACTCAACCGTCAATCACGTTTCACTATCCCCAGACAACCGCTTCCTGCTCGCCGCCACCAAGGATTATTACGGCCGTGGAAATAATCCAATCGCTCTTTTAGATACATTCAGCGGGGAGAAACTCTTCTCTTTTAATGGGAACCATGGTGAACAGATTGTCGCCGCCGAATTCTCACCCGATGGTGACACTATTCTTACCGCCTCTTCGGACGGCACCATCCGGATATGGCGCTTTGCGGATTTGATTCAGACATCATTCGCGGATGGGTTTGAATTGTATCCATAGCAACGAGCGCAAGCGGTATGAAAGAATGAAACATCATTCTATATTCCAATATTGTTGGGAGATTAATCATGTTCTCACACAAGTCTTACATCCTTACCATTGCGTTACTCATTCATCTCTGCGCGCTGCCATCCGCTCAGTCACAAACGTTAACCGGGCCTTCGGGGGAAACAATCCTGACGTATGGAGGCAGGTACTCGACGGCCGTCTCATTGGATGAGCGTATGGTCGCCACAAGTGGAGATTATGGTGTGTTCTTGTGGGATACATTTACCGGAGAACAAATCCACCATTTTTACAAAGAAGATCAAACGATTATGGGTGTGACGTTTTCACCGGGTGGATCGAAGTTACTTGTCTCAGGGAATTACAGTGTTCTTTGGGACATTGAATCAGGACGAGAAATTGTATCCTTTGATTGCAGTTTGAACTCTTCCGACGGATTAAGTATATCCCCCGATGGCAAATACACGCTGATATGCAGATACGTTTCCTCCACCGAACTCTTCACAGCGGAACAGTGGAACTTGGAAACCGGCGCGTTCGTGCGTTCTTTTGGAGATTATAAAGGAACGACCACTGACGCTATCTTTTCACCGGATATGAAGTACGTCGCGATTGGCGCCAAAGCGATGACGGCGGATTTATGGAACATTGAGAATGGGGAAAAACTTGTTACTTACCTTCATGACATGAATGTAGATGAAGTCGAATTTTCACCCGATGGAGATTATCTACTGACCGTTACAGGCATTGGATACGGCCGTTTGTGGGAAACTTTAACCGGAAACCTGGTTCACCTTTGGGAAAAATCCGGATCGTATCGATTCAGCGCCGATGGCTCCCAAATTATCTTCAATTCCTGGTGTATGAAGGAGGCCTGTGAGCCGGGAATCATTGAATATATCGATCCAGAAACAGGAGAAACCACAGAGACAAAATACAATCCAAAACCGGGGGGGAACACGTATATTCTGAGCGATGGCCGGCATATGATCGCTGGTTATTTTGGCTTTTTACAACTGTGGGATTTGGAAACCGGAAAACCGGTTTTGTCGTATGGAAATTCGATTAATTATCTCTATAACGCCCATTTTTCTCCGGATGGAAAAAACATCTGCGTAGGGAGCGACTTAGGCGCTTACTTAATCGACACAGACAATGGCGCCGTTGTCAAAACCTTCACTCCATTTTACGGGTGGGTTTATTTTACTACGTTATCTGCCAATGGCCGGTATTTAATCACCAACGGGTATCCCATGACAATCCGTCTCTGGGATGTGGAAACCAGTGATTTATTATTATCACTGGATGTCTTACCGAATAGGATGGATTATTCCGCCTGTGTGACGCGTGACGGGACCAAATTACTCACGGGCGCCGGAACGGAGGTGAATGAACTGGGAGTCATCTGGGATGTCGCGACAGGGGAAAAGATCCATTCCTTCCTCCCTCCAGCGGAGGGCGGCGGCGGGAATTCTTTAACAAACGCTTCCTCTACGGATACAGGACGATCGAAGGTCAGTCCATTGCGCAGTAAACTCGATTCTGTCTCCCGTGTGGCCACCTTCTCTCCAGATGAAACGAAGGTTCTTACATTAGATGAATCACGAATGAACGCGATTTTATGGGACGCGGAAACAGGGGATGTAATCCATATATTCTCTGGTAGCAATAGTGAGATCTTGGCCGCGGAATTTTCAAAAGATGGAAAATACTTGGTGATGAGTACCAGCGATCATGAGGCGTCGTTGTGGGATGTGGAAACGGGGGACAAACTGGTTGATTATATCAATTCTTATTATCTCATCTCTTTATCTCCCAATAATCGTTACCTGCTCACCGCCAGTCCAAAAAAAATAATTTATCTATGGGACACATTCAGTGGGGAGCAAATATTCTCCTTTGAAGGAAATCATCAATATGAGATTGAATCCGCCGAGTTCTCACCGGATGGGAAAACCATCCTTACCTCAGGCGCGGATGACACAATCCGGCTATGGCGTCTTTCGGATTTACTACAGACTTCCTCTATGAAAACGTATGAATTCTATAAGTAAAGGATCGAGTTAATTGAATTTTTTATCAATATAGCCGAATCCGTGCGTAGCGCATTGTCTGGTTCGAGGAGCCAAAGACATCGATTATAGAGGAAGGTTTACATCCAGCGCGAATAGTGGCGGTGAAGAAGGAACCGAACGGAGTCTGTAACTTAACGGGGATGGATTTTCCGGTTTTCCCATCGGGAGAAATTTCCATCAAGCGATTCCCGGCGATAGATTTCCCTTCGGCGTCAGTTCCGCTGAGATAATAGAAAATGAACAGGCGGCCATCTTCCAGAACATGAAAACAGGCGTCTCCAGGACGCGCCCCACCCAGGTCTTCGCCTCCCTCGATGAGTGTTTTGCGCAGAATTACTTTACCCTTGCGGATGACGGCGAACTCTAGGGAATACCGTTGTTTCTCGTTGGGGAAGAATTTCTCGCGCAGCCGTTCATCAAGCGCGCGTTCGCTCCATAGAATCAGGACATCGCCCGAATCCAACACGTGTAGATCTCTTGGAGAGATCCACCCACAGGTTTTATCCCGGCTGGCGATCTCAACCCATTCGTGAAATCCTTCTTTTGTAATATCATCGCTCCACGTGTAGAACAGCCGCCGGAAATCGTAATCCCATTTCCGGCCCGTCAATTCAAATTTGAATTCTTGCCAAACTTGATACGGTTCGACAATATCGCTAACGCCACAAAAATGTACCGCGCGGTCTTTTAACATGACGTTAGGGTAACAGATACGGACAGGCTGAGGTTTATCGTATTTCTCTTCAAACGGCCATTTAATTTTCCCTTGCGCGGACCAGTTCCCTTTCTTGTCGAGGAAAGACCATTCCGCATGGGCGTAGCCGATATTTTGGAAGAGAATCAGTTCTCCATCGGCTCCATCCGCCACGAAACTTCGATACGAGTGTCCAGAAAAAGAGGGGGTACCTTCCCAGATGGGTGTGAGTGTTTTGTATTGTTCGGAACTATGCGAGAAAACGAGGATCTGCGGTTTCGCAAGGCCGTCATACTCCTCCGGTTTGGACAGGGTTGGATTGATCGATTGGAAAACTCGTCCATCATGGAACATCGTCATAGGGGAAGGTTCCCGCGTGCGTCCCTCGCCTTTGTAGATCTGTTTCCAGCCTTCATCCGTTCGGCGGAACAGAAGGGGCAGGCAGTTATTCAGCGGTTTGGCGCCGGGAATGGTTTCAAGCCCGCTGGCGTATACCTCATCCCCCATGCGAACGATCGAGGTGTTCCCATGACACCACATCGGCCCGGCTCCATTGTCCGCCGGTTCATATGTATAGACTTCTTCCTCTATTTCAACGCGGGGATCAATTGGTTTTTGTTCGGCGTCGTCTGCGAAACAAAACGGGATTGTGAGTAGAGCAAATGTAATAATATGAAGAATTGCCTTCATTGATAACTCCTGTTTTTGTAGAGGATGATTGTTGATTGTGATGTGTTACTTTATCATGTATTGTTAGAGGGGAATAGGTTGGATGGGAAAGATGTTTTTACGCTCTAAAACCGTGGATACGCCGTCAGTGGATATTCCACCACCCACCGCGAATTCACAATGGTCCCGCCCACAGTGACGATATCTCCATCCGAAGTTAATCCATTGCTCGTATGGAAATCGATTCCCGTATGACCCGCGTTGGACGCCGCCGGGCTTCCCCAACACATGATGTTATCCGGACCGGCGCTGGCCAGGCGATAACTGTGACCCCGTGTGCCCGATCCCGCTTCGCTGTTGTCGTAATTCACGCCGGACCAATTATCAAAGTAATCATACGTGTCAAAGAATTCGGGATCATATTCACTCAGTTGGCTCCAGAAGGGATCACTCGGAATGCTGCTCATGTAGGATACCGGTGTCGTTAGCATGTACAAACGGTGTCTAAGCGCAATCTGGCCGCTCTCACCGGTCACAGGATTGTAGCGCGCGGTTGGATACTGATTGTTATCGATCTGGTACGAGTCGATCGCGACTTTCAGGTTCCGCATATCCGATTCCGCCCGCGCAATTTTCGCCCGTGTTTGAGCGTTCAGGAAATTTGGCACGGCGATCGCGGCGAGAATCCCGATAATCGCGACGACAATAAGCAATTCGATCAAAGTAAACCCCTTATGATTGTTCTGCATAATATTTCTCCCCTTTTTTATGAATTCTTTCTATTTTGCAATTCAATTATACGGGATTCCAACCGTGTCGCCTAGGAGAAAAATTGGAGGATTGGAATTCTGCTTCTTTGGTTTTTCGGCTGGGCCTGCTAGGCTCAATATTATTTTGTTTTTTTAAAGATTGAGGCTGTTTGGTGATAACCGAGTTAGGATTGTCTGAATCTGGATGGTCAGGATTAATAGGATATTCAGGATTTTTTATCACAATTTACTACTCATTAAAACCTGTCTATACATTAGTAAGAGTAAAAAAGTATTATATCATACTTATTATTCTAATAATCCTATGGATCCTATTTATCCTGATTTAATTAAGGAACTATCAAAATCCGGATTATCTGAATAGAAGAACTCAGTATATAATTTGAGATGTTTTTATCCTGTCCATCCTGTAAATCCTGACAATCCAGATTCTGACAAAAAAAACCTGACCAACAGAATCAAACGAGAAAACAATGACTATCGATGATCCATTAACACGGCAAATTATTGGGTGTGCAATGAATGTACATAACATTTTGGGTAATGGATTCCAGGAAGTAATTTATCAAAGAGCGCTAGAAATAGAGATGAGAGAATGCTGTATTGAATTTATCAGGGAACAAGAAATGTCGATTTTTTTATAAAGGACAGGAAATTGGAACTCGGTGAGTGGATTTCTTGGTTGAAAATCGTGTGCTGGTGGAGCTCAAGGCTTTGACTCAGTTGCAAGATGTCCATCTTGCTCAAGGTTTAAATTACCTGACGGCCTTTGATCTAGACATTGGGCTTCTGATCAATTTTGGAAGCACTAAACTTGAGTTCAAACGATTGTTCCGAAAGAAATGAATGTGTGGATTGAAGGTAAATGACAACTGATACATCACTCTCCCAAGGCGCCTACAAAATCACCCCCGCTGGTCCTTTGAAAGGTACTATCCAAGCTCCGGGTGATAAATCTATCTCCCACCGCGCGGTGATGCTGGCCTCGCTCGCGAATGGCGCGTCAACGATCGAGGGTTTTCTTGAAAGTGGAGACTGTGTGGCAACATTGCGCGCGTTTCAACAGATGGGAATTCATTCGGAACGCGTGGGGCACACGATCCGGATCGATGGCGCCGGATTGCGGGGCCTGCGCGAACCGGATGATGTGCTTGACATGGGCAATTCCGGCACAGGCGCGCGGCTTTTGCTGGGTGTGCTCGCCGGGCAGCCTTTCGCCTCCACATTAACTGGAGATGAATCCCTCCGGAGCCGCCCTATGCGGCGTGTGACGGAACCCTTGGCCCGGATGGGCGCGCAATTCATCGGCCGTGAGAATAACGAGAAACTCCCACTGACAGTCCGAGGCGGTTCGCTTACTGGTTTTGAGTACGAATCCCCGGTCGCGAGCGCGCAGGTCAAATCCGCCATCCTCCTAGCCGGCCTGTTCGCGGACGGTGAAACCGCCGTGCGGGAACCTGGGCCTTCACGCGATCATACCGAACGCATGTTGGAAACATTCGGCGCCACACTAGACCGGGAAGACCGCCGCTGCGCCCTGCGGGGTGGGCAGGAACTTAAAGGCTGTGATGTCAACGTTCCCGGCGATATCTCTTCCGCCGCCTTTTTTCTCGTCGCGGCGTCCATTGTTCCTGATTCGGAATTGGTCATTCAAGACGTCGGCGTCAATCCCACACGAACCGGAATTCTCGATGTGTTATGTGACATGGGCGCCGATATTACGCTTGAAAACGAACGCGCCTACGGCGCCGAACCTGTCGCCGATCTTCGCGTGCGATACGCCCCGCTCCAAGGAGTGCGCGTCGTGGGAGACCGGGTGGTCCGAATGATCGATGAGTTCCCCATTTTCGCCGTCGCGGCGGCCTTTGCATCCTCCCCCTCCACCGTCGAAGAGGCGCATGAACTGCGTGTTAAAGAGTCAGACCGCATCTCCGCGATTGTTGAAGAATTCGGACGATTCGGTATCGAGATGAGTGAGCGGGAGGATGGATTCACCGTTGCAGGAAACGCGGCCCCACGCGGCTGCGCTGGTTCTTCGCGCGGCGATCACCGGATCGCGATGTCACTCACCGTCTGCGGATTAGCGGCGCGAGGAGAAACAATCGTCCGGGGAACCGCGCCTATATCGACGTCGTTTCCAAACTTTTTTGATCTTCTTCAGCAAATCACACCCGGAAGCGTAGAGGGAATTGAATGAAACGAAAAGGCCCCATTGTCGCCATCGATGGCCCCGTTGGAGTCGGGAAAAGTTCCGTCGCGCGCGCATTGGCGCAGCGGCTCGGATTTCTATATATCGACACCGGCGCCATGTATCGCGCTGTCACCCTCAAAGCGATGCGTTTGGGATTTGATCTTAGTGATACGGAAACCATCGCGAAAATGGCGGAAGAAACGGAACTGCGCTTTGTGCGCGAAGACGCCGCGTTGCGGATTCTTTGTGATGGAGAAGACGTTTCGGAAGCGATCCGTGCGCCGGAAGTCAGCGCGAACACTTCCTCAATCGCCGATAACATAAAAGTAAGAGAACACCTTGTCAATCAACAGCAGAGAATGGGAGAGCAGGGGAATGTTGTCATGGAAGGGCGCGATATCGGCACGGTCGTCTTCCCCTGCGCGGAGATCAAACTCTTTCTGGACGCCGATCCTAAAATCCGCGCCGAACGCCGGTATCGCGAGTTGATCGAAAAAGGAAAAGATGTCACATTTGAAAAAACCTATGCGGATTTACTCGAGCGGGACCGGCGGGATCAATCCCGTCCAACCGGCGCCTTGAAAAAGACAGGCGAATCCATCATCGTGGATACAACCCACCTTACACAAGATGAGGTGATCGATGAACTTTGCCGCATTGTGATGGAACACGCTTCTCTTTCGTAGTATAATTATTGGGAGTCTTAATCGCACGAGGAGAAATCATGGCACAAAGAACGGTAAAAAGCCCTGCTGGGAAAATTTCTGCACGAAAGAAAGCCGCAATCCGTGAAGCTGTCATGAAAGTGGCCGCTCTGAATGCGGTGGCAATGGAAATACCGGTGGAGAGGATGGAGGCTCTGAAGGCGGTGGCCATGAAAATGCCAATGGAGAAGATGGCGGCTCTGATGACGGCTCTAAAGGCGGTGGCGATGGAAATGCCGGTGGACAAGATGGAGGCTCTGAGGGCGGCGGCGATGGAAATGCCGGTGGAGAAGATGGCGGCTCTGATGGAAGAGGCGATGGAGAAGAGGGAGACTCTGAATGCGGCGGCGATGGAAATGCCGGTGGAGAAGATTGCAATTCTGATGGCGGCTCTGAAAAGGGTGGCGATGGAAATGCCGGTGGAGAAGATGGATGCTCTGATGACGGCGGCTAGAAAGAAAACGGAGGCTCTGATGTCGACGACTAGAAAGAAAACGACAAAGGAGAATTAAGGTTCGATAAATGTCGACATCAAAATACTCCGGCTCCGTCTTCATCAACTGTCCCTTTGATACACAATACTTAACTATTTTTAATGCTATCGTCTTTGCCGTTTTCGACTGTGGATTTGTAGCTCGATGCGCTATGGAGATTGATGATTCGAGTCAAGTTCGAATCGATAAGATCTTTAAGATCATTCAAGGCTCGAACTACGGGATACATGATATTTCCAGGACCGAACTCGATGATAAAACAGGTCTTCCCCGCTTCAATATGCCGCTTGAACTGGGCCTATTTCTCAGCGCAAAGAGATTCGGCGATAAAAGGCAGAAATCGAAAGTTTGTTTAATACTGGATCGGGAACCCTTCAGATACCAGAGTTTCATCTCGGATATTGCTGGCCAGGATATCAAAGATCACTCAAACGATCCTGAGAAAGCAATAAAGATTGTTCGCGACTGGTTGAGTGATTCCTCAAGGCGGAAGACGATACCTGGGGGAAGAGAGATTTGCAGAAGATATTCTAAATTTCGCACGGATCTTCCAATGCTTTGCGGCGGGATCAGGATCGAAGAAGACGAGATGACATTCAATGATTATACCAATATAGTCTCTGTGTGGCTCAATCAAAATAGTCTCTGAGTGACTTAAAGTTTAAGGATAAATAAAAAGATCACCGAAGAGATATTACATACAATTCTTCGGTAAGTAAGAGAATGTATGGCGATTATTGGAATTGGAATTGATATCACCCGCATCTCACGGATCGCTCAAACGTTGGAGCGGTACGGTGAGCGTTTTTTAGAACGAATTTATCATCCCTTGGAGATCGAATTCTCGCGAAAACGTAGAAAAGACGCGGAGTTTTTAGCGGCCTGCTTTGCGGTCAAGGAAGCGACATTAAAGGCGTTTGGGGATTTCCCCGGCAAAGGTATCTCCTGGGCGGAGATCTATATTACACACGAATCTACTGGAAAACCAATCTTGCATGTGGAAGGAAAAGCCCGCCTGCTTTGTGAAGAAAAGGGTGTGAAAAGCCGCCACGTCACCATCACCCATGACGGTGACATGGCCCAAGCTCAAGTGATTCTCGAAGGGTGATCGGATCTAAAGCAGGGGCTTTCCAACCCTAAAAACCTGTCTCCATTTCAATCCTTCAATAGTATAGTATTCATCTAAAAAATACCTGCAAGAATCTGAATCATTACTCCAATCGTCCCCCGGTCCAAAGATTGCGACATCCCCAATACTCACCAGGCCGTTTGTAGGATCAAAACGGAGCGTGCAGTCATCCCCGTTCGTCCCGCATAATCCCGTCATTCCTGCGTTAGTCCCCAAATGATTTTGTATACCATCGTACGGACCCACATCCTTTTTGGGACGAAAGATTCATCGCTTCGCTACGTAACGCGTACGGTTCGAAATAAGCCCAATAATCACCGCAGACCGCTGTACCATATCCGTTGTCCCCTTTGGGAGAGACATGTAACGGTACCAGGTCCATTGAGCGTACGTTTGGGGCTGTTGACTATTGTTTTCATAGGGTGGTGGAAAAACATCTTTGGGAATGTTGGCGATATAGGGTACGGGCGTGCTGAGCATCCAGATCATGTGGCTGGGTGGATAATCATTCACATCCAGGAAATACTGTTCCGCCGCCATCGCGATCGACCGCAGGTCTGATTTACACCGCGCCAATTTCGCGCGGGTTTGCGCGTTCAGAAAATTCGGCACGGCGATGGCGGCTAGAATGCCGATAATTGCGACGACAATCAGGAGTTCGATCAGTGTAAATGCTTTCGTTCTTTTCATCATTATTGGGCAATCCTTTCAAAAAAGAAAATGAATAAATCTCATAACAAATTCATACGGTTACTACGTAAACTGAAAACATTCTCCCGGTAAAATTCCACACCTATCCTTAGTTAAATCATTTATTTATAGATTTTCTTTCCCGAAAGGACATCACATGCCGCCTCACCGTTTAAGGATGATTTTCCTAATCGGTTCAACACTATTAAATAAATGGCAGGATATTTTGCAGAATATTACTCAAATATAAATTTATCTAACATAGATAGCTTAACACGTTATTTAAAAGAACAAAGTAGAAGAAAAGAGGATTCTCATCCCATTTCTACGTCCACATTCTCCCCATTAAACACATCCCGGTCGATCTCGTCCTCAAAATGAGCGGCGACGATCATGCACGTGCTGTCGCTCCAGACGTTGGTCATGGTGCGCGCCATATCGAGAACCCGGTCCACGGCGAAAATCATCCCCGTCGCTTTGAGAGGTAAACCGACAGCGTTGAAAATAATCACCATCATGACGAGCCCCGCGTGAGGGATCCCCGCCGCGCCGACTGAGACTAGCAGCGCTGTGAAGATGATTGTCACCTGATCGATGGCGGATAGATCGTGCCCCACCGCCTGCGCGATAAAAATCACCGCCACGCATTCGTACAGCGCCGTTCCATCCATATTCACTGTCGCGCCGAGAGGGAGAACGAAACTGCTGATCCGTTTATGAACTCCAGCCCGACGTTCTCCGCACGCCATCGTGAGGGGCAGCGTCGCGCTGCTGGAGGCGGTAGAGAGAACGCCGTGAGCAACGCCGGCGCCATCGCCGAGGCAAACCGGACGGGGGAAAGCCGGGTTAATAGATACAGCAACAGGGGAAGAGTCAGTGTAAAATGGATCGCCAGTGAGAGACCCACTGTAAAACAATACCATCCCAGTGGAATAAATGGTCCAAACCCTGTCCGAATAATCAAGTCGGAGACCAGGCAAAACACACCAACCGGCGCCAATCCGATAATAAAGATCGTCATTGACATCACAACATCCAACACCGCACGGAAAAAACTGACGATCTGCCCACGGGATTCTTCTGAAACTTGGAAAGAAAAGATCGAGAACATCACTGTGAAGAAGATTACTGCGATCATATCGCCCGACGCCAGCGCGCCGATGAAATTGCTGGGCACGATGCGCAGAATCAAATCGGTCCATGTCCCGGCTTCTCCCAGAGACTCTCCGGGCGCTTCGAGATCTAGATTGCTGCCCACGCCGGGTTGAATGAGATTCACAAAGAGAAAACCCGTCAGGATCGCCAGCAATGTGCTAACAAAATAAAAAGCGATTGTACGGAGCCCCAGCCTTCCAAGAGTTCCCAGTTTCCCCTCGCCCACGATCCCGCAGATCAACGAACTGACGACTACTGGAACTACGATCATTTTCAAAAGACGCAGGAAGATCTGCGCCACAAGGTTGAGCAGAATGGAGAGCGTGGTTAATTGTTCCGCCTCAAATCCCAAGTATTGAATGATCCCGCCAAATAGAATCGCGGCGAACAGGCCGATAAAGATTTTTGTATGCAGTTTCATGATGATTACCCCATTTTCCATATGCCAGCAAATTCAATCAATTCCCTCCGTTACGTGATTTGAGGAAGGCAAATGCCCTATATTTTGCCATAAAAACGTCAAATCTCCTACCCATTGCTGACAATACCTTTCCGGGATGGAAGTTCCTCTCCGGCTTCCTTTTTTTACAGAAAATGGGATAATCTCAAAATGACATGTCTTTACATATCTCGTAGTCATATGAATCCATCACCGAATAGAATAGAAAGAATACGGCCAATCGCCGCATGATGGGAAACGGTTGTGCCTCTATTCGGCCAAAAACGGAACAAAGGTTGAACTTCATGAATGGAAGAATCGGGATCGCTATTTGTATCGGTTTGATAGGAATCATTGGATTGCTCAGCGCCTGCGCGTCCAATACACCGGAAGCGGTGTTTAATCGTGGTCTCCGCGCATTGGAAGATGGTGACGTCATCGGCGCCGCGCTCAATTTTGAAGAATTCGTGGAAAAATTTCCGGATGACGAACGGCTTCTAAGAGCCTATGATTTACTCGCCAATTGCCATTATAAGATGAAAGATTTCGCCAGCGCCCGGAAGGTTTTTCAGCAGGTCAGAGAAAAATTCTCCAACATTCCGAATTTAGTTCTCTCCTGTGATTTTCAAATTGGCCGTACCTATTTTGATGAAGGAAATTTGATCAAATCCGCTTCCCATTTCGCGGAAATCGCCAGCGCTACAACCAATCCCGAAATCCAAAGCCAAGCGTATTCCGCGCTGGCGAATGTTTACGCTTCCCAAAAACGGACGGAAGACGCCATTACCGAATATGAGAAGATCATGAAAATCGCTGGGGAATCGATCGAGGATCCCACGATGGCGTACGACATGGAAATGAGAGCTTTGGCGGGGGAAGCGAATGTCTATCAAGCCAGCGGTGAGTTCGAACTGGCGCGGGATACATTTTCGCGAACACTTGGTATTATTCGTAACGTCACGAGCGTCGAAGGTATGAATCCCGAACGATTGGGATTGGATTGGGCCAAGAATAATAATGTCATCGCCTGGGCGCATACCTGGGCGCGGGCGGGTGATTATATCTCTTCCGCTACGATCTATGACCAACTCCAAAAGCATCCCGATATTCTCGAATCAGAAAAACCCAAATTAATCGTCTGGAAGATCCAAAGCCTCGAATTTCTGTTCCGTGAAGATGGTGAGGGCTACTCGCCGGAAGAGATCGCGGTGTTGACGCATGAACACCACCGTCTGATCGATGAATTCCCGGAATCGGATTATGCGAATAAAGCGCGGGTCGAAATCGCCAGCCTCATCAGAGACACAACACCGGCGGAATCGGAGAAATACCTAAGCGAGGCCATCGCCAACTATGAAAAATACATCGCTGAACCGCCAACCCCTGAAAGCCCTATCTCCGCCATGTTCAATATTGCAGACGCCTACATCAAACTAGACAAGTTTAACAAAGCGAAAGAGACGCTTGAACGAATCCGAAAAGCGTATTCCAGTGTTCCTGAAGCGATGCAGCAGGTCAATGCGATGATGCAGTACATGTTGCGGGAAGAACGGCGGCGTTTGGAAGAAAAGAAAGCCGCGCAAACAACGCCTACCCCCGCAACAGACAAAAAATGAAAAAAATCCTTCTCTTCAATCCTCCCTCTGGATTGTACCGGCGGGATAACCGGTGCCAGAACCGGGTAGAAGATCAGACCGTTAATGTGGTTTTCCCGCCGATGGAACTACTCTATTGCGCGGCGATTTTAGAGAAGGAAGGGTATACGGTCTGGGTTCGCGATTATCCCGCTCAGCGGGATGGGGAAGATGTTTTTCTCGCTGATCTCGTTGAAATCCAACCGGATTACGCCATCCTGACTGTCACAATCGCGACTCTCGAAAACGATCTGCGCACGACTGCTCTCATCAAAGAACGCCTCCCCAACACCATTACCGCTGCCAAAGGAGAGCCTCTTCACTGGATGGATGAGGAAATTATCCAGGAAACACGCTCGCTGGATATCATTCTGCGTGGCGAGGTGGAAGGAACTATTGCTGAATTCATACGGTCGGATGACTGGTCCCAAATCCCCGGCGTTACATTTCTCCGCAATGAGGAAATCGTCCGCACACCCATCCGGGAACAGTTTGTCGATTTAAACACGCTTCCCTTTCCCGCGCGAAACCTGATCCAGAACGATCTTTACCGCAGCCCCGAAACCCGGAATCCATTGACGACGATCGTCACTTCTCTCGGTTGTCCGCATCAATGTATCTTCTGTTCCGTCCCTGTCCTCACGGGAACGAATGTGCGCGTCCGGCCGCCGGAAAGCGTCGTGGCTGAAATAGAAGAATGCGTGAATCAATATGGAATCCGGGAATTTCTCTTTCATGCGGATACATTTACCCTGAACAAAAAGTGGGTAATCGCCCTCTGTCAATTGATTTTAGATAAAGAGCTCCCCATCCGGTGGGGATGTAACAGCCGTGTAGACAGCATCGACGCCGAACGGCTGCAATGGATGAAACGCGCTGGATGCTGGGTGGTTGGATTCGGCGTGGAAAGTGGAAACAACCAACACCTGGAATGGATGAAAAAACGCGCCACGGCGCAACAAGCGGTTGAAGCGGTACGCCTCTGCCGGGAGGTGGGTATTCGCTCGCACGCCTTCTTCGTCTTTGGTTTTCCTTGGGATACGGAGGAAAGCATCCGCGAATTGATCCAATTCGCGCGGGAACTCGATCCTGATTTCTTCGATTTCAACGTCGCTTTTCCACTCCCGGGTACAGAACTGGCATCCATGACCACGGAGCGGGGGCTTATTTCCCGCGAACGGCTGCGTGGTGGAGGCTATGCTTTCGGCGCTGTATCTACAGAGACTCTTTCCCCGGAAGAATTGGCAACATGGCGCCGCCGCGCGCTATGGAAGATGTATCTGCGTCCGCGCTATATTCTCCGTACATTAAAAAACGCCGGTTCCCCATCCACCGCCCTCAATTACCTGCGAGCCGCCCTGGCTAAGATCAAAAACCTTCTATTCTCAGGCCGAGGGGCATAAATCCTTTCATGTAAACCAGTATGATCGAGATCACAACCTGCAAATGAAAATGAGTTGAGGGAGGCATTGCGAACGAGAAAACCTTAGAAACTCATTTTTATATGAAGCACTGAGCAAGTCTTTTCATACTCTATCGTAATTTTTTTAATCCTATCAAAATATGAATTAAATCCAAACGGTCAAGAAGATTTCTTGACATAAAGAACGATGTTATGAGAGGATAAGATCGAAATCGTGTTATATAATTTGAATCCAGTGGAGGAAGATATGAAACGATCTGATCAAAGTTTTAACGTTTGGATTTGCGTAGGACTAATTACTTTGGTCTGCGCCGTTGGTACGCAAGCGCAGGATATCACCAGCGATCTGATTGGGCATTGGACATTTGATGAGGGCAGTGGGACCGTTGCGAACGATTCATCCGGCAGTGGTTTTCATGCCGAAGTTTTGGCGGGGGATCCGCAATGGGTAGACGGCGTTCAAGGAACCGCCTTGGAATTTGATGGCGATGACGCGCTCCATACCCCGGAATGGTGGGGAATAGAAGGCTACGCAGGCCGTTCCATCATGTGTTGGATTAAATCCGATGTAATCGACACTCATGGAATTCTCGGATGGGGATTGTCGACAGGCAATGGCCAAAAATACCATTTTCGGATTAATACCAGCGAAAGCAATGGTGTAGTTGGCGCGATTCGTACAGAAATTCAAGGTACATTTAATGTCGCGGGAACTTTTATCGCTGATAATGAGTGGCATCATGTCGCATCCACATTTCCAGAGGATGGCGTCTTTGTGCTGGAAGTAAAACATTATGTGGACGGGCAGTATGATAACGTAGCGACTTCAAATGATAGCGCCGAAAGCGTTGCGTTGGACACAGCCGCCAGTCCGGATTTATCCGATCAACCGTTTCAAATCGCAATGAACATACAAGGAGAAGAACAACGGTTTTATACCGGTTTGATAGACGAAGTGCGAGTCTACAACCGAGAATTAACAGAGGAAGAGATCGCATTAATCTACGAAACAGAACGGATCATTGATACATCTATTTCTGATTACATGATTTTTGAGTGAACCACATAGGATAAAACCGATATACTCTTTTTCACGTTTAAATCGTAAAGCGTAGATAAAAAATGTTAAATCTTTGATAATCAAAGATATACAAAATATATATCTTGAGTATGTGGCAAGGGTAAGCCTTTTCTTGAGAACCCTTGCCACACTCTTACAATAAGAAAAACAATATACAATTTATTCCTATTTCCATTCTCAAACCGCAACCGGTTTTAGATCATCTAGCCAGAGCGCTGTGTCATCCCGTTTGTAGATCATTAGGCGGCCTACATCTTTTGGATTCTTTGCGCGGTGATAGCGGAAAAAAATCGAGTGGTCATCCAATCCAACGATCTCGATTTTTCCTGTTTCGTGAGACATCACGAACCGCGCCCGGCCCGCGAGTCCAGACGTGCTCCGTCCCGCCTCCTGGAAAATCTGGAAGCCTCTTGTAATTGGTACATTGTACGGCATATTTCCCATCGTTGGACGGCCTTGGAACATATAGTAGGGAGGGCATCCGATGAAAGACAGCAGATTGAAAAGCTCGCTCAATGTCTCAGCGTTATCGTTGACGCCTTTGATCATTGGGCATTGGTTGCATAAGATCGCTCCGGCTCGAATACACCGGTTGATCGCTTCTACTGCGGGTTGTGTCAGTTCCCTCGGATGATCGAAATGCATCATTAAATATAATCGCTTATCGGAACGTGAAATCCGTTCGAATAGATCAATTAGATCATCATCATCCAAAAATCGCCAGGGGTTGAACGCGCATGTCTTTGTGCCAATCCGGATAATCTGCACGTGTGGTATTTCCCGCAGAGCGTATAATATGGATGCGATCCGGCTGGTGCTTAACAAAAGAGGATCTCCTCCTGTTAAAAGCACATTCGTGATCGATGGATTCTCCCGGATATATTGAATCCCTTCCATGATATCGACATTCACTTCCGCATTGTAACGCATAAACAGCCGTTTCCGGAAACAATATCGACAATACGCGCTACAGACTTCGTTGCAGAGAAGCAGGACCGTGGATTTGTACTTATGCTGTACGCCCCTTGCGACCGTGATAGACGATTCATTGCATGCGTCCAATTTGCCCCAGTCGTTTAGTTCCTCCTCTCGTGGGATAATCAATTGCCGGATCGGATCGTGCGGATCGGACCAATCGATCAAACTTAAATAATAATCATTCACCCGGAACGCGAACTTATCTGTCACCCGTTCCAGGGCCCTTCGTTCCGCTTCAGGTATCTCCAATACTTGGTTGATGTTTCGTATATACTTCGTTCTCCGTGTAACATTCTGCATGTATTTCCTCCTTCCTAATTCTCTCAAAAACAGACCCAAAACCCGCTTCCACAGCGTCCCGGCTTGCTTCCTACCTTCTCATATACCCCTTTTTTGCCAGATTTTCTAGTGGAAAGATTCGATCGACTTTTGTCTGGAATGGTGGACTAACGATGATTTGACATCTGAATCCTCTTATCGGATATCGGTTTATTGGATTACGATATCCAACTCACAGGAGAAGAAACGAGGCGATTTCGAGGAGATCGTTTTTACGGAACGGCTTGGAAAGATAATAACGAATCCCGACTTGAAGACTTTCCTGCCGGGATTCTCCATTGGGATACGCAGTGATTAAAACGATTTTTGAGGCGGGTTTTTCATTGCGAAGTTGTTTCGCGAATTCAATGCCAGTCAACCGAGGCATGTTTTTGTCAACGATTACAAGATCGAATTCATTCGTCAAAGCGAGATTCAACGCGGAGACTGGATCACAGCCACGTGTGACCTGACAACCTTGAAGCAGGAACACTTCTTCCAACGCTTCGGCGTAATCGTCGTCGTCATCAACGATCAAAATACTTCTTCCTTTTAGAAGATCGCGCATGAACGTATCTTGATCGGTGGGTTTCATATTGGGCATAACAACACTCAATGTAACCATAACGGCTTGGAAGAAAGCATATTGTATGCCAATCATCCAGATTTAATTATGTTTTCATTAAATCATATCCGTCTCAAGGGATTCCAGCCAGCTTGGGCAATCGGCGGTAGAGCGAACTGCGGGAAAGCCCCAGGACGCGCGCGGCTTCCTCTTTATTGCCTCCTACGCTGGCAAGTGTTTTACGGATAATTTCCAATTCAGCTTTTTCAAGTGTGCAACCTACTGATATAACTATAGTTTTGTCATCTGGAACGATGGAGGTTTTCACTTCCGCCTCCATGTAAACGATAGGGGAAGAACCGGCTTTAATCTCATCAGGAAGATCTTCCAAGGTTACATTTGGAGGTTGAGCGAAGATGGAAGCGTGTTCGACGGCATGCTGTAATTCACGCACATTACCCGGCCAGGAGTAGGACTTCAAGAAGTTAATCGCTTCCTGTGAGAATGTTTTCAGATCCTTTCCTGTCTCATTACTGTACCGTTCTAGAAACGACTGTGCCAATATTGGAATATCGTTTCCACGATCGCGAAGAGGGGGAAGTTGGACCTGGACGACCCGCAGCCGGTAGTAAAGGTCTTCCCGGAATTTCTTATCCGCGATGGATTGGACCAAGTCTTTATTTGTCGCCGCGATCACACGAACGTCGACCCGGATGGTATCGCTGCTGCCAACTCGTTCCAGTTCCGAGTCCTGCAAGACGCGCAACAAGCGTTGTTGGGCGCTGGCGGACATTTCTCCGATCTCATCCAGGAAGATCGTCGCGCCGTCCGCCAGTTCGAAACGGCCTTTGCGGTCTTTGATCGCCCCGGTGAACGAGCCCCGGATGTGACCGAACAATTCCGATTCCAGCAGGGATTCGGGCAGAGACGCGCAGTCGACTTTGATTAAGGGTTTGTTGCTGCGGCGGCTTTGTTCGTGGATTTCGCGGGCGACTTGATCTTTGCCGGTGCCGGTTTCTCCTGTGATGAGGACAGTGCTTTGGGTGGGAGCGACCTGTTCAATGATGTGAAAGATTTTCTGCATAGCGGTCGATTTGCCGAGAAGCCTTCCGGAATACCGGGCGACTTGACGGCGCCACTCCTCCCGCTCTTCTTCCATTTTCCTCTGTTCGATCGCGCGCTCGATTACAAGCCGAAGTTCCTTTTGGCGGATAGGTTTGGTCAGATAGTGGAAGGCGCCCAGCCGCATGGCTTCGACAGCGGTATCGACTTCGCTTAAACCAGTCAGAATGACAACCTGGGTGTTGGGTTTGATCTCCTTGATCTTCCTGAGGACTTCGATGCCATTCATTCCCGGAAGCATGATATCGCATGTGACTACGTCGATGTCGCATGTTGCGAACATTTCAATCGCTTTTTCCCCTGTTTCCGCCTCCAAAAATTGATAGCCTTCAGTCTCAAGGGATTCGCAGATCGCTTCACGTGAGTCGGCGTCGTCTTCAACAATTAATAGAGCGCGTCTCGTCATCAGCCGCCGTCCCTCTCCAATGGAATGGTAATATGGATCGTGGTTCCTTTCCCTTCTTCAGATTGAATATGGATAGAGCCATCATGGTTTTCTACAATCTCCCGGACTAGATATAATCCCAAACCGGTTCCGATGCTTTTTGAAGTAGTGAATGGATCGAAAACGGCTTGTTGGATTTCTTTAGGAATACCCGGTCCGTTGTCTTTGACTTCAAATCGAATGGTTTCTCCTTCTTGATAGACGCGGAAGAGAATTTTCCCATTAGGGATATGGGCCAATCGGATGGCCTCCACGGAATTGCGTGTCAAATTGGAGAAAACTCGCTGGAATTGCTGAGCGTCCAAGCATGCTGCGGGGAGGTTATCCTGCACTTCATATTCCAATTGTATCCGGTCATCGTATTGTTCCTTGAGTTCCGATACGACGTCCCGCATGAAAAGCCGGAGTTTTAAATTGACACGTTCAATGGTACCGGTTTTTGAAAGATGAAGGTAATTCGTGGCGATTTCTTCTAATCGGTTGATCTGCTTTTGAATATCTGAAACGCCTTTTTCAAGTATTTTTTGATGTTTTTCCGAATCACCCGTTCCCCATTCTTCAAACGCCCTTCGCAGCCGTTCGACAAGGAGGTCGGATTTTAAGAATAGAACGCCAAGAGGGGTTCGGATTTCATGGGCGACTTTCGCGGCGACTTTCGCCATCGCCGTGTTGCGCTGGAGGGTATCCACCTCTTGTTGTAGTTTTTTCTGTTCCGACACATCTTTTAAAATGGCGAGCAAAGCGATATTTTTTCCCTGCCGGTTTTTCAAGGGAATCCGTGTAAGACTGATTTCCACCGGTTCACCCGATTTGCAAAGCCGGATAGTGTCTTCGTGAAAGACGCCGATCTCACCGTTGATCTGTTTTCGAACCTGTTCATGTTCGTATTCCCGTAGATTTTCTGGGACGAGGATATCGATCGATTGACCGATGATTTCATTGTCTGTATAGCCGAGAAGCCGTTCGGCGGCGGATGTCCAGGATAGGATACGTCCTTTTGCGTCGATGCTGGTGATTACGTCTCTCGATCCTTCACCAATCGCGGTGAGAATCGCATAATCGTCGATCTCATTTGTGATGGAACGGAGAGACTTTGGAGACATGAGTTTCCTTATGAATGATCCAGCGTAATGGCGCTTGGTATCCTTATAATGATTTGTTTTATACATAGTATGACTTATGGAGATTTTTTGTAGTGGCTGAGGCTGAATTTAATATTGGAGAGGGTGAGAAATGCCTTTCTTTTTTTATATATTGAATCTTGGATAGGAATTGCAGTAAGACATTCTGCTTACTATAAAGGTTAGTGTGATATCAGGGATAAGGATTGGTGTTGTTGGTTTGGGGGGCTGTGTAAGATTAAATTGATGTTCTACGATTCACGAGCGAGACACTCGTGTTCCATTACCTATCGCGGGTAGGTGTTTTGATCCTTTTAATAGACTTCCCAGTGATTAATGGGGCTGCTGGTGCTGAGGATTCGGATGTTGCCCCAGTAGGTTTCATTATAGTACGCGGTTTCGTAACTGGCGTAGAGCCATTCCTGGGCGCCTTGGTAGCCGGTTTCGTTTTCGCCGTCGGAATCGTTGATCGAGATGTCGAATCCATAACTTTCACCCTGCGAGAGGCCCCGCGCGGCCATATCCACTTCCGCTTCGACCTGCCAACCGGAATTATCGGATTTAACTACGGAATCGATAAATAACCAATCCGAAAAGCTGTCCCCGTTTCCGTAGGCCATGTCCGCTTGGATGGAGACCTGGTCCGCGCCGTCCGTGCTCCGGCTGTTGTCATGATCGATATAGAGTTCTGTGCTGTCGTTATTCCACCAGGAACCCTCTTGGAGCATGGCGACTACGTCATCCACCACGTCGATGCTGATATAAAGATTAGTTCCATCATTTTGCAGGTAGACGGTGGCGGTAAGATCTTCCGGCGTGGTTAAACTCCACTGACCGTAAAACTGCGCGTGTACGCCAGGCCGTTCAGGAGAGGAGCCGTTCCAGGAGACCGCGTTCGCGCCGGCGATTTCATCGGGATTGATCACGCCGTCGATCGTCACTGTGTTCGAAGTAAGGGGAACGTCAATATATTTGATGCCCGATTCAGTAGAGGAGGTACATACGATATCATCTATATACCATGTCTCTGTACACACGCCGTTATCGATGGAGCCATCGCTCTGAATCGCGCCATCGACAATGTTGATATACCAGAGATTCCCACCGCTGGGGAGGCTGAGTCCAGCGTCTTCACCATTGATTTGTAACTGCGTGGCGTTTCCATCGTCGGTGAAAACGAATTCATTCCAGTCATTGACGTTGACTGCGGGACCATCCACTCCCGCCGCGTTTTCACTTGACACAATTGTGAAATTATCAGCGCCGTAGGTCATTTGGACACCGAGATAGTTGTCATTCACGAGTTCTGGACCGGCGAGAACCGAGAGGTATATCGTGTTCATGGAATCATCGAATCCCCATCCGAAATCGTAATCGTAATATATCCAAAGGCTGACTGTTCCCACCCCGCCGGGCAGCACAGTCGGATGATGGGCTCCTTGATTTCCTACAATGTCTAAGCCGAATGTGAGAGACATATTTAATTCATCATTGTCTTCCGCATCAGGGGTGTGGTTATAGAATTCCCCCAGTTGAACACTGTCCGCGAATCCGCTGGCGCGGCCTTGTCCCTCCCAATCGAAAGGCGCCCAGGAGATAGAACCAGGGTTGCTTCCATACCAGAAAAAATAGGTTTCATCGGCATAACCGATTCCCACTACGGTTCCCATAATTAGAAACACTGCGCTTAGTCTCAGAAGTATCTTGTTGTGTGTCACTGTCTCAATCCTTTCAAATATGTAGTTTATGGTCTCCCCCATCTGATCCATCTGGATTAAATAGCCCAAATTTAGTGGACGGAATGAAGAATAATCTTCACTCGTCATATCGCAGTGAATTGAGGCGCTGCATATAAAAACGATGGAATTTAAATCGATTATTCTATAAAAAAGAGTGAAAGTCAAATGGTTTATTGTTTTTTGATAATTTTCTATTAAGAAAATTCCATTAATTAATAAACACACGGAATCAGTCTTCAAAGGTAGTACGATTTGGTGTTGGCGCCAGGAGCGCGTTTGAAATGATACACACCTATATATATGAATAGAAAGTATTTATCGATTCATTACACTAGCCCTTCTATAGTGAAAGAGAGTGTCTCAGTTCAGATGATGTGTCTCAATGGGAAAGTATAGTAGTAATTAATGAGACATATCATCAAATTTCTTTCTTAACTAATTGATATTATTTAAGATATTTTTGTTTCCTCTTTCGGCTCTTCTTATTTGTCTTGGAATATGGATTCGGTTTGTATCTAAAAATTAAATTTAATGAGACATAACAATACCGCCGGATGAATTGAATCTCACTCTGAATATTTTCTCTAAGTTTAACATAATCAGTAAGATATTTAATTGTATGATTACGATTTTGATTGTGGCATGGTTTATGCTTTTCTTAATCAAACGTACCAAAATAGAAGATTGTGTGTTCCAATGAAGACCAACCAACATGTCAGTATTACCAATCAATACATCAAACAGGCGTTGGATATATCTCGTTTGATGATCGTCTCCGCCAATGATGCGCGAACTCAGATTGATGATGAAGGGTGTCTTGCGCTTTTTGAGGTGGTTCGCGATTGCGCTTTTAAAATTCGTTCGGAAGCCGAGAGAGAAAAGCAGGTTCATATCACGAATGGAATTTGGGAAGAAAGCGCTATGGATAGTGAGAACCAACCGGATTCGTGAAGTGATTTCACTACATCCGAACATTAATAAAGGCGTAAAGCCTAGTATAAAAAAGAAGGAGTAAATCATGTCAACACTCGTAACGAAAGAAGCCCCAGATTTCACCGCTCAAGCTGTCGCGCCAGACAATTCATTTGAAGAACTAACGTTGTCCTCGTACCGTGGGAAGTATGTCGTTTTGTTCTTTTACCCGCTCGATTTTACGTTTGTCTGTCCGTCCGAGATTATTGCGTTTGATAAATCTCTTGATCAATTCAAGAAGAGAAAAACCGAAGTGATCGGGGTATCGGTGGATTCTCATTTTACCCATCTGGCCTGGAAGAACACGCCACGGGACAAAGGTGGAATCGGGAACATCCAATATCCTTTGGTTTCGGATTTGGATCGGAGTATTGCGGAGAAATATGGTATATTGTTCAATAATTCATTAGCGCTGCGTGGTCTGTTCTTGATCGATAAAGAAGGAATTGTGCGTCACGCGTTGGTCAATGATCTCCCACTGGGCCGCAGTGTGGATGAAGCCTTGCGTGTTGTGGACGCTTTGCAATTTACGGAAAAACATGGGGAAGTCTGTCCGGCGAATTGGCGGGAAGGTGAAGAAGGGATGAAACCCACAGCGGATGGCGTCGCTGATTACCTGGCCAAACATGGATAAAACGATTTCCCCCTTGTGAAGAGGGCCATTTATACGTATTTTGTTTTCTGATAACAAATAAAGAATGAGTGACAGACCTATATTCAAGGAGAAGGAGATAATTATGAACGCTAAAGAAGCGCAGGAAGCCGTCGTAAAAAACATGAAGAAATGGCAGAAGATTGAAAACGCTTCAGTCTCTTCCACAGGGAGAATTATTGAAGAGACCGAAAACCCAGTTGTCCGGTTAGTGATGGAAATCATTCAGCGTGATTCCCAAATGCATCATCGTGTGCAAGAATTAATTATTGACAGCCTGGAAAGCAAAGTTCTCACTCTTACGCCAGAGGAAGTTGGCAAAGTATGGGCTTCTATCGAGAAACATATCGAATTGGAAAAAGAGACGGTCCGGTTGGCCGAAGAAAGTCTCGCCGCGCTCAAAGGTAACAAGGGAATGACCGTGCAAAAGTATCTGATTGAATATCTTTTGAAAGATGAAGAAAAACACAATGAAGTGCTCGCCAATTTAGAGGCGGTAAAGAAAGACATGTATCCATACGGATAAACTGTGTCTCTGTTTATTGATTGAACGATACGATCTGTTTAAGGAGAGTAAAAATGGCGACTCAAAAGCTGCAAGTGTACAAATGTAGTGTCTGTGGTAATATGGTTGAAGTGATTCATGAAGGAGGAGGCCAGCTTGTCTGTTGCAATCAGCCGATGGATCTGCTGACAGAGAACACCACTGACGCGGCGACAGAAAAACACGTTCCCGTAATTGAGAAAGTAAGCGGAGGCGTCAAAGTGAAGGTTGGGTCCGTCGCGCATCCAATGCAGGATGAACATTATATCGAATGGATCGAACTGATCGCGGATGGAAAAGCGTACCGTCAGTTTTTGAATCCAGGCGACGCGCCGGAAGCGTTTTTCCCCGTGGAAGGGGAGCGACTCACGGCGCGCGAGTACTGCAACCTTCATGGGTTATGGAAAGCGAAATAGCGTGAATGTAAAGTATTGCACAGTATTTAATGATTACTTTTTTTGGAGAAAAGGAGAACGTAAGGAATGGCCAGCATTAAAGGAAGTAAAACGGAGAAAAATCTGCTTACAGCGTTTGCAGGTGAATCTCAGGCAAGAAACCGATATACCTATTATTCAAGTGTCGCTCGAAAAGAGGGATTCGTTCAGATTGCGGACATCTTTGAAGAGACCGCCAATCAAGAGAAAGAACACGCGAAACGGTTCTTTAAGTTTCTGGAAGGCGGGGAAGTGGAGATCCAAGAGGCGTTCCCCGCAGGTGTGATTGGCGCGACAGTGGAAAATCTGAAAGCGGCGGCGGGTGGAGAGAATTACGAATGGACGACGATGTATCCAGGATACGCTCAGGTCGCTCGAGAAGAAGGATTCACCGCGATCGCCGCCGTGTTTGACGCTGTTTGCGTCGCGGAAAAACAACATGAGAAGCGGTATCTTGATTTGATGAAGAATATTGAATCCGGAACCGTGTTCAAGAAAGAGAAGCCGATTGTTTGGAGATGCAGAAACTGTGGATACCTTCATGAAGGCGAGGAAGCGCCGAAAGCGTGTCCTGCGTGCGCGCATCCGCAAGCGCATTTCGAGGTGCTGGCGGAGAACTGGTAATTGTATTGTGTGCGAACGGAGTCCGTTTTGCGCAAACACCGAAAGAGAACTCGCTCCGGACCGGTTGCTCTGGAGCGGTCGATAGCGATAGCGCGTTGGAAGGAGCATCATGAGTATAGTCTTACGGGAGAACATTGATTGGGTTGGCTATGTCGATTGGACCGTCCGCGATTTTCACAGTTATAACACCGATCGCGGCGCCACGTATAACGCCTATCTCGTACGCGATGAGAAAACGGCTCTAATCGACACTGTTAAAGCGCCTTTTGTGAATGATCTAATCCAGAAGGTGACCACGCTGACCGATATGAAGTCGATTCGTTATATTATCTGCAACCACGCCGAACCGGATCATTCCGGTGGTTTGCCGCGTGTCATAAAAGAATGTCCGAATGCGACGCTTGTTTGCACGAAAAAATGTGAAGCGGCATTAGGCAAACATTATGATACATCCGGCTGGAATTTCCATATCGTCAAGACAGGCGATACGCTCTCCCTGGGTAAGTGGACGCTACAGTTCATTGAAACGCCCATGGTGCACTGGCCCGAATCGATGTTTACGTATATTCCCGAAGAGAAACTGCTCTTTTCGATGGACGCGTTCGGACAGCATTACGCCACGATCCGGCGCTTCGATGATGAAGTGTCCTTCCAAGCGCTAATGGAAGAAGCCAAAACGTACTACGCGAACATTCTTATGCCGTATGGTAAATTCATTGCGGCGACGATGGACGAAGTGGCGAAACTCGACATCGATATGATCGCGCCCAGTCATGGCTTGGTGTTCCGTTCGAATATTGACAAGATTATAGAAGCCTATAAAGGATGGATCGTTCACAAGCCCAAACCGAAAGTGTTGGTCATCTATGACACCATGTGGAACAGCACCGGCGAGATGGCTAAAGCGATTTTGGAAGGCGCTTCCATTCCCGGCGTCGAAACGGATCTGATTCATGTCCGCCTATCGAATTTAACACGGATCGCGACGGATATGCTCGACGCCGCCGGTGTCGCTATCGGTTCGTCGATCCTCAACCGGGAGATGATGCCGATGATCGGCGCTACGTTGATCTACCTGAAGGGATTGAGACCCTCCGGGAAAGCCGGTTTCGCATTCGGTTCTTATGGTTGGAGCCAAGGGGGAATGCGGAACCTGGTCGATTATATGAAGGCCCTGGATTGGGAGATTGTGCGTGATACGATTTCCTCTCAATTCAAACCCACCCCTGAAATCTTGGATGAGTGCCGCGCGGCGGGAAAACAACTCGCCGAAAAAGCTCTTGAATTAGCCAATAACCATGCAAACTAAAAGACATGCCATCTTTAGATGAATATGGAGGAGAAACGATGAAACGATACGTCTGTGATGTCTGTGGATGGGTTTATGATCCTGAAGTAGGATTGCCGGAACAAGGGATTGAACCTGGCACTCCATTTGAAGATCTACCGGATGATTTTACCTGCCCGGAATGCGACGTGAGTAAAGACGATTTTTCACCTGAAGAAGAATAGGATTGCCGTAAGAACAAGCAACGGTCATAGCGATGGCCGGCGCCTGGTTGATCGGAGTTGCGGCCATCGCTTATGTCTATTTTTTGTGGTATTGGCGTGATTTGTTTTTACCAGCTCATGCGAGGAGAGCTTGCAAGAGATTATAGAGGGAATCATGAATGAAGGTCTATTTAATTTTTTTCAACAATATAGTCCTATAACGCAGGCGTTAATCGCCACGTTATTTACATGGTTCGTGACAGCTCTCGGCGCGTCCTTAGTATTTTTTACGAAACGATTCAATCAAAAACTGCTGGATGGAATGCTCGGAATGGCGGCGGGGGTAATGATCGCCGCCAGTTTTTGGTCATTGCTTGCCCCCGCAATTGAAATGTCGAACGGTGATTGGAAACCGGCTTTAATCGGCTTCCTCGCTGGTGGGTTCTTTCTCTATATCGTGGATAAGATCCTCCCCCATTTGCACCTGGGATTGGATATTTCCCAAGCGGAGGGACTGCAAACATCCTGGAAACGTAGTGTATTGCTTATCTCCGCGATCACATTGCACAACATCCCTGAAGGATTGGCTGTGGGCGTCGCGTTTGGAATGGTCGCCCATGCGGTTGACGCGGCGCAGGCGCACTCCATGATTATGGGGGGCATCGCCTTAGGCATAGGGATCGGATTGCAGAACTTTCCAGAAGGATTGGCTGTTTCCATGCCGCTGCGTCGTGAGGGCATGGGGCGGTTTAAGGCCTTTGTCTATGGACAGGCTTCCGGGATTGTTGAACCAATCGCCGGTGTGTTAGGGGCTTGGATGGTGCTTTCGATGCGGGCTTTACTTCCCTATGGACTCGCATTCGCCGCCGGCGCCATGATTTTTGTTGTCGTAGAAGAACTGATTCCAGAATCCCAGCGGGATGAGTATACGGATTTTGCTACGATCAGCACGATTGGTGGATTCGCCATCATGATGGCGCTCGATGTGGCGCTGGGATAGATCTGGTAGGATAACGCTGCTCTATTAACCTTATTAAATAATGGCGGAAAAACTTCCTTAGTATGAATTTATCCTACAGCGGGAATTCAAGTGGATATACTGAGTGGATAACAGTATTTATAAGAATGCGCAGTTGGATTGTTTTCATCAATCTTATGTTAACAATGAAAGAAGGAGAGCATCATGAAAAAGACAATCGAAGAAGCGTTAAACAAGCATCTTAACGCCGAATTCTATTCCTCGTATTTATATTATTCCATGTCAGCCTATTTTCATTCCATCAATCTGGAAGGGATGGCGAATTGGATGAAAATTCAAACACAGGAAGAGTTAGCGCACGCGGCGATGTTTAATGATTACATAGTCGAACGTGGTGGCCGGGTGATTTTAACAGCGATCGAAGCGCCTCAAATCGAATGGGAATCTCCCCTGGCGGCGTTTGAAGCCGCCTATGCGCACGAACAACATGTGACGGAATTAATTAACAAGTTAGTGGATCTCTCCTTGCAAGAGAGCGATCACGCCACCAACGCTTTCCTGCAGTGGTTCGTTAATGAGCAGGTCGAAGAAGAAGCCACGGCGGACGGCATCGTTCAGAAACTGAAATTAATCAAAGGCGATGGCCCTGGGATTTTCATGATCGATCAGCAGTTGAGCCAACGGTCATTCAATCCACCATCGAACGCCGCCTCGACGTAATTTCCATTGAAAGTGGATTGAATAATCAGTATGAACAACAGTTAGGGGAGAACAAGCAATGGATACATTGTTTCTATCAAGACTCCAATTCGCCTTTACCGTTGGATTCCATTTCCTTTTCCCACCGCTCTCCATTGGATTGGCGTGGCTGCTTGTAGGCGTGGAGTGGATGGGCTGGAAACGGAATGATATGGACTACGTCCGGGCGGGGAAGTTCTTTGCGAAAGTGTTAGGACTGACCTTCGCCGCCGGTGTGGCGTCAGGCATTGTGATGGAGTTTCAGTTCGGGACGAACTGGGCGGAGTATTCCAAATATGTAGGCGATATTTTTGGAGCGCCATTAGCGGCGGAAGCCTTGTTCTCCTTCTTCTTGGAATCAACGTTTTTAGGATTATATCTCTTTGGCCGTGGGCGTGTCTCAAAAGGAGTACATTGGTTTTCTTCATTGATGGTCGCTGTTGGGGCGACGCTCTCGGCGTTTTGGATTATCGCCGCCAATTCCTGGCAACAGACCCCGGCGGGGTATGTTATCCGCAATGGGCGCGCGGAAATGACCGATTTCTTCGCAGTATTGTTTAATCCATCGACAATCTACCGGTTTTCTCATACCCTGGCGGCGTGTTTGACCGCGGGCGCGTTCTTGATGGCGGGAATCTCGGCGTATCATGTGCTGAAAAATATCAGTCCGGAATCCTCCCGCAAGACGTTGAAACTCGCGCTGGTCGTTGGTTTGATCGCATCGATCCTCACTTTCATTCCGACGGGGGATTTTCACGCCAAGCAAGTCGCCCGTACGCAGCCCGAAAAGTTCGCCGCTATGGAGGGACTCAGCGAGGGAGGGCCGAATGCCCCGTTGGCGGTGTTTGGAATCCCCTCTGACAGTCCGCCTCGATTGAATTATGCGATTGTAATCCCAGGTTTGTTAAGTTGGTTCGCGTTTGGTGATTCCAGCGCCAACGTGCCTGGAGTTGAGGATCTCCGGAAAGAGGGCTGGGCGACGCCGCCGTTCTCATTAATGTTCATCTCCTTCCATACCATGGTGGGATTAGGCATGTTATTCATCGCTCTGACGGCGTTCGGCGTTTTTCTGCTTTACCGGAAACGACTCTCTGACACCCGTTGGTATCTCAGTTTATTACCCTTCGCGATCCCGTTGCCACTGATCGCCTGCGAATTGGGCTGGATCGTCGCCGAAGTGGGGCGCCAGCCCTGGGTAGTTTACCGGCTGTTGAAGACCGCGGACGCGTATTCCTTTCAGGTCAGCGCTGTGGAAGTGTTGTTTTCTTTGATCCTGTTTGGATTGATTTATACGATGATTGGCGCGTTGTATATTTTTGTCCTCATTCGAAAGATCAAGCATGGCCCCGAACCTTTAGTTGAAAAGGAGGCGCAGTCATAATGGATTTAAATACGATCTGGTACCTCTTGATCGGTGTGTTAATCACCGGTTACGCGATTCTCGATGGTTTTGATCTAGGGGTTGGCGCGCTCAGCCTTTTCGCTCACGGAAATCGAGAACGGCGCATCCATATAAACGCCATCGGCCCCGTTTGGGATGGTAACGAAGTTTGGCTGCTTACCGGCGGCGGCGGCGTTATTCGCCGCATTCCCTATTGTGTATGCGACCGCGTTCAGCGGATTTTATCTCGCGTTTATGCTTTTGCTCTTCGCGTTGATTGTCCGGGCGGTGTCGCTTGAATTTTACGGTAAAGTTAATAATTCCTCATGGCGGGTTTTATGGGGAATGGCGTTTGGATTGGGGAGCTTAATTCCCGCGGTTCTCTATGGTGTGGCGGTTGGCAATGTTCTTCGAGGAGTTCCTATTGACGCGGAGGGTGTTCTTTACGTTCCATTTCTCTCTCTTCTGAATCCCTTTGCGCTTTTATGCGGCGTTCTCAGTTTAGTTCTGATCGTGATGCAGGGCGCGGCCTATATGACGGTGAAAACGGAAGGGGATCTGCAGAAACGGATGGAATGGTGGGTTGACAACGCATGGGATCGCGTTTGTTTCGCTTTACGTGGTCGCGACGGTCTCAGCCTTTTTTGTTTCTCCATATCTTTTTGAAGGTCTACTAGTCAAGCCCCTTTTCTGGTTGTTCTTTTTAGTATTGATTGCCAGTTTGGTCTATCTTCCAATAGCGAGGAAAGCGGGACTGCATCTGCGTACTTTCCTTTCTTCCTCGGCTGTGATTCTCTCGGTGATTGGGATCGCCGGTGTCAGCCTTTGTATCCCCGTATGCTCCCTTCCAGCATTGATTTAAACTACAGCCTAACCGCTTACAACGCTTCTTCCTCGCCACTTACTTTATGGGTGATGTTCATCATCGCGCTGATCGGTGTGCCGCTTGTTCTCGCATATACCGCATATGTTTATTCCGTATTCGTGGGTAAAGTTGAATTGACGGATGATAGTTACTGATTGCGCGCATACGCAATAGTGTTATTCGTATGGCTTTTATCGTAGAAAATATCTAATCAACCAATCCAAGCGGCCCCGCTTGACGAAATAGATTCCGGAAAACTTCATCACCTTCCGAATTTGCTCCCTATATTCTGATTTATAGCAATGGGTCTTGCATTGTTTGCATGCTGGTTTGGGATCGTATGGGCATAATTCTCTCCGTTTGCAGGCGTATTGGAACAGTGTTTCACAATCCGGGCAAAGGTCTTTATCTTCCTTGCTTATATGAATTCTTTAGGCAGTAGACTCCAATAAACACACGAAGTGTCTCGATATCTTTATCGACGGTTTTCGATTTATTCTGTTTAGATCTCTGAAGTTTTGGGATCCAATCGATTAGAAAAGAAAAGAACATTATTCCTTCCTATTTAGGTTTCATGATAAAACTTCGGTCAGCCAGTCGGTCGATCGTGACGGTTTTTAAATTTTCCATGACCAGATCATTGACCTGACCGATTAGATTTTTGAAGATGCACAGTCCGGACAGGGAGATTTGTTCAGAAAACATGGTGAGGGATCGAAGGGCCCTTCAATCGCTTCTACAATTTCAAGAAGGGTAATTTCCTCCGCCGGTTTGTTTAACGAAAATCCTCCCTTAGGACCACGAGCCGAATGGAGCAATCCGGCTTTCGATAGTCTTTGATGGACTTTTTGAAGATGATGCTCGGAAACTGCGAGTTGTTTGGCAATCGCGCCGGTTCGAAAAAAGCAGTCCTTTTTTCCCGCCATAATCCCCATAGAATGCAATGCTAGAGAAACAGCGTCAGAAAAATTCAAAATTGTTGACATCTTGCTTGACTCGATAAGTGGTATTGTGGTATTAGTATACCAAAATAAGAATTCAATAAAAGAATTCCATTCAAAATAGTGTATACTCTCCGTAAGGAATCTACGAGCGGCGCGCATGATTACCGGTTTTCCTTTGGGGAAGGGATAGATGATGGAAACGCGCTCACTTTTTGTATTTTGTAAACGGCGGTGGTTTTCCATCCTAGTTGTGTCTATTGGCGTAATCGTTTTGAGCCAATCCGTCTTTTCTTTTGTAACCGACGATTTTCAATCTTCTTCTTCTCAATCAATCGTTCTCAAAGTGGATTACAGGCCCATTCGTGGGGAATGGAAACCGCTTCGGCTGCGGCGGGGTGGATTTGTTTATCACTGTAATGAATGCCATCGGTTGTTCCAATCGCCTTTGGAACAACGAAAATTAGTGGCGGAACATGTGGACCTGCGGCTTGATCATGGCCGGAACGACTATTGTTTGAACTGCCACCATGCGGCCAACCGGGACGCGTACATTACACACGATGGAAAGGAAATCCCGAGCGATCGGCCCGCGGAACTCTGCGCGAAATGTCATGGCCTGGTTTACCGTGATTGGAAGGCTGGGGCGCATGGGCGGATGAGTGGGGTATTGGGATCGGACGCAGGGAAAACGAACCCGAATCCTGTGTATTCAATGCCATGATCCCCATGCGCCAGCATTTCCAACGCTTATACCTATGCCGGGTCCCTCCAGCGCCGGAGGGCATGCGCAGGAAGGATCTCATCGATGAACGATCCAACACAGAACGATCCATCAAAGTCACAGGATCGAAAATCATACATCCCCGGCTCGAAGGAGTCTTTGGAACGGCGCAGTTTTATCAAACTCGGTTCGTTCGGCGCATTTTTCGCCTGTGGTTTGGGCGCGGCTCTTGAACCGCTGACCCAGTTTGATAACGACACGGATTTAGAGGCGTTTGTGCAACAGCAATACGAACGTCTTACGCCGGAGGCGATGGAGAAGATTCTTCAGCGGTTGGAAAAAGAGATCCGGGAACGCCATGGAAAAGAGGTTCACATTGAAGATCCAAAACCGGCGCCGGGTGTTCAATTCGCTTACGCGCTGAATATCGGCCGGTGCGTCGGCTGCCGCCGCTGCGTCTACGCCTGTGTTGAGGAAAACAACCAGTCGCGCGATCCTGCGATCCAATACATCCGCGTTCTGCAAATGCCCAAGGGCACGATCGATGTCGAGAAATCGAATCACTACTATGGCGTGGATAGCGTGAACGCGGAAGGATTTTACTATATGCCGGTTCAATGTCACCAGTGTGACAATCCACCGTGTGTGAAGGCCTGTCCGGTTCGCGCTACGTGGAAGGAGAAAGACGGGATTGTCGTCGTGGATTATAACTGGTGTATCGGCTGCCGTTATTGTGAAGCGGCTTGTCCCTATTGGGCGCGGCGCTTTAACTTTTCTGAGCCGTCTATACCGGAAGATGAGATCAATCCAGAGATGGCCTATTTGAGCAATCGAATCCGTCCCCGCGGGACGATGGAGAAATGCACGTTCTGTCTGCAACGTGTGCGGCGGGGATTGGTACCCAAAATGTGTGGAAGCGTGTCCAACGGGAGCGCGGCAGTTCGGCAATCTATTGGATGCGGAGAGTCCTATCCGCTATATCCTGGATGAAAAGAGAGTCTATGTATTGAAAGAGGATGCGGGAACCATCCCCCGTTTTTATTATTGGTTTGACGCTTAAAACGATCGGACTTTGGAATAAAGGATTTGACGTGGCAGGTGAAGTTAGCGGCGCAATCAAAGATTACAGCCTTTTCCTCTACCGGGCGTCCCGGCTTAGTTTCCGTGGCGGGTGGGCGTTCTTTTTGTGGATGATTTTTCTGACCCTTCTCTCGTTCCTTTGGATTGCGGGCTTACTGCACGCAGCTGGCCGGGGGATTGATTACTACGGGAATGACCGATCAGGTTTCGTGGGGGATCTACATCGCCAATTTCACGTTTCTCGTTGGAATGGCGGCCGCGGCTGTAATGCTAGTTATTCCAGCGTATATTTATCGAATTCGTGAGATGCATAACTGTTGTGATCTTTGGAGAACTGCTCGCAGTAGCGGCGATCATTATGTGTCTTTTATTCGTAATCGTTGACTTGGGGCGCCCCGATCGGTTTTGGCATATGATTCCTGTCATTGGCTTATTCAATTTTCCGATTTCAATGCTGAGCTGGGATGTGGTGGTTTTGAACGGTTATCTTTTGATAAACGTACATGTTTGCGGTTATCTTCTCTATATGACCTATTTAGGCCGGAAACCGAATCCGTGGTTATATATGCCATTCGTCTTTCTTTCGATTCTATGGGCGGTCTCCATTCATACTGTTACTGCGTTTCTTTATGTTGGATTGGTTGGGCGTCCGTTTTGGAACGCCGCGATTGTCGCGCCGCGTTTTCTCGGTTCGGCGTTTACCGCCGGTCCGGGATTGATGATTCTCGCGTTTCAGATTATCCGGCGCATATCCAATTACAACATCGGCGACAAAGCGCTGCATCTTCTTCGTCAGATCGTGACAATCTCTCTGCTGATCAATCTATTTCTATTAGGCTGCGAAGCGTTTAAAGAGTTTTATAGCGCATCGCTGCATTCTTCCAGCGCTCAATATCTTTTCTTCGGTTTGCATGGGCACAACGCTCTTGTGCCTTGGATCTGGAGCGCCTTGCTCATGGAAACGATTGCAGCAGTGATTCTTGTGACACCGATTCTAGCCAATCAAATCAGATGGCTGAATCTGGCGTGTGCTCTCGCTTTCGTTGGGATCTGGATTGAAAAAGGGCCTGGGATGATTGTACCGGGTTTCCTGCCGACGCCATTAGGGGAAATTGTCGAGTATGTTCCTACCCTAAATGAAATACAGATTTGTATAGGAATCTGGGCGTTTGGAATTTTGCTTTTCAGCTGGATGCTGCGGCTGGCGCTTCCTATTGTTTCGGGTGAGTTCAAAAAAGAGGATTAAAAGATTTGTTAGTCTTTCTACTTTGACAATAGTTTTACTGATTTTGCGCATAGATTTTTTTTATCTTTTGTACCCATACTCTGACATCGGAGGCCTTGAGTCATGAATCGATCGTCAAGATGTTTCATTCGAATCTTCGCGGCGCTTGCATTCCCGGTTTTATCGTATCCGGCAGTGTATGCGGCGTTTTCGCCTAAGGCGCTCTCTCCTGAATCGAAGGTTTGTATCGACTGTCATAAAGTAGAAACGCCATCTGTGTATGAACAATGGGGCGCCAGCAAACATTTCCGCGCGAACATTGGTTGTTATGAGTGTCATATGGCCGAAGAGGGGGATCCGGATGCGCTTCAACATGATGTTGTGTTGAAAGATGGAACGACTCAAACCGGGAAATTGATCTCGATCATTGTAAGTCCTCGTGACTGCGCCCGTTGTCATGAACGCGAGGTGGATGAATTTACGAATTCTCATCACGCCAAAGCGGGCCGTATTATGGGATCGCTTGATAATGTCTTGGCTGAAGTCGTGGAGGGGAATCGTGGACTTAAAACCGTTGGATTTCCAAAGGGCGTCTCCGCCGCGGCAGTGAATGGGTGTTGGCAATGCCATGGAAGTGAGGTGAAGGTTTTACTGGGAGGAAAATTGGATCCAGCGACTTGGCCGAATACAGGCATCGGGCGAATCAATCCTGATGGAAGCGAAGGATCTTGTACGGCCTGCCATTCACGGCATGAATTTTCCGTGGAACAGGTGCGCAATCCAGAAAACTGTGGGAAATGTCATATGGGGCCGGACCATCCACAGATTGAGATTTATAACGAATCTAAACATGGTGTGGCATTCCGCGCGCATCATTCGAAAATGAATATGGGTAACGCGAAGTGGGTGGTCGGTGAAGATTATTCAGCGGCGCCGACATGTTCGACATGTCACATGTCGGCCACAAAAAATCAGCCGGTCAGCCATGATGTGGGGATGCGGATTTCGTGGAATAACCGCCCGATTATTTCCATCCGGCCGGAAGTCAGTGATTTGAAAATGGGATTGAAAGGCGCTTCCACCGGTTGGGAGACACGGCGGAACAATATGATCGATGTCTGCCTAAATTGCCATAATCGAAACTTTGTGGATGGATTCTACATGCAATACGATGGGCTGATCGATCTCTATCATGAGAAATTCGCCAGCCCGGGAATTGAACTTATGGAGTTGGCCGCCCCGCTTTTGCGTCCGGCGAATTTCTCCAATAAAATTGACTTTACTTGGTTTGAATTGTGGCATCACGAAGGCCGGCGGGCGCGTCACGGCGCTTCGATGATGGGACCGGATATTACCCACTGGCATGGGACCTATGAAATCGCCCGGAACTTCTACACGGAATTGATCCCCGAATTGGAAGAACTCGTTGAAAAGGGGCTTCATTCAGATGATCCGAAAAAAGTCGAAGCGGCTAAAGCGCTCGAAAAGCGAATTGAGGAAATCTTCAATCATAAAAACCATCAGTGGTTTAATAACAAGATGGATCCAGAAGAAAAAGCCGAACGTTTGAGACGGCAGCAGGAATTTAAATCTCGATATGCGAAATAACCTTTGGAGTATAGGGGAATCTGGTTGGTTTGTTTATTAACGGACGGGATTCTATAGTATTCTCTTTTTGGTTGTCTCATTAATATTATATCTGTCTCATTATGAGTGTGTATTGATAATGAGACATTATTCTTCCATCCATTGAGTAAACTATCCTTTTTAACGCAATAAAATATTGTTATATCGATTTTCTAAGTCGACGGATAAATAGATTTCGTTTGACAGTGTTTTATTAGCGTCTTGATCTTGTATTTTGAATTTTTTTCTTCTCCTTATCCAATCAAATATTTAAGTTCTTATTTTTAAGTATATTAGAGTTAATTCTTATCTCTTTTTCATTGTTGGAATGAATTATGCTATTGATTTGTATTTATTAGGTACAAATTAGGTACAAACATCAGTAAGGATGCAGTTAAATCCATGGTTCGAAGAAGAACGATCGTCAAAATTGATGAAGAAAAATGTGATGGATGCGGACAGTGCGTTCCGGCCTGCGCGGAAGGCGCGATCCAGATCGTTGATGGAAAAGCCCGCCTCGTAGGTGAGAATCTTTGTGATGGGCTGGGCGCCTGTTTGGGTGATTGTCCCCAGGGGGCGATCAGTATGGAAGAGCGGCTCGTGGATGAATATGATCCTGAAGCGGTCAAGCGCCATCTCACCGGAGAAAATGGAAAACAGGCGGCGCCGGATTCTCAACCTGAAACACAGCATGGATTGCCATCTTTTCGTTGTCCTGGTTCGATGTCTCTGACGCTGCGCCCGGTCAAAGAAAGCGCTCAAAAGGAACCGGCGCTGGGCGCGGCTTCTTCAACTCTCTCCAACTGGCCTGTGCAATTACGTCTTGTTCCGGTTACTGCGCCGTATCTGCGAGGGGCGAAACTCTTAATCGCCGCTGATTGCGTTCCGTTCGCGTATGCGGATTTTCACCGGACGATGCTTGATGGGCGGATACTTTTGATCGGTTGTCCCAAACTGGATGATCTTGAATTTTATCACGATAAATTGCTTCAAATTTTTCAGATGAATGATGTCGAATCCATCGAAATCGCCTATATGGAAGTTCCCTGTTGCTTTGGATTGCTTCAGGTCGTCAAGCAAGCGTTGGAACAATCGGGAAAAGAGATTCCACTGAAGCCAGTCAAGATCAGTATTCGTGGTGAGATTTGTCAAAACAAGCAAATCATACCTTCTAAGGAGACATAGTGCGCAGGGATCCATCTGTTGAAACACATCTTAACCATGCGATGAGAGAATTATTTGGCTCAGACCAGCGCCGGATCAATCATGCCTTGAATGTGTTGCAATACGCGTTGGAGATTTACGGGAATGAAGGTGGAGACCAACTCACAATCGTAGCCGCGGCGATTCTGCATGATATCGGGATTCATGAAGCGGAGCGTGTTCATGGCTCCTCCGCCGGACGGTATCAAGAGATTGAAGGCCCTCCAATCGCCCGGCGGATCATGATGGAAAATGAGATGGATGAATCGACGATCGATCATGTTTGCCGCATCATTGCGAACCATCACAGCGCGCGGGATATCGACACGTTGGAATTTCGGATTCTATGGGATGCGGATTGGTTGGTGAATCTGGCTGACGAGAAGCTGGATAAAGATAAAGATCAATTTCGCGCATTCATCAATAAGATCTTCAAAACCAAAACAGGAACGCAGATAGCTTTGCAACAGTTTGCTTAACAAAAAGCCGGGAGGAATTAAAAAAATGTTCTGTTTCCAGTGTGAACAAAGAGCGAAAGATACGGGATGTACGGTCGTTGGCGTTTGTGGTAAACAGCCGGAGACCGCCGCATTGCAGGATTTGTTAGTCCATGCGGTGAAGGGGATTTCCATGTACGCTCACCGGGCGGGGAAATTGGGTGTGAGAGATCGCGCGATTGACGTGTTTGTGATCGAAGCCTTGTTCACGACGGTGACTAACGTCAATTTCGATCCGGAACGCATTCGTGAATTTCTTCTCCAAGCGTCGGAATTGCTAGGCAAGGCGAAACGCCTGTATGAAGAGGCGTGTGGAAGGGAAGGATGTTCGCCTGAAACGCTGTCCGGTCCCGCCACCTGGACACCCGCCGCAGATATCGAAGGACTCGTGAATCAAGGTCTCGATGTTTCAATTGAGAAGCGCTGGAACACACTCGATCAAACTATTGTCGGGCTTCAAGAATTGATTACGTACGGTTTGAAGGGCACGGCGGCGTACGCGGATCATGCGCTCATTCTCAATGTGGAAGATGACGCGGTGTATGACTTCTTCCATGAGACACTCGACTTTCTCGCTGGGAATCCATCTAATGTGGAAGAACTGACCGCCAAGGCGTTGAAGGTGGGAGAGTGGAATCTCAAAGTCATGGAACTGCTCGATAAGGCGAACACGGACACATATGGACATCCAGAACCGGCTCAGGTTCGGATTACACCGGTGCGGGGGAAGGCGATTCTTGTTTCGGGACATGATCTCAAGGATCTTGATTTGCTGCTTCAACAGACGGAGGACAAAGGAATCAACGTCTATACACATGGAGAGATGCTGCCCTGTCTGGCTTATCCTGGTCTGAAAAAATACAAACATCTTGTGGGGAATTACGGCGGCGCGTGGCAAGATCAGAAAAAAGAATTTGACGCGTTCCCCGGCGCGATTTTGATGACAACGAATTGCATACAAAAACCGGCGGAGACGTATAAAAACCGGATCTTTACCAGTGGACTCGTCGCCTGGCCCGGTGTCAAGCATATCGACGATGGCGATTTTACGCCTGTCATTGAAGCGGCGCTTTCCGCGCCTGGATTTGAATCGGATGAAGAAGAGAAGACGATTATGGTTGGCTTTGGCCATAATGCGGTTCTCGGAGTGGCGGACAAAGTAATCGAAGCGGTCAAAGCCGGTAAAATAAGGCATTTCTTCCTGATCGGCGGTTGTGACGGCGCGAAACCAGGCAGGAATTATTACACGGAATTCGCGGAACAGGTCCCGGATGATTGCGTGATTCTCACATTAGCTTGTGGGAAATATCGTTTCAACAAACTTGAGTTCGGCGATATTGACGGGATTCCCCGTTTGCTCGATATCGGTCAATGCAATGACGCCTATTCCGCCATCCAGATCGCCGTTGCGCTGGCGGGCGCGTTTGATTGTGGTGTGAACGACTTGCCTTTATCGATGATTCTGTCTTGGTACGAACAGAAAGCGGTTTGTATTTTGTTGACACTTCTGCATTTGGGTATCAAGAATATCCGTTTGGGACCGAGTCTGCCCGCGTTTTTGACACCGGCTGTTTTACAAGTGTTGATCGACAATTTTAATATCATGCCCGCCGCCACGGTGGAAGTCGATCTGGAAGCGATTCTCGGTTGATCCGAATTCTCAAAGAAAGTGAGGAAAAGGGATGCAGGAAAACGGGGATACGGAAAAAGACAAGCATTGCAACGAATTTATCCGGCAGGCGCTTGAATACGCCCGAAACCTAATTATCCTGGCCGATGAAGGGGAAGCGCATTGTGATGATGACGGCTGCGCAGTGCTGTATGGAGTCGTTCGTGATTGCGCGTATAAAATTCGAGCCGAAGCGGAACGGGAGCGGGAGGCGCACCGGAATAAAGGTGTCTGGGAAGCCGGACAACAGGAATGATTGCAATCCTTTTGATGCATTGTTCACTGTGTCACATGGATAAACAATGAAGGAGAGATCGAATGGTTGAAGATAATATTCAATTTGAAACGCTGACTTTACATGGAGGACAGATTCCTGATCCCGCGACAAACGCCCGGGCCGTTCCGATCTATCAAACGACATCCTTCTTGTTTGACAGCGCCGAACACGCCGCGAATCTATTTGCGTTGAAAGAATTCGGAAATATTTATACACGTATCATGAATCCCACAACGGATGTGCTTGAAAAGCGTCTCGCTCTGTTAGAAGGGGGGACGATGGCCGTCGCCGTCAGTTCGGGGCAGGCGGCGACGACGCTTTCCTGCCTGAATGTGGCGGAATCTGGTGATGAAATTGTTTCTTCTTCGAGTTTGTATGGAGGAACGTATACACTTTTCAGCTCGACGCTCCCAAAGATGGGAATTAAGGTTCATTTTGTCGATTCCACTGATCCGGAAAATTTCAAACGGGCGATTACACCAAAAACGAAAGCGATTTTTGCGGAAACCGTAGGCAATCCCAAATTGGATACCCTTGATTTTAAAGCGGTGGCCGCGATCGCGCATGAAGCGGGGATTCCATTGATTGTCGATAACACCGCCGCGTCTCCATTTCTCGTTCAACCGATCAAACATGGCGCGGATATCGTGATGCACTCAACGACAAAATTCATCGGTGGGCATGGCACCTCGATTGGGGGGATTTTGATTGATTCGGGAAAATTCAACTGGAATAATGGAAAATTTCCCCAATTCACCGAACCGGATCCGAGTTATCATGGATTGAAATTTTGGGAAACCTTCGGTGATTTCCCTGGTTTGGGGAATGTGGCCTTTGCGATTAAAGCCCGTGTGCAATTCTTACGGGACATTGGGCCGTCAATGGCTCCGTTTAACGCGTTCCTCTTTCTGCAGGGCTTGGAAACCCTTCATCTGCGGATGGAGCGGCACAGTGAAAACGCGCTCAAAACGGCTCAGTTTCTGGAATCGCATCCCAAAGTGGATTGGGTCAATTATCCGGGGCTGCCCAGCCATCCTTCGCATGAAACCGCTAAGAAGTATTATGAGCGTGGATTGTACGGCGGGCTCTTAGGTTTTGGTGTGAAAGGGGGATTAGAAGCGGGCAAGACGTTAATCGGAAACGTCAAACTCTTCTCGCATCTCGCAAACATCGGGGATGCGAAATCGCTGATTATTCACCCAGCGAGCACAACCCATCAACAACTTACGGAAGAAGAACAACGGGCCGCGGGCGTCACGCCGGACTTTGTCCGCCTTTCCATCGGTCTTGAAAACGTGGACGATATCATCAAGGACTTGGATCAAGCGCTCTCGAAAGTATAACACTAATTAGAGAATTCAATTGATTTCAATCATGGAGAGGGCTGTGCAGACAATGGTCATGACTGCGATTCATAAAGGAAAACGTTCGGTGGGACTCGTCCAGGAGCGCACGGCGGTGTTGTGTGAACCGCCTAACGAACTGGAATTGGAGAGCGGGCGCAAATTGGGGCCGATCCAAATCGCGTATGAGACCTATGGAACGCTCAGTCCAGAAAAAGATAACGTCATCCTGATTTTACACGCCCTATCGGGCGATCATCACGCGGCGGGGTACTATCAGCCGGACGATAAAAAGCCGGGTTGGTGGGATAATTTCATTGGACCGGGCAAGGCGTTTGATACGGACCGATATTACATTATCTGCTCCAACTGCATCGGGAGCTGCCAAGGATCAACGGGTCCCTCCTCGATCAATCCGGAAACCAACAAGCCGTATGGATTGACGTTTCCGATTATCACCATTCAAGACATGGTGAACGCGCAGAAGCGTTTATTGGAGCATCTAGAGATCGATCGCCTTCTTTGTGTAGCGGGAGGATCGATGGGAGGCATGCAGGCGCTGCAATGGGCGGTCAGCTATCCGGATATGGTCGAAGCGGTGATCCCCATCGCGACGACCGCTAATCACTCGGCGCAGAACATTGCGTTGAATGAAGTGGGAAGACAGGCGATTCTCGCGGATCCAAATTGGAACAATGGAGAGTACTATGATGGGGAACCGCCGGACCGGGGATTGGCCGTCGCGCGGATGGTAGGTCATATCAGTTACTTGAGCGATCAGTCCATGCATGAGAAATTCGGGCGTAAATTGCAGGACCGGCAGCGTGTCAGTTTTGATCTGTTAACCGACTTTCAGATTGAGAGTTACCTGCAGTATAAAGGCGCGTCATTCACGCGCCGGTTTGACGCGAATAGTTATCTTTATATATCAAAAGCGTTGGATTATTTCGATCTGGCTGAAGGCTATGGTTCTTTGACAGAAGCGTTGAAAGGTGTTCGATCAAAATTCCTGGTTTTGGCGTTCAGCAGTGACTGGCTTTATCCCCCCTATCAATCCAAGGTGGTTGTCAGCGCTTTGCGCCAGAATGGGGTATCCGTCAGTTATTGTGAAATAAAATCCGATTATGGACACGACGCGTTTTTATTAGAGTGCGCCCAGCAAACCCAGCTCATCCGTGATTTTCTCTCCCACGTGCCGAAGGAGGGCGCCGCGCATGAAATCGCATGATTCTATACCGGAACCGGCGCCCAATCCCATTTATGAAGCCATCTGTGGATTGATCGAGGAGAAGAGCAAGGTACTCGATTTAGGCTGTGGCGCTGGAGATCTGTTGAAACTTCTTCAGTCCAAAAAGAAGGTCCAGGGATCAGGTGTGGAAAAGTCCGAAGAGAAAGTGTACGAGTGTGTGAGTAAGGGGCTTTCCGTACATCATGGTGATATTGACGAAGGACTCGCCGATTATCCGGATGAATCCTTTGATTACGTGATCCTGAGCGAGACGCTGCAGGAGACACACAAACCGGATTTAGTGATTCAAGAAATGCTGCGGGTTGGGAAAAAGGCTATTATTACGTTCCCTAATTTCGGGTATTGGCGCGGCCGATTCTATCTTCTCTTCACCGGCCGGGCGCCGATTACCAACCAACTTCCTCATACGTGGTATGATACGCCCAATATTCAGTTTTTAACGATCAAGGATTTTTTCTTTTTTTGTAAAGAAAAGGGATTCAATATAGTGAATTCCGTTTATTTCAACCAAGGTAGACGAATTACATTTTTACCCAACCTCTTGGCTGAATCAGCCCTTTGTGTGTTGGCGTAAAATAAAAGAGATGATGACCAACGCGTTATGAAGCGTTGGTAATAAGGAGGCTGCCATGAGCGCGAATCAACCAGCGGAATTGCTGAACAAACAAAAGACGCAGCCGAAAATTCCCAGTTTACTCGAATCGATTGGGAACACTCCCTTAGTGGAACTGCGTCGAATCCGGCCCCAGCATGGCGCTCGCATCTTGGCCAAGCTGGAGGGACATAATCCAGGTGGTTCGGTGAAAGACCGGCCCGCCTTGTGGATGATTAAAAAAAGCGGAAGAGGACGGCCGTCTGGCGCCGGGAAAGATTATTCTGGAGCCCACATCGGGAAACACCGGAATCGGTCTCGCCATGGTCGGCGCCAGTATGGGTTACCGCGTCAAATTGACCCTGCCCGAATGTGTGAGCATGGAACGGCGGCAGACGCTGCAGGCGTATGGCGCGGAACTGGTCCTTACCCCCGGCCATGAAAAAACGGATGGCGCCATCCGGGAAGCGCACCGTATTTATGATGAGCAACCTGACCGGTACTTCATGCCCAATCAGTTTGATAATCCTGACAATTGGTTGAGCCATTATGAGTCCACCGGTCCGGAGATTATCAAACAAACCAATGGAGAGATTACCGCCTTCGTGGCGGGGATGGGCACTTCAGGAACGTTAATGGGGGTGGCTCGTTGTCTTAAAGAATACAATGAGAACATCCAGATTGTCGGCGCTGAACCGATACTTGGTCATGCGATTCAGGGCTGGAAAAACATGAAAGAGGCGATCGTTCCCAAGATCTTCGAACGAGACCGCCTCGATAAAACAATCATGGTGGAAGACCGCCCGGCGTATGCGATGGCGAACCGCTTGGCGTTGGAAGAGGGATTGTTCGTTGGAATGAGCAGCGGCGGCGCCGTTTGGGCGGCGCTGGAAGTGGCCGCGGACTATTCCCCCTCGGATACGATTGTTGTTCTGCTTCCGGACCGTGGTGATCGGTATCTATCCACGAACTTGTTCCGGTCGGTTTGCGCCGATTGCCCGCCCTAAACAGGCGATCCACAGTTCATCGTGGATGATTAAAAGAGATCCGATTTGTTTGCTTGAGCTAAATATTCTTTGATGAATCCGATACCGTGTTCTTCGTTGATTTTGGCGGATCGGATGTTTTGGGCTGCCGCTGTGAGCGCTTCTTCACTGAGCTCTTTTCCATTGGAGAAGAGTTCCCAGACGGGTTTTAGAGAGGCGGCGGTCTTTTCGTACGATAGCGCGGCTTTTTCCAGGTTTGGATCTCCATTCGCTATGCTCTTCAGGTAATCCCGCGCGTAACAGCGGGCGGAATAGGTGTGGCCCGTGTAATAGGCGGAAAACCGGACGTAGTCTTTGTATACCGGAATTCGTTTACTGGCTTCCGCATTTGGCGCCCATTTGTCATAAATGGAAGCCCACAGGTCTAGTCCGGCCAGACCATTTTGATAGTTGGGCCGATCGAACCATTCTTTCTGTTCGGCGTGCGCTACCGCTGTTTTTAACGCATTCAAGGTGATTTCTTCCTCGGTTCTCTCGTTCCGCTGTCCAGGAATCGTGACGGATAGGATATCAATCCCATTCCGGCCCAATCGATTGAACGCAAGGGTGGACCGTTTTCCTTCATCCGTGAGTGTCTCATACCGTTCCTGTTTCATATCGTATCCAATAATCAATCCCCACTCGACGTTCGCCGTGTCCCAAACAATCGCGGGAACGCCTCTGTCGATTCCATTGACGATCGCGTCATGCGCTTGCTCTCTTCTCTTTTTCTCCAGACGCTTCTCATCCCACATGCGATGGATATAGATGCTTTGATAGCCTGTTTGTTCCATGCTTTCCGGGAGGATGTCGTTGAAACTGAACATGCTCATCGCGCTGGGGCATAAATCTTTGCAGACAAAAGTCCGGAAAGCGAATCCACTTGATCCCATCAATTTGACCGGATCGAAATCTTCATCGATGTAGTTCATCGCAGTTGCCAGACTCGCCACAAAGGAATGGTAAATGCTGGGTTCCCCTTTTTGGGTGGCGTTCGGATCGATGTACCATTGGATATCATGTAAGATTTTAGAGGACATGCTTGTCTCCTTGTCTAGATTTTGTGGATTGTTTTGTTCGCTGTGAACGATCTGCAGACCAGCGAATCCGGTTAATGCAATGCCACCGATTACAAGAAAAGAAAGGATACGGTTTTGGGAAACTGGGACAGTATTTATAGGACGTTTTAATCGATTAAGGCGCCGGCGGATTTCGGGAAGACGCGCCATGCCTAATCCCGCATAGGCGGGTGGTTGAGTCAAGAGATGCAAAGTGACACGCGCCAAGGTTTGCGAGTATACATCACGGCTTCCGATGAACTGGGCCGCTCTCATATCGCAATATTCTTCACACACTGATTTGTGCGTCATGATGAGCGCCCAAGACAGGGGATGAAACCAGAACAGTGTCTGCATCACTCGAAACACGGCCATCCAAGCGAGATCGTTGGATTGTACGTGGGAGAGTTCATGCGCGAAAATCGTGGGGAGATCGTCAGAGAAATCGCCGCCTATAGCGAGTTCGGGCAGAACGATTGTTGGATGCGATCCTCCATAGAGAAAGGGCGCCGCCGCTTTGGGAGAATACCGGAGATCGATGGTTTTTAAAACACCCATTCTTTCAGCGGTCTGTTTAAGTTGTTCCTTGAGGTTCGCTGGAGCCGCTTTAGAGTCCTCGATCATCTGTTTTATTTTTCTATGATGAATCCAAGCATATCCACAGAGTGTCAAAATCCCGAAAATCCAAATTACTCCCAGTGTTAAGATTGGATTTCTCCCAGCGGATGGCGATGGTTTTGTTTTATTCACAATAGGTTCTATAGACGTTGACGGTCTGATGGGGATTGAGTCAGATTGGGAAAGGATAGGCGTGTATGAAGGAAGCGCTTTTTCTACCGGATATTGAACCGGGGAAGGGGATTGAACTGACTGGTCTTGGAGAAGCGGAACATTGATCGAGGGAACAACGGCTGTCAAAACCGGCATCGCCAAGATTCCTATGACCGCTCCTCGTAATAGGATAAGACGCCAATACGGATTGGAACGATGACAGTATAATACGGTGATCCATGTCAAGCAGAATAGAATTGTGATTTTCAACAAAAGAGGAAACAACGCGTAGATTTCCGGTGAAAAGAAGATGGAATCACTCATGTTCTTGTTCCTTTATTTTTTGTTTGGCGATGGTTTGGAGTTCTCGAATGTCTTCTTCCGACAAGGCTTCAATTTTGATCAATTGAGCGATCAAGGCGGCGGTTGATCCTCCACTGAAGATATTCGCCATCTGTTTTGTCATACGTTTCAAAGTGGATTGCTGGGGGGTTTTGGCTTTGTAATAGTAGGCTTTTCCTATCATTTCGCGAGTGACGCTTCCTTTGTCCAACAAGACGGACAGAAGGGAGCGCAGGGCGGAATTTTTAATTGCGCGGGGAAATTTTTCTTGAATTTCCGCCGGTTTAAGGGAGCCGTGTTCCCAAAGCACTTGCATCACTTCCAACTCGCTTTTCGTGAATTTGGACATCAACCGCCTCCGAATGGATTGACGTGCGGTTTTTTCCGCACTTTATGCGTAGTATAGACCGCGTAGGAGGTGGATGTCAACCCTATGTGTGGAAAAAACCGCACATTTTTGGGAAGATGGCAGGAAGAAAAAAGTCTGTTTTATTGAAGGGGATTGAATTACGCAAGGACAGAACAAAGCCTTGATCGTTTCACACTTTCTCTAAAACTGGTTTGGCGCTCTGTGTCGTTACGCTTCACGTTTGATGTCGACGAGGCGTTTGCTGTAGAGTTGGAGGATGTCGCGGCGGTTGATGACACCGAGGAATTGGCTGGTTTCAGGATCGAGAACGGGAATCTCTTCCGTGACAAGTTCCGTTAATTTCCGCAGAACGTTGTGCAAGTCTTCACTGGGTGTTGTATACGCGAAATCGGGATTCGCGATATCGTCGGCGACGACCAGATCACGCATCATCTCTTCCAGCAGGAGCGTCCGGATGTCTTCAATGGAGAATACGCCGGTGATGTTCTCTTTCGAATCGACGACAGGGAACACATTCTGGGAAGAATCAAGAATTTGCGGCAGCATTTGGCGCAGTGTCATATAGGGAGAGAAGGTCAGGTGTCCATTCACGATTGGGATTTCCCGCACGTGTAGGCCCGCGAGGACATCGGTCCGGTATTCTCCCAAGTGCGCGGGGGAATCGGATTTGCGGGGGACCTGTTCTTCATAAAGGCTCCAACGATCTGTTAGAATATACGTGAGAGAGACAACGAGCATCATGGGCGCGAGGAGATCGTAGGAGTGGGCCATTTCGGTGATCATTAATAAACTCGCGATCGGGGTTTTCGCGATACCGGAAAAGAAGGCGACCATACCGACCAGCGCGAACGAACGGGGATCGGAGATCCAACCGGGAAAATACCCATCAAAGGAGTAGCCGAACCAGGCTCCCAGCATCGCTCCAATGAACAGCGAAGGGCCGAATACGCCTCCACTGCCTCCGGAGGAGATGGTGAATGATGTCGCGATGAGTTTGGCGAAAACGAGGAGGAACATAAATTGAAGCGTGAGGATTTCATACACGCCCGGCTCATTCAGATTCTCACTCAGCAGGATCTCAATCCAGCCGTAACCGCCGGATAAGACCTGGGGAAACGCGAGCGCCAACAGGCCCAACAGCAAGCCGCCGAGCATGGGTTTATAATGAGGGCGGATGGGTATTTTTCTGAAGAAATAGTCCCGCGCGCCGTAGAAAACAGTCACGTATAGAATCCCTATCGCCGCGCAGACCAAACCGAGTAAACCATAGGGAAGTAATTCCCATAGGTGGAATTGGAATTGGGGTGTGATGAAGACCTGTGTTTCTCCCGTAAGAGCGGAGAATAACGAAAAGGCGATGAGGGAGGAAATAATAGCGGCGATAAGCCCTTCCGTTTCAAGTTCCTCGTTGCGATAGAGCACTTCGATGGCGAACAGAGCGCCTCCCAACGGCGCGCAGAAAATGGAGCCGATGCCTCCCGCCGTGCCGGCGATCATCAAGGTGCGGCAGCCGCGCGCGTCAAATTTAAGAACCTGACCCAGCCAGGAACCGAATCCAGCGCCGATCTGCGCAATGGGACCTTCGCGGCCCGCCGAACCGCCCGAACCGATCGTAATCGCCGAGGCGATCGTTTTAATAATCGGCACCCGTCCCCGGACCCGTCCCCGAAGCCGGTGAAACGCGCGGATGTACGCGTCGGTTCCATGCCCTTCCGCTTCAGGCGCGTAGGTAAAGACTAAAAAACCACCCAGCAGCCCGCCAAACATTGGGATCAATGGCAACAGCCAATAACGCAATCCTTCCGCCGGTTTTAGGATATACGATTCTTCCCCGACAGGGATTTGCCCCCATCCCAATCCATTGAATAGGAATAAATCCAGACACCCTCGAACCAGAATATTGAAGACAATTGCGCCCAATCCGGAGATTAGACCGACGAGCGCTCCTAGAAAAACCCATTGACTGGTTTTGGCTTGAAAAAATTTCAGTCCGATGCGAGATAGAGAGATCTGTGTTTCTTTCATTTAAGATGATTTGGTTAGTTTGATCGTTTCTTCAACTATTTTTTGAGAATCCGCTACTTTATTCAATGTAACGCAGAGCCGGAGATAGTCAATGCAAAGAAAAGAATCTGGAGAATTTAATCGAATGGAAACATATTTTATTGAATAATAACCATCATGATCGAGATCACAACTGCAAATGCAAATGAGTCTCGGAAGAGTTTTTGATTGAGATAGTTTTCGAGACTCATTTACACATAAAGCGAGTGAAAGCATTGGATTGTGTTTAAAAGTAAATACAATGAAATTGTGGCGCTATTCCAAACCAAATCATTATTGACTTGCGGCAGTCTTGTTACCATCGCGCAAGGACTTGAGTGTGCGAATTGGATAGATGGATTTTATTCGCGTTCTCGAGGCAATTTCTCGAAAATTTAAAATGTCTGATCAAAAATGTCTTTTGTATCCTCCCGGTGGATTCCGGGAGTTTTTCTTCATTGCGTATCCCCTTGTGATCAGCCACGCTTCCGTGGCGGTGATGCACTTTGTGGATCGTTTGTTTCTCTCCTGGGTGGGATCCGAAGAGATCGCCGCTGTGATGCCCGCGGGGATTCTGTTTTTTACAATGCTCGCGTTTTTTCTGGGTGTCAGCGAATATGCGAATACTTTCGTCGCTCAGTATTATGGGGCAAAGCGGAATCGCTCAATTGGACTGGTCACATGGCAGGGGGTTGTGATTTCCATCGCCGGCGGATTGTTTTCTCTTTTACTGCTGCCACTTGGTAATTTGTGTATCGATCATTCTGGTCACGCGCCGGAGGTGATCGTTCTGGAGAAGACATATTTTACATACCTCTATACGGGGGGAACCTTTTTTATTCTGAATGGCGCGTTGAGCAGTTTCTATTCCGGCCGAGGGAGAACCGGCGTCATCATGACCGTCAGTATTTTAACGAATACGGTCAATGGAATTCTCGATTATGGGCTGATTTTCGGCGCATGGGGATTTCCCTGCTGGGGAGTACGGGGCGCGGCCATTGCGACGGTGTTTTCGACAGCGTTGATGAGTGTGATCTATTTCGTTCTCTTCCTGTCCACGAAAAATCATCAAGCGTATCATACCCGTTCGACGATACGGATCGATTTCCCTTTGATCAAGCGGATGCTTCGTTTTGGAACGCCGACAGGGGTGCAATTGCTATTAGATATCGGCGCGTTCGCCGCCTTCATCTTTTTGATCGGTGGATTAGGAAAAGTGGAACTCGCCGCCAGCAACATTGTTCTTTCACTCAATATGCTGTCTTTCTTTCCGATGATCGGTGCGGAGATCGCCGCCATGACACTCGTGGGACAGTACATCGGGCGGAAAGACTATCCCACCGCCGAGAAATGCGCCTATACCGCCTGGTTCAGCGTGGAAGGCTACATGATTTTTCTGGGGATTATTTATTTTTGTTTCCCAGAGTTTCTCATGGAGCTCTTCCGGAGTGAATCAGTCTCGGTGGACGCTCCATTTGAGGAGATCGCGATGTATGGGGCCAAAATTCTCTGGTTAGTGGCCTTGTATCAAATTTCCGACGCGATGATTCTCACCTTTACCGGCGCGTTGCGGGGAGCGGGGGATACCGCGTTCGCTATGTGGGCGGCGGTAATCTGCGCGTGGTGTTTCTTTGTGCCGGGCACGTGGTTCATACTCTATTTCTTCCAATGGGGAGTCACCGGCGCATGGTTATGGGCGGCGGTTTATCTTACGTTGCTTGGATTGGTTTATCTCTTCCGCTTTCGTTCGGGATATTGGAAAACGATTCAATTGATTGAAGACATCCCCTCTGAGATGTCTTGAAAAACGGTATGATTACAGAAACAGGGAGACGAACCGATTGGTCTTGGAGTGGGAGTGACAATGGATGGCGCATGGATTCCATTATTTCCAATTGGGCTGGGCGTGGATTGTGTTGATTCTATCGTCTTAACGCTGCTTGGCGCCGCGATCTTGAAACGCTGGCGGGATGGGCTTGTTATTCCATTCCTACTGACGCTGGCAATTGTGTTGGGGCTTTATAAAATTCTGCCCTTATGGGCGGTTCCTCGAAACGGTGTCTTTGGAATCGCTGTGACTGGTTCTTTGTTGGTTCTTATTGGACTCACATTCCGGGATGAATGGACGGCGCGGGAAGGGCGGTTTCTTTTCCTACAGCGGCCGCTTTCGTTGATTCTGCATTGCCTTATCGCAACCGCGTGTCTTTTCGCGTTGGCGCTTTCGTTTTGGGCGCCGGATTGGTTCGGCTCCACCGCCCGGTATCGCTTTCATCTTCTATTAATCTGTGTGTTTCTTTTTTATGCCGTCTATCAGATCGCTCCCTGGCGGTGGCTTCCGGTGGAAGTGAAACGGGAGATGGGGAAACTCTGTTTGTATTTGGCTATAGTAGTCTGTCTGCTCCGTCTTTGTGTTTGGGGATTCGCGGCCTTTGAAGCGTCTTTCCAAGACCGGATCGGGAGTTTCAAGATGCGTGGCGCGGCCGCCGCGCGAACGTTGGCGGGATCTTGGAATTTTACGAATCTTGAAACGTGGATTGTTGAGACTCGCTTTTTTCCAAAACGGGTAATTAAAGATACAATCGAAAAAGAGAATATCGATCCGGAAATGTGGCCCCATCTGACGGAGGGTATGCGCGAAGCGGAGGCGTTCCGCTTGGGACTTTTGACTCCGGATGAAAAGGGGCTTATGCCCGCGTCTTTGTTGGCTCAAGCAATCGCCGCGTTTCCTAACCAAGTGAAACCTCATCTGATCGATCGCCCAAACTTGGATCATTTTCAACTGAGTGAAAGTATAATCCTTAAGGGCATCCAGGGCGCTGGGAAGATCGATGGATTTCTCGTTTTTCATCCATTTGAAGGACAATGGTTTGGTTTATGGGATGAAATGCAAGTAAATCACGATTGGAGCCGTGTTGACCTTTTTGATCCGCCGCGCCGCTTGCCGGTGGCGGAACTTCACATCCGGGCGTATCAATATTGCTGGGTAGGAGACGGATTCGGTTGGAATATAGTGGCTGAAACGCCGGGGGCCGCCACCGGGGATATTATTCTCGGAACGGTCTCTCATGTCATTGATGGTGATATCACACAGATTCGAAACCGGCGCCCTCATGTTGGAATTGATGTGGGGGGCGGGCGTCTAATCTGGATTACACAAGGTGAGGTGTTCTTTGAAGAGATTCTCCCGGAGACAGATCCGATGATGGAGCGATACGCGATTACCGGTTTTTTCTATGCAATCAAAGACAAGCGTCTAGCGCATCAGGGAAACGCGTTTCAAGCGGTATACTCTAGTGAATTGAAAGAGCTGATTCCTTGGTTTCAGTTTTCCTTGGGTGGAGAGTAAATTCCAAAGCGCCGCTCTAGTTCAGAGTGCTGAATCCGCGTAGAATTCATTACTGATGAACGGGTGAATCAATGAATAAATGCTGGACGTAATTCCGTCTTAACAGACGTAATACGCCTTTTGAAAAGATAAAAACCATCTTGATGTGAGATCACAACTGCAAATGAAAATGAGTTGCGGGAGCTAATTCGAACGAGAAAGCCTTAGGGACTCATTTTCATATAAAAGAATACATTTTCTTGGAATACAATCGCAAGGAGTTAAACATGAAACGCGCGTTCTTTTTTATTCTTCCTCTTTATTTGTGGGCAGGCTATTCGGCTGCGCCGGTGGACGCCGCCGTGATCGAGACCATCGATGCGATCGTCAATGGGGAGTTGATCCTCACGGGCGATGTGGAAGTCGAACTTCGCATTAATCTTATGAGGACAAATCAAAACAAGAGTTTTTCGGATATTTCCGAAGAGGAACTCAATATTTTGCGGCGAAAGATGTTAAGCATGATGATCGATCGAACGCTCCTTTCCCAATACGCGCGGGAGAAATTGACCAAGGAATGGAAAGACCGGATCCGGAACCAGGCTACACTGGAAACCGATCGTCTCATGGATCAGTACCGGACTCGATTTTCGACACCGGAAGATCTGGCGCGGGAACAAGAAAGGATCGGTATGACGTGGGAAGAGATTCGGGCGGTTCGTTATCGGGAGATCGAACTCAGGTATCTCGAAGAATATATACGGCTCCAATTGAATCGCAGCAAAATTGAATCCCCCACTCCCCAAGAGATCGCCGCGTTTCAAAAGGAACATCCCGAAGCGCAACCCAGTGGGAAAATCCTTATCGCCCATATTTTTCTTCGGGTAGCTCCCAATGCGTCCGAGGAAGAAGAAAAGGCGATTTTAGAACGAGCCAATTCGATCTTACTGCGCGCCCGCGCTGGTGAATTATTCGAAGCCCTCGCCTATGAGTACTCAGAAGATACGCTGACAAGCAAACAAGGTGGACAGTTTCCTGAACCCCTCGAAAAAGGCGGATACATTGAAGAATTTGATCCTTTGTTTGATATGAATGAGGGGGATATCAGCGAACCGATCCGATCGCCCCAAGGATATCACATTGTAAAAATCCTTAGTAAAGATACGATTGAGGATTTAATCATGCGAAACAAACGGGTTGAAGAAAGGCAGAAGTTATTGGAGGAATTACGAGAAAAGGCTACGATTGATATTCGGCAGGGAGCCAGTGTGACATTGCCGTAACAAAGTTTTTATGGCTCATCCGGTAAGTGAGTACTCAATGTAAAAATTTATTCTCTTTTCATGGAAGATTGTGTATCCATGTTTACCCAGACTTCATGCTCTGGCGCAAGCGCCAGTATCTGGGCTACTATAATATGTCCTACCGGCGCTTGCGCCGGAGCCTTTGCGGGACAAAAGAAAATAGCCCAGGATTTCAATCCTGGGGATAGAGGAATATGCTTTCTCATTAGAAGTAGCATTTACTAATAGTACTCACTTACCGGATGAGCCGTTTTTATATTATTAATTTCTGGAAAGTGGAGTTGTTAGTGAGAGATATTTTGAATAAGTCTACAGAGCGTTTTTGATCTGCTTCTTCTTCAAGAGTAAGCCATTCTTCACTGATTTTGCGATCACGTTGCGCGTGTTAGACCGATCCTTGTCGAAATAAGTGACTCACTCCCAACTTCTCTTTCGAGATAGTATAGTGAGCACGTCTGGTTTGTGTTTTACACATAAAATCTTTAACTATAAATATATTAACAAAATCACGACTTCTCTTCCTCCTTGGACGAATAAATCCAAGTGGAGAATGAAGTCTATCCGGTTTGGTTTCAGCTGGCGACGTTCGCTTGGCCGAATTCAGTGTGAAAATCGTATCCCGAATCGAAATCCTCGATACAATCATCGTCGGTTTTCTTGATCTCACCGAGTTCGACGAGGTTGAAGACAATGTTGCCGAAATCACGTCCTGTTGTAGTTCCCCATTCCTCAAAAACCATTAAGGCGAGATCGCTGTACCGTTCCCGCGCAAGACAGGTCAGGCCGACGAGTAATTCCTGACCGCTGACGTGGCGGGGTTTTTTAAAACGCTGCTGCGTATATCGCAACGCTTCTAAAACAAAGTAGTACGCGTTTGGATGGTATCGAGTATCGTTGTTCGAGACCCAACGTAGGAGCCGTTCTTCATTCATCTAGAAATCCACTCCATTAATCATTCTAAAGTCATGACACATACTCTCCTCCTATCTAAGAATTATAGTAACTCTTCTCACGCAGACAATAGGGAACGAGCGCGGAGTGAATCAATTTATACTAGATGGTTGAAGCGTAAATGAAATCCAAAACAAATTTATTTCTCTTTCACATCCTGTAAAATGAATGGGATGGGCCGCTTTGAATAATGTGGGCAAACCGGCGAAATATCTTCTTGACAAAAAGATTTTGTATGAGTTAGACTAGCGTTACATTTTATTATGAGAGGCGCTCAAGTAGCCGTCATGCGTTAATCAATCCCTCCCGTTTTTCTTCACGAAGTTTTTCCAAACCTCCGTTGATGCGGAGGAAAACAATAATTCTATTTACTCAAATTTGAATTCTGTCACTTTGCTCGTTACAGATTGCTGTAAAGAAAGGTGTGTGAATTATGGGATATGGAACCATACAAAATAAAGTTGTTCTTGTTACCGGCGCCAATCATGGAATTGGCGCGGCCACAGCGCTTGCTTTTGCGAAGGAAGGCGCCCGGCTCTTTCTAAACTATTATCGCAAGGCGGCGGAAGCGTACGGTGTTTTTTCTGAAGGAGAAGGGGAGAAGGACTTAATGCCCGGCCGGGCTTTGTATCACCGAATGCAAACACAGACTGCGGATCATGTGGTTGATAAGATCCAGCGGATGGGGGGATCTTGCGCCGCGTGGGAAGCGGATCTGAGTCTCCCCGAAACCATCCCGGAACTCTTCGACCGGGCGAAAGAACAACTGGGCGCGGTTGATATAGTCGTTAACAACGCGGCGTTCGGCCGTCTCGATTCGTTTCTGCCGGCGGAGGAACTGGAGAAGCAGGGATTGTTTGCAGGGGAATTTCCCATTGCGCCGCTGACTCCTGAATCTCACGAGCAGCATTTCGCGGTGAACAGCCGGGCGGTGGCGTTGATGACGCAGGAATTCGCGCGGCGGTTTATCCGGCGGAACGCGAACGATGGACGGATTATCAATGTCAGTTCGGATGGCGCCCGCTCTCATCCGTGCGCGGTTTCTTATGGAGCCAGTAAACACGCGTTGGAGAGTTATACGCGAGCCGCCGCCGCGGAATTGGGAGCGTATGGGATCACGGTCAACGCGGTTTCACCGGGAGCGGTGCAGACCGGGTGGCTTCAATCCGATGTTGTGGAACAGATTGAAAATACATACGCCTTGAAACGAGTGGGAGAGCCGGAAGATATCGCGGACGTAATCGTTTTTCTCGCTTCCGAACAAGCGCGATGGATTACCGGCCAAGTGATCCATGTCAATGGTGGCAACCCACAGCATTGAAGGCAAGCGTATTTATTTGAGAAGGATTGATTGGATTGCGATGATAGAAGGAAGGGAAGAAGGGGGGCTGTGACGCCCCCCTTCTTTGTAGATGTTTTAAGGTGTCGAAATGAGTTGAACGGATTGGTAAACGTTATCGGCTGCCCATTTCAAGTAATTCGACCCGTCTGTGATTCGCGCGGATCCCTCTAGACGGAAGTGATACGGGCAGGTATGCCAGTTCATCACTGTTCCATCAGACGCCCTTGGTAGAAGCGGCGGCAGTTGCTGGTTGATGAAGCCGGTCCAGCTGGGCGGTGTTCCATCGTTTGATCCCACGTACTGGTCGTACGTGAATTCTCCGCCGTACCGGTTGTTGCCCCAGTAGCAGTTCAACCGGTAGTATCGCAGGAAGCCGTCGGGGTGCCAGGCCGTGATGTTGAAGACCAGGCTGGAATCCCCTGCATGTGGGAAGTAGATTTTTTCACACTCGGCGATAGACGTGAGATCCGAGTAAGCGATGTTCTCGATCCGCATCTGCACGGGTTGGTTGTTGATGCGCAGAGTGAAGTGATCCAGCTCATTGGATGGCAGAGTCACTTGCGATACGCTTCCGTCAAGCATGGTGCGGTAGGCCTTGTACGAAACGTTGTATTTCCCGTTCAGTCCGTTCGTGTTCCAAATGTGACGCAGGTCGGTGTAGGTCCAGTACTCATCAGGTTGATTCAAGATGTACAGGTTGGGCACACCGGCCACGGTGATCGGCCCCATGCGCACTCGTGTGCTTGTGACCGAGCCGTCTGAATTGATGGTGAACTTGATCTTTGTCAGCGGATCGGTGAGGGTTTTCGTGATCGAATCGACATACGAGGCCGCCACGAGCTGATAGTAATCGATATTGTCGTTGGCTCCAAACAGACCCCGTATCCATAATTGACCGCCAAACGCGGCGTCGGTGAATCGAGGAATGCTCTGCGCGGCCGCTTCCGCGGCGGAGACGCGTAACAAGCCATGAGATGGATCGGCGCTGTCATGAACGATCTCTGTGATCGGTGTTTTGCCAATGCCGGTGAAAATGAAACCGCTTCCCGCATGCGCGGATGGGCGGATTTCCAATCGCTGACCGCCGAACGCGCCCATGTCGTTGCGGGAACCATCATAGTCATTAAATTCGGGAGCGGGATCTCCTGCGTCGATGCAGAGTGAATCCGTCTGCAAGTGGAAATAACCGTTTTCCGCGTCTTCGAAGAGCGGATCCACCATAAGCGCTCCAGTACCGCCGGAAACTTCGGTCCACTGCGTCCCGTTGTGATACGCGTAGTACGAACCACCGCCGGTCACGTTTTGTGGATCATAGACATCGTTGTAGGAAACGATCGCTGTACAAGGACTGCTCCATAGAATCCCGCCGACGGGTTCTTCGTTGCCGCGAACAACAATGTTGTTTTTGATTACCGGCGAAACGGCGCCGATATTCAACGCGGAGAAGGAAATACCGGCGTAATATCCATAATCGTAAATTGTGTTGTTGATGATACGGGGTTCACTGTTTCCCTGACCGCGAATTCCCATACCGCCGACATGATAAATCACATTGTTCTGGATCAACGGCGATGAATCATCCAGCCGGATACCATCCGCGCTCAGTGATTCCAGATCCATGTTCGTGATGACGTTTTCCCGGATCGATAGACGCGAGGTATGGCAATAGACACCCACCTGCGCATTGACAATCGTGAATCCAGCGAGAAGAACATCCGAGCCGATCCCCACGCAGCTGACGCCATAACCGTCTCCAAGAGGATTAATGACGGTGGAGGAGGGGCCGGAACCGATTAGATCCACGCCGCTCTTCATACCGACCGCTTCATTGTATTCCCCAGGAAGGACACGCACACGCTGACGGCGGATCGCGGCGGTGATGCCTTCGCCAATCGTATCATAGGGATGATCTCTTGATCCATTTTCCATGCCGGTCGTGTTGCTCTCATCGACCCAGATCGTGTTGCGGATGAAAGTATCATCCGTCTCGTAATCCCGGCCGGTCCCGTCATGGAATACGGCGCTGTCATGAACGTGCAGGGTGTCCGCGCCGATTAGTTCGAGAGTAAGAACGGATGTTTTAAATCCGTGCAGGTACACAGCGGTGAATGGATCTCCCGCGGCCGCTGTGACTGGTCCCCAATCACAATCCGTGGGATAGCAAGCGCCATACGCGTGGACGATCATTTCCCCACTATTCGTTTGTCCGATGATGATCTCTGTAATCCGGCCGGTATTTGGATCGGCGTTGATCCATGTATCCACAAAATCATCAGCGCTATGTCCCGCTAGCGGGGTGAGGATACGCCGGGAGGCGTCTCTCGATTTGGATTGTCCCGCTTGCAGCGCGCTGAGATTTTCTGGAACGGGGATCGGCGCCAGTGGTTCCACGGATTGGACGGCGAGATTACTTTCTTCTTCGCAGCCGTCGCACGGTTTGCCAACCGAGGCGGGGGTGACGCCCGTCGTGCGGACGTCATGGTAGACGCTATACTGGTTCCACCGTAGATAACGGTAACCGTCCGTCATTCGTCCACCGGCGGCCAAACGGAACCGGTACGCGCAGTCAACCCACGGCATGGGCGTTCCGTCCAACGCTTTCGGGGAGAGTGGCGGCAATGTGTCATCAATACCCGTCCATACAGGTGGTGATCCATCATTTGAACCTACGTATTGATCGTAGGTGAAGCGTCCACCGAAGTTGTCATGACCCCAATAGCAATCCAATACGTAGTACCGGAGGAAGCCGTTCGGATGTTCCGCCGTGATATTGAATACGAGATCGGTTCCGCCGCCAGTAGTGAAGACAATCTCTTCACATTCCGCCAGACTCGATCCGTCCATCTTCAAGACTTCGTTGATTTGCACGTCCAGCGAAGAATTGTCGATCCAGAGTGTCATGTGGTCCAAGACATTGGAGAACAATGAGACTTCAACGACTTGATCCGGTCCGGTTTGTTTAAACGCACGGTAATCCAAGCGGTACCGGCCATTCAATCCCGCCGTTTTCCAGATCATGCGAAGGTCTTGTTGGCTCCAGAAACCTGTTTTGTTCAATTGATATAGGTTATCGACCGTGCCAACGGTTTGCGGCCCTAACCGAATCCGTGTTGTAGCGACGCTCCCGCCTGGTAGAATCGTGTATTTTGTTTTTGTTAGAGGATCATTGAGCGCGAATGTCGCTTCACTGATATCTTCGGGCGTGGCGATGATCTGATAGAAGTCCACATCATCGTTGGCGCCGAATAAGCCGCGTATCCATAAATCCCCGCCAAACGGCGCGTCGGTGTATTGAGGAATGCGGAAATCTTCCGCGGCGGTTGGAGAGACCTGCGCCAGTCCGAAGCAGTCATCCGCCGGCGTCTGATTGATCTCCGTGATGGGGATTTTGCCCACGGAAGTGAAGATGAAGCCGCTGCCGATATGGGAGAGTCCGCCTATATCCAACCGCAGCCCGCCGAACGCGCCCATGTCATTTCGTGAGCCGTCATTGTCGTTGTATACCGCGTCTGGATCGCCGGCGTCCACACAGGGGGAATCTGTATGGAGATAGAAATAACCATTCGCTTCATCGATGAATAATGGATTCTCGGAAATGGCTCCAGCGCCGCCGGAGGCTTCGTTCCACTGTGCGCCATCGTGATAGGCGTAGAAGCCTCCCGTGCCGGTTGTATCCGCCGGATCGTACACATCGTTGTAGGAGATATCCGGTGTAACGATCGAGTTCCAAAGAATCCCCGCGACTGGTTCCGTGTTCCCCCGAACGATAATGTTGTTCTTGATAAGCGGGGAGACGGCGCCGATATCAAGCGCGGCGAAGGAGATTCCAGCGTAATACCGGTAATCGTAAATTGTGTTGTTAATAATGTCGGGTTCGCTGTCGCCGGATGCGGAGATCCCGTGTCCACCGACGCCATAAATCACGTTGTTTTGAATCAACGGCGACGAATCCTGCAGCCGGATGCCGTCACCGGATGTAGCCGTGGGATCGATATTCGTGATGATATTCTCCCGGATCATCGGGGAGGAGTTGAAACAGTAGATCCCCACGGAGGCGTTTTGAATCGTGAAGCCGGCGATTAATGAATCGTCCCCGACTCCAACGCAGTTTACACCATCACCGGTATTTCCACCGTCAATGATGGTTGTGTCCGCGCCGGCGCCGGCGAGTTTGACGCCGTCTTTCAAAGATACATTCTCAACGTAAACACCCGAACGAACGCGAATGGTATGTGATGTCGCTACAATCATCGCTTCCGCGATCGTGTCGAATGGAAAGGCCGCCGATCCATCTTCGACGCCGGTATCATTCGCTTGGTCGACCCAAATGGGATCGGGATAGGGAGTCGGAATTGGAGTGGCTGTCGGTTCCGCAACCATGCCCGTCTCATCGACGACGGTGAAACTGTATCCACTGGCATGCCGTTTCCTTCCATCCCCGTCGATTCCGTTGCAGACGTTGTTGACCGGGCAATCTAACGTGAGTGGAAGCCCCAGTCCTCCGAGTACACGGCTGTATTCATAGATGCATTTATCGAACGCCTTCGGACCAGTGATGAGTATCTTTGTCCGTCCCACTTGAGTGGCGGACCATGTCCGGGCGCCGAATGTGTTAATCCCGTTGATGATTTGATCGATGATACATTGGATGGAACTTGCAAGCAGTCTGTTGTCTACACATTGCTCGCAGGAGACCTCGACGCTCATAAACGCGAGTTCTCTGCAATTCACTGGAGCGCACGAGCGGACTTTTGGAATCAGGGAGAATACAAACGTTCCGCCTTGGTTCAGTGGTTCCTTCGCGCCGATCTCAATGATGTTGTACCATTCCCGGCCATTAGGGACGGGGGTGGGGAAGATTAGTGGACAGAGTTTCAGCAAAGGCGCCAGGAAGATCGCGCCGCTGTCGGGATTTTCATTTCCAAGGAATGGAGTGAGTCCATCGCGGCCTCCCAGCCAATTGGTTAGTTTGCCAATTTTTAATCCATCGAAAGGCAGTTTAATAAATCGGTATCGAGATTCGGGAGCAGGTTTGAGTGGAATGAGTCCGTCACCCTCCAATGGACTTCCCGTGCCGACAATGATCTCATCCCCATTCGATGGATCTCCGTCGAATTCACCAGCGGCGATACTCAGCGCGCCGGAGGGATTGACTTCAGGTGTTAATACATTAAGCACACCACCAGTAGGACGGGTGAAGCCTATAATCATTCCATCTTCGACGATGGGGACGATGACGCCGATCAGATTGAGAGGCGCGGAATCGCGTTCGTCTCCGTAGTTTTGAGAATTGCCTTTGCTGGCGACGATAATCTCTTTCCAACCGTCACCATTCAAGTCCGCCACTGCGAGCTCAAGCCCACCATTGCCACGGAATTTCGGAATAAATCCGGCGTAGGCGTGCCGCGCTTCGACGGTTCCATCGGGAGCGATGTCGAGAACGTGGAAGATTGTCTGTGATTTCGGGCCGAAAGATTGGGCGACGATGAGCTCATCCTTTTCGTCATTGTCGAGATCGGCGGCCGCCAATACAAGTCCGATGTTATATGTGGGCGATACATTTTGAATAATTAGATTGCTGGGCAAACCGTTGAATTGACCGACGATTTCATATCCATTCGGAGCGGGTTCACCCGTGTATTGGAAGAGGCGGATGATTCCATGCCCTCCCCGGCCCTGAGCCGCCGCGATTTGGTTACGGCCTGAGCCGATGAAGTCACCTACAGTGGTTCGCACTTCTCCACCGTTGTAATTTACCGGTGATCCTGTGCCGGAGGGGAACGCCTCAAACGAATTCCCTAGTACGAGCTTTGTTACGGCGTTGCGTGGGATGACGAGATTGGGATAAACCGCTTCTCCTTCAACCGGGCCGTACGATAAAACGATTTCCGGCGAGCAATCGTTGTTCAAATCACCCGTCGACACATACATAGCGCGTCTTTGACCTCCGCCTACGCGGGATGCAAACGCGGCGGGTAATCCCCGGAACGAAGTGAGAATCTTTGTCGAAGAGCCGAATTCAGGATCGAAGTTCCGGATGTTGATCGCTGATTGCCCACCGAATCCAGCGGCGACCACTAAGTTGTCGAAGTGAGGAATCGTAATGGTTGGAATCAGAATCGTACGTTCCGGGAATTCAATATACGGCGTCTTTGTGGGAGTGATTTCGGGAACTTCCGTCGGGACGACGAAATCTTTAAAGATAATGAAATTCGCGCCGCCGCAGACTTTTCCATTGATGAAACCGGTTAGGGCGAATTCCGCTTTCGCTCCTCGCTTCACATCCGCGTAATCGGGTTCAATAGTGACTTCGATTTCCTGTTCTTCTCCTGGTTCGAGGATCTGTGGGTCGGGCTGTTGGATGAATGTTCCCCATAATCGTTCGACGTAATCTTTGCCCTGCGTGTTGATCTGCCGCAGTTCGAAGTAGAGCGAAGCGGGTTTGTCCGTTGAGTTCCAAACAGTAAACGGAATCTTCGCCGGAGAAGATGTCGGACCGACATGGCAGTTTTCCTGCCCAAAGTTATTGTCTTCGTTAATGTCTTCGACGTGATAAATTTCCGCCATGATACAGAGATGACCCGTGCTTGGCGGCGCCCATTCGACTTCGGCTTCAGCCGAATCGTGAGCGGGCACGTCCAGAAAATCAGTATCGATTGGTTCCCAGACACGATCCGGTTGTCCGACACCGAAATTCGCCCATTTGAATGAGACTTTCACGTTTTCCGCAATGAAATTCGTGTCATTATGAATCGTAGCCCGGATGAAATAATTCTGTCCGGCGACAAGGTTGTTCGATTCCACCGGATCGCCGCTGCTGTTGTAGAGTATGATATCCGGATTGTTCCAGGTCGGATTGTCACCGGGATGGAGATGCCATGTCGTGTCATCCCATTGATCATAGATATATAGATCGATTGGATTTTCAGTGCGGACCGTGAAGACATCAACCGCGTACCGGTTGGAATTCCGTCCATGAGCGACGACGTTCACGGGGCCCAAGTCATGTGGAGACGGAATGTTGATCGAGATATCGGCCATGCCCGATTGACCGAAGGCGCCGGATTGCGCCGCGACCGTGCGGACCAACGTTCCGTCGAAATAAATATCCACATTTTCGTTGCCGTCGAACATCACACCACCGACGTAGGCGGCTGATCCTTCAGTGCCGTTGTTTGGATCGAGCCGGTTTAGAATGGCGCCGCCTGATCCGGCTTCCATGATTCCTTGATACGGTTCGTAATTGTGCAGGGTGACCGTGACCGTGATGTTACCACTTCCCGGACCGTCCAGGGCGAACCGGGCGATACCGCCGGGATTGGTTTGATTGCGGGCGAGGATCGCATTGCCGCGGGTTAAAACAACGGTGGCGTTGTTCAGGCCTTGGCCGGTTGATCGATCTAGGACTTTCACGATGAAACTCTGCCAGCCTGTGGAGCCGATGCCGATAGGATGCGTGACCGCCATGCGATCGGGTTGTCTTGTCCAGACAGGCAGGTCGGGATCGCCAAAGAGGTTGTTCATTTCGAAACTGATCAACCGTCCGGTGTCGGCGGTGAGATAGTGTCCCATGTAGACTTTGGTATAGGTATTGATCTGCCCCATCTTGTAGAGCGGCCCGGAGGCGATGGCGGGATCAAACGTCGGCCAGAGCGCGTCGCACAAACCTTTCGTCGCGCTGTTGTTTGTGCGTCCCCAGCTGTTGCGGGCGGAAGCGATGATCGCCACGGCACCCCCGCCATTCAGTCGTAGAATCTCTTCAGCAAAGCAGTCATCGTTAGTGCCAAGACCTGGATCGTCGGTTTCGTTATCAAACCAACCGGTCTGGCAAGTCAGTCCGAAGATCACTGGTGTCAGTCTTCCATTGGCGAGTGAGCCGAAATCCCACGTGTGGAAACCGGGGCCGTCCCCATCCGTGGCGTCCACCATGTCCACGATAGGTAACGAGGAAGTTACCATTGTTAATGGCGTCGGTAATATCACCCGTGCCGCCATTCCAGGGGAAGCCGGGGACGGCGGGTGGATTGCCCGCTATTGTGAGATAATCAGGTAAGTCTGATCCATTTTCATACCAGAGCGGTCCATCTACGTAAGCGCCGCTTCGATTGTAAATCCGCTCCGCGTTGTATCCATTTGCGAGCAGGAAATCACGCATTTCTTCGGCCAGTTCGATTAAGATCCATGAACTGTCTTCCCGGCCATTCGAGGGATCGTCATCTTCGAATAGACGAACCAGGGAAGTGTCCGTGTAGTAATCCGCGTTCCCCGGTGGTTCCTTTTCATAATTCAGGATCTTATCAACGATGGTTTCACATTGTTCGATTGTGTCCACAGACATCCGGCCAACCATCATGTCGGGGAAGGGATCGGACCCGTCTACAGTGCCGTAATAGAGATCCGTTCCGACCGGCGTATTATTGTGGGATCCGTGCGCGGTACCATAGCAGGGGGGAATGAAATTGCAGTCGCCGACTAACAAGACGTAGGTCGGAGCGATCGTCCAATTATCATATGCGTTTTGCAGATAGGCCTGGATATCCGCCGCGGTTCCACTTCCGGCGATGTTGGCCACATTCTGAATCTTCGTGATGAGGCCCTTTTGCTGTTTCCATTCCTTGAGTTTGGCAAGAGGCGTGTTTGGATCTTTAGGATCGTAGAAGTCGCCGTGGGTGAGAATTAGATAATCGCACCCACTCCGCATTTCCTCCAGCAGATCCGCAAGAGAAGCCCCAATAATGGGGAAGCGAGACAAGTCTTTGTAATTGAGAACCGACGCGCGGAGGATGTTTTCATACGCGGGGGATTCGATGCGCGAATCGATTCGTTTGACTTGGCCGGGACGGTTGAAAACGATTCGTGTTTCGATTTGAGAGAATACTTGCAGTTCTTTAGTTACCGGATTGTATTGGAGTGGATTGACTTTTAGGAAAAGCAGCCGGTGGCCACGGAGAATCACAGCGTCGTCATTTTCCGCTTCCGCCAAATTACCGGGATAGAATCTCGGCGTCGAATAGATTTTTTCATTGATCGTGAAGACGCGTTCTTCAATTTTGTTTTCATCATCATCTTTATTGTCTTGTTCGAGATCCGGTTTTTGCGCGGGAATGACGTTGTAGTTCGGCAGAATTTTTCCTTCTTTTTTATAGATTTCTACCGAAACATCCACGCCGTATGGAATCTCAATGACCTGACCGAGTATGGGCAGTTCGGGATCGCCGATATCGTTACTATTTTCATGGCCAGGAATTCGCAGGCGATGAAACATCACACCTTCCATCTCCACTTCATGCGCGTACATGCCGTAGATGTTGAAGTTAACCAGCGTTCCCATCGTGGTCTCTTCTTTCATGATGGAGAGCGGAATCTCGCCTTCTTTGGCGCCGTCCACGAAAGGTACCCATCCTAGGTCCGGGCGAATGTAGACCGTGGGTGTGGGGGGAACTTCCGTGGGTTTGATTTCTGGAGTATCTGTAGGCGCAACCGGTTGCCGGATCCGTTCAGGGAAGAGATCGAGTCCATCAAGGCCCATTTGGGAACGAGTGTTGGTTAATTCGTAATAAGGAAGAACAACGCGGTTGGTATGGGCGGCGATGTTGTGAAGCAGCAGATCACCATGTGTGAAAGCATTGGCGTCCGCTTCATTGTCTAACTCGGTGGAAAAGAAGATATCGATATCTTCAGGCAATGATTTTTCTTCGGGATAGCAGACGCTGACGGCGTCCAATCCTTTATTTTCAGGCAATTTGACTCGTGAGAAAAATCCTTCCAATATACTGGTTGCGGTCGAAGGGACACGGTCCGCGCCTGACCGGAACACACGGGCGTATGGACCGTTGGGTGTGATTCTCAATTCGATTAGATCGTCCGCGCTGACCAGTGTGTCTGTTGGAAGAAGGCTGCCCGAACCGGCGATGTATTCTTCATTGATCTCCTCAAAGGAGAATATGATCGAAACATCGAACATGTTTTCTTCCACGAGGGCGTAGAGTTGCTCGATATCTTCAATGACTTTACCTTCGAGCGCGTCGAACAGTTTGTTGAAGCCCTGGACTTCTACGGCGTCGATTCCCAGAAATTGAACGGCTTCCTTGTTCTCATTGATCAACCGAAGCGGCGCAATGAGAACTTGGTTCATAATCACTCCACCGTTCGTCAGCAGTAATTCGCCACCCGTCAAAATCTGTCCCGCCAATGGATGTTTGGGATTATACACTTTAAATCGATCTTCGACGGTGAAAACAATTTTGTGCTGGGGGAAAATTTTAGGAAATTGCGGGATGATATTCATCTCGATGAACCGTTTATCGAAGGCGAGAATATCAAATCCATCGAGGCCCACGTTTGGAAATTCTTTCATCTCGTCGAGATCCCAAAACGCGCTCATCAATTCCGCATTTGAACCACCCGGCAGCAGCTGTGGCGATCCTCCTGGCACTTGCATGAGGATGTCCCCATGCGTACCGGCGGATAGAGAATTAGGTTCTTCAACGCTGAAATAGACGTAACATTCACCTAGATATTCTCTCTCACTCGGTGTCTCCGTTGGCGTTGGCGTCGGTGTCGAGGACGGTCTTTGAATTACCCACGGTGTCGATGTTGGCCGCAGATAAAAAATCGGTTTTGTGGGAGTCGGTTTGATTAGAAGCGCGTTCGTCTCTATTTGATCGGCGTTAAGGGAATTGGTTTCATCGGTCAGCGCCGCCCAACTCATTCCCGCCATGGTCAAACAGATGGAAAGACAGAAGAGAAAACTAATTGATGCGATCGCAAGAATCTTTCCAGACGAAGTTCGAACACTCGGTTTAGTCATTTTCATGGCTCCTTTAGTAGCGTTGAAGTAATAAAAAATTGTGTTTTCGGATTAGAAAAAGCAAATGAGATAACATTTAGTTATTTCAAAATAACACATTCCTGGAAACAAAGATAGCCGTTTTTTTTATTCTGTCATTATTTTTTTATTCGCTTCTATTAAATGGAATATTACAATGTAACCCCTTATGATTGAATGAAATAGAACAAATCGTTCCTTTTAAGGTGTAATGATATTTTGTATTTGGACATATGTGCAAATAGGCGCGTATCCATTTACGTCGAACTAAGTATTTATTAATAAATAAGTTAAGTCGATTTATTTTAATTGGGGAGTAGAGTATATAGAATCAAGTAAGGTATTATTTATTTACATATAAAATCGATTTAATTAAATAAATTTGGATAATAAAAATAACGAATTAAAAGGATTTTGTGTAATTAAATTAAGTAGAAATACGTTTTTTTATTATAAAAGACCGATAGATGCACTGTTTTATCTGGTTAGTTCTACATTTCTTGCCATGTATCCACCCAGGTTAGATTGGCGCCTGCCAGGATTGATGTCAGCACGGGTTCAGAGAGATTTCCACTTGTGTCGATGGCGATGACCGCAACAGGAATGCTTTCCTGGTCTAATTGCAGAGGGGGGAGATCGGAGAAGGTAATGACGCCGGTGAAGAGCCCTGTCTTATTTCCGGGTGTCAATTGAATCGTTTTTTCATTCTCTCCGCCTGTCTCTCCTAGAATGACACTGACTGATTGAACGGCGCGGTTGTCTGACACTTCCACTTCGAGACGCAATTCGTCTTGATCGGATTCGAGAATTTGGGTTGGATTGAGATCAACAATGACGGGCGGAATCCGGTCCATCATTGGCGCCAGCGGCGCGTCTTCCGCCACTCCAACCGGCCATTGGGCCAAGGCTTCGTCTCCAACGTGAAGACGGGGAATCTGGACGACAAAGGGGCCTTGCAACGCGATGATTTGGTCTGACGCGATCGCGAAACTCTCTTCCACACTGTTGCCTAAATTGATGGCGTCAAGAAAGAAATTGGAGAAACTCAGCGGGGTTCCATCTGCAAACTCACCGAAGAGCGCGGCGTTCATCTCGCCGGATCCTGTTGAGGCGATAAGCGTTCGTCCTGTGAGACCGAGTTTTTCCACGAAGGCGTTCGCCCGGTATCCATCCACAATCAGGATCGTTGGATTGATTCCACGAACTGCTGTTATGGCGTTATCGAAATCACTGGGCGCTAGTGTCTCCGTCTCATTCAAGATCAACTGACCCGCGTTATTCACATCGGCGATGAAATGAAGAACCAGTGTGTCCAACGGCGCGGTTTCTTCGAGGAGTTTTTGTAGATTGGCGCTGGTGAGATTCTCCAGGCTAGCGGCTTCACCCGCCGCGCTCATCAATTTGATATTGTTTTCGGAATACCGCCTTGTTTTCATAATGGATTGAGCGCGATTCAGGACCGTCTGCGAAAACGATTGACTGCGAAAATTCGAGGTTGGGCCCACCGCCGCGAGAAACGCTCCCGTTCCAAAATTCGAAGTCATGGGCTGGACTGAGGCTGTGCTCGTAGAAGCGGATTGATCGCCGTTTTCCCATTCCACTGGGAGGAGGAAACGAGCGCTTTGGCCGGAGAAAGCGGTATCATTTCCACTGAAGGCGGCTTCGATTTCCCAAGTACCGGCTTCTTCTTGACTGGCGATGGGGATGGTTAGGGAGAAGACGCTGTTTTCCACTAGTACGCCGGGAAACGCCGTTGTTTCTCCATTTGGTTTTTTGACAGTCAGATCGATGGCGGATTGTGTATTAGGAACCGCAATCTCTCCACTCAGGCGAATGGACGCGCCAGCGCTTGTCTTTATGGTTTGGTCCAATGTCAAGGATATTGGGATTGTTCGGGTCGATAATTTACGCAACTGACTCTCCCGTGAATCCTCCTGTCCAGTATTGTCTTCCCGAATGGGCACGATCTCCACGGTGAGGGGAACTATGTGTGTTTTCGAACCTGCCGTCACCGATAATTGCAGTGGAATCCTCTCAAAAAGCGTTGGGGCGCCGGTGGTGAACACCTGTACGCGAAGAAGAACCGGCGTATCACGATTCGAAGCCAACCGTGAGATTGTCGGCGCGCCGGGTTGAATGTCTACTGATTCAATGCGCGGCTGATCATCTCCTGTTATTGTATACGTGATTGGCTGATCAAATCCCGCTTGTGGGTGCAGAGAGATGGTGAAGTGGCCGCTCTCTCCGGGAACAAGCCGAATATGATCGATCAGGGGAGTGATGATCAATTCTGGTTCAGCGCCTGATTGAGGAGAGACAAAATCGGAGACGGCGGGGGCGCCGGGGCGCAGGTTGCTGTCCACAGCCCGCACTTGATACTGGTACGACAAGCCATTAATGACATCCGTGTCGGTATACCCCATCCGGTCTCTGGTGAGAGGACGGGAGGTGATGGGAACAAATCGGCTCAGGTTCGACCGGGCGCGTTCCACAATGTATCCCTCTGATCCATTCACACCTTGCCAGTTCAATTGTATTTCGGAATCCGCCGCGTTCGCGGTTAATGCTTCCGGCGCGGGGAGCGGTTCCACCGATGCGTTTGGATCTTCATACATAGAAAGAACGCCGCCGATTCTGGCGGCTGTATAAACGCGTCCGGTTTTTTCCTCCACCGCAATGCCGGATGGTCCCCGGCCCGCGTCTATCGTCCGGATGAATTCAAATGTGTCGAGATTGTAGACGCGCAGTTGCCCGGCGTTCGGTGTGGAAACATAGAGACGGCGGAGAGTGGAATCCACCGCAAGCGTTCCGATGAGATCGCCGATTGAAATTGTCTGTTCTTCCATTCGATTCAATTCTGTGTCAAACGTCCAGACTTCACGCGCGTTTTGAATGCTGACGAGAATTCGTTGAGTTTGCGGATCGAACGAGATCGCGGCGGGCGAATTTATGGAATCCCATTCCGTCCGGTTCAGAATCCGGCCTGTTTCCGTATCGAACGCGATGAGTTCAGAAGGAATATCGATATCCATTGAACCTTGCGCAATGATGTAGAACCTTCCCTGCGCTTCGTCTATCACGACACCGATCGGCCCGTTGATGTAATCCAATTCCTGAACCGTGTTCGCTTCCGGATCAATCAGAAAGACTTGATTGCCTAAATAGCATGGAACCGCGATGCGGTTTCTCTGTGTGTCTATACCTAATTGGATGGGATCAACTCCAACTGCATATCGCCGCACCGATCGCAGCGCGCCGCCTGTTGCAATTTCGAGTACGGCGCTTTCTCCCTGTAACATGACATACGCCCGGTTTCGTGATGGATCGAAAACAACATCGTTCGGACGGGAACCTACGGAAAGTGATTCCAGCAGGCGCATGGAGGTGGAATCGACCGCCGAAAGCAAGGATGTTTCACTATTGGTGACATAAACTCGGCCCTGCGCGGGATCGGCCGCCGCGCCGCTGGGGGTGTTTCCGAGGGTGATCGTGTTTTGAACCTGTTCAATCGAGTCGAGAGAAAATGTTACAAGCCGGTGTTCGGTCGGATCGGCCGCAAATAGAATCGCAGTATCCCCCTGACGCGCCGCGAGGAGTGTCGAGAAGCGCCGCCGGGATTGGGCGCCTTGGAGGATCGCGCCGGTTTGCGCGTCCAGCATCGCCAGGTTGGGTTCATCTCCCGTTGATTCAACAACACTGACGTAGAGCCGGTTGGTAAGAGAGTCCAATGTCAATCCCCGCACTCTCCGGCCAAGGATGAAGAAATTCGTGGAACCATCTACGATGGAAAAGCGGTGGATTCCCTCTTGACCGTTTAGAGAGCCACCGAAATAGAGAACGCCGTTCGCATTGTCAACCTCGAATGTATTGCCGTGGATTTGTCCTTGAACAGGCGCGATTTGCCGCTGATAGGTTGGTAGTTGAATGAGTGTTAGTTGAGCGGCGTTCGGATCGAGAACGACTAAAGAGGATAATGAACGCAGATATGCGATTGACGCGACTGAAGAAAAACCTGTAAGCCGTGTTTGCTGAGATGGATTACGCAGATTGATCTGGGAGATTTGATCGATGTCTTCATGAGCGGCAAAGAGCAAGCCGTACTCACTAGCCAACGCGAGATCGTCCACGCTTTCCACTCCCTCAAACTGTATTTCTTGAATCACGGTATATTGAAGCGGATCGATGATCGTTAAGATGGGCGCGTTATGATGACCAACGTACAAGAGATTTGTTTCTGAATCATAGACGATGGGGCCAGGGCCGGGCGCTGTCGGTATACTGGCTACGGTTTTTCGGGCAGTGACGGAAATGGAATCACTCACCAGATTGGTCACAAAAAGGCTGCTGTTATCTGGAACGAACGCGAGTCCAGTGGGCTGGATTCCATTTCCACTTTCCGGTCCGAGATTCACAGAGGGAAGAATCCAGAGCTCAAATTCGCTTTCCAGTGAGAAATTCTCCGGGCCGGTGATCCAGACGGTTACGGGGATCGCGCTGAGTGGAGTTGCGGAGAGCAGAATCACCGCATCGATGTGATTGTCCGATTCCGCCGTCTCTCCGGCGTTGATCCGGTCCCATCGAAGCGGATTGCTGGAGATTTGGATATCGCCGCTGTCTGATTGCAGCGCGGCTTGAACGCTTTCGACCGGTAATGTAGATCGATTCGTCAGTTTGATTTTGATCGAAACTGTCTCGCCGGGTTGAATGACACCATCGCCCGATCGTGGAATTCCAGGGAAGATATCATTCGTGATTTGATGACCGGCGAACGCGAGATCGGTTGGCGCCTCGATGATTGGTGTTGGAGTAGGTTCCATTCCTGACGCTTCCACAATAGGGATCTCAATTAAGATCGCATCGATACCGCGTATTCCCTCCACACTCGCCTTCAACCAGGTGCTGCGAAGGAGAAAAGCCAGCGTTTCCCCTGGCTGCGCTGTATCAGGGATCGTGATTTGATAGCCCGCCGTGTTTTCCTCCGTATCCCCCATCGCGATGTCGCCATACAATTGTTTGCTTCGATCGGAATCGACCTGCGCGCCTTCCGAGAGGGAATACAACTTTCCATCCACATCGAATCCAGCCGCCCCACCTTCATTCCGTAATGTGATATAGAGAAAAACCGTTTCTCCTGGATTGACTTGACCGTCTGGATTAAGCGCTTGAGAGTCATCGATTCGGGGCGGTTGATCTAATACTATTTTTGGCGACGCGGATGCGAATGGGTATAGGATGGTAACTTCATAGGATACCTGTTCGAGAGTGGCGCCTGTAAAATCGGGCGCTGCATTTGCGATTCGAATCCAATAGATACCAGCTGTGGAAGGAGTAAAATTGATATGCTCCGATTCTCCCTCACTGCCTAAATCACGCGCCGTTGGGGCGGAGTCCAATCCATTTTCATAAATGTAAATCACCGGATCGCATTTTTCTCCTACTTCATTGACATCAATAGAATGTTCCATACCCGAATTGAAAGTGGTGACTTTTATCCAATCTTGATCGGAGACAACGTGGAAATTATGTACTTGTATTACGCCATGTGAGATCTCGTTGATTGTATCTTCGGAATCGTCATTATAATAAAGGTCGTATATATCCGGTTCAATCGAGCCGGGCTCCTGCGCGTGGAGACTTTGCGCCGCGAAAAAAAACAGTGTCAATATTGATACAAGTCCAAGGAACAACACTGTTAGATTCGCTTCAATCTGGCAGAGATTATTTTTGTTTTTGCTCGTTGGAGTGGTGTGTTGGATGGAATTGTTCATGATCTTTTTCCTTATTGGCATAGTTGTTTCTGTATATATATTAATACCATTGCCATGTGTGTACGGGAACATTGGATTTGAGAATGGTAACAGTTTGAATCAGTGGTTCGGAAAGACGGGCGCTGGAGTAGGAGGCGTAGTATGTTAGTGTATAATCACCAGATTTCGAAAAACTCGATAGAGGGATAAATCCCATCCAATTCCAGTTCGTTCCATTCCGGAATAGATCGATCTCTATCGTCTCCTGTGTTCCCAGTTCTTCTGGATTCCGGGGCAGGATCGTCACCCATACTCGATCCGGAACCGCCGCTTCGAGCAATTCAGCCCAAATGACGAAATCCACCGATAGTGGTTCATCAAATGCTTTCACTTCGAGGATCGTAGGCAGAGCCGCCGCGTCTCCTCCCGCCAATGCGCCCCTGCGGCCTAAGTACCACGCGCGCGCCAGTTTTTTGTCCTGCTTTGTTCGGGCTCCGTCCCCATTGTCATCCAGCGCTGGCTCTGGCGCGCCGATGTGATCCACCAGCAGATAGTACGCTCCTTCGAACGACGACCATACATCCTTGCCCTGATAGGCGTTTCCCAAAAAATATCGGCTGAATGAGATATCCGCTCCACCCGCGCCGAATACGCCTTGCCCGTCCGCTGCTGTGCCAGCGATCGTCACGCGCCGCCCCTCCGGGGTGCCCGCGTTCGCTTCTACGAACACACCCGCATAGGGCGTGTCCACTACTAAGAGAATCTCCAACTCCGGATAGCCGGCCTGCAACTCGTTTAACCTGGTCATCAGTGTGGACGCGAGAACACTCTCTCCGGCGCCGAGTTCGAATGCGCCATCGGGTGTGCAATCGCCTGTCAAGTAGATAAACAAACGCAGTTTCTGCCCGGTTGAGGATGGGGCGGCGAATTCGTTGAGTGAATCAAAGAAGGTTTGCTCTGTCGTAGGGAAATCACGGCCCAGCGCGCGGATCGAAGTGTCCTTATACCCACGTTTTTGACACACCTTCACTGCGTAGGTCACCATCTCTTGCGCGAACGCCCGTTGTTCACCGCTGCCCGCTGCCAATAACGCGCGTACGTCTAGAGTTTCTTCGGGATTGGATTCAGCGCTGACTTGAAAGCGGGTGACCTCGGCGCGGGAAAGGCGGTTGTAGGGGAACTGGGCGGTGAAACTGACGAGGTAGAGGCCTTCTTCGTCAAGACCGTCCAACACCGCTGACCAACGGCTGGGATCATTTGTATCCTGAATTAAATTGATATGTCGCAGGCTCTCGCTGGCGGAGATGGGAATACCCGCGATGACCGGAGGCGCGGGAGGACGCGCTACCGCCCAGACGTGGAGCGGCTCGGAACCGGGCACGATGAATGCCGTCAACTCGATCGATTCGCCGGGTAGAATCGTTGTAAATGGTGTTTCCGGTGGGGAAACTGAGGCGAAAGCGGGGAATTCCCCCGTCCCGTGTCCGGCGTAGGCCCAGCTGCGGCCGAAATGATTCTTGCCCATCGCTTTGCCGTCATCTTCTGTATATAGACCATCGCCTGTGTCGTCCATCTGGGGGTGTTGGTGTGAGATCGTGAACGTGTCGAAGAAGCCGTCGGCCACGCCCGCGGCGTCTCTAATCGTCGCGCCCATGTACGCCGCTCCCCAGAAAAGATAACTGAATGACGTCAGGTCGGGCGGGGGCATGATGAGCGCTTCGGTGTCGGCGCCCGCGCTGGAGATAACGAGGCGTTTGTGACCCGGAGGAGGCAGGCAATTGTTGACGAAACCGCCGGAGTAACAGGATTCAACGACGAGGGTGACATCGATGTGGAGATCGTCTGTGTTGAGCGCATCAAGCCATGAATCGAGTTCCTTAGAGGAGACCGTCTCCCGTTCGTTGACGCGAAAATAGACGTCCGGTTCCCCCATTTCATTCTCGATGGGATAGCCGTGGTCGATAGAGTAGAGGAGTAGGCGCCGGCCGGGGGAGATTAAGTCTCCGGCTCCCCATTGGGTGAGCGCCTCATAAAGGTTGTCTTTTGTCGCAAGATCGTAGATGTCGTTGACGCCGTCCCCGTCCGCGTCTTGTTCATTGGGGAAGGAGGAGAGCCAGTGGATATCCTCTTTCTCGTACCCGCGCGCGAGGCAGATTGAGTAGGCGTATTCGGCAAGCGCTTGCGTCGATTCAACTAAAACATCGTTCGGATCATTGTTGCGCCCGGCTACGATAATCACACGCGGGGCGTCGAGTTCCCAGAGACTTGCGCTTCCATCCCGCCCTCCTAATAGCACTCTCCGGCCATCGGGTGAAAACGCCACGGCGTTGACGGTCCTTGTATGTCCAGTGATGGTTAGGATTTCGCTTCCGGTTTCTAAATCCCAGAGTTTCGCTGTTTCGTCGTTGCTTCCCGTTAACGCGATTTTTCCATCCGGAGAGAACGTGACGGAATTGACGAATCCAAAATGTCCCGCAAGTGTCAGAATTACATCCCCAGTTCCGGCGTTCCAGAGTTTCGCCGTGAGATCCATACTGCCTGTTAAGATTTGCCTTCCATCCGGGGAAAAGGCGACGGAATTAATGAAATCCCTATGACCAATGAAGGAACGGATTTCATTACCAGTATCCACATTCCATAATCGAGCGGTTCCGTCCCAAGCGCCGGAGACTAATTGTTTTCCATCCGGTGAGAACGCGACGGACATGATATAACCGGTATGGCCTGTGAATATGTGGATTTCTTTGCCAGTCGATGTGTTCCACAGCCTCACAGTCTGATCGTCGCTGGCGGTGGCGAACATCGAGCCATCGGGGGAGAAGGCCACGGCGTTGATAATGGCGGAATGGCCGGTCAAAGTGTAGATCAGTTCGCTTGTTTCCGCATTCCACAGTTTTGCGGTGGTGTCTGAACTTCCTGTTAAAACGTATTGACCATCGGGTGAGAACGCGGCGGAATTGACGAAGCCGGTATGTCCGGCGAATGTCTGTAATTCAACGCCGGTTTCCGTATCCCACATTTTAGCAGTGTTATTATTGAAATAGCCTGTTAATACTTTTGAGCCGTCCGGTGAGAACGCGACGGAGTTGACAATGTCTGTATGACCGTAAAACGTTGAAATCTCATTCCCTGTCTCTCCGTCCCAGAGTTTGATTGTGTCATCTAAACTTCCTGTTACGATATAGCGGCCATCGGTGGAATAGGTCACACGGTCGACTTTTTCTGTGTGACCGGTGAATGTAAGAATACGATCGCCAGTTTCAGCGTCCCAGAGTTGCGCCGTTCCATCCGCGCTCCCTGTTACTACTTTTTCTCCATCCGGCGCCAGCGCCCACGCCCAGATGTAGGGTATGGAAAGCGAATGTATCTTTGCTCCCGTTTTTGCGTCCCATATAGTGGTGGTGGTTCGATTGGGATCGCTTGGATCCGCTTCTAAATTGCCTGTTAGAATCCGGCTTCCATCTCTTGAAAATTCAACATGCCACACTTCATCAGCGTGTTCGGGGAACGTGTATAGCTTGGCGCCGGTTTCCACATCCCATAAGATGGCGGTTCGATCGGCGCTTCCCGTTAACGCCATCGCGCCATCGGGGGAAAACGCTGCGGAGTAAATAATATCCGAATGACCTGTGAGTGTATGGATTTTCTCGCCGGTGTTGATATTCCATAGAATAGCGGTTCCATCAGAACTCCCTGTCAACGCCTGGGAGCCATTGGGAGAGAACACTGTTGCATTGATTTCCCCCGTATGTCCTGAAAAGATGCGGATCAAGCCGCCGGTTTCTGTATCCCACAGTCTCGCTGTTGTATCCAAACTGCCCGTCAGAACTTGCGTTCCGTTTGGGGAGAATACAGCCGATGAGATGGATTGTTTATGCCCTATGAATCGACGGACAATGGTTCCGGTTTCGACATTCCAAAGAATCCCCCACCCGGATACGCTGCCCGAAAGAATCACTCTCCCCATTGGGGAACAGGCGATCGCCGAACAGCGGCCTTCTCCATACACTTGCAGAGGAACGAGCAGTTCCCGCTGATAGGTTTTTGATAATGTGATTTCATAAGGAATTCCTTCGAGTAACTGACTATCCGGCGGGGCGTTTTGAGATGTCGCGAGAATGAGGTAATCACCAGGAAAGAGAACGCCTGTTTGTGGAGTGGGACCTTCGAAGATCAGTTCGTATGTTCGTATATTGAGGACGATCAGATAGGGGGTGATTGATCCGCTGGTCATGTTGATGTTGACGCTCATATTGCTTTCTGTTGAAACACTGTAGGCGTCGTATCGCCGTCCATCCCCTAAATCATAATCATTATTATCAATTGTGTCTTGGATCGTTTGGCCGAATTCAATCGGTTGAACCGATGTGCAGCGCAGGGTGAGTGTGTAGCCGTAAGAACCAGCGGGAAGGGGGCTTTCATTGTTTGCAATAACAAGATAGTCTCCCGGCTCCAATATTTTATATTGGGGCGAATATCCCTCAAAAACGCTGGTTGATTCACCAACCCGGCCAATCCAAAGGTAAGGAGTAAAACGATCGGTAGTCAGCGATAGTTCGACAAGAGCGAATTGGGTCAGGGAGAAGGTGTATAAGTCGGTGTAAGTGCCATTTCCAAAAAGATCTGGATCGTTCTCATCCAAAGTTCCTTGAATCTGATCACCGCAGGTGATTGTGTCATTACTCGCAGGTGTGTTGATTGTGAAAGGAAGAATTCTTTTCGGAACATGATCCCGTTTCACGCTTGTTTTTGCTTTTGAAACGCTCTGTTGAGGCTGACCTGCGGATTCCAATAATGATATGATTGGATCATACGCATACGCGTATTGACAGTAAATTATCAACAACGTAATCGTGACGAATCGTTGGATAGAACGAGCGATTCGATATCTATTCAAAACTGGATTCAGCCAATTCATCCTTCACTCCATTATGGATTTTTCGATAAGATAGAATATACTAAATGCGCTTTTTGTTTGCAGAATCTCTATTATTCTGGGTTGTATGCGCTAATAATATTTATGACTTATCATATCTTAATGCAAAAACATTAAATTAATGTGGTTTTGTATTCAAGAATTTTAAGTTTAACGGCAAATGGTTGGAAGAATTGTAATAGTTTGAGGTGGAGATAATTTGTTATGGAAAATAGTATTACATATCGGATAAATATTATGAGACAAATGTATTCAACACGATTTTCATTTTATGCTGGTTTCCTTTTAAGCGTATTCTTCTGTCATGGACTCGCCTTTGGGTTGGATTGGCCGACGTATCTTCATGACAACGCCCGGAGCGGGATCACGGAAGAATCCTTGTCTCTTCCCCTGAAAGATAATTGGGTATACCGCTCGATTCACGAGCCATGTCCCGCTTGGCCTGCGCCCGCGAAGCGGGATTATTGGCATAAGATCCGAAAATTGAGGCCGTTGAACACGTTTGACCGCGCGTTTCATGTCACATCCGCTGATGGCGCGGTTTGTTTCGGCTCAACTGCGGATGACAAAATCTATTGCCTGGATGCGGAGACGGGCGCGATCCGCTGGACATTCTTTACAGAAGGCCCGGTCCGTTTCGCTCCTACATTCTCCGAAGGAAATGTATATGCCTGTTCGGATGATGGGTGGGTATATTGCCTCCGAGTCAAGAACGGTTCACTGGTCTGGAAACACCGGCCCGGACCGAAAGATCACCGGCTGCCGGGGAATGGAAGAATGATCTCTCTCTGGCCGATCCGCAGCGGCGTTCTTGTGGACAATGGCGTTCTCTATTGTTTCGGCGGTCATTTCCCCACGCAGGGCGTCTATCGATGCGCCCTCAGTGCGGACGATGGGGCTGTCATATGGAATGAACAAATCAATGGAATTTCTCCCCAAGGCTATATGCTCGCTTCGGCGAACCGGTTGTTTGTTCCTACAGGAAGAACCACTCCCGCTATCATTGACCGTTCCTCCGGGAATCATGTTGGGAATTTCAGCGGTCAGGGGGGCGCCTACGCCCTTTTAACGGAAGACACCCTTTTGAACGGTCCCGGCCGGACCACAGGCGCTTTGGGGCTTTCGAACGCGAACACTAAAGAGCAGATCGCTTCGTTTGATGGATTGCGTATGATCGTTCATCGCGGTGTGTCCTATATGTTGACCGAAACGGAACTTATCGCTTTGGACCGGGACCGCTATGTTGAATCCGCCCAGTTACAGAATCAGTTAACTCAAACACGAGGCAATATTGAAAAGCGGCTCAGGAGATTAAACGCCGATGACGATGAAGAACGGAAACAGCTCGTTGATCAATTAGAAAGCGTCAAAAAGAACCTGATCGAGACCGCAAATGACATGAAAGACTGTTTCCTCTGGAGAAAGTCCAGTTCGTTCCCTTATGCGCTGATTCTGGCGGGAGACACGCTCTTCGCGGGGGGAGAAAATATGGTGGCCGCGTTCCGGACCCGCGATGGCGTTGAAATTTGGAATAAGGCGGTTACGGGCCGCGCCTATGGTTTATCGGTTGCGAATGGGAACTTGTTTGTCAGCACGGATCATGGTTTGATCTATTGCTTCAGCGAAGGCAATTTGAAACGGAGAGGGTATACTGGTTCCTATACCGGTCCAAATCCTTTCTCGGAAGGTTCCGGTTCCTCTATCCAAGCGCGGATGGCGGAACGCATTGGACGTTCGGTCCAGAAAGGTTATTGCCTTGTCCTCGGCGATGAGGAAGGGCGTCTCGCTTATGAATTGGCGAAACGCACGGATTTACGAGTCATTGTTTTAGAAGACGATCCACTCAACGTGGCCGCCTGTCGAAAAAATCTTGACCGGCTTGGTCTGTATGGGACGCGGGTGAGTGTCCACCACGGTTCTCTCGAAGTTCTTCCCTATGTGAATTATTTCGCCAATGCGATTGTCTCCGGACGAATATCCGGCTCCTGCCCCACCAGCGCGGAGGAAGTATACCGGGTATTGAGACCTTGCGGTGGGATCGCTTATTTGGGGCAGGCGGAAGCCACTGAAACCGCGCCCGCTGATCTTAAAGCATGGCTCACCTGTTCGAACGTGGAAGGGGATGTGATCGAGGAGGATGGCGCTTGGGCGGTAATCAAACGTGGTCCTATCCCCGGCAGTGGAGAATGGACGCATCTTTACGCTGAACCGGGGAATTCCGCGTGCAGCATGGATTTGTTTCAAGGGCCTGCCGGGATTCAATGGTACGGGCAACCGGGTCCCCGGAACATCGTCGACCGGCATCATCGTCCGATGTCTCCATTGTACAAGAACGGGCGGCTGTTTGTATCCGGGGATGATCGTATCATCGCCACTGACGCCTATAATGGCGCGTTCCTCTGGGAAAAAAGCGTTCCTTATTCCCGGCGTATAGGAGTTCTAAAAGACTGTGGATATTTCGTCGCTACGGAGGAGTATCTGTATATCGCGTCGGAAAATAAATGCCAGGCGGTAAAAGTGGAAGATGGCTCCACGGCGATGACTGTGTACGTTCCACAAGAACTAAAAGGCTCCGAACGGGATTGGGGATATGTCGCGATCGTTGATGACCAGCTCTTTGGCAGCGCGACGAAGATCGGCGCGTCGTTTTATGAGAACAGCGAAGAGACTTGTGATATCCTAGAAGGCGATTTCCGGGAGATGATTTTCTGTGATTCTCTTTTCTCCATGAACCGGCATACGGGAGACCTTCTCTGGACCTACCAAAATGGCGCCATCTTCAATAATACGATCGCTATTGGGGATGGCCGGATCTACTGCGTCGAAAGCCGCAACGAGACCACTATGAACGATCAAGATGGCCGTATATCCGCTCATCAGTTTTGCGGGGGGGAGACTTATCTGGTCGCGCTGGATCTGAAAAGCGGGAATAAACTTTGGGAACAGCCCTATCACTTTCCCTTCGAACATATCATGTTCTTGAGCTACGCGGAAAAGACCTTGCTTACTGTGGGAACGTATAACGTGGATAAAAATGTGCGCTATGGTTTGTTCGCGTTTGAATCCGAAACGGGACAATTTAAATGGAAAACGAACTATATCGGACAACAGATCGGCGGCTCCCACGGTGAACAATGGCAGCATCCGGTGATTATCGGATCGAAAATCATTTCCCGGCCCTATGAATACGATCTGTTTACCGGTGAAAAAGGGACGTATCAATTGGACCGAGGAGGGCACGGATGTGGGGGTTTGTCCGCCTGCGCGTCGTATCTCTTTGGACGCGGCGGCAATCCGCGCATGTATGAAATTCATGAAGGAAATGAGAACGGATCGCCATTAACCTTGGTCAACCGTCCCGGCTGTTGGATTAATATCATCCCGGCGGGGGGACTGATTCTTCTGCCGGAGTCTAGTTCCGGCTGCACGTGCGCGTATCCGATGCAACTGTCGATTGCGTTCACGCCGAAGGTGGATTAATTATCCGTGTTCTATTATTCCGCTTCAGTCGGCGCCGGATCTTGAATTGTTTCTGGAGAAAGGGCGGCGCGGCGCAGTTGGATGTATAAAATTAATCCGCCAGTGAAGATCAGGAAGGAAATGATCTGCGAGGTGGAAAACGGCCCTAAGAATCCTCGGTAATCCCCGCGAGTAAATTCAATCAAAAAACGTCCTACACTGTAAATCATAAAATACGACGCTGCGATCTGTCCGCGAAAAGTCTGCCGTTTTCGTATCGCGATCAAAATCCCGAAATGAATGAAATTGAAGAGGGAATGATAGATTTGTGAGGGATGAACCCAGTGATCAACGCCAAAATGATACGACGCGGGGGAGCCTTCTGGGAATTGAACCGCCCACGGCAAATGACATTCCGCGCCATAACAACAGCCAAACAGAAAACAACCGATCCGTCCGATCCCCTGCGCGAGCGCCACAAAGGGGGCGAAGAGATCCAAGATCCCTGCCACACTCAGTTTCCGGCGGCGCGTATACCAAATTAAAATGAGGATCGCTCCAATGAAACCACCGTAAAAAACGTATCCATCCCGTGAAAAAATGATGCTCCAAGGATTGTGTGTAAATTCATCCCACACGGTGATAATGTAAAGTAGACGCGCGAAGACAAACGCCGCGATGACGTTCAGGGTAATCAGGTTCTGAAGGAATTCTTGGGAATAACCCAGTTTCTGACCGCGGGAAACCACACATAACCAAAGAGTGGCGAACGCGATCGCGACCATCAAACCATAGGTTGTGATTTGAAATCCATTGATATCAATTAAGATTGGATACATAGTGATTGGATAATCCGTTTGGGATTTGCCATTCTGTGAACGCCACAGGTCAAATAGCGCCTGCGGAATGATTGACCGTTCATACTATATCTTGATGAGGAAGGAATAAGAAGTGTGTTTGGCGTATTCCTGTCATAAGAGAATAGAATCATTCTGATTGCGAATGGCTATGTGTTTCTTGGGGAGGGGGCGCCTTTGTTTCGAGGGATGTGGACGTGTTCTCCGTTTCAGGGACCGCGCTTGAAAATTCCCGGCGGAATAGTAATTGATAGACTAAAATCACTTCACCCACCGTTAATGCGGAATCGGCGAGATTGAACGTCGGCCACTGATAGGAGCCGATATACGCGTCAATAAAGTCGATGACGTAACCGCAATATAACCGGTTCAAGATATTTCCCATCGCGCCGCCGAAGAGCAAACCGAAAATCAACCGGTATACAAGTCCCATTTCCATTTGGGCGAATTGTTTGTAGACGATGACAATCAAGGCGATAAACGCGAGGGGGGTGAGAATGTGAAGAATGTATCCTTGGTTTTGGAAAAGTCCGAATGCGATGCCCGTGTTCTCTCCATAGGCGAGGCGGAGAAATCCAGGGATGATATCGATGGGAGGAGCGCTTCGCAGGGCCGAGACCGCCCATATTTTAGTGAGAAGATCAAGAATAAAAACGATCAGAGCGATTCCGGAAATCCAAAGAAGGTCTTCAGATGTGAAACGTGGATGCTTTTGTGGGAGTAGGGGAGTGATTGGCGCCTCCATACATATCACCGTCGGTTATGATCAAAACGAACAAATGAAAATGAGTCGTGATAGGGTGGGTCACGCTTTATCGACCCACCGGGAATGATTCTAAACAGCTGCCTTTCCTGATATTTCACCACTGAATTGGAAAGTTATTTTGTTCCAGTAAGTTCTTTCGCTTTCCGGCAATCGATGCAATATTTAGCGAACGGTTTCGCGATTAGGCGTCCTTTGGGAATCATTCCTCCACATTGTTCACAAATCCCAAATTCGCCGTTCTTGATTTTATTTAGGGCTTCGTCTATGAGAGATAAAATATCACCTTCGCGGCTCAAAAAGAAAAGGTTTTTTTCCAGTTCCTCTTCTTCGCTTCCCGCTTCCGCCATGTGAATGCCGTAGTTGGAATTGCCTTTCCATTCGGTGGAATTATTGGCGCTTTCCAGGGTCTCCATTTCTTTGGTGACCCGGTTTTGCTCTTTGCGCAATATTTTATCAAATCGCTCTAGATCTTTTTTGTTCATACTTTCCTGCCTGTCAATGGGGCTATCCGATCACGTCATTACAGCGCGGGCAGACCTCATCGCCGTTTTCGCTGACGGTTTTGTCGAAATGCCAGCAGCGGGGACATTTGTTGCCCGGCGCCTTAGAAACGTGGATTTTCATGCCTGGTACGAGAGAACTCTCGTACACGTTATCCCCATTCTGGATTGAACCCGTTTGAAATTCAGAGACAATAAAAATACTGAGAGGATGATCACCCCGTTTTGCCTGAATCGCTTCGTCGAAGAGAGTGCGCCATTTCTCATCCGGCGGTTCTACGGTGACGGAACAATCCAGGGAATGGCCGATCGAGCCTTCTTTTCGGAGAAGCTCAATCGCTTTGACGATTTCGCCCCGCGCCATGAAGATTTTATCCCATCGTTCCATCAGTTCTTCATCAATAGGAGGAATCTTCTGGTTCAATTCATAGAGGAAAACGCTCTCTTCGGAGGTCAATCCGAGTTCGCGCAATTGTGTCCAGATCTCTTCCCCTGTGAAGGAGAGAATTGGAGCGACCACTGCGGTTAGTTCTATCGCGATCTCCACCAATGAGGACTGACAGGATTTCCGTTCGAGGCCGTCTTTCTGGGAAACATAGAGACGGTCCTTGGCGATATCCAAATAGAGCGCGCTAAGATCTACGCTGCAAAAGTTATTGAGATCGTAGAACACCCGGTGGAAATCATAATGATTGAACGCTTTGATGATTCGTTTTTTGCATTGACGCCACCGGTTTAGAATCCATTGGTCTAACGAGAGCCGTTCCGATTCGGGCACGCTTTCTGATGGCGAAAAATCGTAAATATTGCCTAATAAAAAGCGGACTGTGTTACGCATCCGGCGGTAGGATTCGGTGATCCGTGAAAGAATTTCATTGGAAAACGTCATATCGCCCCGGAAGTCTTCGGCGGCGACCCAAAGGCGGATGACATCCGCGCCGGTCTGTTTGATAAGGTCGTCCAGGACGACGAAGTTCCCTAGGCTTTTGGAGAGCTTCCGCCCTTTTTCATCGACTGTAAAACCGTGTGTTAAGACAGCTTTGTAAGGAGGGACCTTACCCGCTCCGACGGCGGTTACTAAGGAGGATTGAAACCATCCCCGATGCTGGTCGCTTCCTTCCAGATACATGTCGACGGGATAGATGTTTTCTTCCAGCGCCATCACGGAATGGTGGCTGACACCGGAATCAAACCAAACATCCAGAATATCTTTCTCCAATCGCACATCGGTCAATTGAGCTCCTTCTGGCAGCAGCCTCTTGAGAGTGGTGAACTGTTCCAGCAGGGAGGGATCTTCCATCGCATGGAACCAGAAATTGGTTCCTTTTTTGGATACGATTTCCGCTAATTCGTCAATAAAATCAGCGTTCAGGATACCTTCTTCGGACTCACCGATATAAAACGCCGGGATGGGAACCCCCCAAGCGCGCTGGCGGGAGATGCACCATTCCTGCCGGTTTTCCACCATCGAGCGAATCCGCTGCCGTCCCCAGGAGGGAATCCAGGCCACTTCGTCAATCGCCTGCAATAGCCGGTCCCGGAGATCGTCTTTTTCGAGTGAGGTGAACCATTGCCGGGTCGCGCGGAATACGATCGGTTTTTTACAGCGCCAACAGAATGGATAGGAGTGCAGGTAATTTTCCTTGTGAATCAGAAGCCCTTTGTCATGCAGCATCTTGATAATGACTGGATTCGCTTCATCCACTTTCATGCCATGACAAACGGGGGAGGCGTCTGTAAAACAACCATGTTTATCGACCGGGGCGAATATCTCGAGATTGTAATCCAACGCGGCGAGATAATCCTCATGGCCGTGGCCGGGGGCGGTGTGCACCGCGCCCGTGCCTTGTTCAAGCGTAACGTGCCGTCCGCAGATCAAGGGGACTTCCAACTCATCAAGAGGCGGTTTGATATGAATCTTAAGATCTTCGAGTTCTTTGCCCGTAAAGGAGCCGATCAGATTCCCGGCTTTCTTAATATTGGTCTCGGATATAAACCGCTCGGAAAGATCTTTAGCGATTAATAAGTATTCGTTAGGCGTTGGTACTAACGTATAGACAAAATTGGGATGCAGGCAAACAGCTCGGTTCGCAGGGAGCGTCCAAGGTGTTGTCGTCCAAATCACGACGTGTATGGGCCGGCCGTCGATTTCGGGCGCCTGAGCAATAAGCTGTTTTTTTGACTCTTCCGTAAGAGCGAATCGGACGTAGATGGAAGGGGAGGTGTGTTCTTCGTATTCCACCTCGGCTTCCGCCAGCGCGGTCACGCAGGATGGACACCAGTAAATCGGCTTCATCCCCTGATAGACGTATCCATTGCGTACGAGCGCAGCGAATTGGCGCAGTTCTTCGCCTTCGTATTCCGTGGACAAGGTTAGATAGGGCCGTTCCCAATCGCCGATCACGCCCAACCGTTTGAAACTTTTTCGGTGCTTATCGACGAATTTGAGGGCGAAATTCCGGCAACGGCGGCGCAGTTCAATCGTGTCGATGGATTCTTTCTCTTCTTCCGATAAGTTTTTCGTCACGTTGAGTTCAATGGGAAGCCCGTGACAGTCCCAACCAGGCCGGTAGTGGATATTTTTCCCCAGCAAGAGTTTGGACTTGTTGATCATGTCCTTCAAAATCTTGTTCAATCCAGTGCCCAGGTGGATCGCGCCATTCGCGTAGGGAGGGCCGTCATGCAGGACAAACGCGCTTTTCGCTTCCCGCGCCGACCGAATTTTATGATAAATCGCCGACTCTTCCCATTCCTTGAGAATTTCAGGTTCGCGCTTCGGAAGATTGGCGCGCATGGGGAACGGGGTTGAAGGAAGGTTCAATGTGCTGCGATAATCCATTTGTCCTTTACCGGTTGCTTTCTTTTAGCTTTCACGGCGGAATGCTGTCATTGAGATGCGCTTAATCGCATGAGTTGCGCCCGCCTAATACCTTCAGTTTAAGCGTTATCAATATAGAAAAGGTAATTTAGCGTGAGTGAGTGGATTTTACAAGGGAAGATGATTCCGCGCTCTGGTGGAAATTAGGATGATGAGAGGACTTTATTTGCAGACGAATAAAAATGAAGGCTGAGGATTGCTTGAAAGTCTAACCATGATACGATGGCGTTGTTGGAAAGAGTATCACCATTTGATTGCAATCCCACAAGGAAGGAAACCCATTCATGAGACGTTTGCCAATTCTTTTCGCCGCGGGACTGATCCTTGCTATTTCGATCGGTGGACCGGCGTTTGCCACTGAATTCCGCCTGAAAAACATCCCGGAAAAATACGCTAAGATGTCGGGCGCGATTCTCGAAGAAGACGAACAATCCGTCACCATTATGACGCAAGACTCTGTGCTGATCCGCAGCCTGGACACGATTGAGATCGTTGACCGGACTCCAGTGAAGGACAAAGAGTTTATCGAAAAATACGGCCCTTCGAATCAACTCTATCAGGATTATCTACGGCGGAAACAGAACTTGACTTCTACCCCCGATAGTGTCAGCGCTCCTGGTGAGACCTATCTTCTCCGGCATCAATTCACCCAGGGTGAAACCCAGTACCAAACCGCGAACGCCTCGATCAATGTACAGGTCAAGATGGGGGCGTTAAACATGCCGATGGACTTCACCTTGGATGCGATTTTAAAGTTGAATACACAAAAAGCTGATTCCAGTGGCGACGCCTCCATTAAACTGGAGATTGACCAATTAGAAATCAACTCGCAAATGGCGAATCGCAAGGAAACGATTGATCTCTCCAAATTGCCGGCGACCGCGCGCGCTCAACTGGAGAATCTTGTTTTTGAAACGAATACCCTTGGGGAGATTGACATGGATCCGTTAAAGAATCTATCCATGATGAGCTCGCCGGGGATGAACGCGAATAATTTTGGCGCTTTCTTTTTTACGAAATTGCCCAAACAGAAAGTCGCCGTGGGGGATTCATGGCAAGAGCAGATTGAGATTCCTCTCCCGGAACAGAAAGAGCCAGCTTATGCGTATTCTGTTTCAACGTTGGAAGATGTGTTGTTGATTAATGGTGAAAAAGTCGCTGTTGTCTCGAATCAAACCAGCGTAAATTTGAAGGATATCAAGATTGATCCACAAGCCATGGGGGGAGGAATGGCTCCAATGGCCGGCGCCGCTATGGAAATGAAAGAAATGCGGATGAATACCAAAGTAACCGCGCATTTAAATTTAGAAACCAAAGTTCAAACATCTTCATCCATGACAGCGTCTATCATGATGGATATGGGGGAGATGGGACCTCAAAAACAAGCGATGGCTTTCACGATGAAGATGAGCGGGATTATGGAACACAGCAAAACGAAACCAAATTCTTTTTTGGAGAAGAAAGCCCCCTCTGTATCATCCAGTTCAAAATCAACCGCCCCGAAAAGCGATTCCAGCGCCCCGGAGAGCACAGCCGGCGCCGGTTCGACGCGTTCCAATTATAATCGTGTAAAAACTGAATTGCGCCAGCTTGAAAACGCTTTAGAAAGCTTCTTTATCGATAACAATCAATATCCCGTGCCACTGGATGATGGGCGGACGATTGATAAGGCTGGTCTGAAAATCGGAGAGCGCGTTGTTAAACTGAATTCACCCGTTTCATATATTTCGTCGTTCCCCATCGATCCTTTCGACCCGGAAAAGAAACCGTACCGCTATTTCAGCGATGGAAAAACCTACATACTTATCTCAAACGGGCCGGATGGGAAAGAGGATTTCGACGAGCGCGCGTCCAAAGGAGCTGGGGTTCAAGCGTTCATCGATAAAGTGTTCCGGCCTGAAAAAGGATTCGATAGCCCAGGTGATATTATCCAAACCGGTCCCCGGAAGAAGACGCAATAAACGGCTTGAATAGGGACAATAGTCGATAGGATCGTTAACAGATATGGGTAATTCATTAAATTATTCAAATTTAATGAATTACCCCCCAGCGCGCAGGGCCAGAAAAAGGTCTGTCAACAGCAGGCTGGGATTGAGGTTGCGGTCGAGGCCTTCAATCGCGTCCAATGTTTTCTCAAATCCCGCCACGATGGTTTCCGCCTGATCTCCGCTCCAAATTCGTTCGATTTCATTTTTCCGGTCGGCGTTTAGGTAGGGGCCGGTCATTCCAGACGCCGCGAGAGAGCCATCCCGCAAAAGACTTAGGAGAATTTTAAAAATCTCCCTGAGGGAGTCTTTTTTCCCCGCCAATCCATTGACCGCTTCCCCAATATAGGATTCTTCTTTTCGAACGCGCTCGACAATCTCCATGATTTCATCCCGGCGCCGCAGATAATCACTTTCAATTAGATACTGCGCCTGTTCGGGCAGTCCCCCGGCGGCACGGGCGAGAGTTTCCGCTTCGTCCTTTGGCCGGTCTTCAGCCAACCGCTGGCTCAGGCCGCCAATCGGCAGGGGCGCGAGACGGATCTTCTGACAGCGGGAAAGGATCGTCGGCAACAGGCTTGCGTGGTTATCCGTTACGAGTAAAAAGATGGTATGAGTATTCGGTTCTTCGAGAATCTTAAGCAGGCAGTTGGCCGAAGCTAAGTTGAGCCGGTGCGCTTCATGAAGGATGAAAATGCGGTGGTCTCCCTGGTAGGGTTGGATCTGCGCCTGTTTTTGCATTTCGCGGATATGATCGACGGAATAGTCCTGTCCCTTGCGTTCGGGTTTAGACCAGTCTTCCCAGGGATAGAGTTCGAACACATCCGCGTAGGTATGTTCTTCAACACCCTTGCAGAGACGGCATTGCCCGCAGAAATCCGCTTCGCGTTCTTGGCAGACAAGGCTTTTCGCGATCGCCCGCGCTACGGACGCTTGTCCGGCGCCGGGCGGCCCGTAAAGAAGAAACGTTCCTCGAAACCGGCCCTGCGAGAGGATGCTGACGATCGTTTCGCGTGTGGTTGGATGACATTCAATAGAATCCCAAGGCATCGATAATAGTACCTGAATTTAGCGTTCCGCAGAAACGTCTGATATTATGTTGCGTGTTTTTTTATCTGGGGTATGATGTATTGTAACATGCGCTTTCTATTTTTGGACGATCCTATCGTCTCCGTTGGTTGAGGTCAAGGAATTGAAACAGGCGTTTTCTCTAGTTATTCTCATCATTGTATTTATTGCCGGTGTTTCTTTATATGCCTTTACTCAGTATACCAGTTCCTCTGTTGGGATGGAGGAACGGGAGATTGAAGCTTCTCTTGTCTGTTCCTTCTCTTCGTATAAAGGTTCCGTACAGTGGATTCCCTCGTTGGATCGGCCTCTTACGTTCCAGGTGAAGACCGCTTCGATCCCGGATCCGCCGGAAGGCTATATCCCCGCCCCAGCGGAGACCGAGTGGACTGTCAGTTCAGGCCAAGTGGAAGAAAAAGGAGAACGCTGCGTTTGGCTCGATCCAAGCCCTGGCCTGGGGCGTATTCAGGTTTCGGGACGAATCCGCTTGCTTCCTCCGGTGAGAAATAGTATTTTTTCGCCCCGTCAATCGGAGATTGTTTACCGTTACAATCTTCAATTGGACTGCTTGATTCCGTTGAAAGTGGATTCCATCGATGATGGATTGGTGGAGGGTTTTCCTGTCGGATTGTATCCCGATCCTACCGATCCTACCGACTTACGGAAAATCAATAAGAGTAGCGCGGCTCGCATCCGCAACCATGCGGACAAGTACATGCCGCCGAAGTATTTCTTTAAAGTAACGCCGGAAACCTATAAACTGAAAATCTATAAAGAGTATACCCTCGGAGATTTCGATCTCGATCCCCGGTTCATGGATTTGGAGTATCCACGTTACATCGCGATCCACCCATACATTCTTGAAAAACTGGATGCGCTGGAACAACTCATGGAAGCGGATGGACACACGATCTCTAAATTTAATATAATCTATGGCTACCGCAGCCCGGCGTATAATATTGGCTCGTTTAAGAGCGATGGTGATATGTCGCTGAAGGAACCGTTCTCCACGCATATGTATGGCAGGGCGGTCGATTTCATTGTCGATGAAGACAACGATCTGGTGATGGATGATCTAAACGGCGATGGACAAATCACCGTAGCCGACGCGATCCGGTTAAAAGAATACGTGGACCGGTTGGATCGCCGTCTGCGGGATGAGGGAAGCGATCGTGTGGGCGGCGCGGGATATTATATCCATCACGATTACTGGGAGCGGGGTGAATACGCGCAAAGCCCCTACGTGCATATGGACGTCCGTGGATTCACCAGCGAAACGGGGACTTTGATCCGCTGGCAGGGCGCCGATACCGCTGGGATTGGGAAAATGATGAATCCTTACCGAAAGAAGACCGCGCTTCCCCCCCGGCCATTTTAGTGAATTTATTATCTCCCTGATTATCTCATAAAAGTTTTTCATACGCTATTTCTCATCCGGCAGAATTCCTAAGCGTGTGAGAATATTTCGTGTGATGATGATCCGTTTTTTGAGGAGAGATCCAAGGGAGGGGCCTTCCATGTTAAACGCGAAGTAGTATACGTTTCCTTTACTTTCCACGTAGCCCACATACCAGCCGATGGCTCTCTTGCCGCCAATTGTTCCACCACCGGTTTTGGCGCTTAACCGGTAGGAATCGCCTTCGTCTACGACCAACATTTCTTTGAGAAGGGTATAGGTTGATTTCGATAACGGGAATTCTTCCGTGTAAAATTTACGGAGAAATTCAATCTGTTCCTCTGCGGATATCTGAAGAGAACCGCCTAACCAGAAATTGTTGATCCCACTGGAGATGTCCTGGTTTCCATAATCGAACCGCTGCAGATATTCTTTCATTCGTTCTTCGCCGATTTTCCCGGCGAGTTCTTTATAGAACCAGATAACGGAATTTTTTAGAGCCGTGCGGAGGCTGTGATCGCGGCCCCATTTGTCTTGGATGTAGTTCGGCCATTCTTGGGGGGGATATTTTTCAGAATCCCATTTGACGATCGCGTCCACGTCACGGACTACGCCGGTTTCAAGGGCGATCGCTGTGTGGGGGATTTTGTAGGTGGAAAAGGGGCTGAACCGCTCCTGGCAGCGTTCTTCATTATAGCGGATCGTTGTGTTATTGCTTGGATTATATAGGACAAACGCCGCCGTTCCACTGCTGAATAATTCGTTTAAATCGATTGGTTGTTCTGTTCCATTACTGAGGGCAAGGGTCAGATATAAAATCGCTCGCATCATGAGGATCTCTCTTTCATTGTAATCCACTTGTGTCTTGGCGCCTTGGTCCGTGATGGCTCCGTGATAGACTAGCATGAACGAACGCCGATCGGAGAGATGCGGAAAGAAGATCCTTTAAATCGCGCTTGCTGGATTTAATCCGCTGCTGATTTCGGGCGTTCCGCAGAGAGGATAACATGAGTGAGAAACAAATTCGAAATCGTGTCGCGGCCGTGATCGTGGAAGAAGGGAAAATCCTTCTGATCAAACATCAAAAAGAGGGTAGACAATATTGGCTGCTGCCGGGTGGCGGGGTGGAATTTGGGGAAACTCTGGAGCAGACGGGTGTCCGGGAATTAAAGGAAGAGACCGGGCTTGATGTGCGGCTTGGCGATCTGTTGTTTGTGTTGGAATCGATTCCACCCGATCAACACCGGCATGTGATTAATTATTATTTTGAAGGCTCAATTCAAGGAGGGGAGATTCAGTTGGGGGAGGAAGCGATTCTCTGCGATCTGCAGTGGCATCACATTGAAGATTTACCTCACCTCGTTCTTTTCCCGGATACCGCCCGCGAAATCCTTGAATATCTTGAAACAGGAACTATCAAAAGACGTTCACTTGGTTGCCGCTGGAGTTGAACCAATCGATGACAAATCAAAATGAATCCAATCCATTCCGCTTGAAGGGCACACTGGGATTGTTCGATGTGGTGTGCATCATTGTGGGGGTGATCGTCGGCAGTGGGATTTTTATGACGCCGCCGATGATCGCGAATATGCTGGGATCTCCCTGGCTGATTCTGTTCGTCTGGTTTTTGGGGGAGCGCTCGCGCTGGTGGGATCGCTCTGTTATGCTGAGTTGGCGACGACGTATCCACGAGCGGGGGGGGATTATTGGTATTTGAATCGAGCGTATGGTTCCTGGGCGGGTTTTCTTTTCGCATGGTCGAAATTATTGGTTATTCAAACGGGATCGATCGCCGCGATCGCTTATGTGGCGGCGGCGTATGCTTCGGAATTATATGCGTTTCCACACTCACAGCTGGTCTACGCGCTTGTCGCCGTGATCGGGTGCACGATCATCAATTGTCTGGGAATCCGGGAAGGGAAAACGACGCAGAATATTCTTACCTCGGCGAAAGTTCTTGGCCTGGTTGGAATCACCGCGGTAGCTCTGTTTTGGCGATCACCGGAAACCAATGCGGAACCGTTAGTTAGAGAAATCGGGATCGGTACCTTTTTTATAGCTTTGATCTTTGTTGAATTCACGTATGGGGGATGGAACGAATGCGCGTATATCGCGGCGGAGGTGCGATCTCGCGAGAAGAACATCCTGCGCTCGCTTGTGATTGGTATTTTTGCCGTGACTCTGATCTATGTGGCGATCAACGCCGCGTTTCTGTGGACTCTAGGCGCGAAAGGCCTTTCGGAATCGGAGGCGGCGGCGTCGGATGTGTTATCGTTATGGTTCGGGCCTGTTGGCGCGCGGCTGGTCAGCGCATTGGTAGTTGTATCGGCATTGGGCGCAGTGAACGGGTATATCCTGACAACCGCCCGGATTGGCTACGCGTTGGGGACGCAGCACGCGCCGTTCGCTATGATGGGAAAATGGAACGAACGATTGAGCACCCCTACATACGCGTTGATCGCGCAGGGAATCGTGATCTGTATTCTAATCTGCAGCGGGAAATTTGAAGATTTGGTCATGTACACGACGCCCGCCCATTGGACGTTCTGTTTGATGACCGCCGTGGCGTTGATTCTGCTTCGGTATAAAGACCGCGATGTTGATCGCCCGTACCGGGTTCATCTGTATCCAATTGTTCCTCTGATTTTTATCATTTACTGCGCAGGTATGGTATACAGTGGATTGAATTACGCTGGAAGGTCATCAGTGGTAGGATTTCTCATTGTCTTCGCGGGGATTCCGGTTTATTTTTTATCCAATGCATTTTCTAAGCGGCCGGAGTGATGTGATACGTTTTATTTGTCCTCTTTAGATGTTGCTTCTTTTCCTTGATATTTCCCCGTGTAGTTGGCTCGATTGTCTTGGATTCGCTCACCGGGTTTGATGCCGATTGTTTCGATTTCAAACATTT